>DADT01000020.1 GCA_002495065.1 Methanoregula sp. UBA471 | reverse complement strand
TCTCCATCAAGTTCGAGAAGATCTACGCCAGGTTTTTTCAGGCAGGGAAAAAGAAACGCTACGCCGGCTCCCTGGTCTGGAAGGAAGGCAAAACAGTCAGTGAAACCGATATCGTGGGTTTTGAGATCAAACGCAGCGATACCCCGCAGATCACCAAAATTGTTCAGATGAGAGTGATGGAGATGATCCTCGCCGGTGAAGGCTATGAGGGGATCAAGGCGTACCTTGCAGATGTGATTACGAAGTACCGTGCCGGGAAATATTCCCTCGATGAGATCGGGATCCCCGGGGGTATCGGGAAATCACTCGATGACTACGCCACTGATGATGCCCAGGTGCGGGGCGCAAAATATGCCAATATCCACCTCCATACCGAATTTGGCAAAGGCAGTAAGCCCAAGAGGATCTATATCCGGGCTGTTACCTCAAAATACCCCAAGACAGACGTGCTCTGTTTTGAATACGGTGACCAGGTACCTTGTGAGTTTGTCGTCGACTGGGAACTGATGCTGGACAAGACCATCAAACAGCCAATCTCGCGGATTATTGAAGCGCTCGGCTGGGACTGGACTGATGTTGACCCCCAGAGGACGACGCTCGCGGCGTGGGGTCTGGGATAAACGGGAGGGGGAAAAGTCCCCTGTACGGGATGGAGAAAGGAATTCCGGTTCACTTTTTAAATGATTCACAATCAGTAATTGGCATCTCCATGCGAATTATGATGAGTGCCGCCGCCCCCGATGGGACGCCCCCGCGGCGGTTTCAGTGAGAGAATACTCATGATACGGCCGTGCCCCGCCGTGCCTCGGAGAGGCCCTGAGGCGGGTGACCATCATGACTTCATCAATTACCTAAGAACCGTTGAATAAAATTCGGGAATCAGCTGATCTCATACAAATTATGATGAACGCCACCGCCCCCAGAGGGACGCCCTGCGGCGTTTTCAGTGAGAGAATATACCTGAGGCGGGGAATCATCACAATACTAAATCATCAGGGAAAACCGTCATCAAGGCCGTTAAAACCACGAAGACCCGTCTACTTCTCATGAGAGCGTTTGCCCGCCTCACGTATTCGTTCATTCAGCTTCTTAATCTGTTCACGCAAGGCAATAGCCCGTTCAAAGTCGAGACTTTCTGCTGCATCCCGCATCTGCTTTTCGAGCTCGATGACCACATTGGGAATTTCTGTGCGGGGCACATGCCGGGTATCCTTGATGTCAACTTCTTTTTCCTTGACGGGTTTCCTGATGGTTTTGGGAATGATGTTATGCTCGGTATTGTACAGGACCTGCAGGTCCCTGCGCCGTTTTGTCTCCGCAATCGCCCGCTTCATCGAATCGGTCATAACATCGGCATACAACACTACCTTTGCATTGATGTTCCGTGCTGCACGACCGATGATCTGGATCAGGCTCCGGGCGTCACGGAGAAACCCTTCCTTATCCGCATCGAGGATACCGATGAACCCGACTTCGGGGATATCGAGTCCCTCCCGCAGGAGATTGATACCGACAAGCACATCGAACTTCCCAAGCCGGAGCTCCCGTATGATCTCGCTACGTTCGAGAGTCTCGATCTCAGAGTGAAGGTATCGTGTCCGTATGCCCTGGTCTGCGAGAAACTCTGAGAGTTCTTCAGCAAGTTTCTTGGTGAGCGTGGTGACGAGTACCCGGTCGCCCCTCTTGATGGTTGCTTCCACCTCCCTGATGACATCATCTGTCTGACCCTCGATCGGCCGGACTTCTACCATGGGGTCGACCAGACCGGTCGGGCGGATGATCTGTTCAACCACCTGGGCGGATTTTTTCACCTCGTAATCGCCCGGTGTTGCCGAAACAAAGACCACGTTTCCCATATACTGCTCGAACTCGTGGAACTTTAACGGGCGGTTGTCATAGGCACTGGGGAGACGGAAACCGTAATCGATGAGTGCCTTTTTCCGCGATCGGTCACCGTTATACATGCCGTGCAGCTGAGGGATGGTCTGGTGGCTCTCGTCGATAAACATGAGGAAATCATCGGGGAAATAGTCGAGGAGACAGTAGGGTTTCTCACCGGGTTTCCTGCCATCGAAATGCCGGGAGTAGTTCTCTATCCCCTTGCATGAACCGGTCTCCTCTATCATCTCGATATCGAAACTGGTCCGCTGTTCGAGCCGGTGTGCCTCGATCATACCGAGTGTGGGCAGGACTTCATCGAGTTCCCTGCGGATCGAGGCAATCGCCGCTTTCCGGGTACCTTCCGGGGTGACAAAGTGGCGGGCAGGATAGACATAGAAATACTTCATCTCCTCTTTTTTTGCACCGGTGTTTTTGTCTATCTCGCGGATGCGTTCAATCTCGTCCCCGAACATCTCAATGCGGATGATGTTATTGAAGTACCCGGGAACGATATCGATGATATCTCCCTTGACCCGGAACCTGCCGGGCATCAGTTCGATATCATTTCTTTCAAAGAGGATATCGATAAGCCGGCTCATAATATCGTTCCGGGTGATTTTCTGGCCGACGGAGAGCTCAAATCCCATATTCCGGAAATTCTCCGGATTGCCAAGACCGAAAATACAGGAGACAGAAGCGACGATAACCACGTCCCGCCTGAATGAAAGCGAGGCGGTGGCCGAGAGACGCAGCATCTCTATCTTGGGATTGATGGCTGAGTCCTTCTCGATATACTGGTCTTTTGACGGGATGTAGGATTCCGGCTGGTAATAATCATAATAGGAGACAAAGTATTCGACCCGGTTGTGCGGGAAAAAATCACAGAATTCCTGGTAGAGCTGGGCTGCGAGAGTCTTGTTGTGGGCAAGTACAAGTGTCGGCCTGTTGCCGGCCGCGATCACGTTTGCCATGGTAAATGTCTTACCGGAACCGGTAACGCCCAGCAATGTCTGGTACTGGTCGTTGTTTTCAAGTCCGTCGATTAATTTTCTGATCGCTTCCGGTTGCGATCCGGCAGGAGCAAACGTGGAGGCGAGCTGAAACCCTGTCATGAGTGCTTAAGATTTCGGACGCTCATATTAAAAGGAATCGGGTTGCGGCAGGAAAATGAAGACGGATCAATTGAAAAGATCTGTGGCAGAAATCGATGGAAAAATTGCATTGCGTGCTCCTAGGTGCAGCGGCAATCGGTGCTTCCGCCACACCCTCCCACTGCTGTGGCAGGAGATTGTCTCAAAGGTAATACGCACATATCACAAAGCGCAGGGGCGGCCCGGGGGGGACAGGCACTGTCCCCTCCGTTAATACGTGTTAAATATTTGTTGAAAACCCTGGTCCTCTACTGAATAAATGCATTTCGAACCGGAATACACCGGATATCTGCATTGCTCAGGAAAAATTGTGAAGGGAATTCCATTTTACTTCGGTTTATAATGCCCCCACTTCTCCAGCGCCT
>DADT01000038.1 GCA_002495065.1 Methanoregula sp. UBA471 | reverse complement strand
GAGCTTTCCTGACCCGTGCGTGACTTTTTTACAGGTGGTGAGGAAGGCATTATACCGGTCTTCCGGTTCAAAACAGCACTCGTTGTCTCCCACTACATCACCCGTGGCGCTTTGATAAACCCGTCTTCCTGTGCCGCAACGTTCCGCAGCACTTCCTCGCGGGGGAGGGAGGGTTCTGTCTCGTCTTCCCGCAGGACATTGCAGAGATCGCGGGTGACTGCAGTATCTCCCGAGACCCGGTCGAGCACGTCAAAGTATTCAAGAATTGCATTGAACTGGTGGGTAAACGTACCCAGTTCCTCGGTATTGATGCCGACGTCGGCAAGTTCTGCGATATGGTATACTTCCTGTTCAGTGGCCATGTTCCACCCGGCTAATGTGGTCTATGTAATCTTGTATGGACGTTTTATAACCGTTTTTACGGGCAAGCCTCTGCAGCTCCTTCCAGATGCCGCTCCCGTACTGCATCGCTTTCTTCTCGTACCAGGCAAATTCTTCGGGGATATGGCGTTCTGCGACCTGCCGGAGCGGGATCTTCCGCCGTCCCCCCTGCACCTTTGATTCGGCCGGGATTGCACGTGCAGCGCGCACTACGCGCACGTCCATGTACGGCAGGGAAAGATACACGCCATGGAGTGCAGCAACGGCCTGGTCGCGGTCAGCCTGGAGTTCAAGGCCCAGGAAATCGCGCTCGAGATCCTCTTCAAGGGTCGTCGTGGTAAGGTACCGGGTATACCCCCCGAACAGTTCATCTGCCCCCTGCCCGGTGATGACGCGCCGGTAGCCCTGCTGTCCTGCATAGCGGGCAATAAAGTACTGGGTGAGGGCGATACTGGTGCTGACCGGGTCCTTCACCGGGATTACCCCGATGACCGCAGAGAGGGCAGTACCGATCTCTTTTGGCGTAATCGTGACACAGGCCAGGGAAAGCCCGAGCTCATCGGCGGCATGGCGTGCCTGGCCGAGATCGTGGGAACCCTCAAGCCCGACTGCCACGCACTCACGCCCGGCAAGACGGGCGACAAGGGTCGAGTCCACCCCTCCCGAAAGCGCAGTTATGCCCTCGTCACTGCGCAGTCCCACCGCAGTAACGATCGCCTCTTCAAGGGGCAGGTCGGGAACAGGAGGATTGATCGCCCCCTTCATCTCACCATCACAGATAAGGGTCCCTTTCGGGCAGTTGCCCGGCATGATCCCGAAGTGGTCCCGGGCACGGCACCCGGACCCGGCAAAGAAAAATTCTCCGCCAAACCTGAGGATCTCCCGGGGGTTTTTGTTCAGGACTGATTCGATTTCCTTCAGGGTCAGTCGCCGGCCGTCAACCTCGACCCATCCGGAAAGTTTTAACATACTCATGGGTAACTCATCATTCTTTGATTGTCCTTCTTCAATACTCCTGCGATTGTAGGGTGTCCTTTGTGGTGCAGTCCCTTACGACGATGGTGTTGTATTACCTTCTCTGGAGTTATCGCACCAGGGGGGTGTGCCACAGCGGCGGGGGCGGAGGTATTCCATGCCGTAGTCCAAAAAAGAGCGTTAAGAACAATATTTTGAGGATTTCCTATGAATAATTGCACAACTCCAGTACTCCTGGGAAGTGCCGCTATTGCGATAACCTGTGCTGCACCAAAAAGGGACGCCCCCGCGGCGCTTCAATTACCAAAAAAACTCAGGCCCTGTTCTCTCATGAGCCTGGTGCAGGTGCCAGTCGAACCTTCACAATTTTTCATGGTTGGGTTTAAGAACCATTCCCGTTCATGCCCGTTTCTCCTTATCCATAAAAGAACCAGATTTTTAAAGGAAAAAAGGGGAGGATCCGGTTACCTGTCTTTTCTCCGCAACGTATATACCATCACTGCCATTGCCGAGAGCATTACCAGGGGAACCAGTGTCGAGGGGAATTCCGGAGTGGGTATGACGGCCGGCTCCTGGTTGACGAAGAGGAGGCTCGCCTGGATGTTGCTTTCTACCGTCGCATCCTGGGAGAGTGATACAGGTCCGGACAGCAGACCGGACATGCCCGGCCACCCCATCTTTTTTTTTAGTTGTAAGGTTAATAATTCAGAGCGCCGGGATACCTTTGTCCAGTAGTACTAAGGACTTAAGATATCAAAGCGCAACTCCATCATTAACGAATCATGCGAGGGTAGGAAAGCCCGGCCAACTCCGATGGACTTAAGATCCATTCCTGCAGAGGTTCATGCGTTCGAATCGCATCCCTCGCATTGTTTTTAACAGGAAACCGGTTTTTATTGATGGTTTTTGATGCACCAATGATTATGCGCCCGACCTTGTGGGGAATTCGGGGTGTCCTCTACCCATGTTTTCTCCACGTGGCAGTATGTTCAGAAGGTTATATTGTGAGTGGTGGCATAAACAGAAAGGCAAGGGAACCGATTCTATCCCTGACAACAATGTTTTTCGCTTGAATGTTCAGGAATGTTATATCATCAGGTCAGATGAACGACCAAAAATCGCTATACCTATGTTACAATTAACACATTATCCCAAAGAGATCCATAGATATAGCTTGATTATAGTATATACTTAGGCAATGCACCAATGCCTTGCAGCGTTAGTTTTATATCATCATAGGATTATAGGCATTTATCTTTCGGAGATGAAAGGCATGAGAAAAACTTGGATAGTTATTACTTTGATAATCATGCTGCTGGCAATCAGTCCGGTAGCTGCACTTGAGAAGCCTGGACTTGTGATTAACGGAATCCCCATAAATCTGGACGAAAATTCGGTAGTTCTTGCATCGACCGAAGGAGTCGATGACAATGTTGAGCGTGTCTATGAGCTAGCCGCCCCTATCATTACTGATGAGTATGAAATCAGGAATGTCGTTGTCACCTACAAGGAGGACCCGTTCATAACCTATGGTCTGGCTATCATTGATACGGGTGCTCCGAGTTCATTTGGATTCACCTTCTTCACCCCGATTATTCCGATAATCGGAGCGAATGTTGTTGAAAGTTCATTCTCGGCGAGCACTACCGATGGCGGTATCAATGGGGTTACCCTCACTGCTGTGCCATTGTTGGCCCCGTTCAATGATAATGACGGGACCGACGAAATCCAGGTGACGACGCTTTTCGATGGAGCTGTCCGGAGTGACATCGGGCTCGATCTCGGAACATCGGCAATATTACCCAATCCCCCGTCATCCAATACCGTGGGACCGTTCAACGAGGGCCCCGTTGCGGGACCGGTTTCAGCAACTGCCTGGAACATACTACAGGTAGATGTAAACTTCCAGGGAAGTGGATCCGGGGATATTTATACCATGAACGGGCGAAGTGAGGTCATACCGACTCCGAATGTCCCCGAGTTCCCGACAATGGCCCTCCCGGCTGCGTTAATCGTCGGTCTCATTGGTGCCGTTCTCTTCATCAAGAGCACAAAAGAGGACTAAATACCTTTTTTTAATTCTGACCATCAGGTAATTTCACACCAATAGTTTGTGATCTCGTAGTATTCCGGTCCTGAACCAGAAGAAACAGGGACTCAGTATGAGCCTGCTTACATGGGTAGCTCCACGTTTCACCGCAGCTATCACCCGGGCCATTTACTCAGGATTCGGTCGAACCAGATTCTCTGTTCGAAAAAAGGATACGTTGCCGCTCACCCTGAACAGATGCGGCCTGGGCTGATCAGACTATAACGTTCTGAACCTTATGACCCATTGCGTCTCAGACAGACCCTGAGGCGGGTGACTTTCATAAATTTCTTCGATTTTTCATAGAGATTTTAAATCGCGGAAGGGCATACGAATCACAAAGAACAGGAAAAGGCGGGTCTATGAATATGCAATAAACACCGCCACACCAAAACGGGACGCCCCCGCGGCGGATCCGAAACAAAAAATTCTACAGTTACTCAGATTCAATCGAACTTTCAGAGTCCCGGTTCGAAAAACGGATAGGTATAGTCACATTTCAGCGACTAATTTTTTTGTTTTAATGGACGCCCCCCTTGCGCCAGCTCTGCCCCCTTTGGGGGCGGAGGCGCATGCGATTCATCTGTATTACCGGTATTCCTGATTCCGGGTTATACAACACCCTCGCAACTGGGGCGCCATAGTGGCGGGGCGAAGCCCCTGGAGCGTCTGCATCTGGTCCCTATGCTGTAACACTTTTTCGATCTGAATTTTGGAACNNGAACAATATTCTGACTATATTTTCTCTCGTTATTTCCTTTACGAGTTGGTTGTTAAAATGGCACTATACCCAAAGGATAAACTGCAGCCGCCCCTGAAAGTATACCGCGACGGATCAGTAATCCGAATAGTACCAGAAACTTTCTGCCCCGCCGTGCCTCGGAGAGGCCCTGAGGCGGGGACCTCTCATTAAATTCTACGATTTTCATGGAAAATTAAAAACACCATGAATCTGAATAATCGGATAAGAAAGATCACGGTGACATTGCATCCATAAGTGCTACCCCTGATAGGGTCAAAGTGACGGATTGGGTAAAAAATCTGAAACACTCCATTAAGGATGATAACGGTCTTTTCTGAAACGACAGAAGTGAGAGTTCAAACAGCAGGGTACGGTATGTTCAGTAACCTGCCAGATGGGTGAGAATGGCAAAGGTCGTTCCTGCCATGATACAATAAAGACCGAAGTAGTACAGGCGGTTCTCATCCAGCAGCCTCATAAAGACACCGATACTTGCGTAGCCGGCAACAAATGCGGCGATAATTGCAACAAATAGAAGCGTGAATCCAGTACCCGCAGAGGGGACCTCCATGAATGTCAGAAGAGTTGCAACAATCATGGCGGGAATGGCAATAAGAAACGAGAATTCAGCTGCGTCCCGCGGTTTTACCCCCAGGAGGATCGCAGTCCCGATCGTGCTCCCGGACCGCGAAATGCCCGGGGCAACCGCAATGCCCTGGGCGATACCGATAAGCAGGGCACTTTTCCTCGTTATCTGTGCATCCTGTTTTTTCTGCCGCGATGCAATCAGGAGAAAGATGCCGGTTATGATGATGAGAATGCTGACACCGACCGGCTGACCGTACAGGGATTTGAAAAACTGCCTTCCGGCAAAACCGATAATCCCGGTAGGAATTCCGGTGAGTAATATCAGGATAATGTAGTTGATGGCATTGCGCTCACCGCCAAGCAGGCCGGTGAACAAAGAGAGGATTTTTTTTCGGAAATACAGGATCAGCGCAACGATGGTCCCCGTCATGATCACGACATCAAATTCCGATGGTACAGAAACATTCAGCAGCGCCTGGAAGATAACGAGGTGCCCTGAACTTGATATGGGTAGCCACTCCGTGAACCCCTGGACAAGTCCCAGAAAAAGCGCTTCCAGGATCGTTATCTCGTGCAACATCGTAGTATCATAAAATCAGACAATATTTATGCTGATTGAATTGAAATTACAGAGCGGGCGAAAAGGGTTTCCCGGAAAATATTCTGAACAATTATTGTGTGCTAAACCATGATTGGCGTTGTTTCCTTGTTTTTTTTAAAAATGGTTTAAATACTCCATTTTCATCTTTTAAAAGCATAAAGGGGGAAAAAAAGTATATGCCTTGCAGTACTACTAATATTTATATAGGTTTATGAAAAAATACACCTCATAATTATTAAGGGGAGTTTTATGACAACCGAAAACCGAGACCTCACCCAGATTAAAACCCACCCTTACGACCGGGAACTCACCAAAATAAAAAATTTTCTCCGGGGGAGTACCAAGGGATACACCGTCACCGAAATTTCCCATGCCATTGACATAAACCGCAATTCGGTGGCGAAATATCTGGATGTATTGTGCATATCAGGCGCTGTGGAGCTCAAGGTCATCG
The DNA here is from genome assembly GCA_002495065.1 of Methanoregula sp. UBA471. Classification (GTDB taxonomy): domain Archaea; phylum Halobacteriota; class Methanomicrobia; order Methanomicrobiales; family Methanospirillaceae; genus Methanoregula. Next base: position 17,583 of record DADT01000038.1, on the reverse strand, counting down.
GGTCGGCAAAAATATACTCCCTTACAAAAAGGATCCCGATATCATCGATACTCAGCCTCTCTTCGGATTTTATCTTCGTGCTCGATGATGATTTTGTCATACAGTACGTCAATGAACGGGTGCTGGATTTTGAAAAAAAATCGTCCGAAGATATTGTAGGAAAACCGGTAGAACGGGCTGGCCTGCTCCTGCTGTCCCTCCCCGACATTAACAGGACATTACAGGAATGCACCCAGGGAAAAGATATCTTAAAAGAGATTGAGGTGCACAACGGGGAGAAAACAGGATATTTCCGTGCAAAGTTTGCTCCCAGTATCCTTGAAAACGGAAAACGGGGAGTCCTGGTTATTCTTGATGATATCACCGAAATCAAGCAATACCAGCGTGACCTTGAGAAAACGGTTCTGGATCGCACGAAAGAACTGACCAGAACCTCAACGAGCCTGAAAAAGGAGATCAAAAACCACCAGGAAGTAAAGGATGCCTTTGAGGACAGCGAGCGGAGGTACCAGACCCTCATTGAACTTGCACAGGAGGGTATCTGGACATTCGGGCCGGAAGGTAACACCACATTCGTAAACCGGAAGATGTCTGAAATTCTCGGCTACTCCTCTGACGAGATGCTGGGCAGATCCGTGTTTTCCTTTGTCAGTTCCCGGGACCAGCCATATCTTGAAGAAAAATTTTCCCGGATAAAAAAAGGAAACAATGAACACTTCGAACTGGTATTCCTGAAAAAGGACAAGACACCTGCATTTACGTGGCTGTCCGCATCTCCCAGTATCGATGAACAGGGGATATTCATCTACGGGCTGTTTGTCGTTTCAGATGTTTCAGCACTGAAAAAAGCCGATGATGCACTTAAGGAAAGTGAGCTGCACTATCGTACGATTATCGAAACTTCCCCGAATGGCATACTTGTCCTGGATCTTGAAGGTATGATAAAACTGGGAAATATCCAGGCAGCGACAATGCTGGGATATTCAGGTAACGATGACCTGATTGGGAAAAATTTCTTTGATTATGTTACCCCGACGGATCTCCAGAGCAGCAGGGAGCACCTGAAAAAGACCCTGGAGAAAGGTTTCACAAAATACCTGGAATGCCGCCTGATAGCAAAGGACAGTACCGCATTCTGTGCCGAAGTAAGTGTTTCAACCATACCTGATTCTGCCGGGAAACCGAACGGCTTTGTCGTTATCCTTTCCGATGTAACCGAACGGCGGAAGGCAGAATACCTGGTCCGGAAATCCGAGGAAAAACACCGCTCGCTGGTCGAAGGCATCAGCCATATCATTTTCACCACGGACACCCGGGGCCGGTTTACCTACGTAAGTCCTGTCATAAAGGACGTCCTTGGGTACAGCTCGGAGGAACTGAACGGAAAATATTTCTATACGCTGGTCCCGTCAGAGCAGCGGCACATCCTCGGGGAGAAATTAAAGGAGGCCCAGGAGGGAAAACTCAGCCCGAGTGATTTTAAGATGGTGGACAATACCGGTTCCATCCACTGGGGCCGTATCATCGCCCAGCCACTTCTCGAAGGAACGAAAATAACCGGCATCACGGGGCTGATCGAAGACATCACAGGCCTCAAGAACGGTGAGGAGGCGTTGCGGGAGAGCGAGGAAAAACTCAACCTGGCAATCGAGGGGTCCGGTGTGGGGCTCTGGGACTGGCGGGTGCAGAGCGGCGAGTTCGTGATTAACGATCGCTGGGCAGAGATGCTTGGCTACATACTGCCGGAACTCACGCCTTTCACCACCGAAACGTTATCAGCGCTGACCCATCCCGATGACCTGCAGAAGTCCCGGGAATTGCTGCAGAAGCATTTTGCCGGAGAAACTGCCACTTATGAATGCGAAACACGGCTGATGCATAAAGACGGTCACTGGGCCTGGGTGTTAATCCGTGGGAAGGTAACGGAACGGAACAAAGAAGGTAAACCCGTGCGGATGACCGGGACCCAGCTCGACATTTCCGAGCGGAAGGCTGCAGAGGAGGCGCTGCGGCAGGTGAACCGCAAGTTAAACCTTATCTCCAGCCTGACCCGGCACGACATCCTCAACCGGGTATCGGTGCTTCTCGGTTATATCGACCGGGCAAAAACCATGACTGCCGATACCACACTGCTTGAACATCTTGAGCGGCTGGAGGTTTCAACAAAAACGATCGGCAAGCTGGTCCAGTTTACGCGTGATTTCAAGGACCTCGGTATGCAGCCCCCGCAGTGGTTTGCTGTCGAGGATATTATCCACGGAGTTTCCCGTAATTTCGACTCGCAGGGCATCGTGTTCAGGTTTGATGTTGGCCCGTATGAGATCTATTCTGATCCCCAGATTACCCGGGTCTTTGCCAATATTGTCGAGAATGCCCGGATCCATGGGAAGAGTGCAACGGAAATCATTGTGCGGTGCACGCCCACGGAGCAGGGACTTTCCATAGTTATTGAAGATAACGGCGTGGGGATACCCGGAGAAATGAAAAAAGAAATTTTTGAACCCGGTATGGTCCGCAACCGCGGGTTTGGTCTCTTCCTGGCACGGGAAATCCTGTCCATCACCGGCATGACCCTCGAGGAAAACGGTGTGGCAGGGAAAGGTGCCCGGTTTGAGATCAGGGTCCCGCTGGGGAGTTTCAGGATTCCCCGGGTGAACACTGACCGGACCAGACCCGCACCGGAGGTTACCCCGTGATCCCCATCCTCCTTGTCGATGATGATCCTGACATGCTCGACCTGATGCAGCTCGCCTTTAAGGATATCGGGAACTTTGATATAACGGCATGCGACGATGCCCGGGATGCCGTTGAGGTCCTGAAGCATCGACCGATTGCCGTGGTGATCTCAGATTACCGGATGCCGGTCATGAACGGCGGGGTATTTGTCAGGGCTGCACGGAATACGGGGTACGACGGGCTGTTCATCATTTATTCCGGAAGAGGTAAAGATGACCTGATCGATCAGGCCCGTCGCGATGGTGCCGATGCATACGTACCAAGATCCGGGGATTTCAAAAAAGAACTGGCATCCATAAAATCACTTATCTATAACGGTGCACCGGATTCATTTTCCCGGGGTACGGTGTAGAGATAAGAATTGAAAAATCGTCATTATTTTCTAACGTTCCTGGGGGCCTTGCCCCCGCCCCTGTGGCATCCCCCGAAATGATATCCATGGAAATCCGTAAGCAACCTGGATATCCATTACCCATATAAGATCGGGATTTTCTCCAGAGATGGTATACTGCAGAAATTGCATGAACATGAATGGTTCTCACCCACTATGGAAAATTGTGAAGGTACGAATGGCATCCGTAACGGTTCTTGCAGGGGCGGAGTCTTCAGGGAAATTGAAGCGCCGCGGGGGCGTCCTTTTTTGGGGCAGCGCAGGTCATCGCAATAGCGGGATTGGCACTTCCCAGGAATAATGGATTTGTGCAGTGTTTCGTAGGGAAAAGGGCATGAACAGAATGGTTTTCACCCAGCCATGGAAAATCATTAACCTAGGTAATCTTATGAGGTCTCCCCGCCTCAGGGCCTCTTCGAGGCACGGTGGGGCAGTGCGGTGTTTACAACTTTGCTTAGAGACACTGATCCGCCGCGGGGGCATCCCTTCGGGGGCGGCGGGGTTCATCGCAAATAATTATGTGGAATAAACATTCCATTACACTCATCCGTTTAATTTATTTTCATCGGAAACCCTGAGCTTTCGACAATTTGAAAAGCACCTGTTTACGGAGGGGACTGTGCCTGTCCCCCCGTCCGCCCCTGCGCTTTGCGATGGTGTTGTATTACCTTCTCTGGAATTATCACTCCCGAGGGGACACGCCACAGTGGCGGGCACGAGCCAGAAGCGAGTCCCCGGGAGTGTCTGAGTGAACAGGGACATTGCATAAATGTGAGATTTTTCCTCGCCGGGAATATGACCATGCAAACCGAATAATCACCTTTTCATCGTGGTTGCGCACCCGGGGACTAAAATAAAAAAAAGACGCTTTGCATCAGTTTCAACGAAATTGCTGATTACCATCGGCCTGTATTGAACAAATGCCGTTACGATTCCCGACACTTTCCTTTGAATATTTTCCCGTAGAGCGCTTCCGGCATGTACCACCGAATCCAGGACGAGGACTTTTCATAATACGTCCGTATGAGGAAGGCGACAAGCACCAGCAGCAACCCGATGATCAGCACTTCAGAATTAGCGATGTGAAAGAAATCCGCCCGATAACTTTCCTCATTAATCCATCCCGGGATTAATCCGAAACCCACGGGTTCCGATGAAACCGGCCAGAGAATCTTCCACCCTGTATTGTACACAAGCGCATCTTCAAACAGGTGAGCCCCGAACCCGATGACGGCAAAAAATAATGAATCAAAGAATTTCAGGCCGAGCGGATGAAGTAAAAATGCCACGGCGATGCCAAAAACAACCATGAACGCAATATTGTGGAATGTACCGTGCTGGATCGAACTCCCGTCAAGAAGCAATCTGATCCCGAGCCTGCGGAGAACAGGGTTTGCTAATACATCCAGATCCGGGGCAATGGAGGAGATGATGATTATCCATGAAGGATCCCTCCCGGTATATTTATAAAAAACCATACCGGCAAGGATTGCGAGTGCGGCGGAGTAGATGATATGCTCAATGATCATGATGAAAGGGTAAGTACCAAAATTCGTTTTTAAGGTTTTTATGTATATGGATGCGGGATATTTCTTCCCGGTACCTTGAAGGGATACCAGAGATTACTTAAAAATTCCCGGAAATATACAGGATATTGTACAAGGATTCAGAGAGAGAACAGGCACAATCCGGATTTTTCCAAGATCCTCCCGTATTGTCGCGTTTATCCATGCATGCGGGAGAAAATATTTGTCAGTTAAACATAAACATGCATCTGCTCATGAAAAATGTTACCCGGGAGAATTTTATCTCCGGTCTCCGGAATTATCATGTCTTACGTCCTCACCAGTACCAGAATGCTGTACGGTTATCAGAGGTGTCTTGTAAATTCTTAACCAGAGCAAAAATCAGGATAACCAGACCTGAAATTGAATCAGACAATACAATAATCCTTGAGTCCGGTCACCAGCCTAATTTTCTTCCCCATGCAGGGACCTGGAAAAAAGCATTTCTTCTTGCGGACATAAAGGAGAAATTAACGGCACAGGGAAGTTCATCCATTGCTTTTTTCGGTTTTCCCGACAGAAACCTGTCAACGGCCCGGTTATTGTCCCGGAATCAGATTCCCGCCCTCAATAAAAAAGGTGTGGAGGCGATTGGTTTCAGGATTCCGGATACCGACCGCATGAAATCTTTCTGTAATGTCTGTAAGCCGCCTTCTGAGACCTGGCAGACAGAGATACAGAAAATCGAAAAATGTTATACGGAAATTTCAGGCAGATTCCCCGATAAAAAAACAATTTTCAAGACCCGTATGGACCAGATCATTGAAATACTGTGGGAAAGTTATGGTCTGGCTGGCAATTTTGCCGAGCTCAACGGGTTTGCGTTTGCAAAAATCTGTCATGAGATACTCGACCTGGATCTCCTGTTTTTTTTCTATTCGGACATGCAAAAGGAGAAGTTGTTCATTGACGAGTCAAGAAAAATTTTACAAAACATGCAGGTATTCAACCGGATCTATAACCGGGTAATCAACGAAAAAGGGTTGTCTATTCCCCCGGTAGATGAATCACATGTCCCGTTCTGGTACCATTGCGGATGCGGAGGAAAAGTAAACCTGTTTCTTAAGGATTCCTTATCTTTCGATGGATCCTGTCCCCTCTGCAAAAAAGAATTCCACCTGAGCTTTGATACCGGGTTTAACAACCTCGACGAATATTTTGCTGACATGGATTTTAATGCCGTTACGAGAAATGTTGTCATGGCAGAGGGGCTCGGAGATACCCTGTTTATCTCGGGGACCGGGGGATCATTACAGTATGGCCTGATCGCAGATCAGGTTTCTTATGAGCTTGCGTTTCACCACCCGGTTTCACTTGCCTGGCGATCCCAGGATTTCTATCTTGGTATGACCCATGCATCGGCCCTCCGGAACCTGATGAAAACCTTCATGCTTTCACCCGGGGATTTGTCCGGGCCTTCCCTGAACGAGATGATCTGCCAGCAATCCCGTCTCCTGGCCGGAAAACTCAAGGAGGCACAACAGAAAAAAGATTATGAGATAGTGAATACGCTGGTGGGAATGTATAATAATGCTAATAACTGGCCGGTTATTACACGACATATTTTTGTAACGGTCCCGTCTTTTATCGATATCCTGTTCAACCAGGATTTCACTGAAATTGCCGGGCTGTGGAAAAGGGCACTGGACGATGCCGATATATCAGAAGCCAATGGGGTGAACATATTCAGGGCAGATATTAATTATAAAAACGACCTCATTAATGATATAAAAACTGAAGACGTACCCCGCGTGTACCACATACTCAGGGGATTAGAGGTTTGACTGTGCCAAAAAAAATCCTGATTATCAGCCCGCATACAGATGACGGAGAACTCGGTTGCGGGGGGTCAATCGCCCGGTTTATTGAGGAGGGTAACACCGTTGAATACGTCGCCCTCTCCTGCTGTGAAAAATCCATACCCCCGGAATATCCTCCTGACATTCTCTCCCGGGAAGTAAAATCGGCAACAAAGATCCTGGGGATACACCAGCCGATCCTCTTTGGTTTTGAGGTGCGGGAGTTCCCGAAATTCCGGCAGGAGATTCTTGATACGCTCATCCGCCTGAGAAATAAGATTCGCCCGGACATCGTATTCACTCCCTCCCGCTCTGACACCCACCAGGACCATAAGACCACCGTTGAAGAGACCATGCGGGCCTTCAAGAAATGTACCATCCTCGGCTACGAACAACCCTGGAATAACATCACCTTCAACACCCATGCATTTGTCTCGTTGCGGGAGATCCATATCCAGAAAAAGATTGCTGCACTTGCCTGCTATGAGACCCAGAAAGACCGGGCATACATAAACCCCGACTTTATCCGGGGACTTGCCCTTACCCGCGGGACCCAGATTGAAGAAACCTATGCCGAAGCATTTGAAGTTATCAAGTGGGTTATGTAGAGAGGCGAAAATACCGTGAGAGTGCTCATCGATATCGGGCATCCTGCCCATGTCCATTTTTTTAAGTACCTGATACGAAACCTGGAAAAAGACGGACATGTGGTAAAAATTACCGCACGGGACAAGGAAGTCACGCATGCTCTCCTTAAAGCCTATGGATTTGACTATGTCAGCAGGGGTGAACTGAGAAAAGGCATGCTGAACAAGGCATTCGGGCTTTTTTCCGTCGATTATACCGTGTACCGGATCGCAAAGGAATTCCGGGCTGATATTCTGATGGGCGTCCACAATCCCTACGTGGTCCATGCCGGAAAACTCCTGGGAAAACCATCCATCATCTTTACCGACACGGAGAATGTGGGGATCGCAAGTCTCCTGACCTTTCCCTTTGCCGACGTCATCCTGACACCGTCCTGCTTTATGGAAAAGGTCAACCCGGAAAAACAGGTAAAACTCGCTGGTTTCAAGGAACTTGCCTACCTTCATCCCAACCATTTCCATCCCGATTATGCTGTTGTAGAGAGGCTGGGGATTTCGCCGGGTGAAAAATTTATCATCGTCCGGTTCATTTCCTGGGCCGCCTCCCATGACACCCGGCTTCATGGCATACACCGGGGCAAGGAACTTGATTTTATCGAATCCCTGGAAAAGTATGGCAGGGTGTTTATCACCTCAGAAAGGCCGCTGGGTGACCGTCTTGAAAAATACCGCGTGAAGATACCACCGGAAGACATGCATTCAGTCCTGTACTATGCCGACCTCTATATCGGGGAAGGGGGGACGATGGCAGCTGAGGCAGCTGTGCTTGGAACACCGTCTATTCATGTGGAGGCAAACGGGGATGGCGTTGCGACCGGTACCTTCTGCGGTAACTTCCGGGAGTTCCGCGACAGGTACGGGCTCCTCCATTTCTTTGCCGACCAGGACGAGGCTTTTTTAAAAGCAGTCGAATTGCTCGAAAACAGCCAGGCAAAACAGGAATGGAAGAAGAAACGTGAGACCCTGATTAACGATAAGGTCGATGTCGCTGCATGGATGACGGATTTCGTTGAACATTATCCGGAAAGCAGGGAACAGTACCGGAGAAACAATGTATAGCTCAGTGTTCCGGACCCTGGTATTTCCGGCGCTTGAATGGTACTCGGGTACCACCATTCAGCAGCACCTTGCAGCTTTAAACAAATCCCAGTGGTGGTCAAAAGACCAGATCGCGGAACTGCAGAACAAAAAACTGAGGATGCTTATCCGTCATGCCTATGACAATGTGCCCTACTATCACAGGATTTTTTCACAACGCGGTATCACCCCCGAGAATATTAAAACAAAGGAAGATCTGAAAAAAATTCCGGTATTGACAAAAGATGACATCCGGAAAAACCTGCCCGATCTTATTGCCAGGAATACCCGCCCATCGGACAGGATCGAATCGCACAGCAGTGGTTCGACAGGTGAGCCGCTGAAATATTATATCGACAAGAGGTCATATTCTGCCGGGTGGGCCCAGACATTCCGCTGCTGGAGCTGGGCTGGTTTTCAGCTGGGTGATCCTTACGTAAAAATCAGCCTCAACCCCCGGACATCCATGGTCAAAAAAATTCAGGACCGGGTATTGCAGACAAAATATGTCTTTGCCATGGGTATTACTGATACCACCATTGCGCAGGAAATGGAAAAAATCCGTGCATTTAACCCGAAAATAATCAGGAACTATGCATCGCACATGTATACGATGGCAAAACTCATGGAAAAAAATGATATCCAATATCAGGGTGCAACGGTTGCGACAACGGGCTCGATGCTCTTTCCCCAGTACCGTAATGTTATTGAAAAACAATTCAATTGCAGGGTATTCGATGCCTATGGTGGCGAAAGCACGGCAGTATCCTTTGAGTGCGAAGAACATAACGGGTACCATATCAGCGATGAAGATGTCATTGTGGAATTTTTAAAAGAGGGAGAACAGGTCGTTCCCGGTGAACGCGGGAGGATTGTATTTACCAACCTCGATAATTTCGCCATGCCGGTGATCCGGTATGACATAAAGGATATCGGGACCTATACGGATGAATCCTGTCCCTGCGGGAGAGGACTGTCACTGATGAAGTCGGTTGAAGGCCGCGACAGCGATATCATCATGACACCGTCCGGGGATTTTATCGTGGTTGAATATTTTGTGATCCTCTTCGAATACATGGCAGGTGTCGACCAGTTCCAGGTGATCCAGGACACCCTTGATCATCTCACGGTAAAGATCATCAAAAACCAGCAGTTCACTGATGAGGAGTTACACCATATCAGGAATGAGATCCAGAAGCGTGCCGGTCCGGATGTCCGTATTGCCATAGAATTCGTTCAGGATATCCCCGTTTACGGCAGGGAAGGCAAACGAAGACTGGTACTATCCCATGTACCATTGAAAATATAACCTGTGCAAAAAACCTATGAACGTTGTTATCCAGTCAGCAGATACCGCCAGTTCCGATCAGGGGTTACACTATTTCCTGACCCTGTTCGGGTTCCCGGCGGGTTCTGTTGGGAACCAGATTCCTATCCAGAGAATGCGACCGGAAACCCCGCTGGTTGTTGATCATCAGATCCATGGCTGGATTACCTGGAAAGGTGCGAAGCTCCCCGTTTTCCAGAGACCTGCAGATCTCAGCAACCAGGGCGAGGTGTTGCTCACCTGGACGGACGGAACATCTTCCTATCCCTGCGCAGTAATCCGGCATGGCGACATTATCATAAGTCTTGACATTTTTTCCCACCTCGGCCTGATCACGGGCGGGTATATGGAAAAAATTCTGGTCAGCCTGAAGGAGAAGAAAAACGAGATCGTTGCGCTTCCTTTTACCGATTATTACTGTGATTTTTTATTTTCATGTATCAGGATCGCCCAAAAAACAACCAAAACACCGCTTGTGCATACATCATTCTGGCCGGAAGGAAAAACCTGTGCGGTATGTCTCACGCATGACGTCGATGAAGTAAAAAAAACCTACCAGTGGGTTTCGTATCCGCTGAAACTGATACGGCAGGGAAATTTTGCGGGTCTTGTGTCCCAGTTTCACTCGTTTATTGAAAAAATCAGGGGACATGAACCTTACTGGACATTTGATGAAATTACCCGTATTGAAGGTGAAAGGGGGGTAACATCGTCGTTTTACTTTCTCAAAGAGACCGGTAAAGTCTTACTATCCGACAGAAAAACATGGCGACATGCAGGACGCCGGTATAATTTTAACGATAAAAACGTCCGGGATCTCCTGTCGGCGTTACATGCCGGAGGATGGGAGGTCGGGCTCCATGGTTCATTTTATTCTTACCTGGACGTAGAGAAGCTGAAAGGTGAAAAAGCGGCGCTGGAATACGCCCTCGGCTCACCGGTCACCGGGGGCCGCCAGCATAACCTCAACTTAAAAATCCCCGATACATGGTTAAACCAGGAAAAAGCGGGGCTTTCCTACGACACAACGCTCGGGTTTAATGACTGCCTCGGTTTCCGGTGGGGGATTTCGTTTCCCTTCCGGCCCTGGTATGCCGGAGAGAACCGGAGTCTCGCCATGTTGCAGATCCCCCTTGCCATTGAGGATTTACCCTATTTCCGGAACCATCAGCCGTGGGATACGTTTTTACGTCTTTATGACCACGTCGAATTTTCGCACGGGGTGTTAACCTTATTATGGCACCACTCTGTTTTCAACGAGCATGAATTCCCCGGCTGGGCAGCTGATTACATAAAAATGCTTGATTATGCTCAAAAACGGAATGCCTGGATCGGGACTGCACACCAGATCTATGAATGGTGGACAAGACGGGAAAAAAGTACCATGGACTGGAATTATGAGGGTACGCTCCTGAAGATATTCCCTCATCCGGAAGAAGAGCAGCATTATATCAGAATACATTTTCCTGAGTCGATGAAAATAAACGAGGTGAAGAAAGCCACGATCATCGGTTGCGACCAGGAATCCTGTGAAATTAAAACAACGGTCATGGAAAAGGGGGAGTGTGTCGAAATAGTTTTTACCGGAACATGATTGGAATAATGAAGAGCAGCCGGGTGTGTCCCGTCAGGGAACGGCTGGAGGCATAACAAGCGGGAAGGAAAAACGTATTGTATACTATTTAACCGGTCGTGTTTCTTACCCGGAAAAATACTTCGTTGCTCTCCAGGGGTGTACGGTATTGCACGGAAATTTTTACCGGATAGACCGCGTCGTCCGGGAGCTGGATTACTTTTCTTTCTTCATAGGTCTCTCCGGGTGCCAGTACAACCTGTTTTGTTTCTATCAGGGTTTCTCCGGCCCGGATGGTAACGGTATAGCTGATGGTTACCAGTTCATTGGAAGTGAGTCCATAGACAAAGGATACCAACCCGTTTTCAGGATAATTGGAATAGGTATCGGGATTGATATAGATCGCCGAGAATCTTTCCGTGCGGATTTCGAGAACAAATATTCCCACCGCTATGCATATGCCAAAAATTATTGCAATGACTAATGCGATACGGATCTCTGAGGTATTTTTTTCTTTTTCAGGGCGTTGTTCCGGCATCGTATTCAAAACGTGTACCCGGTACATGCGACTTAACATTATTTAATGAAATCCATGGAAGAACAGGTTATAGCCTCTGAAGTAATAAATCGCGATGCATCGTGGAGTGCCACCACCTTTTTTCCTGCCGGAGATACTCCTCAGAAATTACCAACTGATCGAAAAAATTTAAAATATTTCCGGCTCTGTTGAAACATACATGAACGGGAATTCACACCCGAACCATGAAATCATTAAACCCTGTAATGGATCTGGTGAGAACCATGCATGTTCATGCCCGTTTCTCCAGAGAAAAAAATCAAAAAAGGATTCTCTTAAGATCGTGAGTGCTTTTTTCGTTTAAGGCAATTTGAGGCATTCCAGGAGACATTATAATTAATGATAGGAATAATCAATCTGTCTCGAGCGTGCATCGCTCAGGGAGGTTTCGGATGTCCGATCATGTTTCCAAAGAATTGCTGAAGGGATTCCTTGAAGCGTTCAATCGCCACGACCTTGATTCCATTATGGGATATTTTGCCGATAATTGCGTCTTTTATATGCCGAGAGGCTCGGCGCCTCGCGGCGATCAGTACATCGGCAAGAATGCGGTCCGGGCAGGCCTGGCAAAACGATTTGAGGGAATTCCGGATGTGCATTATGGAGACGACCGGCACTGGGTCTGTGGCGATTTCGGAGTCTCTGAATGGACGCTTATTGGCACAGCTGTGTCGGGCCGACACATTGAAGTGCGCGGGGTTGATCTGCTTGAGTTTGATCAGGGGAAGATCATCCGCAAGGATTCTTTCTGGAAAATACTCGAATAACGGGCATGGGAACCAGGATCCGGTTTGGCCAGGGGTATTACGGTAAATTCTGTTGTGAAACTCGCTGTTCCCTATGGGGAGATGAAAGTCAAAACCCTGCAGATCGGGGGTTCTGACCCGGATTTTCCGGATTATTTTAAGAAGATGCGGCTGGTTTTTCTGCATGCTGAAAACAGATTCCCGGTCCTTAAAAAAAGTTGAGGGGGGGATCTCACGGCGAGAAGGCAGCTCATCCGGATAAAGAAATCGCCAGCAAAATGACGGTCGGTAACCTTCATTCAGTCTTACAATTTTTGCTCACTAAGGTTTTTACCATCTAAACACATCCGATGCCTGCGCCCCCAGAAACACAGGATGAAAATACTAAGGACATTTCCCTGTTGAATTGAATTAAACATACGTGAGTAATGGAATGATTTTCCCACTCAATTTTTTGTGATGAACCCCGCTGCCCCCGACGGGGCGCCCCCGCAGCGGATCAGTGCCGGTAAGCATATGTGCAAACACTGCACTGCCCCGCCGTGCCCCGGAGAGGCACTGAGGCAGGGAGCCCTCATAAAATTACAGGGTTTTATGATTTTTTATGGATCTGGTGAGAACCATCCCTGTTCATGCCCGTTTCAACAGAAAAAAAGAAGAGATTTTTTGAATCAGGCGTCTTTTCGATCAGTCACCTGATAAAATTGTCTTTTAAACCCTTACTGTTCCATCCTTTTTTTGCTGACCCATTCATCGGTAGTGCACTGGACACGTGCCGGATTGCCAAACGCTACACTGTTGGGAGGGATATCCCTCGAAACGAGCGAACCCGCTCCTATGAGGGAGTGGTGTCCTATCCGGACTCCCGGGAGAATTACCGATCCAGCTCCGATATACACGTTCTGTTCAATAATTACCTCTTTTGTGACCAGTTTATTTTCCGAGGATACACATTTATAACTCGAATCATGGGCGACGATGATCACACAGGGACCCAGATCGACCTTGTCATGAATGGTAATACATTCAGGGAAATGCTCTTCTAAAAAAACCCCATAGGAAAAATTCACCTGCGCACCTATTTTTGACCCCCTGAGCCGGTAGAGAATTCTTTTCACATGGGAGTTGGGTATATGCATCGCTAAAAAATGAAACTTCGTGAGCATGATATAGTGAAGTTCTTCAGATATTCTCTGCAGGAGCACCATTACTTAATTACCCCGGTTTTTAATGAAATTAAATACTGTCTCGACCGCTTTCCAGACATCCGATGAATATTTAACGGCAGAATACCAGATGACCAGGTCAGGATTATACTTCGATTTGAAATGCCTCAGGCGCGGGTCGTCTCCCGAATCCATCTCCTCATAGTATTCCAGTCCGTTCGCATGGGCCCATTTAATCGCCTCCCAGTTAATCAGATCGTTCGGGGAAATTCCTGATAATTCAGATTTCGGGACTCCGACCCATAAGTACATGACATTTTTCCAGCACAGGTTAATTGTCCCGCTAATCCTCCGGCCCTGGTATTCTGCGACAAATATTTTCAGGTTATCCGGAGAGAATGTGTCGTAAATGGCGTGCAGATATTTTTTATTATCAGAAGGGCTGAAACCCTGCTCCTGATACCGGGCATACAAAATATCGTGAATAAAATCAAGGTCATCCTTATCTCCGATCCGTACGGTTACCCCTTCTTTGACGGCCTTGTTAATCTTAACCCGTAACTTGCCTTCAAACCGTTCCCATACCCGGTCAATGCCCACGGTCAGATTAATCCGGTAGGTATAGTAAGGATCGACTGCGTACCCGGACCATCGCAGTGGCCGGGAATCGTATAACCCGGGAGAGGTCCGGATTCTGGCGTATCTGCATCCCCGGGTTCCAAAAATATAGTTGTCCATTTCCTGCTGGATCTGGAGGTATAAACTCTCTTTTTTGTCCTGGTTTAATGAGTCATAATCTGCAATTACCGGACCCAGGTATAAGATATAGGACCGTGGCGGGGGTGATACTGCAACATCAATAATGCCTTTTTTTTGCACAAACACTGGATAAATTCCCACCAGCTGGGAGCCTTTGTAAAACATCAGGGGAATAAAATCGGATTGTGTCTGTTCCTGGGCGAGTCTGAGCCATGCAACCGTGTGAAAGAGGGTACTGTGGGACGATGATCGCACCACATCGTCCCATGCTTTTTCATGAGCGCTGTCAAGGATTTTTATCGTTAGTGCCATGGTCGCTTCTTATCAGTATACCAATCAGTTTTGTTTCATTATAAGTATTCGGCAGTCTTTGTGAGGTAAAACTTTGTCAGAATACTGCGTTAATTCACATCATACGTTTCTATCTGGCATCGGGGACAAGGGTAAGAGAGGTTAATGTTATCGACTGACAACGCGAGCCTGGAGAAGCAGAGGTAAGATGCGATGAAAACTATCATCGTCGGGATGTTCGAATCTTTTGTAACGGTATTATCCGTTCCGATGAATAGTAAAATCCGGCACTGTACCAATACATTGCGTAAATCGTTGGAATGCTTGATAACACAAATGAGAAAACCTGCCTGATAAATTCACAAATCTCTGTGAACATAATGATAGAACTTTTCGTTAATACAAACTGGAAAAAAGAGGGCATGAATGTTAAGGATAGTTGTTTTAATTGCAGGAACACACCTTACCAGCGCGGTGATTACATCTGAACATTTGTTGTCCCTATCCTCAGTGTATCTTCGACAACATTTTCCGAGAAATTATATCGGTTCCCACGAATCAGATTTTGCATCAGATTTTGCATCAACAGGGAAGATTTTTGTATACATTTCCGTTATTATAACCTGTTACTCTGAAATGAGGTAAAAATCTGCACAATTTCCTGATGCTTCCTCTTCATGATGAAGAACCTCATACCAGGGAACGGACGGAGTTGGAAAAAATGTACGAAAAAACCGTATCATGGATAGGTGAAAAAACCGTGCCGAATGAAGCCGTAAACCGGATAGTAAATGAAAAAGTTGCCAGTGCTGATATTTTGAAAGTCCAGACTGCCGACGCTCTGGAGGAGGCAGCCCGCAAGCTGCGGAGTGCAGATATATCGACACATGGGGAGGATCTCAAGCACATCCTGTATGGTGTCGAGGCCAAGGTGAACCAGTTCAAAAAAGAAGCTGGTATAAAATATGACGAAATGGAAGTCGATTTCCATAAAAAAATGGAACCGGTCGAGACTATGATTACCGATCACCCCATCCCTGCTGTCCTTGTAGCGATAGGTGTCGGGTTTCTCGCTGGTATGTTGATCAGAAAATAATCCAGCAATTGATGCTCATGGAATCTGCCACCAGCGATGAGGAATTATCGTGAGAATCAGAGTGCCGCTACGATTAAGCATATCAATCCCTGACTGCGGCAGAAGACCGATCTTTTTTTTGCAGAATAGTGTACTCGAACCCTTTGAATTTCTTGCAAAGAATTTTAGACAGGACAAAAGAAAAGGCTGATAAAGCAGTTTGTTTTGAACATGTGTTGTTCCGATGGAATTTGGCAGCAACCGTGTGGATAAAAAAAGAAGGCATTTACGAATGGTGTTTATGTTCAGTGTGCTCAAGTTGTAAATTCGTTTTATTTATTTTTGGAGGCCGTGGTCTGTCTTCATAACCACCATGATTTATAGTCTCATCATTTGGATCCGGGTTTGTATGATGGGGATCGTGGTCTGAAGCGAGGGTTGGCTTATGCTGAGCGTGGTGTGGTGGGTGGGGATACGGGTCTGTCTCCGGATGGCGATTATGATCTTCTTGTTTCCGTGTTTTGTCAGGACTCGTCATAGTGTATCAGATTCTCCATGAAAGTTTAATTACATTTCCAACACCACAAAAAAATACGGATGAATCCGGGTATAATCTCATTCAATGATACGGACGTTATTCGGCATTCTGTTGGCAGATCGGGCAGTGAAAATTCCAAATGACCGATTCTCCACCGGAAACAAGTCGGTCGAAGCGCTGCTTTACGTCTGACAACCCCCGGTTTTATGGGGGTTAATTTCCCGTGGACCCTGGATCTGTTGGTGAGGGGACAGAACATCCTGGAACAGGAGGCAAGGTTAAGATCGAAGTTGTCGAAAGGTGAAGGGAGACACTCTGACAGAACTGGCTATCAGGAGGGTGAAAAGAGTCAGTCTGATCACACCGACCGTTTTTCATCCCTGATTTGCCTTCGGGGAGTGAATATATCTTTGATAATCCACGATGAAAAACGGTTATTTTGATTCCCTGCTCTTTTTTATAACCTGCTTATTCTTTGCAATCAGGTTTGTGTGACGGTATCTATGGCATCCAAACAGGGTATCAGCAAAATTCAGTTCGCCGAAATGCCAGCACATTGATTGATCTGTTTTATAACTGCAGTGATCACATCTGAACATTTGTTGTCCCTCCTCAATTCATTCGCCGACAACATTTTTCGGGAGATTTTATATATTGTTTCCCACGAATCAGATTTTGCAACAAATTTTGTAACAATTTTCAGAACAGTATTCTAGCGATAGGATTTGGACCCGGTTCTCTCTCATGATTTTCCACAGAAGTTCATATATTCGCGTTCTCGTGGACAACCTCAGGTACTAGGGTCCTTTTACCCGGATAATACCTGAAAGGATGTATCAGGGCCAGACTCTATCCAGTTGAAAAGTATCTGATGTCCGGCATGAAGTTTTATACAACTTACAAAAGGGTACAGGTTATCGGACAAAGAATCTGGTTTATTTTAGCGACACTCTTTTTTATTATATCAGATTTTACTTACAAGCGCCAGAGATTTTAAAAATAAAATCCTGATTTTTAAAAGAAAAGGATTATACCTCTCTTCCATAGAATTTACATGAAAACTGTTTATGCGAAATCACCAATAACTGATGCAAACGGGAAAAAGGGGACATATATCATGGATAAAAAACTCTCATACTATACTTTTTATTATTTTATGTCCCTTGTCCTGATGCGGGGTGGAGGGATTCTTGCAAAAATCCTTCTGGCACGATCCATTACCCCCTATGAATACGGTCTCATCACCCTGTTTGTGATTGCGCTGCCAGGCATGTTCCAGAATATCACAACGTTTTGTTTCTACGATGTCCTTGGCC
>DADT01000030.1:20537-52208 GCA_002495065.1 Methanoregula sp. UBA471 | reverse complement strand
GCTCGGCATGGTGTCCCGGCGGGCGGATAATAGCAAAACAGGATTCTCCATCAATAGAACGGTTCACTGCTTCTGACGCGGCACCTGCTGCAAATGAGGCTACTGTGTACGTTTCTTCATCAACATAGGTACTCTGGTCAAGGAAATGCTGCCCCCCATGTGAA
This sequence comes from Methanoregula sp. UBA471, assembly GCA_002495065.1. GTDB lineage: Archaea > Halobacteriota > Methanomicrobia > Methanomicrobiales > Methanospirillaceae > Methanoregula. Next base: position 52,044 of record DADT01000030.1, on the reverse strand, counting down.
GAAAATTCCCGGATCATCCGGATATATGAAGGTGTATGGACCCTTGCAAGGTCACTCTCTGGAGCACATGACGGCGCTATAACCGGCACCGCTTCGGGTACGCCACCGAGAGCTGCCTGAAGACGGATACTGCTCTCATCATGGCTATCCATGTCATGATGAGAGAAAATCTCTCCGTAAATCGCGGAATACCGAACCATAATCGTGTTATCCGTTTTATTAAATTCCTGGCATCAAAAGGTTTGTTTCCCTACCAGAGAAAAATTATCAGAAAATAAATTATTGGATCGTTTCTCCCCGCATTACCGCAGATTCAGGAACATCGTATTCCTTTCCTGTATTGATAACGCGGTACCTGCCTGTGGTCTTTACACTATATGGATTGCCGGAAGTTGCGTAGGGTACGATAAATTCCCCGTTGATACTCTCCTGTCGATACGTGAACATTCTCCCGGTATTGCTGATCACCGGAACCTCAATAACACCTTCCCCCCTGATATGCGCCCCTTTTACGTATTCAAATACCTTGACGTATTTCACATCGGTAATATTTGAATTGAAAACATTGCTGGGAGATTCATGCACCAGACGGTAATGCCTCAGTGCCGGCACGGTTTCGATGGGGAGCGTGATAGCTGGGCTGAGTGCTGCTGCATGGTAACCTGCCGGTGCCCTGAGATTATATTCAGCTGCACGGTTGAGAGCATCCGAGGCGTTTACTGCCTCTGCGCCCGTGATCACCGGAAGTGAGACCTGTGAGATGCTCGGGTCGGCATATTCTATGTAATAAGCAGTCGATGGAGATTTGAGCGAACCGTCAAAATTGTGGAGCCGCGAAATCATCGTACGGTAATACTCCGGGGTGTTGAGCAGGACTGATTCATAATTGTTAACATCTTGTGCAGGTGTAAGGAGCGTCATCTGGTAAGGACTTGCACCAGCTGAGGTATTGTACCACGTCGCCATTGCCCAGAATTTTGTGGTATCCATTTCGATATCTGTGATTACATACCGGGTTTTGGCACGGTCAAGGACCTGATTTCCTTCATCTTCTGACGCTGATATGAAGTAATTTGCAGATCCCGTAGGACCAACAACTCCGGACTGGAACGGGTTGGCATTCGGGATCCGCTTTGCAATATACGTGATCATGTGACCATAGTCCCACCAGGACATTACCCCATATGCTTCATCAGGATACTGGAACGTTTTGGGATTATAGATAGTGTAATAATCCACCCCCGTTTCCGGGGTATTATCTCCCATCCATTCAAGGGACTCCCGCCAGTCGGGATTCATCCGTATTGAATCTCCCGAACCATTTGTATAGCTGAGCGAGGCTGATGTAAAAGCGAAAAGAATTCCGAGTCCGACAGTAATAACCACCAGACCGACTGCCAGATACCCTGGCTGTGATGATACGGATCCTTTCTTTTGGGTTTTCTTCTGTTTTTTCCCCTTCTGGCGCCCCTCTTTTGCTACGTCTCGAGGTTCGGCCTCATCAGTTTCAGTTGAAATTCTGGTCGCCAGCCTGCGGATATCTGTCGATCCATGTTGAATAGTAAAACTTATACAAACGGCTGATAGCAGTGCCACATTAACTGCAAGGTAATATTCATAACGGACATGCTGCCAGGTGGATATGAGCATGATAAGTGACCATACGAGAGCAAAAATCTGGTGCGGGTGCTCATCCTTAATATTGTTGTAGAGCATGACCAGCGCGCCTCCAACCATCAGGATGAGGCCATAATTAAACGTCATCCATGCGAGGTCCGGTCCCCAACCCCGGGCTTCCTGTACCGTATTCGTTACTGCCTGCTGTCCGAAAAACGAAAAGAGCGAGCTGATAAACAGGTTGTACAACTGGGGACTGATAATAAGGAGAATAAGCGAAAATACAATTCCGCTCCCGATAAGAACTGCAGGGTAGTAATACCAGGCTTTTTCTCTGACGAGGCGTGAAACTCCGTACAGAAAACCAGTTCCACCAATCAATGCCAGATATGCGTATACATGGCCGATCGAATAAAAGATAAGATTAACTCCGGGATCTTTTAGTCCGTACGCCAGAAGCCCGATAATCGCGATAGAAAAAATTACAGTATTTATCACCAACAGGTATTCGCTTGTTTTGCCACGGGCCACATCAATAACAAACTGGATTATCGTAAATATTCCTACGATCATGGCAAAAAGGACCATTGTCGGCATTACGAACAGGCCCAGCAGATACGCGATGCCGGTAAGAAATGATAACAGGAGCGTCTTTTTATAGGATATGATATTCTTCAGATCGATTTTAATATCTTTTTCCGAGAAGATCGTGGTCATATAGAGCAGGCAGAAAACCGTGGAAAAAAGGACCTCTGCGATATGGTGATCCATGTATCCAAATAACGAGCGGTAAAAGAACTGGCCGGATACTACCGCGGTAAACCCAGACGCCAGAAGACCCGTTTTCCAGTCACCGCATGTCTTTCCGACGAAGTACATGATCGCTACGATCAAGACTCCCATCAGGGGGGGAATAAGAAGACCTGTACTTATGATCTCCGGTCGTGTGGTAGCTCCGACTATGAGGCAAAAGATTGCAATGACCGTTGGAAACAGAGGTCCCCAGGGAACTGACATTCCTGTGGGAAAGAAGGTCATCGGATCATACCATGCATAATTCGGGAAGTTAGCAAGAATCTGCTCAACCTGGCGCAGGTTGTAAAGCGGGTCATCGCTTGCAACCATCATCAGAATGTCGGTATTACCCATACCGAGCATTGGAAGCAAACGAAGCCACAGGGCAAAGACTGAAAATAATGCAACCAGCCCGATAATTAGTTGGGTCCGGCGGTTTTTAAGATCAAAATGTACCATGGAATCAACCTTTCTTGGGTACTTGGTTTTAAGTTGAGACCATTAATAAATTTGGTTGAATTCTTAGGAAAAAACCCCGAACAGCTCCCCAAATCAGCAGTTTTTCTCTTCCCGGAAATTTTAACGATTCATAAAAGTGCCAGGTAATATTGTATCTCAGAGCGTCCGATAATTGAAAAAAAAGGCTCTGTTGAGATTCCAACAGATTGCGAATCACCTGTTATCGGAGGGGACAGTGCCTGTCCCCCCCCGAGCCGCCCCTGTGCTTTGCGATTGTGTTGTATTACCTTCTCTGGAATTATCGCTCCAGAGGGGATGCCACAGCGGCGGGGGCGGAGGTATTAAGTGACGCAGCCCAAAAGGGGCGTTAAGAAAAATATTGTGAGCATTTCGACAGAGCCGAAAAAAAGCAGTTTATTTACAACTCATTGAACTTTTCTTTCCTGTCATGAAAAATCAGGAAATTACAGAGCTGTAATCAATTTTTGATTATTTACGGACCATTTTACGAGGCAGGTCAGCAATTTTTGCAGGAGCACCAATCGCAAGCTTCCGCGCTGGAACGTCCCGGGTCACGATTGCTCCAGCTGCGACGAGTGCCCCCTCTCCAATACAGATACCGGGAAGCAGAGTGGCATTTGCGCCTATCGCAGCGCCGTTCATGATCTGGGGGCCTTTCAGCCCTCCTATACCTGATGGAGGGTACCGGTCATTGGTCAGTACCGTGTTAGGACCAATAAATACATTATCACCGATAACCGTGTTGGTTGGAATGTAGACCATGCTCTGCAGGCTCACATCATTTCCGATATGAGTATTTCCTTCAATAACCGTTGCCGTCCCAATGGATACCCTATCGCCGATAATGGTATTTTCCCGAATGATTACATTATGCCCGCTCTGAAAATTATCGCCGATAACTACATCACAATACATAACCGTGCCTGACCTGATAACTGCATTTTTCCCGATTATTGTCCCGTTAAAACCCGTTCTACCGATGTATTCCCGCGAAGGGAACCCAAGTGTAACCGGCTCAAAAATCTTCGCACCTTCTCCGATAGAATTTTTACCGTACCCGGTCATTCAACCGTCACGCTCTTTGCAAGGTTTTTGGGTTTGTCGACATCCCGGTTTAGGGCAACCGCAGTATGGTACGCAAGAAGCTGCAGGACTACAAGACTTGTAAGCACCTGAATAAAAGGATGTGTTTCCGGCAGAGGGATAAAAATATCTACAACATCGGTAAGTTCCAAATCACCCTGTTCTCCGAGAGCAATAACTGGTGCCCCCCGTGCTTTCATTTCCTTGATATTTGAAATCATCACCCCATACGTGTCTCCTGGCATGCAAATGGCAACCACCGGTGTTTCTCTGGAGAGCAGGGCAAACGGTCCATGTTTCAGCTCCCCTGCAGCGTAACCCTCGGCATGAATATAGGAGATCTCCTTCATCTTGAGTGACCCTTCTAGAGATACCGGATAAAATGGGCCTCTCCCTACAAAGAAGACACTATGCGCATTACGGCAAAGTTCAACCGCATCAGACAGATCCAACAGGAGAACTTCTTCAATTGCACGGTGACCATTTTGCAGAACGTCGTCAAATTCGTTATTCCGCAGGAAATTAGTGATCTGCATCAGGACTGCGAGCTGTGCGATAAATGACTTTGTCGCTGCGACGCTGATTTCAGGTCCTGCCCTCATAAACAGAGTACCATCTGCCGTCCTGCTGATCGAGCTACCTAATATATTTGTGATCGCCAGACTTGTGCAGTTATGCACCTTCGCCTGCTTAAGTGCTGAAATAGTATCAGCGGTCTCCCCGGACTGCGAGATCCCGATTACAAGTCCCTGTATAGGGGGTGGGAAATATTTGAACTCAGATGCAAAGTCAAGCCGCACCGGGATTGCGCAGGCATCTTCAAGGAGGTACTTGAAAATAAGTCCGGCATTGTATGAAGAACCGCAAGCGATAACAGTTACCGAATCTGCATTTTTGACAGATGCAGGAAGCGTTTCATTGGTAACGGATCTGATAGAATTGTAGAATGCCTGGGGCTGCTCGTAGATCTCCTTGAGCATGTAGTGCGGGAACCCCCCTTTCTTGGTGTCTTCACCTGACCAGTCAATCAGCTCCAGGGGTCGTTGTATTAATTGGCCTTTATGGAACAGCTCAATTTTTTCATGGGATATACTGGCGATATCTCCATCTTCGAGAAAAATTGCACGCTCTGTATAATCAATAACCGGGGTCATATCAGATGCAGCAAAAAATTCCCCGTCACCGATACCAAGGACAAGTGGACTTGCATAACGGGTTGCAATGATACGCTCTTCACCGGTGGCGATGATTAACAGAGCATAGGAGCCGATCAACTCCGGGACGACCTTTTGCACCGCAGAAAGGAGATCTTTTCCTGATGCACATGCCTCTTCGATAAGATGTGCGACCACTTCGGTATCGGTTTCAGAGCGGAATATGTGGCCCCTCGAGACCAGCTGCCGTTTGAGTTCCGCATAGTTTTCGATAATCCCGTTATGAACTACTGCAATACGGTTGTTACAGTCCATATGGGGGTGAGCATTGACGTCATTGGGGATACCATGGGTTGCCCAGCGGGTATGTCCTATCCCGACTTTTCCCCTGAGGCAGACAGATGAAGCTGATAACTCTGAAATCCGGCCCTGGTGTTTGTCCAGCTCGATATCTCCGTTGATCGTGGCAACCCCGAATGAATCATACCCACGGTACTCAAGTTTTTTAAGCCCCTCCACGATGATCGGGGCAGCTTCCCTCCGCCCGATATAGCCTACAATACCACACACGTCATATCACCTTAGATTCGTCAGGCAGGATCCTGGAGATAATCCTGCTCCCCCCCCCGATTGCGACATTATTGCCAATGATGCAGTTGCTGAAGATAGTGAAGGGTCCTGCACTGATCTGATCACCAAACACGGCACCGAATTCCGGTTTAATAACCTCCCCCTCGATGTCCATCAGGCTTGCGGATGCTGAAATGGTCGTGTGATCAGCAAGCCGGCACCCCTGCCCGGTCACCGTATCAATGATCCGCGAATGTGAACCAATAGATGTATCATCCATAATTAACGAGTTTCCTATGAGTGTGAAAGGTTCCATTTTAACCCGGGAACCGAGACTTGTATTGGGCATGATACAGCAGTTGGGACCAATCTCGCAGTCATCACCGATAATGACCGGCCCCGTAATAACGGTATTGGGGCCAATTACAGACCCCTTTCCTATTTTCACCGGCCCTCGAATAATGGTCTGCCTGCTTATAGACCCCTCGCGTGCTTCGGGCAAATCTTTTAACAAGCGCATATTCATCTTCAGGAGGTCCCAGGGATAGATTGCGTCCTGCCAGTCTTCTGCGACAACTGCCTGCAGACGTTCACCCTTTGCGAGCATGGAAGATACGGCATCGGTAATGTTGTTTCCGGAAATAGAGGAAAAAAAATCTTTTGTGAGGGAATAAATGCCGGTACTAACCATCAAACTTGGCGAATGCACGGGTTTCTCGACAATGCTGTTTACAAGCCCATCTTTTAACAGCACCACGCCAAAGTTTGATGGACTGGGATGCTCTTTTATCAGCATCGCATTCCTTATGTCTTTTATTCTTCCTATGGAATGGGGATCAATATAGTTATCGCCCGGCAGGAGGAGAAAATTCCCGGTAATATGTGATTTTGCGCAATTGAGGGCATCGGCAGTTCCAAGCTGTTTGTGCTGAACCACTACGGTAATGGGTATTTCGAGTTCGTTTAAAAACCGTATTACCTGTTCTTTCCGGTAGCCAACTACCACTATAATGTCGCGTATCCCGTTTTTCAACAACGCCTCAATTATATACCCGATAATCGGGCGGTTCGCAACCGGAAGCAGGGCTTTTGGCCTGCTTCTGGTTAACGGGCGAACACGTTTTCCTTCACCTGCTGCTAAAATGACTGCCTGCATCGTTTCACCTAGCGTATAACTGCATTCTCTCCAATACACCCGGAAACATATGAGTTTGGTGCAAACTGTGAGTTGCTACCGATTTTTGAACCGACATTGATGGAGCAGTTTATCCCGAACTGGACCCCGTCTCCTACAATGGCGCCAAATTTTTTCCTCCGTGTATCTTTTCCACAGACCATGACATTGGCATGATCATGCCGAAGATTTGCGATTTTGGTACCCGCTCCAAAATTGCATTCAGCACCAATAACTGAATCCCCAATATAGTTGAAATGCGGGATCTTCGTCCCGTTCATGATGATGGAGTTCTTGAGCTCGGTACAGTGCCCGATGTGACAGTCATCGCCTACACTTGTTGCCCCACGGATATAGGCATGGGGGCCTATACGGCAATTCCTGCCAATAATACACGGGCCTTCGATATAGGTTCCGGATTTCACTATGCTTCCTTTCCCGATAATCACAGATCCCTGCATGAATACCCCTTCTTCTACTTTGCCCTCTTGAGCAGATGAAAGAGAGCCTATGAGTGTGAGATTTGCTTCAAGCATGTCCCAGGGATTCCCGACATCTATCCAGTAGGACAACTGGTATGCCGTCAGCTTCTTTTCCCTGATATACTGTAAAAGAGCGTCAGTAAGTTCAAATTCTCCCCGGCTTGAAGTCTGAACCCTGTCTACATAGTCAAAAATATCCGGAGAGAAAAGATATGCCCCGGCATTGATCATCGTGGATTTTGGGTTTTTCGATTTCTCCTCAAGGTTAGTCACAAGACCGTTTTCTACCACAACCACCCCATAATCCTTCGGATGATCAGTTATACTGGTGCTCATGCAGGGTGCACGGCAAGTGCAGAGGTGCGCAATGTCTGAGGATTTTAAAATCATATCCCCATTCAACAGAAGAAATTGTCCCTTGACAAGATCGCGAGCAGATCTCAGGGCATCAGCAGTCCCCCGCTGCTGCCGTTGCGGGGCGTATCTGATATGAATTCCAAAGCTGGATCCATCTCCAAAATACCTGCGTATTTCCCGCTCGCCATAGCCGACAACAATAACAAAATCGGTTATTCCCGCCTCTCGTGCAGCTACAACGAGGTGCTCCATCATCGGGCGGTTGCCAAGAGGGAGCATTACTTTCGGGCGCTTCGCCGTAAGGGGGCGCATCCGCTTCCCTTCACCTGCGGCAAGAACGACACATTCCATACGTAAAACTCGCACTACAATACTTAAGCAGTTTTCCCTTGCTTAATCATTTTGCGTCCTTTCTCGATAATTTCCTTTGTTTTCCGGATGTCTTTTCCCTCTGCCGTGATGCGGATTTTTGGTTCTGTACCGCTCGCACGGATCAGGTACCAGCCGTCCTCGTCAGATATCCTGATCCCATCGGTCGGACTAATCGCTCCGAGAGCCAGGACCGTTTCTCGTGCCGTATCGCAGGCAAATGACTCCCTGAGAATAGGGTACGAGGGCATGGAATCAATCTCATATGCGACGTCCCATTCAGATGCTATCTCGCAGAAAAGGGCGGCAGCAAACGGGCCATCAGGACATAATGAGATCTTCGGGAAAATCCACGCACCTGATGGTTCACCCCCGAAATCTCCCCATTTCAGAAGTTCTTCGGAAACATAGGTATCGCCTACCGGTGTTCGTCTGACTTCTGCAATCTCTTCGATGATCATCGAAGCATCGCTTGTCGTAACGACCTGGTTTGCTCCAAGATACCTGGCAAACAGCATGAGAAGATGGTCCCCGTCAATATAACGTCCTTTGTTATCAAATGCCATCATCCGGTCAGCGTCGCCGTCATGCACAACAGCACAATCCGATCCTGTTCTTTTCACCATCTCCCCGATATACCCAAGATGCTCTTTTAAGGGTTCTGAGGGCCGTGCAAAATAGCCTGATGGATTACAGTTAATGCATACCGGTTTTGCACCTCCTTGTGCAAGAAGTGCAGGTGTGAGAACCGATCCCGCCCCATTCCCGCAGTCAATCACTACAGTAAATCCAGGTTTGATGTGAACCTTTTCAAGGATTGCATTTTTATGGAGAGCAAGAGCATCAATTGCCTGTTCGGTTCCCTGGTGCTGCCAGGTTGTCCAATACTGGTTTTTCAGCAATTCCTCTGTTTCTGACTGTTGGATATTGGTGAAAGATGAACCATCCGGGTTGAATAATTTTAATCCATTGTATTCCTCAGGATTGTGGGATGCAGTGATCATACATCCGGCTTTAACCGTGCGGGTTGCATAAGCAACGGATGGTGTCGGAGCAATTCCGGTAACATATGCGGATCCACCACTTCCTATAATACCGGATATCACCAGGTGTGCCAGAAGAGGGCTTGTTTTCCGGGTATCCATTCCGACAAGAATGTCGGAAGAACGGGATGCCAGTGCCGACCCAACCTTCAGGGCAGTATCAATAAGCGTCTGATCGAATTTCCTTCGTATTCCCGAAGACCCGAAAAGCATGGTTAGTTATTGGATCTCTGTCAAAAAGAGTTTACCTTCCCCATTTAGTGATTTATTTTTCTGGAGCTATAATTTATTCTTTGCTGCCTGTCTTCCGGAAGGTTCCAAAAGGGCACCAGAGCTCTATCTGGTTCAGTCTGGCAACTCCAGCTGCTGAGGGACCGATGCAGAGTATTCTTTTTGAATCTTTGTATTTCTGGACGATATCTCCTGTACCTTGTTTGATGATGCCTTCACCATTGATGAGAATAACATCTGCTGCATCTGTGTCATAAACAACAGAGTTTCTGATAGCAGATTCTATAGCCTGCATGTCGCCGATGCACACTATTCTTTTCTCCCTCATTTCAAGTTCCAGTTGTTTAAGACACTCAGCGTGGGAAGATTCCGGACATGAGTGAAGTATCCGTGAAATACAGAAGAACCCCGCAGCAACATTGATAATCGAACCGGCTGCAGCCCGTGATCGGAGAGTCTCAAGTGCTGATTCAAACATGAACGAGATTTTTGTCCGCGCACGGATGGGATCATGAGTGATAAATTCCGCACTCCTTCCCCCAAAGGTTGCCACCATGCATGCCCCCTTGTCGTACTGGCAGTATTTTATACCAGGATCAACATCCAGAACGACACTGCCCTCCTCACAACCGCTGTTTTTAAGGAGCATAGCGATTTTTTTTACTGAATCGGTAATAATATCCATTTTCAATCTCCGGCTCTCTCCAACAGCACAACACGGGCGGGAGAACCATCCAGTCCTTTCAGTCGCAGAGGAAGGGCAACCATATCATAATCGCCCTCTTCTACATGCGAGAGGTCAAGAAGCTCAATAATGATACAATCGCAGGAAAGGAGTGTTCGGTGAACAGATCCATCCCCTCTAAAAGATTCTATGGAAGGGCTGTCGATACCGACGCACTTTATTCCGAGTGCTGCAATTTTACGCGCTGCATCGGGTGCAAGACAAGGGTAAACTTCCTCGAACCGATCAGTCCCTGAATATAATGTTTTGATAAGGAACCGGCTGACTCCGTCCAGCCGTCCGTTCAGATGATAAGCGGTGATCGTTTCGCCTGCTTCAGACACATCCAGCACCCGGCACTTTCCAATGAGATGGGACAAGGGAACAGTATCAATCGTACCCCCGGTTTTAAGATAATGGACCGGGGCATCGATATGAGTACCGGTGTGGGTGCTCAGGTGCAGTTCGCTAATCAGATATTGTCCCCGGTCCTCCTGATTGAATGTGGGATGGATATCACCCGGAAATACGAGCATGTCTTCAGAAAGTGAACGGGAGACATCAAAAATTTTCAAGATTCCCTGCCACCTTCCCAGCCATGCTCTCCGATCAGGGGCACGAATCTGACACCCCCGTGGAGTTCCTGTGAAATAATACCGTTACGCCTGGAAAGCACTACCAGCTCCTGAATTTCACGTCCCCCAACCGGCGCCACCAGTCTGCCATTTTCTGCCAGTTGCTCTATGAGGGGCTTGGGTACTGAAGGGGTAGCTGCAGTAATAATGATCCCATTATAGGGAGCATTTTCAGGATAACCGAGCGTCCCGTCAGCGGTTTGTATTTCTACGTTTGAAATACCAAGAGCTGCGAGGTTTGATCTGGCAAGGTCGGCTACAGCAGGGATCCTCTCGACAGATGTAACCTTTTTCACGAGTTTTGCCAGAATTGCAGCCTGATACCCACATCCGGTACCGATTTCAAGCACATTATCCTCTGGTTCAGGTTTTAGCAATTCAGTCATAAGCGCTACAATATAGGGTTGGGAAATTGTCTGGCCGTTTCCAATGGGCAGCGGACTGTCTTCGTATGCCGAGCGATCGTAAGGAGGGGGGATAAAAAGGTGGCGTGGGATCTCACGCATCGCAGCAAGCACCCTCGGATTCCTGACACCCCGGGCCTCGATCTGGCGTTCCACCATTCGATTTCTCTCATCAGATCGTGGAAACTGGTTCATTCCATCACTCTTTCAGAAACCTGCTTTTTCTGCTTCATCGATGGATGCGTCAATCTGTTTTTGCAAAGCTTCAGGGAGTCCGGCAATCTTCACATCAAGGAATCCCCTGATGATTGTTGCCGTCGCTTCATCTTCGTCCAGTCCGCGTGACATCAGATATTCTATCTCGTCCTTTGCGAGCTTCCCGACCGCAGCCTCATGGGACAGCTCTGTACCGACAACTGACCCTTCAATTTCCGGAATCGCGTATATTATACCGTCATTCAGAATAAGCCCCTTGCATTCAAGATGCCCACGGGTACCCGCAGTTTTTCCATTGATATGGCCACGTGATATGATAGTACCTCCTTTTGTGATGGCGCGGGTAATCAGTTCGGCACTTGCGCCTTTGCCTTCCAGGATTGCACGGGAACCGAGATCCATATATGAACCCGGTGTAGAGATGACAACACTGCTGAACCGGGCAACTGTGTTGACTCCTCTGAGAGTTGCGGTAGGGTACATCTGGATTTTTTTCACCGGCTGCATGCAGACATAGTTGGAAAGGAACACCCCGTTATCTTCAACAATTGAGGCACTCCTGGGATATACTTCAATATCCGCACTCCAGTTATGGATCATCGTGAAACTGATCTTTGCGTCTTTTTTTACGAAGAATTCGGAGATTCCATAGTGAGCGCCACCTTTACCTACGTGTTCCCCGCTCGTGCACCCGGATATGATGTGAAGTTCAGCACCCTCTTCAGCAACAATAATATTGTGGACATGCTGGATCTGCTCACGACCGAGGTAGAGGCACGCCTGAATGGGGAGGATATTGTTTGAACCCTTATGTGCAATGATTACGTAACCCTTCGGGTCTTTCTGTTCAGCAACGTACCGGGTAATGTCATCTTTTTCCGGTGATACCGCCTGCCAGGTATACTCTCTCATGCCATCATACTTTTCCATTGCTTTCTTAAACGAGAGGACTTCTATGCCCTGCTCTGAGCATTCGGCATGTACAACGTCCTGGTCCATCTGGAGATAGCTGCCGCAACGGTTTTTCATCGCAAGATCGATACCAACCTGGGCGACACGATCCTGATCAGCTCTTGAAAACTCTGGAGTTTTTACTGGTGACGGCATTCGAGACACTCCTTGTATCCGCGTTGTTTGATATCTTTTAAGATTTCCCGTGGATTTCCGTGACATTTGATCTCCCCGTCACACATGACATGTCCCTTATCAGCATCGATATAATCAAGAATAAACCCGGTATGAGTGATAACAAGTCCGCTTTTTTTGCGTTTGATGAGATGCTTCTCTTTTTCAAGCAAAGACCCTATTGCGGTTCCAATAAGGGATATATTTTCAAGATCCACGCCACTTTCGGGTTCATCGAGCATGACAAAGTCCGGATTCTGGATCATCAGCTGCAGTACCTCACTTCGTTTGATCTCTCCACCGGAAAATCCCTTATTAATGTCACGCTCCAGAAATTTATCCATATGAACTGATTTGGCAAGCTCTGCAATGTCCTTACCTTTATTACGGGAAATGGCGGTGAGCATTTTACCAAGCTTCAGTCCCGATATTGTCGGAGGACGCTGGAAGAGCATACCAATTCCCCTTTGTGCCCGTTCATGGGATTTCATTGTTGTCACATCCTCCCCTTTGAAGGTGATTTTTCCTTCAGTGATCGAATAACTGGTAAATCCCATTATCGTCATGAGAAGTGTTGTTTTACCAGATCCATTAGGACCGAGCAGAACATGCGTTTCTCCTTCTTCTATGTGGAGGTTAATATCATGCAACACTTCTTTGTCGCCAACCTTCACATGCAGGTCTTCGATATGCAGCATAGAACAATCGTAGAGAATATGGCGATTACTGCATTAAACGCTTTTCACGCTACCAAAAAAATGTGAACGTTTTTCGCGTCCTGTAACAGATTATCAGGTAATATAAACAATGGACAGATTTTCATGAATCCCGGGAATATACACGACAAGCAGGGAAAGGCGAAAATCCGGAAGGGTTCAAAAAACGCTAAATCTGCCATAATTTCCTGCGAACCGCAGGAGATTTTACCATTCGTTAACCACATCATATGCGCAGATGCACTCAGGGCTCTATCAAGCATTCCCGATAAAAGTATTGACCTGATCATCACGTCTCCTCCTTACAACTTCGGGCACTCATACGCACAGGACTCTCATGATGATACACACGAGTGGAACACGTACTTTGAAAAACTTCTTTTCGTGTGGCGTGAGTGTGAGCGGGTCCTTAAGCCCGGCGGGCGGATAGCAGTGAATATTCAGCCTCTTTTCTCGGATTACGTCCCGACCCATCACTACATCTCTCACCAGCTTTTAAGCCTTGGTCTTCTTTGGAAAGCAGAGATTCTCTGGGAGAAAAATAATTATAATGCAAAATATACCGCATGGGGGAGTTGGAAATCCCCCTCAATGCCGTACATAAAATATACCTGGGAGTTTATCGAAGTCTTTGACAAAGAGACCCACAAAAAGGAAGGGAAACGTGAAGATATAGATATCACAGCAGAGGAATTCAAGGAATGGGTGCTCGGCAAATGGTCATTCCCCCCGGAAATAAGAATGAAAGATTATAATCACCCGGCAATGTTTCCCGAGGAAGTGCCACGGCGGCTGATAAAACTTTTTTCCTATAAAAATGACATTGTGCTTGACCCTTTTAACGGTGCAGGAACAACAACACTTGTATCGTGGAAACTACATCGGCGCTTTATCGGAATTGATGTATCGAAGCAATACTGTGATACGGCGTTGCAGAGACTTGCTGTCGCAGGGAATAATGGAGTGGTCTGTTCTTCGGACTATCCTAAACCATCTGTTATGATCCTGGACGAATGAAAAATTTTAAACATCATCCGCTCCGATTTCAGAATGAAAAGTTCTTTTTAACATAATCATATACGCCTTTCCTGTCGTATTTATGTTCGAAAATGTAATGGTGAATATCTGCACACTTATCATAATCTGCGCGTATTTGCCTGACGGAAGAAAGTCTCCTGTTGTAGATGGAAACAAGAGTTGAATATGTCGCAACCTGTGAATTATATTCTTTTATATTTCCTGAATTTTTCAGTTCGGAAATCTGTGATTCAAGTTCGCTGATTCTTTTCCGTTTTGCCAAAATGTCATCGTTAAGATCAGTAAGATCCGAGGCAAGTTCATTCATTTTCTGTTCTGACTTTACATAACTTTCATGAATATAGCGGGTATGATTACCGCTGCTGTAAAGTTTCTTTCCTGAGCTGATGACAATAATTACCGGATCTGAATTAAGGGTGAGGTTACTTCCCAGAGAATCGGTTGGCACCCCGACAAACGAATAATTGGTTGTTTCGAGAAATGCGTACCCCGTTTTTTTGTAGAGGTAATCATCTGAACCAATGCCAATTGCCATATGTGCTTCAGGTCCAAAGGACAGGAGCGCGACTGAATAACCTTCCCGTGCCAAAAGTCCGGCCAACAGCAGGCTTTTATCATCACAATCTCCGGCACTGTCAGAAATAGTCTCTACCGGGAATTTTACCGGACTCCACTCAATCGATTCGTAACGGAGTGACTGGACATAGACTGCCATAAGCTCAAGGTATTCATCATCGGAGAGACCCTGAATGCGCCGGACTGTGCGAAGTTCTTCAAGAAGATCGTAAAATATCTGCTCCTGCACCGGGTCCATAACCATTGCACGATAGCCGTCTGCAATCCCCACGGAACCGGAATCATTATAAAAGATTGATGATATCCTGCCATTCTTTTGTATTTCTTCAAGGACAGATGCATTGACGGAAACTGAAAATGAAACCATTGCCTTTTCAAATGGGAATGTGTGCGAAACAATAATCGGGTGTGATTGGATTATTACAGGTTCCTGAATGGTTTGAGGTGTAATCGCTGATTCTTCGGGAAAAATGATTCCGGATATTAAATTTGCCGAGAGGATAAAAATGATTATCAGTACCAGACCGAAAAAAACCATTATTGATTGGTTACTCATCATAAATCCCGTTTCTATTATTTTCCTTTTTCACACTTTCACACCTAAAAAATTTCAGCTAAGTATGCAAGAGAGTCGATGCTATACGTGGGTTTTATCACTGAGTTATCCTCTGTGTCTTTCCGGTATTTCCCTGTTTTGACAAGGATACTTTTCATACCGGCCCGGTGAGCTCCGGCGACATCAGTAATAATATCATCACCAATCATTGCGACCTGACCAGCTCTTAATCCTATTTCATCAAGAGCACGATCAAAGAATGCTTTGGATGGTTTCCCGATTATTGTTGCCCTCTTTCCGGTTGCGAATTCAAGAGCGGTTACAAACGGCCCGGCCGATAGTGACAGCCCGTCAGGAGCCATCCAGTACCTGTCCTTTTCAAGTGCTATCAGCTCGGCTCCTTTCATCATATGGCGGAATGCAGTGTTGAGGCTGTTATAGGAAATCCTGTCGCCGGCATCGCCAATAATGACACAATCTGCCTTTTCCCCGGTTGTGCATATGCAGGTCTGATCTAAATCCTGCTCGGCATCTCCGGTAACAAGAAGGTAACAGTGTTTTTTTCCAGTATTTTTTAAATAGACGCTGGCAGCAACCAGAGGGGTAATAATCTCTTCCTCCGAAATAACAAACCCCATGTCTGACAACCGTTTCACAATTGTTTTCCGGCATTTGCGTGTGGTATTGGAAACAAAACGATATCGGTATTTCCGTTTTCTGAGAAATTCGATTGCATCCAGTGCTCCTTCGATAGCAGTGTCTCCGACATAGAGGACACCGTCGAGGTCGATAAGAAATCCCTTTATGTTCTTCATTCAGTCCAGCCCTTTATTTCAATCTGCATATGATATTCTGATACCTCCATATTTCTATGTCATTGCGGGACTTTACCCTGACAATTTCCTGAATGGTTATTTCAGGGAGAACTATGATGATTTCGTCATTAGGTAAGGACTTCAGAGTTTTACAAATCACCTTAAAAAGAGGGGATTTCCTCGGGAAATATACCGGTACTTTGGGATTCCCAGTTAACGTCCCCGGAATATACTTTCACTCTGCACGGCTGGATGTTTAAATGCCGGACACCGTTTTTGTAGTAAGACGATGTCGGCTATACATGCTCCAGCGCGGATTGGTGCTCTCTGGCGGCAGCGTATGGAAACCTTGCGGGAATACGAAATTGTCCGCGACGGAAATATTTTTGGAACCAGTTTTGGAAACAATATCGTTTATTCATCAGAATATGATCAGGCGCGCCACCTGCTTGATATGCTGGTTGCGAAATACCAGGACGTCGCGTTTGATGACGTCTTTTCGGGAAGTGAGATTTTCAACCAGGCCGGTGCCTGTTTTTTGCAAAAAAGCCGGCAAAACCTAACGATCCCGGCGGTGGATATTGATAGGTTCAGGTCAGAAATTTTAAATGACCTTACGCTCGTGCACGGTATCGGACCAATGACACAAGCCCGGCTGAAGTCAAAAGGCTACCTCACATTACCGGATCTGATACGCCACCCAAGGTTCCGGTCAAATGCCAACGAGGTGCTCAAATGCCTTGATAGCGGCAGTTCTGCAGAAATTATGGATTTATTAGGTTACAGGCACGCAAAATCTCATCCATGTGTACTCGGAACGGCAGGACTCCATGAACCGGAAGATTATGTATTTTTTGACATTGAAACTCTCGGTCTTTTTTCCCGCCCCATCATTCTTTTCGGCGTGGGTACGATCGAGGAAGGCAACCTCATAGTCCATCAGTACCTGCTGCGGGATATCGATGAGGAACAGTCTGCACTGACCGCAACGCTCGATCACTTATCCAATGATCGCCCGGCACTGGTTACCTTCAATGGCAAATCGTTTGACGTTCCTTACGTATCAGACCGTCTTGCCTATTATGGCATGGGGTCTCTGGCAAGAATTCCACACTACGATGTACTCCATTTCAGCCGCAGGAAGTGGAAGAACCATTACCCCTCCCTGCGCCTGACTGCACTTGAAACGACAATTCTGGGGATTCGCCGTGATGATGATATTCCCGGGCAGATGGTACCTGAATTCTACGAAACATACCTGAAGACTGGTAACTGTGGCCCGCTGGTCCCGATTATCGAGCATAATAAACAGGACGTTTTATCACTCGCTCTGCTCTTTTTCCACCTGCTGGAGGAATCCTATGGCTGTTGCTGATGTTATCCGTCTCATTAATGTAAATCCGGTATACCGGAACCGCGTGGTATATACGGAAACAACCGAACCGGTATCTTCCCTGTACGGAATGCTTGACACTCCTCTTGGAGATACTCTTGAATCATATCTCCGCCAACACCACATACGCCTTTACTCTCACCAGTGCGAAGCTGTAAACCGCATAAGAACCGGGAAAAACGTGATTATTACTACTCCCACAGCCAGCGGAAAGACTCTGGCATTCAATATACCGGTGTTCGAAGGGCTTGAAGCAGACCCGGAGGCACGTGCACTATACATCTACCCGACAAAGGCGCTCTCCAATGATCAGTTAGCTACGCTCGAACACATGGCGCAGTTCACTGGTATCTCAGCCAGGCCGGCGATCTACGATGGCGATACCCCCCAGTCAAAACGAGCGGCGATCCGCCAGAATGCGCGGATCATCATCTCCAATCCGCATGAACTCCACCAGGTACTCTCATTCCATACAAAATGGCACCCGTTCTTTTCTCATCTGAAATTTATTGTTATTGACGAGGCGCACCGGTACCGGGGTGTCTTTGGATCACATATTGCTTTATTGCTCCGCAGATTAGTACGTCTGTGCCATTTTTACGGTTCAGCCCCACAGTTTATTCTCTCAACCGCAACACTGGCAAACCCGATTGAGTTTGCTGGCAAGCTCACCGGGCTGCCGTTTGATCTTGTGGATGAAGACGGTTCTCCGCACGGCAGAAAACATTTTGTTTTATACAACCCTTTTTATGACGGTATAGGTGAACGCTCAACGTATCAGGAGACAAAAGATCTCCTTGTATCCTGTGTAAAAGAAAATCTTCAGGTCCTCTGTTTCACGGGTTCCCGGAAAATGGCGGAACTTGTAACGCTCTGGGCACGGGAGGATATACGTCGGTCATCCGCGCGTCTTGCAGAATCGATATCAGCGTACAGGGCTGGCTATCTGCCGGAAGAAAGGCGTGCAATTGAACGGCAGTTGAAAGAAGGCTCGATAAAGGGCGTTGTGTCGACTAATGCGCTTGAACTCGGGATCGATATCGGGTCACTTGATGCCGTTGTCATTGCCGGGTATCCCGGAACCATGATGTCAACCCGGCAACAGGCCGGGCGTGCCGGCAGAAAAGGCGACGATTCAATTGCGATTCTTGTTGCATTTGCAAACCCGCTCGACCAGTATTTTATGTATCATCCTCACCATTTTTTCAGCCGTTCGCATGAGCACGCAATTATCGATACCGGAAATCCCTATATAGTTTCCGGTCACCTGCTTTGTGCTGCTGCCGAACTGCCCCTTCGTGAAACTCACGACCGGGAATATTTCGGCGAATCATTCCCGGAACTCCTTTCTGAACTAGCATCCGGTGATCTTATCAGGAAAACAAGCCGCGGCTGGGTATATTCCGGGCGGGGCCGGGCTGCGGATGCGGTGAGGCTTGATGGTATTCCCGGTTCAACATTCCGGATCCTGTGCCGCGGCCGCCTGCTCGAGACAATGGACCGGGCGCAGGCTTACCGCGAAGCACATACCGGGGCTATAATGCTGCACCAGGGTGAGACATACATAGTCAGCGAAATGGATTCAGAGACGCACATCGTCCGCGTAACAGAGACCGATGTAGATTACTATACACAGCCGCTCAAGCAGGTCGACCTTTCTGTTATTGAGGTCTATGAGACCCGTGTAGTACTGGGTGCACGGTGCGCGTTTGGCGAAGTGGAAGTGACTGAACAATACACCAGTTACAAGATCAAACGCAAAGACACTATCATTGGTGTGGAACCCCTTGATTTGCCACCGATTACTTTTAGGACCAAGGCATTCTGGTTCGAACCTGTACCGGACACCGAACAGAGGATTACAGGTTCAAATCTCGATCTTGCCGGAGGGCTGCATGGCGCTGAGCATGCGATCATCGCCATGATGCCCCTCCATGTGATGTGCGATCGTTGGGATATCGGGGGATTATCTTCCACAGTGTTTGGTGAGAATGGCGAACCCGTAGTTTTTGTATATGACGGTTATGAGGGAGGGATCGGTCTTGCCGAAAAAGCGTATGAGATTCTTCCTGAAATTTTTTCAAGCGCACATGAGCTGGTGCGGGACTGCAGGTGTGAAGAGGGATGCCCATCCTGCATCTATTCGCCTAAATGTGGGAATGATAATCAGCCGCTCGATAAAGTGGCAGCGATGATTATCCTTAAGGATCTGTGTTCTCCGACTGAAAAAAGCAAATGTTCCGGAATGTCCGCTGAACCAGGGAAGGTTCTTTTATAACCAGAAAATTTTAATCTACAAGAATCTCCCGATGTTCAGTTCTCTCGGGTTCCGGCTCGTCATCAAAGATAAAAAGATCATCAATTTTTGTGTGCAGCGCACGGGAAATATCATGGGCAAGCCTGAGCGAGGGATTATACTTGCCCTGCTCAAGAAAGACAATTGTCTCTCGTCGTACACCGACTTTTTTGGCCAGGTCATCCTGGGTCAGAAATAGGTGGGTTCGGTACTCTTTAATACGTGTCTGCACGATGCACCTTCCATATTGTGCTATTCAACATCCCCTTTCCGGAAAAGATATGCCTGATAGATCGCCGCGGAGATTGCAAGGACAAGGATGGATGCCATGAGTGTATTCTGTACACTGAGAATGAGCACGCCAAAATAATCCAGCATGAAAAGACCGAACATGAAGAAAATGCCGGTCAGCCATGCATAGGACAACCCGTATGCGCCGATTTTCTTCGATCGCTCATCGGATTCTGGATCATCGCCGTATTTCCGGTGATGGAAGATACCGGTAAGCAGGAAGACAATCCCTGCAGCAAGTACCATTGTTCCAATACCGGCTTGCCCCGTGGTCAGAATAATGGAGACGATACCGCTGATTACCATTAGCGCTCCGATAATAATCCGATAAAGATTCCTTGGTTTCATGAGGATCACATTGTATGTTATCTATTTCTAACACTCAGGAATATAAATGTTATCTATTTCTAACATAAAAGAAAGGAACGGCTCACTTGATAATGAAAATCATGATAAAAATGTAAGAAAATTATTCCTGCACATTGGATCGCACAGATAAAAACACAGGTCCCCGCACATCCACCTTTTTGTTGTTATCAGTGACAGCTCTCATGGCGAACTCCTCAATTTTCAGGTTGATATCGCTGGGAAGTTTCGCCATTTTTACCTGAATGACCGTAGATTTCCTGCATCGGGCAGCTTCTTCGATGCGTGCTGCTGCGAGTGCTGCAACTGCGGAGAGATAAGAAATCCCCGTGGAGAATCCCTCGGTGCGTACCTGTTTCCATTTTTCAGTATCCGGGACACCGAAAATCGATCCATCGTGGACAAAAATCTCGTTGGCACAGGCCGGACCACAAAGTTTTGCATTGGACTCCGGTTCTTCGACAGTCACTTTTATCCTGACACCATCAATCATGCCCTCCCAGACGTCAAATGAGCACGGTCCCTGAGCCGTTGCATGTGCAGAAGCCATGTGTGCAATAGCGATTGCGAGCATCTTACCCTCCATTGATGAGGGTTCTTCACGCAGCCTGACAGCCCTGGCTATTTCCTGGTCCGTGAGTATGTGGGGGAAGAACTGTGGGAAGCACAGTTGCCGCACGTCATTTGCATTATATGCGATCATCGCGAGCCGCTCGACGCCGAGACCGAGGTTCATTACCGGGACGCCGATTCCGTATTCGGCGAGGGCAGAAGGAGAGTACATACCAAACGTAGCCACTTCCACCCAGCCATGTACCGGGTGGCGTGCATAGACTTCCGTCTGGGAATCCGGCATGTAATATTTAGAGCGTTTCTCGTCAGGCTGGAACCGGAAATCAGTATACCCGAATGCTGAGAGGAGAGCCCTGCTCACCGCTTTACCCTCTTCATTGGTGATATCCTCTCCTGCAACGATGCAGGATGCGGAATGGTAGGTCATCAGCCGGGTGGGTCCTTCAGCCTGTTCGCGGCGGAAACAGCGATCAACCGAAAACATCCGAAGGGGCATCGGTGAACGCTCCCAAAGTGCGCTGAGAGTAATAAACCAGCCGCTTGTCATGTGGCTGCGCAGGGTGCTTCGCGATGATTCGGGTGTGAGAGCCCGGAACTCCGGAAATACTGCCTCAAGAATATGGACTACAAGGGCATCGTCCACCCCAAGCACCTTCGCCAGTTCGATGGTGAGTTCATCACCATCGATTTCGGATTTCTTATAGGCATGAAGCGTCTCCCGCAGGCGCTCTTCAGTTTCTTTTGTCATCGGAGGGTATGAAGAATGACGAGGGATCTGATCGGCCGGAACAGATCCGGTATGAACAAGAGGACTCTTGTGACTCGTCAGGATTTCGTTAATCTCATCGAGCTGCTTTCGTGCAATCCCCACGTTTGGCCTGGGGAGCCCGCCGAGATAGAACACCCGGTCGAGTACTGCCATCGCTTCGGGACCAAACTGGCGATAAATATCATTTTCCTCGATGATAACCGGGTTTTCGGCCTCATCAAAACCAATGGAGAGGTAGGTCTC
This sequence comes from Methanoregula sp. UBA471, assembly GCA_002495065.1. Lineage (GTDB taxonomy): Archaea > Halobacteriota > Methanomicrobia > Methanomicrobiales > Methanospirillaceae > Methanoregula. The sequence continues at coordinate 29,953 of DADT01000030.1, read as the reverse complement.
ACGCAGCCGGTTGATGGTCGCAAAAATCGGGTGCGCTACAGCTCGTTTATAGCCCAGGTAGGGATATTTCCCTTCATGTCCCGATGGTGAAAGCACTGACGGTCCTTCATGCCATGTCCCTTCAAAATTCTCATGCGTCTTTCTCTTCCAGTCCTCAGGATTGAACCTCATATCTCACGCTCCAGACAGACTACTCTGCTCAGTATATTTTCGTCTTTGATCCGGTATTCACACGCAGTTGCGATTTTTTCAGCAAACGAGCGCACCTGTTTATGTTCCGGCATATTTTCACGTACTAACCGTTTTCTACTGTATCCCAGATACATATATCCCTTTACCTCCACGAACATCGGGCCGGACTCCTGCAAAAGCGCTGCGTACTGTTCTGGTGCGAAATCGTTTAAACCTTTGACAAGCGTGATCCGGACTGCAGACCGGCGAGACCCCAGCAGGGCAAGGCTTTCCTGTACCTGCTCCCAGTAATTATCGAGCGGCCGGCACAGGGAAAGGTAAGTCTCCTCATCGGGAGCGTCAAGAGAAACATACACCTGGTACGGGTGGCAGCGGGCAAGCACATCGGGGTTTGTACCATTGCTCACCAGAAATGTGGTGTATTCGTTCTCATTGAACAGGTCTATAAGTTCAGGAAGCTGCCTGTAAAGTGTGGGCTCACCTGAGAGCGAGATCGCCACATGCTTTGGATCCAGCGCTTCCTGCCACCGCTCTTCGGTAACCGTGTTATCGAGCACTGCGTTATACCCGGCGAGTGCCTTTTTTTGTAATTTGTGTATACCAGCCAGAATCGTTTCCGGTGGGCACTCTACCTCTTCAGGTATTTCATGCTCAAAGGAGCGCCAGCAGAAACGGCACCGCTGGTTGCACCGGAGGGTAGGCGTCAACTGGACACAACGATGACTAGCAATCCCGTAGAACTGATGTTTGTAGCACATGTCGCCACCGGTAAGAGCCCTTTTACACCACATACATGGCTTGAGCGCTGCTGATGACGTTGGTGAAAAAAACTGGTATCCCTGCCTTCGCAGGGCTTCACATGGTACTGATGGCATCGATCCCCAGTGTTTCGAGGGATTCTTTCAGGGTATTCTGTACTGCCCTTACGAGAGTGAGCCGGCGGTCCCGGGTATCCCCCTCGCTTTTTAAGACCTGCTCGTAATGGTAAAACGTATTGAAGGTATCAGCAAGCTCACGTGCGTAGGTTGCCAGGACATGCGGGTGGAGTTCTGAGGCAACCCTTTCAATTATTGTCGGGAACTTTGCGATCTCTTTTGCGAGTGCAATCTCCTGGTCAGTTTTTGGTATATAGCACATAGAGAAGGTGCCGGCCTTCTCAAGAATGCTGCAGGCACGGGCGTGGGCGTACTGGATATAAGGACCACTCTGGCGCTCGAAGTCCAGCGCTTCCTTCCAGTCAAAAACGGTACTCTTCTCAGGTGTTACTTTTACGATGTCGTAGCGGATTGCGGCCAGACCGACAGATCGAGCGATTGATTTCCTCATCTCTTCGTCCAGCTCCGGTCTCCTTATGGTTACTTCGTTGAATGCCCGTTTCCTCATCTCATTAATCAGGTCGTCGGCTGAAACGAATTTTCCGGCACGGGTGCTCATGGAACCTTCCGGGAGCGAGACAAATTCAAAGTGAACGATTTCCGGAGCTTTTTCACCGAGAAGTTTCATGGTGCACCGGAGCTGCGAGGCGATTAGTTTGTGGTCAGCCCCGAGGACATCTATAACCAGGTCGAAGTTGGCCGCTTTCCAGGTATGGTATGCAAGATCGCGTGCAGCATAGACCGAAGTCCCGTCACTCCGGCGGATCACATACTTGTTGCTAAAGCCGAATTCTTCAAGATCCAGCGCAAGAGTCTCTTCATCCTGTGCCTGACGGAGTTTTTTTATCTTTGCGATAATCCTGTCTGTGTAGCCATTGCGTATGAAATCACTTTCCCAGACAAACCGGTCATGTTTTACATTGAGATCGTTTAATGTTATGGCGAACCCGTCAAGGCAGCGGGAGACTTCCCTCCTGAACTTCTTTACTGTTGCCGGATCGCCATGCTCGACGAGCTGCATCAGGGTGTTTACCTGCTGGGTTATTGACGGGTCTTTGTCGATCTCACGGTTGGCCGCAATATAAACCCGGGCAATATGGGCATCCTCTTTTTCCCCCTCCTGCCGTGTGCTGTCGAGGTTATCAAATCCCCAGACTACGATGGCGATCTGGCGTCCCATGTCATTGACATAGTACTGCACTTCAAGCCCGTATCCTGCTTTACGGAAGACCCGGGCAAGCGTGTCACCGATAATCGAGTTTCTGATATGACCGACATGGAGGGGACCATTCGGGTTTGCACTGGTATGTTCGAGTACGACACGGATTCCTTTTTTTGTAAGAGAACCATACCCGGGTTGTACCGCGGCCTGCAGGGATTCGGCAAGATATGAGGTATCCAGTTTAAAATTGATATAAGGGCCTGCAGCCTCGCTGCGAGCACCGGTTGCCTGGAATTCAGGATTATCATTTATTATCTTTACAAGATCCTGTGCTATCCGAACCGGGGATGTTTTTTGTTTTCTGGCCAGTGCGAAGCTGATCGTCGAAGCAAGATCAGCATGGTCTCCACCATCAAGGAGCTGAACATCCTGCTCGTGGGTTGCCTCCTGGAGCACTCTCACAATGACATTTTTTCTTTTTTTGAATGGATCGTCATAATCTTCCATTTAGAATCCCGTCCTGTAGCGAAGAATTGCCGCTATCCCACCGAATGCCGTAAAGAGGATTGATCCCTCTTCGAAATCATCTGATATAAGCTCGACTTTGGCATTGCTCTGTTCGGCGAGTTTGGTCAGTTCATCGATGATATCTATTTCCTCTTCGAGGATGAGAGGCGCCGTACATTTCGGACATGAGCCGAGGGGGATGTCACGGACAGATTTTCCTGAATCAAGGTGAACCGTCTTCTCATCAGTGAAATCACAATTCTGGCATTTTATGCGGAGCCGGGATTTGCGGAGATTTGCAGACAGGAGCAGGGTGTCGACGGCCCCGAGTTCAAGATTTTTTCTGATGCTCTCTTCCCCGTAAGCGGCATTGCTGGCATCCTTGACGAGCTCTCTTAGAAACTTGTCCATCAATTCTTTTTCTTTAACGACCCCCATGCCTTTAAGGGCGTCCTTTGCTGCATCTACAAGTTCGGAAAGCCCGTCTTCGTTGGTATATGCGACGTCAAAGATTCCGATGATCCGTTTTTGGATTTCGTGATGGAGAAAGTTACCCGCTTCAAACTCCTCTTTTGTCGGGCTGGGACCTCCAATCAGAACACCCTTGAACCTCTCGAAGAAATCCTTCTCTGCAAGGAATATTGCACTAGAATGTTCGCCGATTTTTTTATAGAATTCGGCAATTGCAATCTCCCTGAGACGTCCGAACCGGGCAGCAGATTGACCGCCTTTGCGCGTCTTTCCCGGGACCGTTGAGGTTGCACCGCCCATTGGTTCTATACGGTTTCCGCGTAAAAAGCCCCAGTACGCTTCCCGACGGTCAAGGACAAGGAGACCGTAAACATATTTCTCCTCGAGCATCTGCTTGAGCGGGTCGAGTTCGAAATTCGAGCTGCAGCGGTACATGTAGAGGTTGAGAGGTTCCGGGGGCTCAATGATCGTGCATTGGAGATCGGTGCGGTCTCCGTAGAGTTTAACTGTACCGCAGAAGATCGCGAGTCCATGCTGGGGAGGACGCTTGTAGTACTTAAGCCGGGAGAGGATCGAGGAGATGGCGCTCTGGACATTCGTGCGTGTCTGTTTGCTCTTGATGTTGGCGCACTGGCCGAATTCGTCTTTGAGCTGGTTGGTAACATCGAAGATCTGCTTATCGGGAGGAATATATATCGTGATAAGTTCCGTCCCGTCTCCCTGCTGCAGCTCGAGCTTTTCGAGCCTCTTTTTAAACTCGTAGCGCTTTCGCGCATCGTCCATCTCCCGTTCTTCTGCCATTGTGAGTCCCAAACCTCTCTGGAGCTATTACTTATTCACCCTTGGGTGCCATAAATTTGCGCCCATTGCATAATGATCCGATCATCGACATCGGGATTGATACCATGACCATCTGAAAATTCAATAAATGTTTTAGGCTCTCCTGCTCGCTCAAAAAGCTTTTTCCCTTCTTCGAACGGGATTACCGGGTCATCAACCGCATGGAAGATCCAGACCGGACGGGGAGATATATATTGTAAGTAGGTGCCTGGCTCAATGGAAGCGGCAAAGCGTACCAGATTCCCGGTATATCCCTGCCGTATCACCGCATCCTGTACACCCCAGTCGGATGTGGAGATTCCCACGTACCCGGCAAAGGCTGGATCAACACCAGCTGCAACCGCTGCATAGCGGCTTCCGTTACTCGATCCCATAGCATAGACCGGAATACCAAACCGCCGGGAAAGCATCTCCTGCGATACCACGAGATCACAGACCGTCAGGTAATACTGTGGCCAGTCATCTTTTTCAAACAGGGAAAAGTCCTTCTGGGGATTAAATGTATAGCCGGGTGTCTCTCCGCCATTTCCCCGGATATCAACAAAAAGGAATGCATAACCCGCACGGGCATACTCCACCATCCGTTCTTCATGTCCTGCAGGTTTTTCGCCGGCTCCGGGTACATAGACAATTGCCACCTCAGGGTTTTGTGGTGCGGACAGATACGTGACCACATCTCCCGTCTGTGTATGCTGAATGATCCTTGTTTGTGTGTAGGTATCGTTTTTAAACAGTATCTCTTCACGGGTTGTTGCGGGGGCACACGAAACCGAGAGGATACCTCTGCTGTCAACGGAATACGATGATGATGCCTGCTGCCCGGTACAGCCGGCAAGGGCAATGAAAAAAACAAGAAAACCTGCTGCGATTATATCCTTACGCATTATTCAGCACTCCAGGCAACGATAAATCAGGCAGATGGTCTTGGCATCAACTATCGTTCCATTCCGGATCATCCCCTTAAGATCACTGGTTGGAATGCTTATGACCTCGATTAACTCATCCTCATCTTTCTCGAACTCATCGGATGGTGACAGGTCCTGTGCCTCAAACAAAAAGATTTTCTCATCCGTGTATCCGGGTGTCGTGTAAATGAACCCTTTCGGAACGATCGTATCTGCGGTAAACCCCGTCTCCTCGATAAGTTCCCGTCGTGCGGTCTCCTTTGGATCTTCACCCGGCTCCATGGTCCCTGCCGGTGCTTCATAGATATACTGGTCGATCGCAAAACGGTACTGCTTCAGCAGCTTACAACGGTTCTTTTCAACCGGGAAGATCGCAACTGCGTTGTTCGGGTGGACGATTACCTTCTCCCGTTCAGTCCCTTGGGGAAGCCGGATCGTGCGCTTCTCGATCCAGAGCCGTCTGCCGCGGAATATCTCCATTTAAACCTCGTACTGTATGGGGTCCTGCCGGCCTACTGCTGAAAATGCTTCTTTACGGAAGTGACATGACCCGCAGGTACCGCAGGCTTTTTCCTCATTTTGGTAGCAGGACCAGGTGTGTTCATAGGGAACACCCATCATCAGACCTTCCTTCAGGATATCCGTCTTCGTCATATTGATAAAAGGGGCAAAAAGAGTAATTTTTGTCGTATTCTTTGTGCCAAGATCAATAACTCTCTGGAAAGCCTCGATGAACTGCGGACGACAATCCGGGTAACCGCTGTAATCGAGGGACTGGACACCGATAAAGATTGCATCAGCGCCCCGGGCTTCCGCAAAACTCGTTGCTATTGAGAGGAGGTTTGCATTCCGGAACGGGACATAGGTGTTGGGCATGTGTTCCCTCCCGGGATCATAACTTTCAACGGTAATTTTTTTATCGGTCAGGCTGCTCGCTCCGAACTTTGCAAAATAGTCCAGGCTGATTTCGATGAACGCCTCCGCATCCAGCAGGCCGGCGATCTTTCTTGCACATGCCAGTTCTTTTCGTTCGGTCCGCTGCCCGTAGTTCAGATGGAGTGCAAGGATAGTATAACCCCTGCTCTTTGCCACATAGGCAAGAGTAGACGAATCCATCCCGCCGGAGAGTAAACACACAGCTTTCATTATTTCACTCCGATGAGTTTGTGCAACTGCACCTGGAACCGCACCGGGAGGTTATTGTCCAGGATAAACCGTACCAGTGGTCCATAATCGCTGCCATAAACCGGAGAAAAGAAGATCTCACCCTGAATCTGGTGGCGGGTGATAGTATCCAGTGCATATCGGAAATCATTCTCGTCCTGAACCACAAACTTGACCGTATCCTGCGGGCGCAATGCATCAAGCAGCTTAATGTCACTATGCTCTCCTGAGGATGGGCATTTGACATCCATGCATATCGAGGCGTACGGTTGCAGACGGGTGAAATTGACCGTGCCATTTGTTTCGATATCAATAGCAGTCCCCCTCTGGTGGAGCATGGCTGCCAGCTGTTCGAGTTCATAAGCCTGCAGGAGCGGTTCTCCCCCCGTAAAACAGACATAAGAAGGGTTCAGGCGCAATACACGCTCAAGAACAGTATCAATGCTCATCTCTGTTCCGCCGGTTTGTGCGTATGCAGTATCACACCACCTGCAGTGAAGATTGCAGCCCGCAAGCCTGATAAACAGGCAGGTTTTTCCCTGGTTTTTGCCCTCTCCCTGGAGACTCTGAAAAATTTCTGCGATCTTCATTCCGTAAGCTCGGCACAGGCTGTTGGGGATTCCCAGACACGAATCTTCGATACTCTTGCCTTGATTCCCAGATCCCGGCAGACCACAGAGAGATCATCGCGGATAATAGCTGCCATTAGTTCACTGGTGGGGTCACCAGGAGTAGTGATTACCGGGTGGAACTCCTTGATGCGGAGGACCATGGGGTCATCGATGTTCAGGATAATCTGATGATCGTACTTGTCAATTACCTGTTTGATCAAACTATAATCAATCAGGATTTGCGTTGCCGGGTCCGGTTCCCCCTCCATCCAGACCTCAACCTTCCATCGGTGCCCATGAAGGTTGGCGCATTTCCCTTTGTAATGGAGCAGGCGGTGGCTGGTATCAATATGCACCTCTTTATAGATCCCGACTTTCATCGTATCTTATTGGCCTGTGCATGATATAATATTATTATGAGTAAGGGATAACAGTATAAGACAGGCAGGTGGGATGCCACAATTTATAAATCGGACACCCGCGTTAGTATATATCTCAGTGTGGGTGATCGGTATCCACAAAAATAACTAAAATGAGGCTATTTAATGGGACAGGGTAAATTTGCAGCCAGAAAATTGGTTCGGGACTCAAATAAGTTCCGGTGGGCAGACAAGAATTATGCCCGTCGTGAACTCAATCTCGATGTGAAATCGGACCCTCTTGAGGGTGCACCACAGGCGAGAGGTATCGTGCTGGAAAAGATTGGTGTTGAGGCGAAACAGCCAAACTCCGCAATTCGCAAATGCGTGCGGGTACAACTCATCAAAAACGGTCGCCAGGTCAGCGCATTTGCCGTGGGTGACGGTGCAATTAACTTCATAGATGAGCACGACGAAGTCGAGATCGAGGGTATCGGAGGGCGTCTCGGGCGTTCAATGGGAGATATTCCCGGGGTCAGGTATGTCGTTACAAAGGTCAACAACGTCTGCCTCCATGAAATGGTCATTGGCCGGAAGGAGAAACCGCGCAGGTGATTTTGCATGACAGAAACAGAAGGAAAAAAATTACTCTTCAATAAGTGGGATGCAAGCGAAGTCACGGTCAAGGATCCAGGCCTCGTCCGATATGTGAACCTGACCGCATTGATTATCCCCCACTCCTGCGGCAAATTTTCAAAACAGGAGTTCAACAAGGCTAACATGCCGATTGTGGAGCGTTTAATCAACCGCCTGATGCAGACCGAGAATAATACCGGAAAAAAACAGATGACCATCCGGATGGTGCGGGAAGCGTTTGAGCTGATTAATAAGAAGACCAAGCGCAACCCGATTGAAGTGCTCGTAGAAGCAATCGCAAACTCCGGTCCCCGTGAAGAAACGGTCCGTCTGAAATATGGTGGTATCAATGTCCCGAAATCTGTCGACACTGCCCCGCTGCGCAGGGTCGATTCTGCAATCGGTTTTATTGCTGAAGCTACCCTGAAAGGATCGCGTTCGAGCAAGAAAAAGGCGAGTGCAATCCTTGCCGATGAACTGATTGCCGCCTCAAAGGGCGATATCAAATGTTACTCAGTCGGTAAAAAGGAAGAACGCGAGCGTATTGCAAAATCCGCCCGGTAAAATCTTTTTTTGAGGTTATTTTATGGTCCGAGGCAAAAAATCTATTGAGCGCGCAACAGAGCTCATGAAGGATCCGAAGCACATTCGGAATATCGGAATTGTGGCACATATTGACCACGGCAAAACCACCCTGTCTGATAATCTGCTTGCCGGTGCCGGCATTATTTCAGAAGAGCTCGCCGGCAAGCAGCTCTTCATGGACTCGGACGCTGAGGAGCAGGCACGAGGCATAACGATTGATGCCTCCAACGTCTCGATGGTGCATGAATACGAAGGCCAGGACTACCTGATCAACATGATCGACACACCAGGCCACGTCGATTTTGGCGGTGACGTGACCCGTGCGATGCNNATGCCCCAGACCGAGACCGTGCTCCGCCAGGCATTAAAGGAGCAGGTCCGTCCGGTTCTCTTCATCAACAAGGTTGACCGTCTTATCAACGAGCTGAAAGTCGATGAAATGGAGATGCAGATCCGGCTCGGTAAAGTCATCGATAAGGTCAACAAGCTGATCAAAGGGATGAACGAGGAGGCATATAATAATGGCTGGAAGCTTGATGCCGCAAAAGGCACGGTCGCCTTTGGCTCGGCCCTTTACAACTGGGCGGTTTCAGCACCTTTCATGAAGAAAAGCGGCATCTCATTTAAGGATGTGTACGAAAAGTGCCGTGCCGGCGATATGAAGTATCTTGCGAAAAACAGTCCTCTCTCAGATGTGCTGCTGGATATCGTCGTCCGCCAGCTGCCCAACCCGCTTGAGGCCCAGCCTCGGCGTGTCAACGTTATCTGGCACGGCGACAAGACTACTCCCGAAGGAAAGTCGATGCTTGCCTGTGATCCAAAGGGCCCGGTTGCGATGATGGTTACCGATATCTCCTTCGATCCCCATGCNNTGGGCTCGGCAAAGAAAGAGAACCGGCTCCAGCAAGTCGGTATCTTTATGGGCCCGAAGCGAGTGGAAGTTGAAGAGATCGTTGCGGGAAACATCGCCGCGGTCACGGGTCTGAAGGACGCAATGGTCGGATCAACGGTAACCTCCCTCCTGGAAATGACACCGTTTGAGTCCCTCAAGCACTACTCTGAACCGGTCATGACCGTCGCTGTTGAGGCAAAGAACATGAAAGACCTGC
>DADT01000030.1:12912-20466 GCA_002495065.1 Methanoregula sp. UBA471 | reverse complement strand
AGGGTGTCGAGATCGTCACTTCAGAACCAATCGTGGTCTACCGTGAGACCGTTGTCCAGAAGGTTGAGTCCGTGGAAGGCAAGTCCCCGAACCGCCATAACCGCTTCTACTTCGATCTTCAGCCGCTGCCCGACGGAATTGTCGACCTGATTAAGAAAGGCGAAATCTCCATGAACCAGCAGATGCTCGAGCGCCGTGACATCCTCATCAAGGCGGGCATGGACAAGGACGAGGCGAAAAATATCAAGGATATTAAGGGCACCAATATGCTCATTGACAAGACCAAGGGTGTCCAGTACCTCAATGAGACCATGGAACTGATCATTGAAGGAATCCACGAAGCACTTGCCGGTGGCCCCCTTGCCGATGAACCGGTCCAGAACCTCAAGATGACCCTTGTCGATGTCAAGCTGCACGAGGATGCGATCCACCGTGGTCCCGCGCAGGTTATCCCTGCTGTCCGCGGTGCGATCAAGGGCGGTATGCTGGTAGCCGGAGATTCCCTCTTAGAGCCTGTCCAGAAGATCCAGATCACGGTCCCGATGGACCAGATGGGGGCTGCAACCTCCCAGATCCAGGGCCGTCGAGGCCAAGTCTTTGATATGCAGAGCGAGGGGGACACGATCACCGTCGTCGGCAAGGCACCGGTAGCCGAGCTCTTCGGTTTTGCCGGCGATATCCGCTCCGCAACTGAAGGCCGTGCTATGTGGAACACGGAGTTCGCAGGATTTGAACTCGTGCCCAACAGCATGCTCAAGGAAGTTGTGGTTGCGATCCGCAAGCGCAAAGGCCTCAAAGAAGTCCTCCCGACCCCATCAGATTATCTTGCAGGATAAACCTTCCTCGCCCTTTTATCTCTTTATTTTTATCATTAAGAAAAGACACGAAGTTTAGAAGGATGCATCCGTCCTCCCTTCACGCTATGGGAAGATGGAATAGCCTTGCCAGGTATTTATCGCAATTTTGAAACACCATTTTTTCATTCTTTGGAATATATCAGTAAGCAATCGGATGAGCTTTTCTCAATCTGCGTTTTTTCTGAAAAGTATTATGTCTTACCGAAATAGTAAAAATGTTTCTAGACGTAAATCAAGATAATGCCTGATGAGAAAAAATGTAAAATTGTGGTTTTCGGGGCCTTTGGTGCAGGAAAAACTACGTTAATAAAGACTCTTGACCCGGCGTCCAGCCATGTGGAAGCAAATTGTTCTGGTGGGACTACAACCGTTGCACTCGATTACGGACGCGTACTGGCGAATGGAATCCATATCCATATTTTTGGCACTCCAGGGCAGGAGCGGTTTGAGTTTGCCCGCGAAATCATCGGAAGGGGGATGGACGGGGCTATACTGCTTGTCGATACAACAAGTCCGGTGGATGATTTCATACGCCATCTCTACGATTCGCTTGCCGTTGCAGGGATTCCTTTTGTCATGTTTTTAAACAGGTGTGAAAGTGTCGGGGCACAACCTGAATTGATCCAAAAAGAGTTCAGCACGGCCGTCACCGCAAGAGTTTCGGCACTCGACAGAAAACAATCACTTGACGCACTGTGTGCATTTGCCCAGACCCTCCCCCCTCATTCAAACAAGCACTGACAGGACTTGTTTTTATACTAAAAGCATAACCCGACACTCTGCAGGTCACGTAATTGTGACGTATGACCCGTGCATTTTTTTCAGCATGACCGGAATATCCCAGGTTTGCCCGGATTACCGTCTCAAGCCTATGGAGAATCATTTTTTACATACGGTGAAAAGGGAAGGTTTCCTGATCCCGGGTTCCGATATGGATAATTTCATTTTTACCATTCCAGAAATGTTCGCGATCTGAGAGCGGTTTGACTAAAGGTACCTTTGAGATCCTGGTTTCTTCTTAGACTTTCGGTAACGAATCGTCTACGTGAAAGCCTTCATATTCATACCAGACTTATCGTTTTCGATCTACCCTGATGCAGATTTCATATATACGATACGCGAGATCGGGAATAAGAAATGGACAGGGTAGTAAATAAAAAAATAATTCCTAAAAAAAATTCAGACCATTACAGCCCGAATGATCGTGACATTCTGAACCGGGCGATCACCTGCATCGGTTTTTGTCTTCGCAATTTTATCAACAACGTCCATACCTTCTACAACCTTCCCGAAAACCGGGTGCTTGCTGTCGAGGAAGTTGTTATTAACAAGGTTGATGAAGAACTGGCTTCCCCCGGTATTGGGGCCGGCATTTGCCATAGAGATCGTTCCCCTGTCATTCCGGTTGTTGTTTGTGAATTCGTCCTTGATCATGTAACCCGGACCTCCCCTGCCGGTGCCAGCCGGGTCCCCTCCCTGAATCATAAATCCATTGATGACCCGATGGAAGATCACGCCGTCGTAAAAGCCTTTTTTCACGAGTGTTTCAAAGTTGCCTGCGGTAATGGGCATCTCTGGTGCGAGTGCGATGGTGATGTTGCCCATGTTCGTTTCGAGCCTTACCATTTTTTGTGATTCTGCAGTTGGTGTCATAGATACTGTCCCGGCCGATAGGGTGGCCTGAGTTGTCGCCGGGGCGGACTGTGTGCATCCTGCACAGGCAATAAGGCCTGCGATGAGGAAAGCTGACAAAATAAAAGTGCGCAATGGTGACATGCTAATTACATTAGCAGGGAAAGAAATAAAAGATTTCAGGAAAGCCAGAATTATCCCAGGAGAATCACCGTTTGATTCCAATTATCTGTTACCGCCCTCCTTATCGAGTGTGAATTTCCAGGAACAGTAGGGGATCCCGGGAAGAGAATCGGGTGGGCACGACAGGCATTGTGTTATAATCCGTGCATCAATGGTTCTTGCAAACACAGGAAATTCGATAAGACCAACCGATTTGCAGGGGAATTGTGCCATCGATTTTCTTTCCCGTGCTGACTGTACCCGGCAGGTTTTTGTGGTGACGATCAAGGTCTTTTTGTCGGGGTGCTTGATCTCCACTTTATCAAGGAGGGAAACAAGCCGGTTCTTAAAAGCGATCTCAAGTGCCTCCAGCCCTCCTCTTTCCGGCAGGGAAAGCCGTTCCTTTATTCTCCGGGCTTCAATCACTGCAAACTGACTCCACACCTGCCTGTCCATTTCAAGTGCTGCATCCATCCCATATACCTGTTCGACTGCCTGGAACCAGAGACCGTCCATAGCCAGCCAGTTCTTTGCTGCATCGGAGAGAACCCTTCTGGACAACTCATCATACCCTGATTTCATGCATTCTCAATGTATCCCGAAGGGCAAAAATATGCCTTAAAATTTCCCTTTAGTTACCCGCTGGCATCAAGCTGCTGCTGAATTTTTTCTGCAACCGACTCGGCATGTGTATCGATTGGGACAAGGCGTATTTCGGATGCAGCTGCAGTACCAATCCCCAGCTCAGCTGCACGGGCAATCTGCTCCTGCTCAGAGATCCTGCCTTCCATCACATCACTCATCGTCCCGTATGAACGGAGCAGGGCAACTCCCACCACGTCAATGGCGACCCGGTCCATGCCGGCGATAATAACCCCCGGATGAATGAGCTTTCCTTTATCCGGCCCGCCGGTTGTAAATCCTTCAGCTGCATCCATCACGACCAGGTCAGTGCGGTAGAACTTGTTAATTTCTGCGATCATCAGTCTCTGGTAAGGCGAGCTGTGCAGTTCACCCATGAAATCATGATTCACGCCTGGAACCCGTTTTGCGATAAGACCCACGGAATTTTTCAAAGACATGGTGAAATGACCCCCAAATCGGTGAGTTTTGAGGCAGCAGGTCTGTACAACGCGGTCTGCCCGGGTAAAAATACCTGCAATAAAAAATCCGCGGGACCAGTGAAGTCCGGGAGCCTGGATCTCTCTCCAGCCTGTACGGTCGAGCTCATCCAGGACGACTGCTGAAAATCCTCGTTCACTTGCAAGCTTAATCACCCCGCGCGCTTCCAGCACTCCGCGAGTGTTTCCCATGCCGCTGCGTTCGGCAAGGGCGAGTTTTTGGGGTCTTTCTGCAAGGATTGTCGCACAGATCGCATCCAGCGTGTCAATGTGAGTGGATGCCGGTGGCGGGTCTGAACTATTGAAATTTGCCTTAAGAGCAATTTCAGCCCCGGAAAAATCCGAAAGATCGATATTTTCACAAATTCGTTTCGTGCCGGCGGCGCGGTCGGACGCACTGGCAATAAATATCTCTGCAATCCCTGTCAAAGGAATCACCACCTATTGATAATTGACAGGATTATTAGAAACCTTGTAAAGCGGTAAAAATGAAAAACACACCGATATGAACCGAAGTTCTATAACGAGCGACGATAGTCCATAATCAATCCCGTTCACTCTCTTCTTCAATTCTGGAAGCAGCAATCTCGCAGTATCGGTGATCTAACTCAATCCCTATAGCGCGGCGGTCAGACTGTAAAGCTGCGACAAGGGTTGATCCGCTGCCGCTGAACGGGTCAAGCACCGTATCTCCGACAAACGAGAATAGTTTCATACAACGGAGCGGTAATTCGACCGGGAATGGTGCCGGGTGACCGATCCTCTTCTTCCTCTCACCATTGAATGTCCACAGACCATTCGTCCATTCCATGAACTCCTTTTTTGAAATATCTGATTTTCGTGTTCCGCTGGTCTTTTTCCACGACTTTTTATAGAGCACAACGACCAGTTCAACAGGGGCAATCACATAGGGTGCCGATGCGCTTGCCCATGAGCCCCATGCAGTTCTTCGCGAGATATTTCCCTCATTCCAGATAATTGTTGAATGGTACGAAAAGCCACTTTTTTTTGCTATCATGGTAAGATCCGCACCAACACTCTGCTGACCTCCCTTGTTCTTGTCAAGTGGAATATTGAGGCAGAACCGACCGTCATCCTTGAGCCAGGTATAACAGCGTTTCATCCAACGCCTCGAAAATTCCAGGTATTCGTCGTAGGTGAGCTGGTCATTATGTGAATTGTACTTGATATCGACATTGTAAGGAGGCGATGTAATAATAAGATCGATACTTTCAGACGCGATCTTTTTTGTGCTGAAAATATTGTCGTTAATAATTGTAACCTGTCCGTTGTCAAAAAAGAATCCTTTTTTCAAGGTAGCACCTTTTGTACATCTTCGTTTGCCTGCCCTAAAGAATTACTCATGTGTATGGATTGAGCCATTGCTTCTTTCTTTTTCAGATCCGGATTACCTCCATTGATCATCTGCAATGTAAAGGACCTGAAGATCATTCCTGAACCGGTTCACGCTTCTACAAGATCTTTCAGTCATAAAAATTCAGGTGCGTTTGCTGCATCTTGTGATTAAATACATTCGAACCCATCTCCTCTCTGCAATCTGGTTTTATTGTCCTCGCTGGTTAACCATGAAGTTATATCAATGAACCTTTCGGTTTGAAAAATAACTTTTCACATCCTCGTAATATTACTTACCAGAAAAACACCTGTAAACAACGATAAATCCATCCGGAAATTATCGTAATATCTGGAGTTGAGCTCGTGAACAGGCTTGGAATTCTCAGTGTTATTTTTTGCCTTCTCTGTGTTATTTTAGTAATTGCCCCAATGGTCAGTGCAATACCGGATACCACCGCTCAATCACGTAGCCAGAATACAATCATCCATGATAATGCGGAGCTGTTATCTTCCCTCAAGATGCATGCTGCCTATATCGGTAAAATGCAGCAAGCCCGAATGGATGGCGTGATCCAGTACATAGACCGGATAAGCGAAGGGACCGGCAGTGTACACCTCCAGCAGATACAGGAAGATTACCTGATGGCAGCGTTTTCTATTCCGATAATGCGTACTGTCGATGAAATCAATACTGCCCGCGAGGAAATGCGGCAACAGAGCATTCTGTTTGCAGATGAGACAAACACCCAGATAATGATGTTTAACGGTACTACTGATGAGATGCGGGCAAATGCAAATTCAAATATGCAGATCGTAGAGGGTACATTCAATAGCATCATGTATTCTTCCTGGCTGGCCAGCGAAACCACGCGTCTCACGGTTTTCAACCAGAGTGCCGAACGCCGCACCGCAATGCTTGAAACTCTGAGTGCTCAGGGTCTCGATATTTCATATGCCCGAAATCTTTCTGATCAGATTGATGTACAACACTCAGAACTGGAGAACGCGCTTCTTCAGAATCGTGACGGGGCATTGCTATCCATAACAAGTGGGTTGAAACAGCTGAATCAGCAATTCCGTAATGCGATCGATGGCTATCAGATGACCGCAAAGATCCAAATGAAATCGGCTGATATAATGTCAATGAGTTGACAGCATCCTTTTTTGATATCCGGATATTTTGAATATTGTCTCATCATCAGATCGAACAGATTAAAAAAACAGGTGGATTCCAGGATTTTCACTCTGGGTTCGCCATCCCCCACATTTACCCTAAGTGTAAATCAGGTATTTTTAATTACTTCAACAGGATCAATATTTGCATCGATCAGACAGTCGAACCTGACTTTCGAAAGCCACCCGGCTTTTTCAAACATATGCATAAAACAGACACCGATGACTGGTGTATCCCTGTGCCTTTCAATCACTTCTTTTACCTGCTCCGCCTGTACCGGAACGTTGGGCATGGAAAGACCCCCCATGATGACAATGGCTTTTGGCTTCAAGCTTACAGGAGGAGAACCGGCCTGCATCCCGATATCAGATATGTGATGGATCGTACGCGCCTTGCCTTCATCGATCATGGGAACAAAGACCTGTTCGAGTTCCAGCGAGCGTATGGCAAACCCAAGCAGTTCGACAAAAGGCGTGCACGTTCCCGGTACACCGTAATATACTACCTGATCGCCTTTTTTCAAACCTTTCTTCTCGATATACTCTTTAAACGGGCGCAGGATTCCCGGGACACCGTGAAAGACTTCTTTTGTAGTCATATAGATCTACACTGAAACACTGACATGATAAAAATTGCTTTATGCAATCAAGGGGATGACCGCCCATGACCCCCCGCTGAAATTAATACAATGCTATCGACTTGAACCCCTTTCCTTATGGCCTGTTGATGTCCTATGTTCAAATCTCCACGAGTGTCGGGTCAATTTTACTGAAGGAATGATGCGCTTTTTCCGAGTATTCCTTTGCCAGCCGGTTCATGATGCGTACGAAATCCTTTCTCAGTAATTTCTGCTTTGCTTTTTATTTCAAAAAAGCACCAGTTCCTGTAAAAAAAAAGAAATTTAGATATAGGGGCTTCGGAGAGCCTTGCCCACGCCGAAAGTCTTGCGAGCTTCAACGGTTGCTTTGTTCTTGGTGATCTTCTCGTTTGCAAGCTTGGAAACGAGCTCAAGACCTGGCTTGACCTTTTCAATCGGCTGGGTTTCGAAACATCCTGCTGCCATTGCTTTTGCCCAGACAGAGTCTCCTATCTTCGAGCGGACGAAAACCGTGGACCAGCCATCAGGGCTACCGACAGATCCGGTTGAAATATCCCCGAGGTTGGCAACATAGTCAAGACAGACATGACAGCCGGGCTGCTCGTACTTGTGGGTCACCTTGAGCGGCAGCTGGACGACCTGTCCGCGCTTGCC
>DADT01000030.1:11753-12871 GCA_002495065.1 Methanoregula sp. UBA471 | reverse complement strand
TCTCCATGCAGAAGATACCGACTGCAAGAGCAATCTTATCACCGACATCTCTCATGCCAATTGGATATAACTGACCCTTGCGGACTGCCTGCATCTGGCAGGGTGTGCCGACAATGCCAACTTTATCCAAGCCGAAGCTACGTGTTGCTTCCTTGATTAGGGAAACGTTTGGGCTGAGATTGTACTTGGTGCCTCGCGACTCCAATAATTCTGCCCTTGTTGTTATAATGGCAGGGATAGGTCTGAATGGTTCATTGGTGTCATCCGCAAAAAACGCCATACATTTTTCCGGGTACTTTTTGTAAAAGTCCTTGGAAACTGCAACAATGGCACCATCAATAATACCTTCATCAAGAGCAAATCCAAACAGCTGGGTGACGATTCCCCCATCCTGTGCTGCCTTGAGTATCTCCTTATCGGTGCTCCGTGCTGACACACATGCTTTGTATTTTCCGAGTTCTGCTCCCATTTCAATCACCTCACTGGAGTGCCGCCATTATGGCCTCGTTGATTGCCTCGTAGTTGTCAACAACGTCGAAGCTGTACCAGCTCCGCGGGCACTGGTTGTAGCAGGCCCCGCACTTGATGCACAGGTCACGCTGCCCTTGGGGCTTACCATATTCGTGCGTGATTGCACGGACGGGGCAGGCCGCTGCACAGCTGCCGCATCCCATGCAGAGACCCTGGTTGATAACATCGGTCATCAGGTCGCAGAAGCATGCTGTTGTTCCTCTTTGTGCCGCCATCATGAGGGGCTTAAGATATGCTGTTGCAAGATCCTTTTGCTCCTTGGTTCCCTTGAGCAGCAGGTATGCCATCACACAGACGTTCCTGATCTGCTGCGGGGTCGGTGCGCATCCGGGGATATACACATCGACTTTGATTATGTCCCCTATCGGCAAATAGGATTCATGCTGCGGCTGGTTCTGCTGTCCACCACGGCCGAACCGGGTGATGTTGCCGTAACAGGCGCATCCGCCAACTGCGACAACGACTGCCGCTTTCTCTCTTGTCTGCTTGATCTCTTCTACTGCAAGTTTATCTTGAATACAGATAGAGCCTTCAACGAGTGCGACATCCATCTTCGGTATGTGGCGCACATCGGCAAGTGTCAGACC
>DADT01000030.1:10961-11715 GCA_002495065.1 Methanoregula sp. UBA471 | reverse complement strand
ACAGGCTTAACCTCCTTTTTTGTTGGTTCTGTTTTAGTTACTACGTCAGCGGGTTTCTGTGGAGCCGCTGGTTTCGGCGGTTCCTCGCTGGCGTTTTTCTTGAAGACACTTGATAGTAGTCCCATAGTTCACTCCTATAATCTCCAGTATCAGCTGAATTGTCTTCGGTATTGCTTTCTCCATTTCCTCAGAAAGCCCGATTTCGAATTCAGGGGCTGTAACCTTTGCTGGTTGGCATCCGATTACCGTGATATCTATTCGATCTTTCAAACGCTGAAGCGGTTCGGAGAGATCCCACGAATGGGCGTCCCGATAGGCACCCGGAGGCAGGTCTTCAACCCGGAGTTTCGTGATCGATCCAGGTTCTGCACCGAAATCCGCACAGTCGATGATAACGAGCTTTTTCGTCACTTCCGGATCAAGCAGGGTAAAAATGAAATGCGGGCCTCCAAGACCCGCGTCTATTGCTTTTATATTGTCGGGAAGTGTGAGTTTCTGTAGTTCTTCGACTACTGCAGGACCGAAGCCGTCATCGGCAAACAGGGGGTTTCCACACCCTGCAATCACGATTTCTGGATACAACATCAGGTTACACTCACTGGATGAGCTTCTGAGCCACTAGCCTGTTGTCCTCATCTACGACAATCATGTGGGTAGCGCATGACACACAGGGGTCATACCCACGGACGACAATCTCAGCAAGCTGCCAGGGTGCTCCCGTAAGTGCAGCGCTGCAGGTTGCAAAGTTCCAGGT
>DADT01000030.1:1412-10939 GCA_002495065.1 Methanoregula sp. UBA471 | reverse complement strand
TTTCCAGCAGGATTGTACTCATCAAGTGCGGAGATGATTGCTGTCAGGCAATCAGGGTACTCCATCTGGCGGGCTACCTGCTGGCCGATGGTGCCCTTCTCGTCAAAGTTCTTGAACGTGACCATTCGGGCCCGGGGACCGACTTCAACGGGAGCTCCATCATAGCATGGGATACCAGTGCAGGCTTCCATCTGTGGGTTGACCTTGGTGCCCATCTTAGTGGTTCCACCAACAGGATACTTCGGATCTTCGAGCGAGACTTCCATCTCACCCATATACCAGTCCCACGGGCGGCTCTCCTTGAACCGGCTGTAGTCCCAGGTCGGGCATTCGTCCATACTGGTGCAACCATAGACCGGATGGGTTGCAAGGTAACCCTGGTTGTGGTATCCGAGATCCTTTGGAATTGCAATCTTTGCGCCGCCAACTTCTGCCCAGTCGCGCTTCTGGAAATTACGCAGGACTGCAATCATGAAGTCCATCTGTGCATGGGCAAGGACCAGTCCCTCCTTGGCAAGGTCGTACATCTTGGCCTTTGCCTGGGGGGAACATGCCCTGTACATACCGCCGACACGGGGGTTGCTCGGATGGACAGCTTCTCCCCCGGCAATCTCACCAATAGTCTGACCGATCTCACGAATCCGCTGGATACGTTTTGCAACGGTGCGTACCGGTTCTTCGGGAGAGAATGGGTTGATCTTGGTGTCAGTGCCCGGCAGGTACATATCAGGAAGGGTCAGGATATTGTGCAGTGCATGGCTGTGAAGTCGGTTTGCACACTGAAGAATAACACGCAGGAGCTTTGCATCCTTGGGAATTTCACACTTGATAGATGCTTCCATTGACTCGATTCCTGCAAGTGTGTGGGCAATTGGACATATACCACAGACACGGGACGCGATCTTGGGAACCTGCTCCATCGTTTTACCGATAGCAAGTTTCTCAACTCCCCTCACCGGAGTGATGGAACACCAGTTACCCGTCTCGATGATACCTGCATCGTTAACCTTCAGGACGAGCTTTGAGTGTCCCTCATGTCTTGTGGTCGNNCGACAAATATTATCGCCTCATGTTACGTTGGGTTGTTCATACTGCTATACACTCTATACTTCTCTCATCTCTAGAGATAATTGACCGTACAAAGTACGTTCGATCTATCTTGTATCATTGATTTTATAACCCTTATTATGAATGCAGATTTTCGAAAAAAAGCATGAAATTGTGTCGTCTTTGCCATATAATGGTAAAACAAATCATTTTAACTTGTATCTTGTGATTATATTCACACAAATAAAATAATAAATGAATTTTTCAGTTCAAAATATAATTTGAAGATGCCGAGGTTTTTTCACTCGGTATTTTGTTTATCACTGTTGAGTTCATCAAATAATTCAGCAATGGTTGCACGGCGTTCGGCGTATGCATCATGCTGGTGAATGCTCTCTTCATTTGTCTGTTTTATCGTGACGACCGAATCACCGGAGAGATACTCGAATTCCGCGAGGACTTTTTTTGCCATTTCGCGGACACAGTCTTCCACAAACCGGGGATTCTTGTGCGCGGCAAGAACCACCGCACTTTCATCACCCCTTTTCAACAGCTCATAGATGCCGGCACTCATCGATTCTTTCAGGATCGAAATAATCTTTTCAAGATCGACATCCTGGTCATCATCTGTTTCGATGCAGAGAAAGCCCCTGCCACGCTGATTATGCGTTGCCATGGGGACTTCGTTGAAAAATGCCTCAATCTGGTTAGGGCCGACCCCAAGATTCTGGAGAACGTGATCTGCCCGCTCCTTCATGATGTTCTGGGCACACGGGCAGGCGGTCATACCCGTCACTTCCGCACCAATGCTCTTTCTCACAATAGGATCTCTGAATGTCCTTCGGGCAACAGCACGTGCGTGAACCTTGACAACTTCATGGCAAACGGTATGACTGATGGGTGTTTCCCGTTTCACCATGAACTCACTGCGCATAAAGACTTCCGTCCGATCAGCATATTCATGGCGGTCCAGAAGTTTTCGTGCAACAACACTGCAAAGTTTCTCAATTTTGTTTACATCTCCATCGATTGCCTGCTGGAGAACCTCATCGATCACCTCAAAGTTACGGGAAAGGTTGGCTCCTTTCAGGCTTCCGGGCAGGTCTACGTATACATCGAAGTTAGAAATAAATATGACCGGCCTTTTCTCTTTGCGGTGCACTTCAACGAGTTTTTTTACATTCTTCACACCGACGCGGGTGAGGTTTATCCTCACGTCAGGAGATGTTGCCTGAATGTCCGGCAACTCCTGAGAAAACGTCTGGGCGTCCCTCTCATTTCTGGACAGGTATTTAATAGGTCATCGCATCCCAGTATTTTTTTCCGGTTTTGCTTCTTTAGTTTTTTTATATAATATTTATGTGCTTTGTTGCAGATATCAAAGGGATCTACTATGTTAACAAAATATTATGATGCAGATGCGGATCTCTCTGTGTTGAAGGGAAAACGCATTGCCGTGATCGGATACGGTTCACAAGGGCGCGGGCAGTCTCTCAACCTCAAGGACAGTGGATTCGATGTGGTGATCGGGCTTCGCCGTGGAAAGAGCTGGGATGCAGCAACCGGGGATGGTATGAAGGTTATGACGGTTGCCGAGGCTGTTAAAAAAGCAGATATTGTTCAGATCCTTCTGCCTGATGAACACCAGGCCGCTGTGTACAAGAATGAAATCATGCCCTATCTTTCTGATGGGAAATGTTTGATGTTCTCCCACGGATTCAACATCCATTTCGGGCAGATTGTACCGCCCTCCACGGTGGATGTTATCATGGTAGCACCTAAGGGACCCGGATTCATGGTGCGCAGACAGTATGAGGAAGGAAAGGGTGTACCTGCACTTATTGCCATCCACCAGGATTATTCCGGAAAAGCGCATCAGGTTGCACTTGCCTATGCAAAGGGGATTGGTGCCACACGTGCAGTCGTACTTGAAACATCGTTCCGGGAAGAAACCGAAACGGATCTTTTCGGAGAACAGGCTGTTCTCTGCGGCGGGTGTACTTCCCTGGTTAAAGCAGGCTTCGAGACGCTCGTGAATGCCGGTTACGAACCTGAAATGGCATATCTTGAGGTCCTCCATGAGCTGAAACTGATTGTGGATCTGATTTACGAAGGGGGGCTTACAAATATGCGCCAGTATATCAGCAACACCGCCCAGTATGGCGATCTCACCCGCGGTCCCCGGGTTATCGGTCCCGAGGCTTATGAGGCGATGCAGGAGATCCTTGAAGAAATCCAGTCCGGAAAATTTGCCAGGGAATGGATGCTTGAAAATATGGTGAACCGTCCGGTCTTTAATGCATTAACCAAAGCAGATGAAGATCATCTTATCGAAGAAATAGGGAGTGAAGTACGCAGTATGATGCCCCAGTTTAAAAAATAATTTTATATCAATCTGAATCCAATTTTTTTTAAGTTACTTTATGGGAGAAAGCCTTTTGGACAGGCGGCGCCTTTATATTATACAAGTATGACGGAATCTTATGAAAATCTCCTCAAACAGGCATATTCCAATATCACCGAAAAAACGGAATCTTCGGAGCGTTTCGTAGTTCCCGAAGCAAAAGCGTATGTTGAAGGCAAGACAACGGTGCTTGAAAACTTCACCGATATTGCCAGCAAGCTCCGTCGTGATCCGGAACACCTGATGAAATTTTTGCTCGGGGAGCTGGGCACATCCGGAAAAATTGATGGTAACCGAGCTATTTTTAATGGAAAATTTGAGATCTCTCTCCTTAAAATGATCATTAAAAGTTATGTCGAGGATTATGTGATTTGCTCTGAGTGTGGTAAACCTGATACACGACTTGTGAAGGATGACCGGGTTATGTTGCTCCGTTGCGACGCCTGCGGCGGTCATCGCCCCGTGAGAAAGAGAAAAGCCCGCACTGAACCCGTCTCCGAGAACCTTGAGGAAGGCACCATCATGGACGTGGAGATCCAATCGATTTCTAAACGTGGCGACGGGGTTGTGAAAATGGGACGCTATATCATGTATGTAGCGAATGCAAAGCCCGGGCAAAAGGTAAAAATCAAAATATCCCGCATTTCGGGATCGATAGTATTTACCGAAAGAGCACCGGAAGAATAAATTCTTTGTATCAATTAAACACGGAATTTTCCCATTTTTCCTTGAAATATTCCTGTTATTCTCCAGGATTTCAGTTCCTTTGACAAAAGGGAAAAAATGGTCATTACAGAGGATCCTGAAGACTGATCATCTCGACCTGCCGGGTCAGGACTGTTCGTGAAAGGGTTCTATCACTTCATTAAAAAAAAAGTATTTTATAACTCAATTCCAAAATTTACTGTTTCTTTAAATCTTTGATGAGCTCATTGCAGTGACCCGAGATCCGTTTGCATGCCTTCTTGATAACCGGAAGAGGATTTTTCTTTCCTTTTGTCGTAACGAGAAGTTCCGGATCTGAGAACTGGAATTCGATCATATACTTTGCAACGTCAACATCTGGGTCGCTCAAAAGTTCCTCAACGAGAGCATTCATGAATGTATGCCCTTCCCCCTGGATTATGAGTCGCACTTTATCTTTTTCTAAATCGAGTACTTTTACAATCATGCACCTATGTTTGGGCACCTGAAAACTATTAAAGTATGGGTAGCACTATTAACCGTAATACCCCTCATAAAAATAAACTTGTTTTCCTTCAAGGAACAGGGAGAGTTACCTGAATTCGAATATGTCGCCGTCTTTCCCGAGGTGAGGGAGATCCCATGGAATAAGATGGCTCAGATGAATGCAACGATAATCTTTTGGAGCAAGATTGTGAGCAAGTGAGCATGCATCGAAATAATTCATGTGCTTGGGAATTGTAATACTGGAGGGCACAAGGGCATCAAGGAGCAGGAGATCCAGATCCGTGAGAAGATCAAGACTTTTTTGTGGGAGATCGGCATTCGTATCCGACGTAAACCCGACCCTCGAGTCCGCAGTTTCAAACAATATACCGCAGGTAAACGCCGGGGGATGTTTTACCATGAACAGCGTAATTGTTATCCCGAAAATATCGAATGGATTGTACGGTTGAACTTCACCTTTTTCAAAGGTAAGAAACCTGAACGTTTCGGCACAGTAACTGAGTACCGGTGGGGCGGCAAAAACCGGGGGGATCTTCTGGACGCGGTAAAATTCGCCAAATCCGATAAAATGATCATAATGTCCATGTGTCCAGATTACGGCATCGATATGTGGTGAGCCATGGAGGAGAAGCTGCTGTCGAAGATCCGGTGAAGAATCAATGAGGATGTGTCTCCCCTCATTCTCAAGAAGAAGTGATGTTCGCAGACGCATTGCCCCGGTGTTTCGAGCAAAGGTGCACTGGGGGCAACTGCACCCAACCTTCGGTGTTCCAATTGCATCACCGGTTCCCAGAAGCGTAATCTTCATATTACAACCAGTTCAGGCGCCGGATTGCATCCCGGTTTTTCACCATATGGATACCCTTCTCAATATCTTCACATCCGATAGTCTTCCGGTTATCCATGAGTGAAGAAAGAATGGCTTCCTTAACCATCATACGGAGATCTGAGCCGGAGAATCCATCTGTCTGGGAAGCAAGCTTCTGATAATCGAGTATACAGGGAAATGAGGAGGTCACTTTCATTAATATATTTTTCCGCATCTCTTCATTGGGGAGTGAGAACTCCACGACTTCATCAAACCGCCTCCATGCCGCTTCATCGAGCAGCTGAGGATGATTTGTTGCGCCAATCAGGAGCACGTTGTTTCTTACAAGGTTAATCTTATCGATATTTTTCAACAGGGAATTGACTGCACGTTTCATTGCTCCATGGTCATCGGCTACGCGGCTCTTGGCAACAAAATCAAATTCGTCGATAAAAAGAATGGACGGTGCAAGTTTTTTTGCCAGTTCAAAGATACGATCAATGTTTTTGGAAGTTTCTCCGAGATACTGAGAGGTGATCATTGAGAGCCTGACTTCAAGAATTGGCATATGCAATGTCCGGGACATCGCAAGCGCCAGGGACGTCTTGCCAGTACCTGGTGGCCCGACAAAGAGAAGTTTTCCAACTTCATGGATCCTGTGATGCTGAAGGAATTCCCGGTGGTTAATTGCATGTTGTATCTTGGATATCGTAGCGATCTGTTCCGGTGTGCGGATAAGATCTTCCATCTGTTGCTCCACCTCATCTGGTGCAAGGAGAATGACAAGGTCAAGTGCGCTTCCTAGTTTTCCGTCATCGCCCACTAATTTTGAAACTCGTGCGTCAAGATATGCTCTGGTATCCTCAACTGGTGAATTATTAGCGCGAACGGTTTTATACGAAATTCCCATCGAGTCAAAATTCTCAAAGAAAAATGCAAGTACTGGATTGTTCTCAATGATTGATTTACCCCCTTCATTCAGGAACCTTTGTGCGGCATGCTCGAGTGCTGTTATTCGGAGGCGCTGTCCAAATTCCTCAGAGGCGACAAACGGGTTTGAAGATACCTTCTTGAAAGCATCATTAATTGATAATGCGCGTTTGATCTTACCCTCACTTACGTATACCGGACGCGTGATTTCTCCAGGATTGAGCTTGCCAGTTTTATCGACAGTACCAAAGATTTCACGGCAGGCAGGTGTCAGGTCATTGATATCGAGCTGGGGGTTCTGGTTGAATATTTCAGCAGTCAGAAC
Source organism: Methanoregula sp. UBA471 (assembly GCA_002495065.1). Classification (GTDB taxonomy): domain Archaea; phylum Halobacteriota; class Methanomicrobia; order Methanomicrobiales; family Methanospirillaceae; genus Methanoregula. The sequence goes on along the minus strand of DADT01000030.1, from coordinate 4,234 downwards.
AATTTCCATTATACTCAGGACTTCAGAATCTCCAGACATAGCTGTAACCTTATCTATTCATTTCCGGAATGAATAAGCCTATCTTTAGCGCGTCGTCACAATACAGGCTTCGTCGGTTACGATCACTGTATGCTCATGCTGGGAGACAAGGGATCCAGGAATATCAGAAAGGACCGGATAAGCATGAAGTATCTGTGATCTGACAAGACCGGGAAGTGCAATATCCAGTTTTTTTCCGCTGAGCCATCTGCGGGCAAAAGGTAATCCATGACGATCCTTAATCGTATTCATTATAGTACGCGCGGCTGGGGTTCTGACAGGTTTTTGTGAAAGCTGCGAATAAATTTCTTTCCGGGTTTTTTCACCCACATGACCGGATCCAGTCGATGCAAATGGTTCAATAGCAAAAACCATGCCCTCTTCGAGTACAACACCCCCGTTAATGCCGACGTTGGGAATGGTAGGGGGGCGGTGAAGAATGTAACGATCAAGCCCATGTCCGGTAAGGTTCGATATCGGGCGATAACCCCGGACCTCGATCTCTTTCTGAATCGCTGCCCCCAGCTCTCCCGCTGTGGCTCCGGGGCGGACCGCTTTAATGGCGGATCCAAGAGCCTGTTCGGATGCATCAAGAAGAAGTGAGTTGCTCCCGAGATCAATCGTGGTTGCAGTGTCAGCGATGTATCCATCTATCTGGACTCCAAGATCCAGTTTTGCTACGTCTCCTTTGACAAATATTCTTTCATCTCCCGGTGAGGCCGTATCATGTGCAGCGTCCTCGTTTAAGGAAAGATTTAGGGGGAATGCGAGTTCTGCCCCTTCTTCCCGCACTTCTTCTTCAACAGATTCAACAAGTTCCAGATATGATCCCCCGATGCGGATTGACTGAGCACCATGGCGGAGGATTTTTGCTGCAAGTTCTCCGGCATCATGGTACTTTTCAAAAATATCCTCATTCATACCTTAATTCCTCAGGAAAGACCGTAAAATTTTCAAACTTCGTCTTTGTGACAACCCCCATGTCCTCAAGTCGAACTCCCCCGATTCCGGGATAGTAGAGCCCCGGCTCAATGGTGATGACGTTACCGGACACCAGCTCTTTCCCGGCAGGTCCCACAGTTGGTAGTTCATGGACCTGAAGCCCCACTCCGTGGCCGAGATTATGCATAAAACCGCGTGTATTGCTTTCATATCCATGGTCTTTGAAAAAATCAACGACAGCCTGGTGGATATCAGCCCCTGATACCCCGGCTTTTACCTTGGAGATCCCGAGCTGTTTTGCTTCATGAAGGGTAGTAAACATATCAGTGATCTCAGGTGAAGGCTCTCCTTTGACAATAGTTCGGGTCATATCCGCATAATATCCTGTTTTTTCATCCACAGGAAAAAGGTCAATGACAATAGGCTCACCCGATTCAAGTGGACCTGTCCCCGTCATATGTGGTATTGCAGTTTCCTTACCACAGGAGACAATAGTATCCACTGCAGCGCATCCATGTTGCAGGAGCAGACGGTGCATGGAGAATTTGATATATTCAGATGTTAACGGTTTTTTGTCGACATGGAGGGTGCCCTTTTTCACCGTTGATTTTTTGATGAGCGAGATGGCCAGCCCCATCGCTTTTTCCGTAGCTTTCTGCACATTCTTCATTGCAATGATTTCATCCTTACTCTTCATCGCCCGCATTGACCTGACCGTCCCTTTGTCAACCTGAATTGTGCAGTATTCACTCAGGGAATTTGCCAGGGCAATCGGGAAATCCTGAGGTACCAGGATTTTTTTCCCGACCTGACCGGCAATCATCTTCGCAGTTGCCCGATAGGGATCTGTTTCCGTTTTCAGGATATCCGGAAGTCCTGCCTGCGTTCTGGTCATGACCGCTGCAGTAGCTTCACGTGATGCGCGTCCGATCTCCATCTGAGACACGATAATTACCCCGCTCTTCCCTGGCTTTTTGAAAAAGACGAAGGGATCGCTGGTTATAAAATGCGTCAGATATCTCATATCAGCATCGCGCGACGATGCGTACATAACATAGGCATCTGCACCGGTTGCTTTGACCGCGTCGGTAAGTGGGTCCATCTATCAGAATATATGTAGTTAAACGTCAAGTACTTTTATTTCAGAGTTGATATCCGGATGATGAATGAAGACAATAAAAAAACGTTTAAAATGAAATTTTATCTCCTTGCTGTGCAACTTAATATTATCATACTGTTCTTTGCTCTCTCTTTTATTGCTTTCTTTATCGGCCCTGGTCAGTACCGGATACCTCTCACTATCATCTTTATTCTCATCGCCATGATGCTCACCCTGAATTTCAGAAAAAAATACCTGGAGACAAAGGCATGGCTTGATGAGCATGCAGAGAAAGGTAAAGATACATAACATTGGACTCCCGGTCCAGGTGAGTATCAATGCTGAAAAAAATGAAAGACGAGATTGAACTTCTCAGCCGGCATATCGAAGTAGCAAGAGCGGTGGCAGATCACCAGCCTATCGGCATTATGAAACTCTCAGAATTGCTGGCTCTGCCTTCTCACCGAATCAGATACTCCCTGCATGTACTGGAACAGCTTGGTTATATCCGCGCCTCTGCTGAGGGGGCTGTTGCAACTGCACTCACTGAAGAATTATTTGCACATCTGAACCAAGATCTTGACGATCTTATTAACCTGCTTGAACGGATGAAGTGTAATTAACGATTATTATATTCCGGCGTCTACAGATTCTCCTCACTTTTATATTCAGACAAGGAAAAAATTTTGATAGATTCCATAGTTACTTTTAAAAGCACTCAGAAAGAATCTAATAAGGCGCA
>DADT01000030.1:0-1340 GCA_002495065.1 Methanoregula sp. UBA471 | reverse complement strand
CGTTCGAATCGCATCGGGCCCATTCTTTTCGTTACATGTTTTTTTCGGGGATGCCCGGTTTGAAAAACTTTCTATTCAAGGACAATCATACCCGGACATCATGAAATGCCCTGTGTGCGAGATGGACTGCATCACTCCTGCAAAAGACCTACTTGCCACACTTCCTTCAGTTTTTCTGCCATGCGCAGACTGCAGCATCAGGAACCTTGACAAACGTTTACCGTTGCCGACCCTCCATTATGAACCCCCCTGTTCATGCGGAAAACGATTCATCGACGAAGTATTTGCACACATGTATACCATTATGGTAGAGGAAGGAGACCTGAAACAGACAGACCCCCTGATATCTGTGGGGACCCCGTTGGTTCATCCAGGATTTGCAATGGACCGCCCACCGTTTCTTCCTGAAAGATCACTTATCCTGCTCACAAAAAATGCCAGAAAGTCAACTGCTCAACGTCTTTTTCTGGAGGTACCTGAAGTCAGGGGCGTTGTGAAGAAAGACGATTTTATCCCGGGAATAACAAGTTCAAACCTTCATTCCGTTCCAAAGGTCTACGAGCTTCTTGCAGGATGTGATGTGAGGGCAGATGTCTATCCTCTCCGAACAGGCCCTGTGGTCATGTATAAACAACAGACTCTCATTCACATCGAATTTCCACGCATGGGGTACCCGAAAATCCGCGCGGTCGAACAGCATGTGGGACAACCCCCGGTCAGCTATTTTGTTGATGCATGTTGTGGAGTGGGGACTCTCGGTCTTGCTGCCGCATGCCTTGGAGTGCCACATGTCGTCCTGAATGATGCCTGGTACGCATCAGCATTCTGGTCAGCGTTCAATCTCGAAATAAATCGTTCATATCTCAATATAAGCCGGGTGAAGATCTTTGAGCAGTTACACGATCTACAGAGGCATCCGGTTATGGCGGATCCGATAAAAATTGCAGAAACCACAGGTGAGCAGGTAATTGAGGTATACCAGGGAGATTTCCATAAATTATACACGGTATTAACACCGGGAAGCAACCCGGTAACCGCACTTGACCTCTTTGATAAAAATGATAAGAACACCATTCAGGAATTCAGCAATGAATGGCTGAAACGGGTTGGTGGGGAGATTTTTGTTCCCTGAATGGATCTTGGTGAAAAAGGAATATCAGGATATGACAATCTGATATCGGGTAAAAAGCCTTTATTGACAAGTGCACAATGGTATATGGGGACTAGCCCGGGTGGTTCGGCGTCACCTGATACCCGAAACCGTCGGTATGCGGGAGGCGAAGTTTGAGGAAGGCTGCAACGGTCTGCGGGAAACTGTTGTATCCTGACGTTGAAACCTC
>DADT01000052.1:257-16383 GCA_002495065.1 Methanoregula sp. UBA471 | reverse complement strand
CTTGAGATTGCCCGCGGCCTTCTCCACTACCCGTCAGTCCTCTTCCTGGACGAACCGACGCTCGGGCTTGACCCCCAGACCCGCAACCACCTCTGGGTGTATATCGCCACCCTTGCACGCGAGAAGGGGATCACGATCATCCTCACCACGCATTACATGGATGAAGCGGACCGGCTCTGCAACCGGATTGCCATCATCGATCACGGGAAGATTATAGCCCTCGATACCCCGCAAGACCTCAAGGACGGGATCGGGGGAGATGTCGTGACGATCAAATCCCCGGATCCGGAAGCCATTGTCGGTGCCCTGTCAGAACCCTGGATCACCCGGGTGGAAAGGCATCATGATGAGGTGAACATCAGCCTGCAGAACGCCGAACAGCATATCAGCACCATCGTAACGCTGCTCAACATGCGCAGGATCCCCATTGATTCCCTCGCCATACACAAGCCAACGCTTGAAGACGTATTCCTCTCCTTTACCGGAAAGACCATCCGGGAGGAAGAGGCGGACAATAAGGCGAACATGCGAATGTACCAGAGAATGGTGAGGCATTAATCATGGATATCATCTACACCATCTGGCTCCGGAACATGAAACGCTACATACGGTCAAAGAGCCGTATCATCGGCAGCATCAGCATGCCGCTTTTTTTCCTGTTTTTCCTGGGATTTGGCCTGAACTCTGTCGTTCAGCTGCCCGGGCTTGGCGGGAATTATATCGTATTCCTGATTCCCGGCATGGTTGCGATGAGCGTGCTCTTTACATCGATCTTTTCCGGGATACAGATTATCTGGGACAAGCAGTTCGGTTTTTTGAAAGAGACCCTCGTGGCGCCAGTTTCACGCCTTGAGATCATGCTGGGCCAGACCCTCGGCGGGGCAACGACTGCAGTCCTCCAGGGATTCATGATCCTTGTCCTGTCCGTGTTCATCGGTCTCCGCATCTCAAGCCTCACCGGGTTTCTCATCGCCTTCGGGTTCATGGTGCTGATAGGGATATCGTTCACTGCGTTCGGCATCGCCATCGCATCGCGGATGGAGGACATGACCGGCTTCCAGCTCATCATGAACTTTGTCGTCTTTCCATTGTTCGGCCTCTCCGGCGCACTCTTTCCCATCAGCTCACTGCCGGAGTGGATAGCTCCCCTTACCCTGCTGGACCCTCTTACCTATGGTGTCGAAGGGATCCGGTACGGCCTCACCGGAGTCTCGCAGGTCAACCCGCTTGTCTGTTTTGCGGTTATCGGGGGATTTGCACTGGTGATGTCCGTGCTCGGGGCATTCCTGTTCAGGAAGATCAAACTCTGAATGGGGGATACTTTCTTTTTTTTTAAAGAACGTCTCGCCTTTTGAGAGCTGTGTTTTATCCAATATGATGAACGCCGCCGCCCCCGAAGGGACGCCCCCGCGGCGGAATGGTAACGAAGAAAATTCAAAAACCTTCTGCTCCGCCGTGCCTCGGAGAGGCCCTGAGGCGGGTGATCCTCCCAAAAGAGAACACAAATACTTTCAATGAAATGATGTGAGTAGCAGGGATGCCCCAGTATCAATGGGGAAATGAGAATTCACTCATTACATGATACAAGGGTCCTTTCTGTCATATGATATGATGAACGCCGCTGCCCCCGAAGGGGCGCCCCCGCAGCGGATTGGTGAACGAGAGATGTGCTGAACACTATTTTCGCCCGCCGTACCTCGGAGAAACCCTGAGGCGTTTTTCCTTCCAATACTTCAGCGGTTACAGAAAAACGAAATTAGTAAAAGGCGATCACTGTGTCTGGGGTGTGAATCAGGTTTGGTACAGGATCCGCATCATCAGAAAAATTTTATCGGCCGGGCCTCAACCTAACTACACAATGTTCGAGGTATCTTCATGAAAAAAATCCTGGTACTCGCGTGTGCGGCAGTCCTGCTGCTCATTGCCGGTTGCACCACCACTTCACCGGATAACGTTACTCCGCAACCCACGTCACCTGTTCTGACAACGACCGTCACCCCTGCTGAAAATCCTGTCTTACCCATGGACGCCGAGGTCGTGTTCGGGACCGGAGATAAACAGTTCACGGCATGGATCGATAGTTTCGAGATCGATCCCCCGTCCGAACCCGGTAAACAGACCATCACCATCTACGTGGCGGTAAAAAATACCGGAACAGAGCCTGTACAGCTTGTCTGGTTCAGCAGGCTGACGGATGTTACCGGTAAAATCTACGGGGGGATCGGGATATCACACGGGGGGAACGGTGCACGGTCCGGCCTGATCACACCAAATGTCACTGAAGCCGCGCGGGACTATATTGTCATTTCCGATGAGGATTTCGAAAAATTATCCCGGGGTGCAATCCTGGATGTATACTTCATGGAAAAGAAGTCAGATACGGTATCCCTGGTGCCTGACTACCATGCGCGATGGTCTGTCGACCCTGAAATAATCGTATAACCTTTTTTAAAGTAGGTTTAGCATCCGTTTACCCTGCAACTGCAGGAGATACCTGCATGAAGAAGAAAAAAGGTTCAGGGGACGTACTTTATCCCCGGATAGATATACCCGCGGAAACCGTCTTCTCCGATGGACAGATCAAACCGGTTGACAATCAGGTTACGGAATTCCTTTTCGAGTATTAACTCCGGAACTTTCTTCCTCTCTCTCCGGTAAAACCTGACCCATTCTGCCCAGAGCAGCATGCACTGGACATCACAGATCGCGCTGGGCTTCAGGTGCAGCGATAAAAAATCCTCAAATGTCTTCAGTTCATCCAGTTCTTCAGGGCGGATCTCTATACCGAGATCGGTATAATTTTTTTCAAGTTCTCCGGCTTTTAATGTATCTTCGAACAAGGATATCCCCTTGTGTGACGATTTTTGAAGGGCGTGATGCGGAAATTCATATGGCTGATTGATCCCGAATGTTTTGCTGACTTCTGCACTCTTCATGGCGGACATGGAACTCACCACTTCATGCTTTGGACAGGAGATTTATAGCCAATTGCCTAAAAAACAAATTTTGAAACATTTTTTGAAACGTATACCCGATCCGATATTTTTATCCTATCATGTGCTCCATGGGGAGAACTAATGAATCAGGCAGAAGCCAAAGAGCGTGTTGCCGATATTATGATGGTTTTTGCCCGGCTGACTGGTCTCGAGCCGGCAGGGCCCCACCCGCAACGCTACCTGTGGACAGATGCATTTGCCGTCTGCAATTATCTGGAGCTCTTTCGTCAGACCGGAAATATCATGTACAGGGATCTTGCCCTGCGCCTGGTGGACCAGGTGCATCATACGCTCGGGCGTCACCGGGAAGATGATACCCGTTCCGGCTGGATCAGCGGTCTTCCTGAACGTGAAGGTGAGCTGCACCCGACTCTTGGGGGACTTCGGATAGGAAAGCACGACAAAGAACGAGCACCCGGCGAGCCTTACAACGAACGACGCGAATGGGATCAGGACGGGCAGTACTATCACTACCTGACCAAGTGGATGCACGCGCTCAACCAGGTCAGCAGGGCCACCGGCGACGTGAAGTATCTTACCTGGGCGATTGAACTGGCACTGACCGTTCATGCGGGGTTTACCTACCCTCCCGGTTCAGGAGGCAGGAAAAGGATGTACTGGAAGATGAGTACCGACCTCACCCGTCCGCTGGTCCCGTCCATGGGCCAGCACGACCCCCTGGATGGGTTTGTTACCTACCATGAACTGCAGCTCACTGCGGTAAAAGATTTCGGACTGCTATCACATGACGGCCTGGACGCAGGTAGTGCCGAAATGGCAGATATCTGTCGGGGGATGAATCTTGTAACCGATGACCCCCTGGGCATTGGCGGGCTCCTCACCGATGCTTCGAGGGTTGCACAGCTGACGATAAAGCGTGGTTCTGCTTTTGACGACCTTCTGGAACTCATTCTCGGTGCAGCCCGGGACGGAATGGACTGCTACACAAAGGGCAATCCCCTCGGGTTACCTGCCGGTTACCGCCTCGCCTTCCGTGAACTGGGCCTCTCGATCGGCCTTGCAGGCACGGCAATGCTGCCTTCGTGGATCGATGAATATCCGGACCTGTTCGGATCGGAGGTCCTGCAGGGACTGGTGGAATCACTGGCGCTCTACGGTCCGCTTGGAAAAGATATCGAACAGTTCTGGATGCATGATATGAACAGGCAGGCTGCCACCTGGACCGGGCACCGGGAGATTAATATGGTAATGCTTGCCACGAGTCTTTCTCCCCGGGGATTCCTGATACTCTGACAGCAGATCCGGCGAACGTTTTTCAGGAGTTGCGCTGAGCGATCAACCTTTGTCTGCATTTGCGAAGTACCGGTTCAGGCAACAGAGCACCGGGATCGAAAGACCCGAAAAAAATCCGGTTTTATAGAATAAAAAATAAAATGAAAGAGAAACGCAGGCCACTTTCAGACAGGTTCATTGAATATTCCGGCCGGTGTCACGGAGTGGTTTTTTCATGGTACCTGCGGCCATGAAAGCAGTTGCCACATATATCTTCAGATGCCGGGTTCTCCTGGTATTCCGGACAGCCACAATACCGGAACTGGCATCGTCCATAAGCCGAAGGCGGCCGTGTCTTATGGATCTTCGCCATGTCGGAAGGACGGATTTTTATCAGGGGCATACAACGGTAAAATTACAACAAACTATATAAATTTTTTTGCGAATCACAGTTCCTGTTATTCAGAACGTAGTACCGGCTGAACCTACTCCCGGTACCCCGGGTTGCCACTGCCGTTCCTGAGAAAAATTTATCAGTTCATACTGATAGTCCCTCTCGTATGATATCGCTCGAATACGGGGATAAGGAATTCCAGGCCATACTCCGCAGGGAACTGAACCTTGGCAGCAGCGCTTCTTTCAACTCACGGGATTCACTACTCGGGACGCAACTGTACGAATATTGTATCGGTACCATCAGGGATGGTGAAAAAACGTATATCCTGATCCGCGGTTCGTTTGTCGCCACGGAGGTATATATCCTCGTGAAAACCGATTTCGCGGAAGATTTCCGGTTCCCTGAGGTGGCAAAAGAACTGGAGGAAAAGGGACTTGATCCCCGGAAGACCCGCCTGGTCTGTGTTGCGGTCAATACCTCCGAAACCGTTATGGGTGCTAAAAAAATCCCGGAAATCCAGATCGTCATGATCCCGTTTTAATGCCCGGATGTTTTTTCTGGATCCGGGCCCTCATCACAACCTGTACAAAACAACCTGCATGCAGGCAACAGCGTGACAGTACCTGGTCACCACCGGGATACGGAGACCCGGTATATCTTCCCTGATCGACAAGGGTGCTTGGATCAAAGATACCCCGGTTTGCCGGATAGTATTCCTGACAAGCGTAATGGCTGCCTGAGTCTCACCGTTGGCGCTCCTGGCAGTCCCGGGCGGGAACATCTTCCCTGACCGAAAAACAAATGAGAGTAACGGAGAGATACGAAACATGGATACTCCCCCATTGCTCACCAATAAACGGGTAGCTGCCCTGTTTTACGAAGTCTCCGAGCTGTTGAGAATCAAGGGGGAGAAGTTCAAACCGCAGGCGTACGCAAAGGCTGCCCACGCGATTGAGACGCTCCGTGAGGATATTGCGGATGTCAGCAGACAGGGAAAACTCGAGGAGATCCCGGGCGTCGGCACCCATCTCGCTGCCAAAATAGAAGAGATCATCACCACCGGCCGTCTCGAATATCTCGAAAACCTGCAAAAGGAGTTGCCTGCCGGGGTGCAGGAACTTGCTGATCTGGAAGGCATCGGGCCGAAGAAAGCACTTATCCTGAACCGTGAGCTCGGTATCACCACCAGGGCAGGACTTGAAGAAGCGGCAAAGGCAGGGCGTATCCGTGACCTGCCGGGTTTTGGCGAGCTGAGCGAGAAGAATATCCTGCGGAGCATCGGGGCAAAAGGTAAAAGTGTGCGTTTCTTACTCGGGGAGGTCCTTCCTGTAGCTCAGGACATCGTGGAACAACTTGCGGCTCTTCCTCAGACAAAGCAGGTCAGCCTTGCCGGATCACTCCGGCGGAGGAAAGAGACGATTGGCGATGTCGACATCCTGGCAACATCTCCCGAACCTGCAAAAGTCATGGATGTATTCTGCTCGCTCTCCTCTGTTGACCGGGTCCTGGTCCGGGGGCCTACCCGCAGTTCTGTTGTACTGAACACGGGACTGCAGGCCGACCTGCGGGTGGTAAAGGAAGACCAGTTTGGTGCTGCCCTCCAGTATTTCACCGGGTCAAAAGACCACAACATTGCACTCCGGCGCCTGGCACTTGAACGGAACTGGAAGCTGAACGAATACGGGCTCTCTGATTTGTCATCAGGAAAAAAAATTGCCGGGAAGAGCGAGGATGAAGTCTACAGGATGCTGGGCCTGCCGTTCATCGAGCCGGAACTGAGGGAGGACCGTGGCGAGATTGATGCGGCGAAATCCGGCAGCCTCCCTGACAGCGTCCCCTATGGTTCAGTGCGCGGAGACCTCCATGTCCATACTTCGTGGAGTGACGGAAAAGAGAGCATCCGTGCGATGGCAGAGGCTGCACAATCGCTCGGGTACGAGTATATTGCCATCTGTGACCATGCAAAGGGCCCCCAGTTCTCCCGAGGGCTGACCGAAGAACAGCGTGCCCGGCAGGGAAAAGAAATTGAACAGGTCAACCGGACCGTTGAAGGGATCGAGGTGCTTGCCGGGGTTGAATGCAGCATCGGAGAGGATGGGACCCTCGATGCGGGAAATGCGGCCCTGCAGGACCTGGATGTGGTGCTGGCAGGCGTTCATTCCGGCTTCCGGATGCCCGGACACGAGATGACACAACGGATGGTTGCTGCCATGCAGAACGAGTACCTCGACATTATTGTCCACCCCACCGGAAGGATCATCCAGCAGCGGGAGCCGGCCGACCTCGACCTTGCCGTTTTTTTCAGGACTGCAGCAGAACGCCACGTGTTCCTTGAGATCAACGGGTTCCAGAACCGGCTGGATCTTCCTGATATACACTGCATGAAAGCACGGGAATATGCAGTACGGTTTGCAATCGGTTCGGACGCCCATACCCGTGATAACCTGGGTGCCATGGAATTCGGGATTGCGACTGCACGCAGGGGCTGGCTTGAGGCAAAGGATATCATCAACACCCTGCCGATCCGCGACCTGCGCACGGTGCTGGGATCATGACAGTGCTGAAGTGGTTTTTGTCGTTTGAGCCTCCGGTAAAGAAAATCATTGTTTTTCGTTAAGCGATCAGGAATACAACCCGGAGCAGACCATCACCATACCGGATACCCTGCTTCTCATTGAGAAGGATCCGGCAACTATCCTCTTAAAAGCGACTTTTTCTCCACAGGAAATAAGTCGGTCGAGGCGCCGCTTCACGTCCGACACCATCACGTTCATGGGGTAAATTCCCTTGGAACACTCCATCAGATTTTGTACAGACTTTGAAACAATTACCCGACGAGGAAAAAGATCTTCGATCCCCTGGCCGGAGTATGTTGCCAGGCTATCATTTCCGAGAATTCTGATAGATAATTAAAGGAGGGATTGGTCTGGTTACGTTTCAGATTATATATCATAATGTGCAAATTCCCAAAAATGCGATAAATATGTCAGTACTTATGTAACACGATACCTTGGACTGGCAAAGAGCACAAGGTAATGGAACCATTGAATGAAAGGAGGCAGACTATGCCATACCGCTGGAAAAATAAGATTGATGTGGATGAAACCATCGTTGTTATAAAGAACGTACTTGATAAAGAGTCTGAACTGCCAAACTGGCTGGTAAACACCATTTACGGATCAATCAGGGATTCTGATCCTGCGATGACAAGGTTTTTTTATAGCGAAGTGAAAAAACATGCTCCGTCATCTTTGAAGTACTTCGAAGAAGGTTCAACCCGGGCGCCGATCTGAAAAAATTATTCATTTTTTTGGGAGATAATAATGCTCTGCCGCCATTATGAGCTTCGGTTTCAGCCCGCAACTGACAGATGATTTCACTTTTCCGGGAATGGTTTTATTGCAGATACGATGCTGAGTGACCGTCAGAAGGAGTACCTGTTCCTGCACGGCATGGGCGATCCCGGCATAGATGTCACTCCCGGAATTCCAACGGTGCAATCAGACCCGTTCATCACGACCCAGACCAAATATCACACCTCTCATCGAGACGGATCCGGCAAATATCGTTTCATTGAAGAACGCCGGCCTGTCCTCTCCGGCAGCCCCGATAATGCAGAGCAGGGAAGGTAATGCTCGCTGGTAGGATGTGCGAGTGCTGAAATGGGATATCTGGTGTAATCGATGAGAGCATCATAGTCCCTGGCAATAAGAGCGTTTTTTACCATGGTATCGAACTCGACAGCCCATGGATAGGGTTCTGCATGCATGGTGAACAGCATGAGATTATGCACGAGATTCCCGCTGCCCAAAATCAGGACTCCCTGCTCTCTCAACGGGCTGAGTTCTTTACCCATCCTGAACAGGAGGGACAAAGGCTGGTTGTAATTCAGGCTGAGCTGTATTACCGGTATATCTGCAGCGGGGTACATATGCCGGAGCACCGACCAGGTCCCATGGTCGAGTCCCCATTCGTAATCGAGAGCGATGCTGGTGCTGCGCACGAGGTTTTGCACAAACTTTGCCCCTTCTAATGATCCCGGGGCGGGATATTCAATCCGGTAGAGTTCAGGCGGGAACCCGTAGAAATCATGGATCGTCCTTGGATGATCTGTCGCCGTGACTACAGTCCCCTCCTGGATGACCCAGTGCGCTGAAATACTGAGAATGAGTGAGGGTTTCGGGATCAACATCCCCAGGTGCTTCCATGAGGTGCTGTATGGATTGTTTCCCAGCGCATTCTCCGGAGAGCCGTGACCTGCAAACACGACCGGCATTCTGCCGGATGCCGGTGATGGGGATGTTCCCTTCACATCTCCCCTGCCTGTCATGGGCGAATGGCCGCTGTTGTTCATCCTGATATCATGCGAAGCTTACCAAGGGATCCAAGCGCCGGTATACATGTTCCCGGTCTTGTCCAAATCCCTGTGTTTTCACTCATTTTCCTGGTAAAGAAAAAAGACTCTTCCCGGACTATCCGGGAATTTTGTGAGCATGACAGGTCTATCATTTTTTGGGTGTTTTTGTCCCGGTTTTTCCTTCCTTCATCATTATCTTTGCCGGTCGCGGGCGATCCTCATGGGTACCATGATCGATATCCAGTCCCTGCTCTGGCGGCTGGGTATGAGGGTTGTGCCGTGGGGGGATCGATGGTTTTTTCTGTGGATGATGGGGAGGATGAGGATGAGGGTGGTCCAGGGGATGGTGTTTGTCCTCTTCCATGTGCCGGTCCTTGTCAAGGCTTGCCGGTGAACCCGTGTGGGACTTGTGATCGTGTGGTGTCGGATGTGGTTCGCGTCTTGGTGCCATAGGTGTAATTCATTCCTTTCTTCCTGATAAACGATTGCATAGACAACAGGTGTCTTGTCCGCTTCATCTGTCTGATTCCTGTATGAGTAAAGGGAGGCACTATCTGATCCCGACTGCAAACGAGTGCCTGAAGAAGTCCGGATATCCCCCGGGAATGAAAATGGTTAATGCCCAATCCTGGATGGATTCTGGAGAAATTCTCCTTTTTACTGTTTTTGCCTGATAAATCTGTAAACATACTACTATTTTTTTAAATAAACCGCCATTACCTTATGGTATGGACGAGGAAATCGTTAAGCTCATATTCGGGGTTATTTTTTTAATTCTTCTCATAAATACCACAATCCTGGTGTCCATAGGATCCACGCTCTACGGGACGGCCCCGGCAGAGGTTATCGCCACCCCTCAGATCTCCCCGCTTCCTGCGTTAGCCTCTCCGGCCGATCCGGATCCGCCCGGTTCGCTGATCAGCCTGATACCAACGATTATGCCCCTGGGAAATGAGGGTGCAGCACTCCCTGATACCAATGTAATCGTTACAAACTCGGATACCCGGCCTGTCATACAATCAATTTCTGCATTTGTGACCATTGAACCCAGGGAACCCCCGGAAATTGCAAGTCATACCTACATCCAGCCAACAACCCATCAACGGTACGAGGAAGGGTATGTCACCATTTACTCTTTGACCGGCCAGAAGCTTTCACAGGTCCTTCCCCTTGTTTCCTTCAGCCTGCTCAATCCGCCACTCGTGATTGATTATAATGTTACCCCATCCCGTGCTGTTGATATAAAATATAGGGAATACAAGGAGATGACGACCACGCACAAAGAAAACCTTGTAATTAACCGTCCGTACGAAGATACGTGGTTCACGGTGATCGTCAGAAACAAGGATACCGGAGAAACTGTCACCGAGGATGGTTTTGGCAGAACCTATTCCTTCCAGTCTCCCCGTCAACTGGTGTTGCGGGAATGCGGCAATTATTCGCTTGAATTTACCGGAGATTATGGAAATCTTGACCTGACCATGAAAGTCAAGCAGGAAGGCAATTTCCCATAAATTTTTCTGTTTTTTTTAGTTTTTCCTGGAATTCCTGGCTCTGCTGAAACGGGCATGAACATGATGGGTTCTCACCCAATCTGAAAATCATTAAACCAAATAATTTTATGATGGCTCCCCGCCTCAGGGCCTCTCCGAGGCACGGCGGGGCAGTGCGTGTTTACGAGTATACTTATAACAAAGATCCGCTGCAGGGGCGTCCCTTTTTGGTGCGGCGCTGGTCATCGTAAAGGATTTTGGCTTTCCGAAATTACTGTAATTGGGACTTCCATGGGAAATCCTCACAATATTTTTCTCAACAACCCTGAAGTCTCCGGTACGTAATGCCTAGGCCCCCCCGCTGCTGTGGCAATTCCTGGTGCAATAATTACAGAGAAGGTAATACGACACCATCGCAAAGCGCAGGGGCGGTCCGGGCGGACAGGCACTGTCCCCTCCGATACCAGATGATTCGCAGTTGGTTGAGCCTTGAGGGTTTCCCATGAAATTAAATCCGAGGCACGGTGGGGGCAGTGTGGTGTTTACAAATATGCTTATAACTCCTGATCCGCCGCGGGGGCGCCCCGTCGGGGGCGGCGGGGTTCATCGCAAATAATTATGAGGAATAAACATTCCATTACTCACATCCGTTTGCGAAGAGCCCTGAGGCGGGGAGCCCTCATAGAATTACATGGCTTAATGATTTTCATGGTTCGGGTGTGAACTCCCATTCATTCCCGTTTCAACAGAGCAAAAATTCTGTTTAAGGACCGCAGGTAACCGGTCCTGCTGTTAAAATAACCCGTCGTTCCTCTAGATCTGTTGTTTCCTGTTCCGGCGGTATCGGTTCCCGGCTATCGCGGACAGGTCAAACAGTTTATCCGCCTCGTCTTTGGTGAGGATCCCTTTCCCGACGGCAAGATCCCTGACTGGCCGCTGTGTTACCCGTGATTCATGCGCAATTTCTGCTGCCTTCAGGTACCCGATCTTCGGGGTGAGCAGGGTCGCGAGGACAGGATTTGTGCCGGCATTTTGGGAAAGCCGCTCTTCGTTTGCCGCTATGCCGTCAATACACTGGACGGTAAAGACCGGGAGATAACAGGTGAGCAGCGAAACAGATGAGAGGATGTTATGGACGATAAGCGGTGCCATGACATTCAGCTCGAGCTGGCCGGCCTGCACGGCCATGGTTACCGCGGTATCATTGCCGATAACCTGGAAGGCGATCATATCCCCACATTCGGCCATGACGGGATTGAATTTTCCGGGCATGATGGATGACCCCGGCTGGACAGGAGGGAGGCTGATCTCACCGAGTCCTGACAACGGGCCGGAATTCATGAGCCGGAGATCATTTGCGATCCGGATCAGTTCAAGGGAGAACTCCTTAAGCGAGCTGGAGAACGCTCCCATCTGCGAAAGGCTTTGCAACGCCTCGAAACTGTTCCCGGCAGGAACGATTTCAAGACCGGTGAGGGAGCGAAGGGTGCTGATCACCTTCTCGCGATATCCCGCAGGTGCGTTTGCACCGTTTCCGGTTGCAGTCCCGCCAATGGCCACCTCGAGCAGGCCGTCCCTGCGTTCCCGGATCCTTCCTGCTGCCCGGCGAACTGCAGCGCTGTACGCATAAAATTCATCACCGAGTGTCACCGGGATCGCGTCCATCAGGTGCGTCCTGCCGCTCTTTGGCAGCAGCGCAAATGCATCCCCCTTCTTTTCCAGGGCTGCGGCGAGACCTGCAAGGACGGTATCGAGGTACTGTGCCTCCTTTATGATTGCGATATGCGAGGCGGTGGGAAAGGTGTCATTGCTCGACTGGCCGAGATTAACGTGGTCGTTTGGGCTCAGGAATGCATAATTCCCACGGGGTCTGCCGAGAATCTCCAGTGCCCGGTTCGCGATCACCTCATTCACATTCATATTGAACGATGTCCCCGCCCCTGCCTGGTAGACATCGACCGGGAACTGGTCGGCATAGTTCCCTGCAATGATCTCCTCTGCTGCAGCTACAATTGCGTTACCTCTCTGCGGGTCAAGTACACCGGCCTCCATATTGGTGAGGGCAGCCGCTTTTTTGATCACAGCATAGGCAGCGATCATCCCGGGCGGTTCCCTTATTCCGCTGACCGGGAAATTTTCCATCGCCCGCACGGTCTGGATGCCGTAATATGCCTCTGAAGGCACGTTCCGGACCCCGAGCGGGTCTCGTTCCTGTCGCATCATGCTCCATCTCCTCCTGGTCCCGTCTCCTTTTTTTTCAGGTCCTTGAGTTCCTGCCGTGCGTGTCCGATGGCCTTGTCCGGCGGTACATCCTTCGGGCAGACCCTCCGGCAGTTCGTATGGAACTCGCATGCCCACCACCCATCCGGCGTATCAGCGGTCCTGAGCCGGGCCGGGCCCTGCTGCTCACGCGGGTCGATGTGAAAACGGTAGAGTTTGGCAAGCGCTGCCGGTCCGGTATACCGTGGATTTTTACCATTGACCGGACATGCGGCAAAGCAGGCAGCACAGAGGATGCAGGTGGTATACCGCTCAAGCTCGCGGACCGCTTCCGGTGTCATGAGCCGCTCCTTCTCCGGATCAGGTCCGCCGGGCCTGAATACCGGTTCTACCGAACGGTAGCGCGTAAAAAATTCATCCATATCCACGATGAGGTCCTTGATCACCGGCAGGTTCGGCAACGGTTCCACTAGGACTTCCTCTTTTTTGTCCCAGGGTTCGGTGAGATGAGGCAGGTCGTAATGGGAGTGGGGAGGATCGGAATCGCCGGCTGACAGGGCCCCGAGGCGGGTCCGGCACGCAAGCCGTGGCACACGGTTTATCAGCATTGCACAGGTGCCGCAGACCGCACCTCGGCAGGAATACCGGAAGGCGAGGGAATCGTCATAGCGTGACTGCGCCTCGAACAGTGCGGCGAGGACGGTCTTGCCGGGTGCAGGTTCAATCGCGAAGGTGTCATACCGCGGTTTTTCCATGCCCGGGCTAAAACGGAACACCTTCAGCATCATCAGTACACCCGCTCCTCAGGAGTGAACATGCCCAGCGTGACCGGGGCAGAGGAAACGGCAATCTTTCCATTCAGATTTCTGGTAATCGTATGAAACAGGAAGCGATCATCATCCCGGGCAGGGTAGTCTGTCCGGGTATGCGAGCCACGGCTCTCCTTCCGCTGTATCGCCCCCAGGGCTGTTGCCTCTGCTACCGGGAACATATATTCGAGCTCGAGATAGCGGACAAGCGCCTGGTTTGCTGCACGGTTCTTGTCAGAAATCGAGATGTTCCCCGCTCTTTCCCGTAATGCTGAGATCTCTGCCAGTCCTTTTTCCATGCTGTTCCCTTCACGGAAGATACCGAATTTTGTATTCATGGTCTCTTTTAAAGAATCAATGACCGTGAAGAGCTGCTCACCGCCGCTCTTCCCGAGAATCCCGCTGACCTTTGCCTCCATTTCCTGGACAGCTGAGAGGACCGGTCCATCTGCCGGGACCGGCTCTGACGGTAAAGCACGGATGATGGATGCCGCTACCAGCCGCCCGAACACGACGGTCTCAAGGAGAGAGTTGCCCCCCAGCCGGTTTGCCCCGTGAACACTGATACAGGCACATTCACCGGCGGCATACAAACCGGGTATTCCTGACTGCCCTTCAATTCCCACATCGATCCCGCCCATGGAATAGTGCTGGGCAGGCTGCACGGGGATCGGTTCAGTGACAGGATCCACTCCCGCAAAATCCATCGCGATCAAACGGATTCCGGGCAGGCGCTCCCGGATACGCTCCTCACCAATATGCCGGAGATCGAGGTGCACGTATCCCCCGTCAAACCCCCTCCCGGCAGCGATCTCATTCTCGATTGCACGGGCAACCACGTCACGAGGGGCGAGATCGGCTGACCGGGGAGCATAGCGTGTCATGAACCGTTCGCCGTTTTTATTGACAAGGACCCCGCCCTCGCCACGTGCAGCTTCAGAAATGAGAATATTCGAGCCCAGCAGGGATGTCGGGTGGAACTGGACAAATTCCATGTCCTTTAAGGAGGCTCCTGCCCGGAGTGCGAGCGCCTGGCCGTCCCCGGTATTGATGATCGCGTTGGTGGACCGTGAAAAGATCCGACCGAATCCCCCCGTGGCAAGGAGGGTCGCTTTCGCACAGAACCCGTGGATCGTCCCCGTCATGATCTCGAGAGCGGTGCATCCCGTGCAGCGCCCGCCCGCGGTGACAAGCGATGTGACGAAAAATTCTTCGTATACCGGTATTTTTTCTGCGGTGACCTGCTCGTAGAGGGTGTGAAGGATGTTATGGCCGGTCCTGTCTGCCGCATAGCAGGTCCGGGGAAACCCGGCCCCCCCGAACGGGCGCTGTGCGATCTTTCCGTCCTCCAGCTGTGACCAGACCGTACCCATGTGCTCCAGCTCGATGACTGTCGCCGGGGCCTCTCTGCACATGCGCACGACTGCATTCTGGTCTGCAAGATAATCCGAGCCTTTTACGGTATCGTACGCATGTCGCTCCCAGCTGTCCGTGGCGCCTTCGGTACCGGGTACATTCCCCAATGACGCGTTCATACCGCCCTGTGCTGCTACCGAGTGCGATCGCAGGGGATGGACCTTTGACAGGAGCGCACAGGAACGTCCTGCCCGGGACAACTGCAGGGCAGCACGCAGGCCGGTCAAACCGCCACCGATAATGATCACATCAACGTGGTGCAGGGAAGGCTGGTCCCTATGTACAACCATTATGTCTCGTGTATTGCATCATGGTAGATAACAGTACGCATCAGGTCAGCCGGGATTCCTGTTACCATGGTAAAGATACCATTTTATCCAATGGCAGGAATGGTATTTTTCACCAGTATCTGGAGATAACCATGGCAGAACGGGAAGTATCGGTATTAATCGGCGGGAGGGCCGGGGACGGTATATCGAGTGCCAGCCAGATCATTGCCCACCTGCTCGCCCGTAACGGGTACCATGTGCATATGTACTTCGATTACCCGTCGCTGATCAAAGGCGGGCATAATTTTGCAATCGTACGGGCAGCAGAAGAGGAGATCGGGGCTGTCAGGGAACAGGTGGATTTCATCCTCGCTCTCAACCAGGAGACCCTGGATCTTCACCGCCATCGTCTGAGAGATGGGGGTGTTGCCATATATGATACCGGTACGGTAAAGCGGGCAGAAGGGATAGGAATTCCGGTAAAGGAGATACTGGCAGCCAATGAAGCACCTCCTGTGATGGGAAATTCTGCCATTATCGGGGCTTTCATACGGGCAGCGGGGCTCAACTGGGACACTGCAACCCTTGTGCTGAAGAAATCGATGCCGAAAGAGACCGAAAAGAACCTCCGTATTGCGAGAAGGGCGTATGACCTGTCGGAGGAACGAAAGGTTGTCCCCCTAACAGGAAAGCCTGTGCTGCCGGTCCTGACCGGCAACGAAGCGATCAGTATCGGGCTGGTCGAGGCCGACCTTGAGATGTATTTCAGTTACCCGATGTCCCCGACTTCGAATATTCTTCATTTCCTCGCCGGTTATGCCGATGAGCTCCACATCCGTGTCATCCAGCCGGAGAGCGAGATAGCGGTGATCCTGATGGCCCTGGGGTGTTCCTATGCAGGGACGAGGGCAGCGGTCGGCACCTCGGGCGGCGGGT
>DADT01000052.1:0-246 GCA_002495065.1 Methanoregula sp. UBA471 | reverse complement strand
CCGGGCTTGCGACCTATTCTGCACAATCAGACCTTCATTTTGCCCTGCATGCCGGGCACGGGGAGTTCCCCCGCCTTATTATTGCGCCGGGCGACGCAGGTGAGGCGCGCACCTGGTCACGGATCGCACTGGATCTGGCGTGGAAGTACCAAATCCCTGCCATTCTCCTGCCCGACCGGCTCATTTGCGAAGGACTGTACAGCGTCGAACCGGACCCGGGCAAACGATATGCGGCCGGACCGGTTA
>DADT01000001.1 GCA_002495065.1 Methanoregula sp. UBA471 | reverse complement strand
GAACCCTCATAGAATTACATGGTTTAACGATTTTCATGGTTCGGGTGCGAACTCCTGTTCAAGCCCGTTTCTCCATTCAGATTATTACGGCATTATCGCAGTTTTTACCTTTATTTAATCCGGACGTAAACCAGTTGTTTCCCGGGTCCAGGAATAATTTTTGCCTTTCCCGGGAACCGGGCACCGATACTTTTAATATGGAGAACTCAATTCTCATTGGAGTGAAATACTATGCCTGCACCAGAAAAACCCGGTATTGAATTCCCGAGCGTGCTCGATCGGGCGTACAAGGATTATAAACGTCACCTCAGGGTAGCCGACATCATGAGCCGCGATGTCATCACGACCACCATTGGAACGTCGATGGCAGATGCAGCAAAAATCATGGGAGAGCGGCATATCGGGAGCCTTATTGTGATGAAATACGGTACACCCATTGCGATTGTGACCGAACGGGACCTTCTTTCCAAGGTTCTTGCGGATGGCCTTGACCTGGAATCGACAACGGTCGAGCAGGTCATGTCATATCCGCTTATCAAAATATGCCCGTCCATCGAGATCCGGGAAGCTGCCCGGATCATGATCCACCGGAAAGGAAGGCTGGCGGTCTTCGAGTGCGGAAAGATGGAAGGGGTGATCACCGCATCGGATCTGATACGGGAGATGCCCGACGCACCGGAAACCTCGCTTAAGGTGGATGAGTTCATGACAAGTGATATTGTGACTGTTCCGGAGACCGAAAGCGTTGCCTCCGTGGCATGTCTCATGGGATCAAAGCGGATCGGGAGTGTAATCGTGACCAGTAACAAAAAGCCGTCCGGAATATTCACCGAACGGGACCTCCTCTCGAAGTTCCTCATGAAGGGAAGGTCCCTCCATACCCCGGTGGGTAAGGTGGTTACCTCACCGCTCAAGACGGCTCCTGCGGGTATCAGTATCCATGAAGCCGCAAAGACCATGGCCTTGCAGCATGTCCGGCGGCTCCCGCTCACTAAAAAGAAAGAACTGGCAGGAATTATTACCGCACGGGATCTTGTTGAGGCGTACGCACGTTAAGAGGGATCTTCCCGGCTCCAGGGTTGCGAAGAGCAAGTATGGCGGTGGAAGATCTGCATGAGCTGCCCGAAGTCTGCTCCCTCCCCGGCACCATCAGTACTTGCTGAGAAGAGGGATGGGACGATACCATCCTTTTTTTCGGAGCACCATCCTCATCTCATGTTTTCAGTTACGAAAAATCCGACAAACCTGTCCTGGGTTCCAGGTTTCCGGTTGGATGATTCGACAGATTAGTCCCGGTATCAGATCTCCGATTGAACCAGCACGGCACCCATCACATCGATGTATCGTTAAAAAGCGTTCGCGATTCCCGAACTGAGTATCGCGAATCACCTGAATTAAAAAGGGAGCGGGACATTTCCCGGGAAAATACTTGGTTATGGTATCACAATGCAGGTGTTGTATTGGCATTGCCTGATTCCAGGGACTTCAGATCGAACTGGATTTCAAGGATCCCCCGCGGAGTGGTGGTCGAACTGTCTTTAACCATAACTCCGTCTTTATACACTTCTGCGAGGATCTTATCCGCTGAACCATCATTTTTCTGGACCGCGATCGAAACGATCCCGTCATTCGTTGATATACTATACAGATGCTCCCCGGTGTCGGTCACATCTTTGAGGTTCCCCGGGGTACCTATAAGACCGGTATAGGTACCAGGATAGGTAACTCTCACCCATGTGCCCGTGGGGGGTACCAGTGCCTGAGCTGGTTCTGTTGATACGGCAGTGGGGAGGGCTGTTGTCTGAACGGTCGTTGGTTGAGGTGTTGCGGGAGTGGTTACAAGGGTAGTCCTTACCGGGGTGACATTTACTCCCGGAGCCGCCGGTTCTGCCGTAAAATTAGCTGCGATGATCAGCCCTGCAATGAATGCAAGAACCACGATCACAAGCACTGCAATGGCAAGGGTGCCGGGCAGTTTTGATACCGTGGCAGACGGCGGGGTTGGAGGAGGAGATTCAGGTAATTCCAGGACCGGTTCCTGTACTGTTGCAAGAGGGGAATCTGATGATTGCAGTACCGGCCATATGACTGCAGGAGGGATCTCAGCCGGAGATTCGGGCACGACGGGAACCGACAGTGATTCCGGCGGGGATTCCGGCGGGGCCGGCTCGGCCGGGGATTCCGGTTGGACCGGTTCAGAGACGATCTGGGGAGCACGTTTCTTCACCAGGGGCGTCGGCTGGCTGCGGGGTACAGAGTCTTCAATCAGCGGTTCAATGGAATGGATAATCTGTTCGATCGGGCGGTCCTGGTGCTCGGCAGGCGACCCGGCCGGGGGCGGTATCGGGATCTGAGGCTGCGGTGGGACCGGGACCTGCACCCGGGGCACTTCAGCAGGTCGCGCCGGTGCAGGTTCAGCCTGCTGTCTGACCGGGGTACCGCAGTGGTTACAGAAGGTGGATTCCATGGGGACCCGGTTCCCGCATCGTAAACAGAATACACCGGTGGGAAGTGATGAGGTCTCAACCGGTGCTGCCGGGGGTACATGGTGACGGGCTGGTTCGGTTATCTTGCTGAGGGGACGGGCAACTTCGATCTTCTTTTTTACCGGATGCCTGCCTGCCGCCTCTTTATGGTCTGGTTTATGTTTTTCCGCATGCTCCTGACCGGATCCTTCCCGGGTACGTTCCGGCTCTGCCGGGGTCGGGTGTATGAGACCCTGCAGTTTCCTTGCCCAGTCATTGCATTCCCGTTTTCTCTCTGCGCCTGCCAGCCGGGGAAAGGTCAGGACGAGCTGATCCTTTTCACCGGCATTATTTACGACAGTGAGTGTTAACAGGTGATCCCGAATGGCATTTTCTCCGGCTTCAACTTTCCAGATGGTTGCCAGGAGGATTTCCTGGGGGGGGATGATATTTTTTCTGCTGTCGATAAGTATAATGCGACGGGAAGTAAGCCGTGCATCAAATGAAATGGATTTGAATTTGACATTTTTCGCTTCAAGGATTATGGACTCATCACGGTCCAATTCTGGATAGCCCATAGTAGCACGTTCTCAACTATATTGTGCTGGCAATAAAAATAAGTATTTGTTGAGTATCCGGGTCGTTATGTGGCAGAAAATTCAGAGATATTCCTGCTCATTCATGTAAGGCCGGAGTATTCCGGGGATTTTTACCCTCCCGTCGCTCTCCTGGAAATTCTCAAGGATGGCACGCATCACCCGCGATGTAGCAATGGCGGTTGAATTCAGGGTATGCAGGTGCTGTTTTGATTCAAAGTCATGTTTGTCCCGCACCCTGATATTGAGCCGTACTGCCTGGTATGAGGTGCAGTTGGAGCAGGACACGACTTCCCTGTAAGAGTTCTCCCGGGGCATCCACGCCTCGATATCATATTTTTTCGCTGCCACGGTACCGATATCGCCGGTACAGATATTTACGACCCGGTACGGGATCTCCAGCTTTCTGAAGATCTCTTCGGCATTTGCCAGCAGCTCTTCATGGATCTGCCATGAGTCTTCAGGCCGGCAGAATACGAACTGTTCGACCTTGGTGAACTGGTGGACCCGGAACAGTCCCTTGGTATCAAGCCCGTGCGCACCGATCTCGCGCCGGAAACAGGGAGAGAGACCAACAAGACGGAGGGGGAGGTCCTTTGTCTCGAAGATCTCGTCCCTGTACATGGCGCCTATCGGGTGCTCGCTTGTGGCGATAAGGTAGGCATCGTCACCATCGATCTTGTACATGACCTTTTCGAAATCGGAAAGATCGGTAACGCCTTCATACGAAGAACGGTTGATCATATAGGGGGGGATGACCGGTATATACCCTTTCTGTGCCAGCAGGTCGATGGCACAACGCTGGAGGGCCAGGTCCAGCAGGACGAGACTCCCTTTCAGGAAATAGAATCCTGCCCCGGATATCTTTGTCGCCCGTTCAAAATCGGCCCATCCCCGTTCAGCCGCCAGCTGACCATGGTTCTTCAGCTCAAAATCAAAGGTCCTCACCCGGCCCTCGCGCCGGATTTCAACGTTTTCGGTATCGTCTTTTCCCACCGGAACGCTCTCGTGAAGGATATTGGGCAAGCGCATCAGGTAAGCGCGTATCGCGTCCGCGATTCTTTCCTGTTCGGCCTCATTATCCCGGATCTTCCCCGGAAGGGCTGCAGCCTCTGCCATGAGGGCCGTTACATCCTGTCCGGCTTTTCGTGCCGCATTGATCTCCCGGGCAATCGTGTTACGGCGCTGGCGCAGGGCATCTGTCTCGATTTTGAGTCTGCGTGCGTCGACATCCTGAGCCAGCAGGTCATCTACCCAACCGAGCTTTTCAGTATCTCCGCGTTTTCTGAGATCTGCCCTGACACTATCCGGGCTGGATCGTACGAACCTGATGTCGAGCATGGCCTATCCCTTCACATCTGTCTTTTTCTCAGGTACTATTGAACGAATATACATCATAATGTATCGCCTTTGCATGCCGGGATTCCCTGTATATCAGGAGATCCGTAATGATAAAAATACAGGATCAGGAGAGATCCTCAGAATAATTTCTTAACGCTCTTTTGAGGCTACGGCATATAATGCCTCCGGACCCGCCGTTGTGGCACCCCCCCTGGAGCGATAACTCGGAGAAGGTTAACACGACACAATCACAAAGCGCAGGAGCGGTTCGGGGGGACAGGCACGGTCCCCCACGTAAAATTGATGCTGTACAATGTGTTCAAAACTTAGGGTTTCCTATGAAAGATTACACAACTCCAGTACTCATGGGAAGTGCCAATCCCGCTATTACGATGACCTGCGCCCCCGCGGCGCTTCAATTACCCTGAAAACTCTACCCTGGCCTCTCAAGAGCCTGTTATGGATGCCATTCGTACCTTACCATTTTTCATGGCTGGGTGAGAACCATCCCGTTCATACCCGTTTCTTCAGAGCCAACTACCGTATACCGCACGCACGCCAGAAGATGAAAACCTCGTCTTTCAGGTGCCTGAGTATGTGCACTCCGGGGGTTGTGATGAGGAGCATAAGCAGTTACCAGTGCTGGTTTCCGGCATCTCATAATCCTTGTACACATTACGATGCGGCAGGATCACGTAACCCTAAGCAATTTGGCGGATTATGGTTCTGATCGATACGGACTATCCCTTTAGAAACAACCCAATCCTTAAGTCCTTGGAAAGAAACTGGGATGTAACATGCAACAAAACCTGGTGCTGCTGTTTGTCTACGCCATTGACCGGGGCAGCCTGTCTGCGGTGACGGATTACCACCGCAGCGCAGGGCCTTTGAAAACGCCAAGGTGTGCCCTGTATTCCCTGATTATCACACCGGTTGGGATGAAAAAGGGATGGAAACGGGTCCTCGCCGATTTTGTCATTCCCTCCCGGTTCCTGCACCTCGACGAATTTCAGCAGGAGTTCAGTCTGCAGGATCCTGTAGCTCCCGCGGTATTCATCCAGAATGGCAAATCCGTTCAACAGCTGGTTACTGCTGATGAGATTAACGCCATAAGTTCGATAGAGCAGCTGGCTGAGCTGGTGAAGAAGCGACTCATGCAGTACTTCCGGTGATCCGGTCCTGTGGCAGGCTTGGGGTACCGACAAAGGCCACCCGTTTCAATCCCGGCTACCGTGGACCGGTAAGATTTCCCCCGACGGGGCGCCCCCGCGGCGGATCAGTGCCTGTAAGCATATTTGTAAACACCTCACTGCCCCGCCGTGCCTCGAAGAGGCCCTGAGGCGGGGAGCCCTCATAGAATTACATAGTTTAATGATTTTCATGGTTCGGGTGCGAACTCCTGTTCATGCCCGTTTCTACAAAGCCAATTTTTCATAAAGTTCCGTCTTTGGGGCGCTTCGTCGATGGAAGAAATTTTGCCATCAGAGATCCAATATTACCAGTTCCCTTATCCGGATGGTATCACTCTCTCTGGTCCGCTTGTGGATTCTTAGTTTATCCTTGTTTCTCAGTATATCCGCTGAAGATCTGTTATCAAAAAACGGGACAAAACCTGAAGGGATGCATCTTTTCCGAAAAATTCACGGGCAGAGTAACGATGAATAAACGGATGTCGACCGACATGTTCCGGTACTATCCCATGTCCTGCCGGAAAGTTTCCCATAAACTACGGAACTCAGCGTTTTCCTGGTTCCGGTGTGAGGAAACTGCATATGTACCAGGAAAACGAACACTACTGATTACGAACAGTGAGAAGGGCAAATTCCGGATCATTGCGGGTCCGGAAGACTGGGATCAGGATTATCGCCGCAGGGGAATACTCTGGAGCGGGGCAACCCGTGATTTACCGGAGTTGCCTTCCGGTTCCCGTGTCCTCGAACTCGGGTGCGGAAACGGGAAAACGGTCCAGGCGATGGTCCGGCGGGGATGGGAAGTGACCGCGATAGATTTCTCATCAAGGGCGGCAGCACTCTGCAGGCAGGCATTCCCGGATCCTTTGCAGGGAAATGCCATGGTTGCGGACGCCCGCTGGTCCCCGTTCAGGGATGCCGTATTTGATGCGGTCTTTGCATCCCACGTCATCGGCCATATGCACGCCCCTGATCGGGACCGGGTCGCAAACGAGGTGATCCGGCTCCTGAGAACCGGTGGAATGTTATTCTTCTGCGAATTCTCGTCAGGTGACTTCAGGTTCGGAAAGGGGTTTGAAACGGAAGAGGCAACCTTCCGTCGGGGCACCGGCATTCTCACGCATTATTTCTCCGAACAGGAAGTCGCCGATCTTTTTTCCGGGCTGACCCCTGTTTCAGTTACCCTGCACCAGTGGCCGATGCGGGTCCGTGGATGCACCCTTTTGCGATCTGAGGTGCAGGGGGTTTTTACCAGAGGGTGACCGGCTCACGAGGTCGGCATCCGGGCTCAGCGATTTATATCCTATGTTCCGATATACGAGGAAGTTCACTCCGTAGCGTTCTTTATTTGCCGATACTATTCAGCATGTAGTTACAAAGACCATTCCTGGCAGGCTCAATAAAAACTGGTTCTGATCGTAATCTCATACCCCGGGATATCCGGTCCAGTACCATAATATAAGGACGGGAAGCATATTTTTTACATTCATGATCGATTCTCTCATCACGATATTTCTCAATCTTGACCAGAACCTGTCCGCTGTTGTCAGCCAGTACGGGGTCTGGACCTATTTTATCATCTTTTTTATCATCTTCTTCGAAACAGGGTTTGTCATCCTGCCATTTCTCCCGGGAGATTCGCTCCTTTTTGTCTGCGGGGCTGCAGCGGCGGGAGGAATCATGGACCTGCAGTGGCTCATTCCTGCAATCATCATCGGGGCGGTACTTGGTGACACGGTGAATTACTGGATTGGCAATTATCTCGGGATCCATGTTTTTCTCGAACGATTCCCCACGCTTGTTAAAAAAGAGTATATCGAACGCACGTACGGGTTCTATGAAAAATACGGCGGGGCAACGATCTTTGTCGCCCGGTTCGTTCCGGTTGTGCGGACTTTTGCTCCGTTCCTTGCTGGTATCGGTTCGATGAACTACCGGCGCTTTCTCTTCTACAATGTTGCGGGAGGAGTCGCCTGGACGCTGGTCGTAGTCCTCGGAGGTTACTATTTCGGGAAACTCGATGTCGTGAAGGAAAATATGAGCGTCCTGATCCTGTTTGTCATTCTTATAACCGCAGGAACGGTCCTGCTTGTCGCTGCCGGGATTGTTTCAAACTACCTGCAAAAAAGAAAGGCGGACCGGAAGAAAGCAAGGAGATAACCCGGGACCAGACGATATCTCCCCCAATCAGGAAGATCTTTTCTACCCCCGGATAAGATCAATGGCCTATAAAGTCACGTTTAAAACCCCCCTCGCCCTACATCATGCACAGGTGAAACCCATGCCAGGAAAATCCCAGGAAAATCTTACCGGAATGGTCCTGAATCCCAAAGACCTCATCGCGTACCAGGAAGGCTCGGTTGTCAGCCGGATGATCGTGTACAAAAAGAGCGGCACCATTACGCTCTTTGCCTTTGATACAGGTGAAGGACTATCAGAACATACGGCACCGTATGATGCAGTTGCGCACATCATTGATGGCGAGGCAGAGATATCTATTGAACAGACGCCCTTCCTGCTCAAAGAAGGCCAGATGATCATCATGCCGGCCAACAAGCCTCATGCCCTGCACGCACAGCAGCGGTTCAAGATGATGCTGACGATGGTCCATGAATAAGCACGGATCATATAATCCGGAGAAAGGATAGATCGGGGCTCACGAGAGTGAACTGACACCGTAAACCGATCATCTGAAAAAATAGAGATTTGAGATACCAGCCCACACACCCGGATTGCCTGAATAGAAGCATCCATATATTGCCGGAACGGAATTTCCCTTTCCCGGCGATCGAATGCCGATCAATGACACGTGTGAGGCTGAAACCTGAAAAAACCAGCTGATCCAGAGAAGAGGATCCCGTTTCCTTCCTCAATCCCGATAATTTTATTCGTAACACATTTCCCTAAAAGAAATTGCATTTTATACAAAAAGAAATAACACATTCTGCAGTGCTATGGCAATTTTATCTGAAGGTATAGTCACCCTCAAAAAATATCACCGGCATATTCTCCTGGGATTCCTGGGACTGTTATTTGTCCTTGACATTGTTACGACCACAGTCGCTTTGCAGCGGGGAAATAGTGAACAGAACCAGTTCATGATCCCCTTTGTCCAGGACCCGGTCCTCCACCTGGTGATCAAAGTTGTAGCCTATATTTTCCTTTTTATTACGGTAGAAAGAGCGTACCATGTATTGATCCGGGTAGAATCACGAAAAAAGAAGTCTTCATGGGAGAGGATGTTCCTGCAGACCATCTATGCACTGGTGATCCTGGCACTGGTGTATCTCATCTCATTTTATGTTTATGTCGTTGCACAGAATACGATGATCATTTCGTCATAGGTCATGTAATGGGGAACTGACCGGTTCAAATATTTCCTGGCAATTGTCCATGAACATTTTTTTGATCATGACACCCCCGGGACATAAAACAAAATCTACCGATGCTACAAACAATTGTGGAAACGGTTCTCTAATATTCGGATCATAAGAATTTCAAATTCGAAAGGGAAGTGGGATTAACGAGATCACGCCAGTTTTTCGCCTGCCCTGTTACTGGAATCTCCCTTGAACAGATTGCAGCCCGCGATTCTTCTTCTCAAATATATTCGCGTGGATTCTTTTTCTCTTTCATATGTTTATATAAAACGCATGTCAGATGCAAGCCCAGAATTATGAACCCCAGACAAAGAATTACTACAATCATCCCACCGATTTGTCCTGGAGAGGCGCCAAGAACAATATCTAATAAGAGAAATCCCCCGACTATTACCACAACCCAAAGGATAGCCCTGAATAACGTATCCATAATCAGGCCTTCACTGATCGACATACTATTTCTGCATAGATGATAAAATCTGGCGAAGCACCGCCATAAGGATAGGGCGATATATCCCTAAAACAGATGCGGGGTTATAATTATCCCAGAAAAATGCTACTCTTTTTGCATTAATTCGAATCCAGCCCCACGTATCTTCTCGGGGGTTATAAGTATCTCAAAAAATTTCAACTCCTTTCATTCTGAGGACGATGCTCAATCCTGAGTAAATATGATTGTTATTGTTTGGCTCAGGAGGGCGTGGATGGGCATACTCCGGCGCGGCAACCACTTTGGTCCGGTCACAAGGTTTTGCCTACGGGAAAAAACGAGTCGGGACTCCGGGATCTTAGGGAAGAAAAATTCCAGGGGGGATTGTGGCTGGAGAAGGAAGCGTTCCCCATGCGATGTTTGGAGAATCATCTACCCCACTTCGTCTGCCAATGTCAGCAGCATCCCGTCGCTGGGGGTATAGTTGCCCGCAAAGTGACTTTTTGAAGTCGCGACGCCCTTTTCTCTTGTGATATCATCTGTCGTAAAACGCATCTATTTTTCATACACGAATCTCAGATTCGAGCAGATTATTTTTAGATTTTTAATCGCTCATTAAATTCTCAATAATTTCTCCAGAGAAACTAATTATGCAAATTAATCGCTTGTATTCAGATATGGGCATTTTTGTCGATTATGTGATAAAATCTTCCACAATAATTAATGCAACTCCTGAACAGATCTGGGATTTTTTTTATCATATTGAGAATAATTATAAAAAGTGGCATAATGACCATGACTTCTGGCGTTGGACTCATGGAGAACCTCTTGAAGTCGGCTCAAAAATTGATTCCCAGGAAACTGTTGGAGGGCATAAGGGTGGAATAAAAGCTTCGGTTATTGAGTCTATAAAAAACAAAAAAATTGCGTTAAGGCCAGTCTGGCCTCTTTCTTTCATGTGCCCCAAACTGGAATGGATCATTGAGAAAAAAGGGGAAGGTACGCATTTTATCGCTCAGACACACTACCATTTCGGTAAAATATACCTGACTCTTAGGAAAAAATCTGTTGATGAGATTTTATTTTTAACACAAAAACACATGGACGAAGAAGGACAGAATTTAAAAAATATTTTAGAGAGAAAATAAAAAAATTTTTGACCCTTTTTTAATTCGATAATTAAATGTGAAACACCCTTGTGGTTGGAATTGCATTTCTTAAGATACCTATAACCCCTAGAACAGAACCGGGGATAGTGGTATCTCAGAAATTTAGAACTCTTTTTAACATTCGCTTACAGACGTTCATATTCACGTTCTGTTGGCGGATAAAAGACGGCCATTATTCCGTTTCAAAATTTGATTTTTAGGAGAGGTTTTATAATGCTGGATTACGCAGGAAGATTATGAAAATACTGGTATTGTTTATTTGTCTTGCACTGCTACTTGGAACTGCTGGTTGTATGGAAACCACTACAGTTCAACCCTTAGACAGCCCGCCACAGCCCAGTCAACCCACACAACCTACCCAACCCACACAACCTACGCAACCTGCTCAATCCACTGAATCTGCTCTACCATACTGATAGAACCGACATCAAAGACATCAACGTACTAGTGAAACGACCGTTCGGATGAGTATCCTCTAAATCTAATCGGAGGCTAAAACCAGCCCGGTACGCAGCACTATTATTTTATGATCATCCTCCAATAAAAGGAACAGATAAACCGTATTAAACAAAAATAACCCTATTTCGATTTTAGTTTTCACCATCCGTAAACAAAAAAAATTTCCACATTATTTTAATCCATATCTCCTTCATTCAAAAAAAGTTCAAAATTTTTGCGATACCTATAACCCCTGAAACAGATGCGAGGAGCCGGATTCGAACCGGCGAACCCCTGCGGGAATGGACCCTAAATCCATCGCCTTTGACCTGGCTCGGCGATCCTCGCGCACGATTGTTCTTTTTGTTTACACGGATTTGCAATGAAATTTACCGAGAGGACTCTTGAGTCCCGCTTCTATGCCCTGCCCCGGATACCTGTGATATGCGGGACTGCTCAGATAATCATCGACGCCAGATTCCGGCATCGCTGACCTGGTGCCAAATTCCGCGTGCAGGATATATAGGTGCGGTGAAAATATGAGCGTATCGTCAGTGCCTCTCCGGGACTGGTCCGTATCGTGGAAGGCATGAGGACGGATTCCTCACCTGTTCCAATTCTGACGGGAAATGGGCGGAAAAAATATCCAGCCACTTCTTCCGGGTCATGACATTATTGTTGTCACTGTCACGGTATCTCCCATAACATGATCGGCTTGTCTGAAAGAAAAATCAAAATGAATTAAGAACCTGTTCTTTCCCACCAGCCCGGTTACAGATCCACCCGGGTCACGACTCCATGGATCTTATCGGATGGCAGCTTGTAGAACTGGACCATGGAAGGGGTGAGACGTTTTATTGCAGCAAAGATGCGCCATACCGGATGACCGGTCACGATATCTTCCATGCCATAGAATATCGTCTTTTCTTCGATCCCTGCCTCCTTGAGTATCGCACCGATATCGACGATTTCCATGTACCCCAGGTAGATCTCAAAGATGGAGAGGCCCTGGGCTATCTCCCGGGTGACTCCCCATGTCACTCCGAACGGCTGTTCGGTACGGATAATCGAAACGATGATATTGTCATCGTAGATGATGTTGTTGGTAAACATGATACGGGGGATGTACTGGGGGAGCCTGCGGAAATCGCGGGCAAAGAAAAGCGCTGAACCCGAGATCCTGTTGACGGAATGGAACGTTTCGTTGAATTGTCTCAGGAAATCATCAAGCGGGACCGGGCGGAGTGCCGCAGCCAGTTTTCTCTGGCCGTACACGTAGATCAGAATTACACCCAGGGGGATGGCTGCAATAATCAGGGACCAGTACCCCCCGTACGGGATTTTATTAATATTCGACACCAGGAACACGCAGGAGGTGAACAGCACAGCACAGGCGATCAGGGTTTTTACCAGCTCCCCGCGGAGGACTAAAATCCAGATTATCATTATCCCTGAAATCACCATTGTTCCGGTGACGGCAAGTCCGTATGCATGCGTCAGATTATTGGAACTCCTGAAGATTGCAATTATCAGCAGGACAGCTAAGAGCAGCAGCCAGTTGACCACATCGATATAGATCTGGGAACGGAGCTGGGGCGATGTAAATTCAATGCGCATGAGCGGCATGATGCGGGTGGTGATACCCTGGTAAACGATGGAGAAGATGCCCGAGATCATCGCCTGCGAAGCGATGATCGTTGCTGCAATGGAAAGGAGAAGGAACGGGATGTACAGCATCTGCATCTGGGAAAAGATCATCTCGAAAAGAACATTTTTTGATCCCGGATGGGTGATCAGGAATGCACCCTGACCGAGGTAATTTATCGCCAGTGCAATGAAAACAAGATACCATGCCCGGACAATCGGCTCCCTGCCAAGATGACCCATATCCGCATACAGGGCTTCACCCCCGGTTGCACACAGTATCACCGATGAAAGGATAAGAAATCCAGCGAGCCCGTTATTCAGAAGGTAATCGATCCCGTACAGCGGGGAGATGGCAAGGAGGACCTGAGGTGCAGAAATCAGTGCAATGCACCCGGCGATGGCAAGTGACAGGAACCAGATGACCATGACAGGTCCGAATGCCCATGCAACTTTTTCGGTTCCCCGGACCTGTATGGAAAAGAGTCCGACCGCAATGACGGAGGCAAGGATCATCAGGGTAAACTGCGATGTGAGCCCGAATCCCGGGATAAGCAGGATACCTTCAACCGCGGACAGAATACTGATGGCAGGGGTAATCACGCTGTCCCCGATAAACAGCGAGATGCCGACAATTGCCAGCAGGGATACGAAAGCCACGCTATGACCGGATTTTAACAGGGGGAGGAGGATTTCCTTTAACACGATCGTCCCTCCTTCACCCTTCTTGCCCAGATGCATGGCAAGAAACGTATACTGCACGGTGACAAGGATGGTCATCGTCCATATGATCAACGAGAGGATGCCCATGATATTTTCCGGGGTGGGAGGGATGAGAAGAAAAATGGCTGTCAGAGTGTAGATGGGGCTCGTCCCGATGTCTCCAAAGACAAGTCCCATTGACTTGACAATTCCCGGCATCGCGAAATAATTTTTAATCATTTCTTCAATACCAG
Source organism: Methanoregula sp. UBA471 (assembly GCA_002495065.1). Lineage (GTDB taxonomy): Archaea > Halobacteriota > Methanomicrobia > Methanomicrobiales > Methanospirillaceae > Methanoregula. Next base: position 11,482 of record DADT01000001.1, on the reverse strand, counting down.
TCGTCAGAAATAGGTATAATCCTTTCCCTTTTACGCGAAGAAATTGTCTTTTTCCCGCTATTTCAAGGATGGCACTACCTGCTCATCCCGATCCTTTTTTTCCTGCACGGAAAGCCGGTATGCGGTAATCAGCAGGACGATGATAAGCGGGCCGAGAACAAACCCTGCAATTCCCAGGGTCAGGATGCCGCTGATAATCCCGATGAACATGATCACCGGATGGATCTTCACCCTTTTTCCCACCAGGACAGGGCGGATGTAAATTTCCGGCAGGCATGAAACGATCACGTACCCGAAGAAAAACAGGATGAATACTCCCCACATATCCCCGATGGCGAGAGCATACATCCCGACCAGCAGAAATGCCACCGATGCCCCGAGCACGGGGATCAGTTCACAGAATGCGGCGAGGAAGGACAAAAAAACAATATTACCGTAACCCAGCAGGTAAAAGACCGGCAGGGAAATAAAAAAGGTAAGGGCCGCAATCGCGATCTGGACGATGTATATGGCGTACAGGGTATCTGACGTCACTTTGGACAGGGTCTTTACGTATTCACCGAATGGTGAGGGTACGTGGCGGGTGAGTTTCCGTTTGAGTTCATCTCCCCATAAAAGCAGGGAGAACAGTGAAAAAAACAACACAAATACCTTAAAAGCGATGAGGGCGAGATTATCGAGCAGCGTTTTCTGGTAATCCACAAATAATGCAGTTCCCCGGGATAACAGGCCTGACATACTTGCCTTGGTGAACGGGATCCCGAAATCAAGGGGATTGGTGGCAGGATTGTTCAGCCATGAGTCAATCGCCGTGAACATTTCAAGGATTACGTTAAGGTTTGAAGATATGATGAAGTACGAACCGATTGTTACAATGAACAGGATGCCAAAAACACAAAATGTCAGGAAAGCGGCCGATACCCCCGGCCGGGTTAAGCCGGAAATACGGCGGTGGAGCGGGATGAGCACAACCGCCAGTGACGCCCCGAGGAGGACCATGTCGGTTACTACCCAGAACACAAAAAAAGCGAAAATGAAGAGGATGAATATGAACACGAATAAAAAAAGGTCGCTGCGCTGCGTCTTCATGTCTGAATACCTATTATACCATCCCTGAAATTAATAGTGCGGTTAATGGACATAAAAAGCGGGACTTTGAAAAGCGATACCCATAACAATATAAAAAGACCAATCAGCTTGGTTATCAGATGAAGCGCATCGAGCATATCGCCATGATCGCGCACGACATGGGTCTCATTTTTGAGTTTCTTGGCCTCGTTTCACTGCTGCCGTTTCTCGTCCTCGTTATCTTCCGTGAATGGGATATGCTCCTGCCTGTCGCCTCCGCCCCGCTCGTGTTCCTCGTCCTGGGCGGATTACTCTCCCGCATCTCGTATGAGGATCTCGCACCGTCCTTTTCCGGTACCCTTGTAGCCGTCGCACTTTCCTGGCTTGCCATTGCGCTTATCGGTGCACTCCCCTTCGTATTCGGATTGAACATGTCGTATACCGACAGCATCTTTGAGGCGATGTCAGGCTGGACAGGCACCGGCTTCACCATGATTACAGACCCTGAAACCACACCCAGAACGCTCCTGTTCTGGCGATCATTCACCCAGTGGATCGGAGGGATAGGCATCATTGCGTTCGGCATTTCCCTGCGAAGGAAGACCCGGGTCTCGCTCTTCCGGCTGTACCGCGCCGAAGGACGGGAAGAAGAACTGGTAACTTCTGCGATGACGACCAGCCGGCGGATGTGGATGATCTATCTTGTCCTGACCTTTGCATTCACCGGAATGATCATGACTGCCGGCATCCCGCTCTGGGATTCGCTGAACCTTGTCATGGTTGCCATTGCCACCGGAGGCTTCACGATCCACACGGGCGGGCTTGCGTTCTACAATAATCCCCTCCTGGAAATGCTGCTCATACCCGTGATGATTGCCGGGGCAATCCCGTTCAAGATCTTCTTTTTTCTCTATAATGGAAAAGTCCGGGATATGTTCCGCGACCAGACCGTAAGAGCCCTGCTCCTGATTGCGCTCGCAGGCTCCCTTATAACGTCATGGGATCTCTTTATCTTTGGCAACCTGCCCCTCACTACTGCTCTCCGGCAGGGAGTATTTACGGCAGTATCAGGACTGTGCACCTGTGGTCTGCAGAACTCAGATCCCCATACCTGGGTGGCGATCCCGATCGCTGTAGTAGGGATGATGATGTTCATTGGCGGGGCGATGGGGAGTGCTGCAGGGGGGATCAAGGTAAACCGGGTGATGCTGGCATATGAAGGGGTGAAGTGGTGGTTCCGGCGGTTCTTCGTGAGCAGCCATGTGCTGGTACCTCTCCGTTTTGGCAAGCGGACTCTTTCAAAGGAGATCTCTGAGCTGGCAATCTCCCGGAACATGCTGGTAATCGTGGTCTATGTGCTCACCATATTCATTGCCACGGTCGTCTCTTTACATGTCTACATTACATCATTCGACATCGAAGAGGTAATTTTTGAACTGGTCTCTGCGTTGAGCAACGTGGGGCTCACGGTCGGTTTCATCTCGGCAGCAAGCCCGCTTTCGATTAAATGGATCTTTATCCTGCTGATGTGGCTGGGAAGACTCGAGATCGTTCCGGTAATTATCATTGCCATGGGTTTTGTAAAGGGTATCCAGGAGGATATCACCAAACAGAAACCCGCGCCACTTGTGTACGATCACCATGAACTCGACTAGAGGAGATACATGATCCGATCCCGCCGCCGCTTCCGGCCATACAGCAGGACAGCCACAACAAGGATCACCAGCCCTGCGGTGAGTACAATGTTTTTCATCGCACTGTCGATGACCCACAGAATCATGCTGGAAAACGTGGAGAATGCCGTAGGAGCCGGGGAAGCGGCTGGCGTCTCGGGAATCTGCGCTGGCATATCTGCTGCTGCATCGGGAGGTGCCGGAATTACTGCCCTGGCAAACAGTGCAACAGGACAGAAATGGGACAGTTCCGCAGTAACAATTCCGGTGTCTGGATCGTAGCTCGTGGGAACATCCAGCCACGTCATGGTTGTTTCGTCATACGTTTTAACCAAAAATTCCTGTCCCCAGCGTGCCTGCGGGATCGTGAAATTGAGAGAAATTGCCGGGGAGAATGTGCATCCATCCGGCTGAAGGTCATATGCCATACCCGATAAGCTGAACCCGGAACCATCGGGATTGTCGGGGAGCGTATCTGCTGGCAGTGAATTGATGGTTATCGATGAGGGCACTGCACCGCTGCTGTTTTTTGCGACAACTCCCTTCCTGATGTATACACTTCCCAGACCATCTGCTGCCTGCAGCGTGGTTGCCTGGGTTATGATACCATGGTCATTGGCATAAAGTCTTGCAGTCTTTCCGGTTTCCGGTGGCGTCGGTCTGATGTCAGGGGTCTGGGTAGTCTTCACATCGCCGGGTGTATAGCTGATGTCACCTGAACCGCCGGTGTCGCTTTCAGGACCAATAATGGACACCAGGGTGAGGGTGAGCAGCTGGATCGGGTTTCCCGAGCCGGAGAGTTTAACCAGGGCAAAGGTGGAAAGATAGCTGGCAGACTCCGGCACTTCAGCTTCGTAATAATCCAGGCCATCCCGGGTAGAAATATGCCGCCGGGAAAGTATCGCACCCCGCTTGTTTCCCTGAGGGTCATACCCGTAGGCAATAATATAGGTATAGTTCCTGCCTTCGGTAACAGATGCGGCCGGGCCTTTTACCCAGTCTTCCGCGACACTAAAATTGATCAAGGAAATTCCTTCGCTGGTGATATTTTGTTTGGTGAATGTTGCGGTATAGGCGATATCCCGTACCAGTGTCCCTGAAGGCCAGACTTTTGAGGCTAGATCATCGAATACGGCTCGATCATCTGCCGATGCACCTTCCCGGATATCGGTCTGGAATGAAGCGGTTGACGGATACTCAGTGGTATTTATCTGGCAGGTGACACCCCAGTTATTGCCAATACCCGGAATTGAGCCGGTGGTGGTGGCGATGGTATCATCTGACGTCAGATAGAACCGTGATACATTCGCGTAATGCGTGCTGTTTGCCGGATCCGTGCTGATGCCTGTGCCATCCGCAGTAACAAAGGTAATATTCTGCCATCCGAACGGTGGGGGCGGATGGGATACCAGGGATGAATCCGATAAAGAGAAATCCGGCAGCAAACCGATGTCATAGGTAAGAAATTGTCCGCAGAACCGGGTATCAATGGAGATGCCATTGACCGGTATCGTAGCGATAGTATGAGCTCCCATCAGGGTCCGGATATTTTGTGTCGCTGTTGAGGACCCATGTCCATTTGTGGCGGTTAATACCACACTATATTCTTTTCCGGTTTCGGTAAATGTGTGAAGTACCGGACTCCCTGCAGATAACGGGCTTCCATCGCCGAAATCCCAGGAGAGATTTGTGGGGGCGCCTGAGGACGTGTCAGTGAAGGTAACGGTAAGTGGTGATAATCCCTCAGGCGGTACTGCGGTGAAATCTGCGACTGGTGGGCTGTTGATAAAGATGGTATGGCCGGGACCTGCTGATGAAATATTCCTGCATTGTGCATTTCCCACGGTCAGTTTTACCGTGAATATTCCATCCTGACTGAATGTGTGGCTATGAGTGGTCACTGAAGATTGGTCATTTTCCCATGCAGATCCGTCGCTGAAGTTCCAGAGACGATAGGTTATGGGAGAGGTTCCCGGTGATGAGGTATCGGTGAAGGTTACCAGACCCCCGGGGGGGTTCACGAGATAATCTGCGGTGAATTCTGCTCCGGGGCAGGTTTCAGCCGCACCCCGGGTCAGCAGGTAGATATCCTCATTGTATCCCCCGTTGAACATCGCACGGGTGTCCTGCCACACAATACGGTTATCAAAGACTGCCGGCATGGATTTACTTCCGGGGGATCCTGGTGTGAGCAGACGTTCAGAACCATCGGTGAGGTCATAGAGATAAATATCAGTATAGGGATTGCGTTCCCGGGTATCCTCCCAGACGATGTAATTCCCGGAGATTTTGGGATTTGTCTGGTCAGACGATGTGCCTGCCGGGGGTATCCGGAGGGTCTCTCCGGTTGTGATGTTGTAAAGGATTATCCTTTTAGTACCTGTTGAAGTGAGGTTCTGCCAGACGATATTTTTGCCTTCAATGGCAGGATTTACCTCGTTATCAGAGAGTGAAATCCGCACTGATGAGTTGTTCGAACGATTGTAAAGATATATTGTGGAGCTGAGTCCGCTCCAGTTCTCATATACGATGTGATCTCCAAAAATTACAGGATTTTTCTGGTCCTCGCCACCGGTTATAATCTGTTCCGGGGGTGTTCCCGTCTCCCAGGTCAGGTTATAATAGAATATATCCCAGTTGCCGTTGGCATAATCCTGCCAGACAATAGAAGTGCCGGATATTTTTGGCAAGACGTTATTCTTCGGATCACTATAGTAATCTCCCGGGGTTACCGGAATTTCAGCGAGCTGGCTGGAGCCAGCCAAATCGTAGGCTATAATTGTAAAATTCACACCATCCGGATCCTGCATCCAGACAAGGGTAGTGTTGTCGATGGATGGCGCAGAATTCCATGAAGTTACTGGCGAAGGAATTGGAAATTGATCTCCGTTTGTCAGGTTCGTGATCATGATATATCTGCTGGAATAACCTGAAGCTGGATCATCATTGATATCCTGTGTTGACCAGGCAATCAGGTCATCGTACATTGCCGGTGGATAGGTTAAAGTCTTGTAGATATCTGTTGAAATCGGCGTTTCTGTGCCGTTCAGTAGTGCAGAAACCGGAAAAATAACGCATGAGAATACCAGAAAAACAGATGCAAAAAAAACAACAGATGTATGGATCTGGAAAGGCTCCCTTTCACACCCACCTCCACTTGTTTGCATAGATCATCTTTGCTCCTGAAATGATCAGACCACCCATGCATAGCCTGTGAAATATATCACAAACTGATCGGCTTTGAGTGCAAATACTCCGTCGTTTTCGCTGAGGGTAATATTATACCAGGGTCCGGTATAGAGTGATCCCGGTAAAACCGGGTCTCCTCTGCCCCATCCATGGGGATTACGAAGGACTACGTATTTTGAAGTCCATGTGGTTCCCGATTTTGTACCTGTTACACCGAGCAGTGAGTAGGAGTGTTGAACGGCGATGGTGGTATCTGCATACTGGCTACCCGAATCATTCGTCCAGGCAACGGCCGGATACTTGATGACACGGTTTGTTGCAATTCTGTTGTAATCGGCGCATAAAGTGTCAATATTTGAAAAAACAGTGTCTGGATTTGCATTCAGACAGTTTTGTTGGGTGGCAGTTTTTCCTGTGAGCTGTTTCAAGACGGTTACAGGGCTTTGCCATCCAGTGAACTTACAATAATGGGGGTGATCTGTTAAGTTTGGAAGACCCTCCAGCCACAGGTAATACGCTTTTTCGTAGACAGCTGGCCAGATCTTTGGTGTGTGTGACGTGGCACAACCATTCGTAGGGAGATCGTTGTTCGTGACTATGGTAGTTGCGGCGGAAGTCGACTGGTTATAGAATGTGAATTTATAGGGTAATTGTTGCGCACTTATTTTCTGTTTCAGGGCCAGGGACGAGAATGCAGCGATCAAAGAGCAGTTTTTGAGAATCCCTCCCTGCTCAGGATCTCTGAAGTCTGGTGTTCCAAATGCTCCTGGATTTACCTGCCAAGTGGGTTCAATGCATGCCATACCTATGATACCTCGTGCAATAATCCCCGCTCTATATAATAAACATTATGTATAATTAAATAATAAAAATGATTTATAATCGCAATCAGAAAAAATGAAAAAATATAAACTAACCGATTAAATCAATACAAATAAATTATAAAATTTTGAAAAATTCTGGTAGCTCAGGGAATGTTCCTGATCAATTGCTCAGTTTTTTAAAAATAATCGATGTACAGGGTTCTCTGGATCCGTGCCATCCAAAAATCTCTGTGCGCTATCCTGAGTTGAGGACTATTTCGGGATTCTCACCCTACAGTCTCCCACATCATCCTTAATGAGGATAGAAAGCGAACAGTTGTGGAATACCGGAGTTAAATGGCAGAGATCAAAATTGTCGGGACGGCACATGTCTCGCAACAGAGTGTCGACGAAGTGCGGGCAGCTATCGAGGAATTCAGGCCGGATGTGGTTGCAATTGAACTCGATCCTGCGCGATTTACCGCACTGAAAAAACAGGGCCGGGATCCTTCCGTGAGCGATGTGCTTGAAGTCCGGAACTTCAATTCGCTGCTCGTCCAGTGGCTGCTGGCCTACCTCCAGCGAAAGATCGGTATCGATGTCGGGGTTGAACCCGGAGCCGAAATGAAGATTGCGATTGCTGAGGCTGAGCAACGGGGCATCCCCACCGCTCTCGTAGACCGTGATATCCGCCTTACCCTCCTGAGGTTCTGGAGTTCGCTGGGTTTCATCGAAAAGATCAAAATGTTCTGGGCTCTTCTCATTTCAATCGCCGAAGTTGACGACGGCCAGGAGATCGACATCGAGTCGCTCAAGGACCAGAATGTGATCGACGTGGTCATGGAAGAGTTCCGGAAGTTCTCGCCCAACGGTGCCCGGGCCCTCATTGACGAGAGGGATGCGTACATCGCACACCAGCTTATCCTGCTGAAGGCGCAAAGGCCGGAAGGGCGGATTCTCGCGGTTGTAGGAGCCGGGCACCGCCAGGGAATATCGGATTATCTCGACAACCCACAGACCCTTCCCCCGTTCGATCCTCTTACAAGGGAACCAAAATCATTTCCCTGGGGCAAGGTGTTCGGTTTCGGTGTGACCGCAGTCTTCTTCCTGCTCCTCGCTGCAATTGCCTTTTCCGGTGTCGGTCTGAATGTGCTGCTCTATGCATTCATTTTCTGGGTAATCATCCACGGAGTACTGGCTGCACTCTTCACCCTCCTTGCCGGAGGGCATCCGTACTCGGCCCTCACCGCCTTCTGCGTAGCCTGGTTCACGTCCTTAAACCCCATGATCCAGGCCGGCTGGGTTGCTGCATACGTCGAAGCAAAGGTCAGGAAACCACCGGTATCAGATTTCCGGAAGATATATGAAACGGAAAACCTGACGGACATGGCAAAAATCCCGCTCTTCCGGGTCGTGCTGGTAGCCGCGCTGGCGAACCTCGGGAGCATGCTGGGTACGGTTATTTACTTTATCCTCATCTTCCCCGTACTCGGCATCGACCCCCGAATCGTAATCTCTGCGGGTCTCCACAACATGTGGGTTTTTGCCACCGGCTGGATATAAGAGAACAGATTTATTTTTATCTTTTTCTTCCGGATTTCAGGAGTGAGAGCTCTTCATCAATCCAGTCCTGGATAAGCAGTTTCATCTCCTGTCTGCTCATGCCCGTATGGTACCGGATCCGTATTTCAACTTCGAGCAGGTCCAGGATGGGATGAACAGTATTAAAATATGATTCCGCACCGGTAAAGCCCCCCTCCATTTCCAGATGGAGCATGACCAGTTCATTCAGGTGTCCGAATTCTTCACAGAAATCGATGATGTTTTCGAGGGTCATTCCTGAAGGGACAAGCCGGTCATCTGATACTGTTGTATCACTCCCGGGTTCGCAGGTATCATCAGGGTCCTGGTCAGGCATCGTAATCGCTCCCTGCAACCATAACCCGCTCCCGATGGAGACCGGATTAAGGCTGGAGGATACATAGCGTCTCGCAGGAAAGAATTTATATTTTCGTGCAGGAGAATCCGACCAAAAAGGTTTATGCTGATCCCGGTTCTCTCCTGTTTGCAGAAAAACGTGATCCCATGTCAAATACCGCTCTCCTCGTTATCGAAGGGCTCTGGTGGACTCCTGAGCAAAAACCCAAACGGCCGTCGGTGTTGCAGTTCCTGGAAGGACTCGAAAGTTACCGTGGTGATTTTAACATCTATTATGCGAATTTTTACGAAAAAACCGGGTTCCGGAGGGCTCTTGAGGACGACTTAACCAATACCCAGGAAGATCGTCTCTTCCTGTATGTCGCAGCTCATGGTACGGGGAAACGGATCGGCGGCCTGAAGTCGAAAACCGGTATGAAACTCCCTGCAATGTTCAGGGCGGTAAAGAATGCCGCCAACTATTCCAATATCGAAGGAGTCCTCATCGGTTCCTGCGCAGTGGGAAACAATATCGACGATTTCATTTCGACGACAAGCAACTCGCATATCGCATGGATCTTCGGGTATACCTGTGAAATTGGTTGGATGGCAAGCACCCTTATCGATGTTTCGATCTTCGAGCACCTGATGAAACTCAAAAAAAGTGATCTCAAGAGCAGAAAAAGAATCCTCGATGCATTTGAAAAGGCACTCGGACGTTTCAATGGCGATTATGTCCTGTGCAAGATGAAAGGTAAAAATATCCCGCTAAAAGATGCCATAACCCTCGTGGTCCAGCCCCGTACCATCGGAAGTAAAGCCCAGGATGAGACCAGAAACCTGATCGACAAGCTTGGCTGGGAGAAAAAGTAGGGTTTTCACTAAACTATTGTTCTTTTTTGATTCCGTGTGTTCCTATTTTGGCATTTTCCAGATTTTTGGAAAAACACACAACTTATGGAAATCAAGGTATTCGATATTGTAAGAAGGGAAAAATACCTCGAAATTTTATGATGAACGCCGCTGCCCCCGCGGGGCGCCCCCGCAGCGGATCAGCAACCTAAAAAAATCTCAAAAAACCTCCCTGACCCGCCGTGCCTCGGAGAGGCCCTGAGGCGGGTTTCCTCCAAAAATATACTCTATGATACCAGGGAAAATCAATTGAAATTCCTGAGCGTTTTTTCATGTAACAACTGCACCTGAAGACCGGGACACTTCGTGTAATGATGAACCCCGCTGCCCCCGCAGCGGATCAGTAACTGAAAAAAATCTCAAAAACCTCCCTGCCCCGCCGTGCCTCGGAGAGGCCCTGAGGCGGTTATCCTCCAAAAATATACAATAATTAACAGGGAAAATCATGTTGAGGGCACTTTTGGGGATCTTTTTAGCATTTGATGCCCTGAACCCTAACTGGAATACTCCTCGGAAGAGAATACCAGAAAATGCTGCAGAAAAAAGTACTATCTCACTTACGCAAACATCGCGCCTTCCACATCACCGGAGCTGGGGTGGAAGTCATGGCGTATCTTGGAGATTGCGGCAAGGAAATCTTCCTGGATGATGGCCGGACGGTCCTTGCGGATCGCAAACATACCCGCCTCCATGCAGATTGCACGCAGGTCTGCACCGTTCTTGCCTTCCGTCTGTTTTGCAACTTCGATCAGGTCAACGTTTTCATCAATGGTGAGGGCACGGCAATGTACTTTCAGGATAGACAGTCGCCCGCCCTCATCCGGCAGGGGGATCTCGATGATCCGGTCAAACCGCCCGGGGCGGAGCAACGCCCTGTCAAGGATATCTATCCTGTTTGTGGCGCCGATGATCTTCACATCGCCCCGGTTATCAAATCCATCCATACCGGCAAGGAGCTGCATGAGGGTACGCTGCACCTCGCGATCCCCGGAGGTGTTTGCTTCTGTGCGTGAAGCACCAACGGCATCTATCTCATCGATGAAGACGATGGTCGGGGCTTTCTTTTTTGCAAGATCGAACAACTCGCGGACGAGGCGTGCACCTTCCCCGATATATTTCTGGACCAGCTCGGAACCTACCACCCGCATGAAATGGGCATTTGTCTCGTGAGCGACGGCTTTTGCCAGCAGCGTCTTACCCGTGCCCGGCGGTCCGTGGAGCAGGACACCTTTTGGCGGGTCAATCCCGATCCTCAGGAACAGTTCAGGGCGTTTCAGCGGAAGCTCAACTGCCTCTTTTATCTCGTTGATCTGGGCATCAAGACCCCCGATGTCCTCGTAGGTTTCCTGCGGGGAATCCACCAGCTCCATCCCGTAGATCTGTGCGTCGAACCCCATCGGGAGGAGCTCGACAATGGCAAGCGACTGCTGGTTGAGGGTGCACCGCACACCAGCCTTGAGATCTTCTGCATTTATCGACGGGGAACTCCGCACCAGGAACCGGGGGCCGGCGCTGCTCCGTACGATGACGCGGGATGCATCGACCACATCGGTTATCGTGCCGATGATCAACGGAGGACTGCGGAGTTGTTCGCTCTCGCTCTTGAGCTTTCGCACTTCCCGCTCGTACCGGATCTTCTGGGTCTCGATATATCTCTTGTCCGCTTCCACCTGGCGCAGTTGTTCGCGGAGTTCAAGGTTCCGGGATTCGAGATTTCCCACACGCTCCAGCATCTGCACCTCGAGATCATGCTTGTCTGTCTCGATCTGCCTCAGCTGCTCGCGAAGCTGTTCCGAGAGGGTACGGTACAACCGGTAGAGTTCTTCAGGAGTCTGAGGGTCGGGTGCCTGGTGGAGGATATCACTCATTTTGTTTCTCAAATAGCTATATAGGGAAACTGCATATAAAGTGTTTGTGAGA
>DADT01000043.1:63509-65735 GCA_002495065.1 Methanoregula sp. UBA471 | reverse complement strand
GTCCTTGACACAGCTGCAGCTCATGCTGCGGCCGAGAATCTGGTTCGACTTGCCCCCAAACTTTCCGGTCTTTAAGGCTTCCTCGATACCAGCGAGGTTAACTGCTACCGTCCTCTTGGTAAGATCGATAATACCCCCTGATCCCTTGTTGACCAGCGGGCTGATCTTGTCAAGTGTTACATTGCTCTTTAAGAGCTTGCCCTCATCGTCGTAGAGGTCTATTGTGTCTTTCTGTTTCATCTAAATTCCTCCAAATTTCCATTAAACTGCGATACAATACTGTCAGTGAGCGATAGTTCAGACTATGTGAGAACGTTGTAATCAGTGAAAGTCGCTATTGCACGTCCCCTAAACTGGGACATGAAATAATACCCAATTTCGCCATATAAGTGTTCCTATTTCTTGCAGGAACTTGTTTTTATATTATAAAAAAAATAATAATTCAAAATGAAGGAATGTTCAAATATATCATATAAATTACGTTTCAATGTTTTACACAGTATTACTAAAGAATAAAAAAGTAGCACAAATTATTATTTAACATATAAATTTTTTTGATTTTTTTGTGCGCTCCATATAAAAAATGTATGGATGAAGGTGATCCGGAACAGGATTAACCCCTCATCCTCTTGCCATTTGCAGTGCGTTCTTGCTAAAAAAATCAGATCTTTTTGTACAGGTTACCGTACACTACCTGTCCTTTTTTCTTCTTATGACGCTCGCCTGTATCACCAATGTAATGCGCAAATTTTGCCTTGACACCGTCGACTTCGAGTTCCTGTTCACCTGCTGGTTTGAAACCGGGCATCATGACATCAATTGTGCCAAAGACAAAGATGTCGCCACCGACCATCTGTCCGCCAATTTTCGTCTTGGCGTTTCCTTTGATGATGACCTTCCCACCTTCCGCATGGGTACAGACATGCACATCCACATTTCCGTTGATGATCATTTCACCACCGGTCATGTACATGCCAAGGTCAGAACCGGCATTCCCCTTCACGAGGATTTTGCCACCGGACATTCCGCGCCAGTCTCCACGATATGCTGCACCAAGGTAATTGCCTGCGTTGCCTTCAATGGTAAGTTCGCCGCCCTTCATTGCGGTTCCGGCAAATGCATCAACATTCCCTTTGACCAGCATCTTGCCGCCTTTCATCCAGGCACCTGCGTACTGATCAGTACTGCTTTCAACGGCAATTTCTCCGGCAGTCATCTTGAACCCGAGATACTTGACCCGCTTCATATCGCCTTTGACAATAATCTTCGTGTCAGCGGCGGTTGCACCTGCATTACCACTTATCTCGAAATACTTGCCGAGAGTTGATGTTACATTTCCTTCGTGAACATGAAGCTCGGCGATCTGTGCTGCAGTTTTTCCTGCAAATACATCGGGTGATACATTGTCCGCCTCGAGATACAGGGCAGGCGGGTTTTTCATGGTTATCGTTACAGTTTCCATGGTTAACACCTGCATTTATGTTGCATCTACCTCGATGGTATACGGGTTCGGGACAAAGTGGTGTCCGAGAGCTTCGTAGTTCGCCTGGGTCATACTGTAATATTTCAGGAATTTCTCATTGATGTCACGCATGACCTGCGGGTTCTCCTTCACTTTGGCATTCACCCAGAGCGTACGCTTGTGACCGTTGCTGACGATTTCTCCGTTCGTAACAACCTGGACACCGCTCTTGAAGACATGTGAACAGCGCGAGAATGCCTTTTCAATATCGTCAGGGTTTGCCACTGGCTGGTCCGGGTTGAAGTTATACACCGCAACATCGGCGTCCATGCCGGGCTTCAGGCCTCCACACATGCTGGTAAGGCCGAGGGATTTTGCAGGGCCGGCGCGGGTCATCTGGGCGAGCTCGTAGAGCGATATCTCGCGGTCCAGCGAACCGATGCTGGTTTGTGAAAGGACCTTGTCCTTGTGCTTAAACGCATTAATCTGTGCTTCACGGGCTTTGGTTGACATAAGCCACTTAATCACCCGCGGGTACCGGGTAAACGGACCTGCATTGGGGTGGTCGGTGGTGATGTAGCAGCGCATCGGGTCCTTCATCATCAGGGCAATTTCCAGACCAATCGCCCACTGGATGGCACAGACCGAGATACTCGGACTGTATATATATGGGACGACACCGGAACCGGTTTCCAGTTCCACATCGATGTTTGCCCATTTGAGATTATTGAGGCCGGTAAGGTGGTGCTCGAACGGACCGTCGG
>DADT01000043.1:62687-63483 GCA_002495065.1 Methanoregula sp. UBA471 | reverse complement strand
ACTCAAAGTCCCCCCAGTTGGTTCCGCCATAGGAGTGGAACTGCGAATGGGTGAGGTGCATAACCTGTTCACGGCCGAACTTGTTTTTGGCCTTGAAGCCTTCGGCAAGTTTCAGTGTGTCAAGGGTGGTCTCATAACATCCCGGATTTCCGAGATTGTTGGGGTGGATGTGCAGTGAGTGCGGGAGCCCGAGGAATTCATTTGCCTCGATCAGTCCCTTGACAATCTCGGCCGGTGTTATATCGAAGTACGGGACCGGGTCGTTCACGGAAAGACAGTTCAGTCCCCATGCCCATGCTTCTGTTCCACCGGGGTTGACCACTTTGACAGCATATCCTTTGGTTACCCTAATGAGCCATGCGATATATGCTGCAGTGTTCTCAACCTCTTTGTTTTTGAGGTACTCCATTACAAACCAGTTGTTTCCAAAGACCGGGAATGCCGCTTCGTCAATGATCGGGGTGTCCCGGATCTCTTCGTGCACGTGGCGGGAGAACAACGGAGGCATTGCCGCTTCCATAGCGGTGGTGTATCCCATCTTGGCATACTCGTNNCGTAACCGGTCTTGAATGTCGTCGGTATAGAGTTCCCACCGCCCATCCGCTCCATGCCCTTTGTGGGAGTGCAGGTGAAGAGCTTATCTTCAGGACGATAAATCCTGCCCATGTTTACTTTTGGTCCCGCGATATGAGCGTGGATCTCCACGGCGCCCGCCATGACGGTCTTGCCCCTGGCATCGATGACCTTTGCACCGGAACCAACCTTGTCGATGATTTTGCCGTCCTTGATGGCTACG
>DADT01000043.1:62415-62605 GCA_002495065.1 Methanoregula sp. UBA471 | reverse complement strand
GCACGTTGTCCATACGATAGCAGTTCCCACCGGTTTCCACACCGTTGAATGCAACCGGTACGTGAAGTTTCGAGACACCGCTTGTCGGCGTAAGGTGGGGGTCTATGCACACTGAGGGTATATGAGCAAATTGCTTTACAGCACTGATGGGGAAGTGCGCCCCGGGATCACTGCCAATGGTGAACATGGC
>DADT01000043.1:0-62403 GCA_002495065.1 Methanoregula sp. UBA471 | reverse complement strand
TGACCCCTCATCGGCATGATTGAGAATTTCGTATACTCGTTGAGATCTTTTGTAACAGCAATCGCTTCGTCGATGTTGTGGTTTTTGCCAAGCGACTGGGTCACACCCATACCGAAGAAAATGATCCCGAAACGCCCGCTCTTCATCATGTCCGCGGCTTCCCGGATCTTCTCTTTCGGGATACCTGCAACGACATCGGGGAGCCATTCTCCCTTGAAAGCAACTCTGAGTGCGTTCAGCAACTCATAGTCCTTGCCCTGTTCTATCTGCAGGTGGACATCGGCCATTTTTGCCGTATCGGTTACACGGGGGTCAACGACTATCATCTTCCGGCTCATCTGTCCCTTGCTGGTGAAGAACCCGCGGGGGAAGATCGAGTATCTTGACATGTGGCGGGGGTGGGCATGTGCCGGGTTGCATCCCCAGAATATGATGCGGTCTGCACGGTTCTTGATCTCTCCAAGAGTGCATGACGGCAGACCGATATCCTGGACAGCAATCAGGGTGGTTCCGTGGCAGACTGCGGCAGTATTGTCACAGCATGCACGGGTGATTTCAGCGATTTCGTTACCTACACTCTGTGCCTCGCAGTTGGTGGAGCTCCATCCATACATGAGGGGCTTTTTGGCCTTTGCAAGCATCTGTGCGGTATACTCAGCTGCCTCATCGTAGCTGACCTCTTTCCATGTTCCGTCCGGCTGGTGCATCCTTGGACGGGTAACGCGGTCCTTCGACTGGGAGTGCAGGAACTTTTCAGTTCCTATAACGCATGCATTGTAGACTTCAAGAAGCTGTTTCCCATCATCAGAAACAACAACCTCAAGGTCATCACAGAGCGTTCCGCAGAAAGGACAAATGACATCTGGTATTGTCTTGGTCATTTCATTTCACCCCGCATTGTTTCTGCACGAGTTCTATTCCGAGCAGGACCGGTTCGTTGATCGCGACCTCTACCTTCACAGGAACACCTTTGAATGTCGGCATACCCGTCGAATACGTATTCGGGTTGATTATGGAATTCGCCCAGGGTCCCATGGGAATAAATCCAAGGCCCGGGTGAGGGCCCTGCGTGGTCTCTATTGCTTTTACGATAACACTGCCGTAATCGCTTGTCACTCTGACGTTAGTATTTTTCCACGTCCCGAGTTTTTTCAAATCTGATGGATCAAGTTCGATGATCCCAGCAGCAGTGCGATAGGCGGGTTTCTCCTTCCCGCCTTCAATCGCAACACCCTGCTGGATGCTCCGACCTGATATCAGGTTCACGTTTATCGTTGCCACTGAATATTCCTCCCTACTTGTTGAATTCAGTAATAGGGCTTGGTCCGAGCTCGTTGATAGTTTTCACTACATCAGTGATGACTGCACCCCACTTTGCGCCTTCGGATGCTGATACGAACGTCATTCTGAAGCGGCGGTCATCGAGACCGATGCTCTTCATCAGCCGCTTGACCATAAACATGCGTTTTGCGGCCTTGAAATTACCTTCAAGATAGTGGCAGTCACCGAAGTGGCATCCGGAGACAAGCACGCCATCCGCACCGTCAGCAAACGCCTTAAGGACAAACAATGCATCAATACGGCCGGTACACATGACACGGACGACCCGGACATCCGGTGGATATTGTATACGTCCACCGCCGGCAAGGTCAGCGCCTGCATACGAGCACCAGTTGCAGAGAATTCCTATAATTTTTGGTTGCCACTGTCCGGGCTCACGGTTGGGAATGGGAAATTCCGGTGGTGCTGACATTACTGCTCACCCCCGAGCAGGAAAGCATCAATCTGCGCCACGATCTGCGGGGTAGCAAAGTGGTTCATCCATATTGCTCCACCAGGGCAGAAACCACCGCAGGTTCCACACCCTTTGCACTTGGCTTCAGTGACCTGCATAACCTGCCGTCCCTCCTTTTCCACAAGTGCCAGAGCGCTGTATGGGCAGAGGTTTACGCACATACCGCAGCCTGCGCATTTCTCCTCGATGCACATGGCGAAATACGGTTCGAGTTCTACCTCTCCTTTGTGGATCGGAATACTCGCCGCGGAAGCTGCACCTTCAGCAGATGCAACAGTATCCGGGATATCCTTTGGTCCCTGGCAGACACCGGCAAGGAATACACCGGCAGTTGTCGTTCCACAGGGGTTCAGTTTCGGGTGGGCTTCGAGGAGCCATCCATCCATCGAACAGGAGACACCAAAGAGCTTGCGGGTCCTGTTTGTGTCCTCCATCGGCTGTACTGCAGCAGCGAGCACGACAAGGTCAACGTCCATGTCAACCGGGCGGTCCAGCAGTGTGTCATCAGCGTGGACGTGGAGGTTCTTGGTGACCGGGTCTTCAAGGATATTTGCGACCCTGCCGCGGATGAACTTCGCCCCTTCATCCTGGATGCGGTAATAGAACTCCTCGTACATTTTACCGAATGAGCGGATATCCATGTAGAAGATATACGGAGTGCATCCCGGGATCTTTTCAATAATCTGGTGTGCATGCTTCAGTGAGTACATGCAACAGAACCGTGAACAGTAGGGCTTCCCGTTTCCGGTATTGTCACGCGAGGCTGCACACAGCACGAATGCGACTCTCTTTGGGGTTTCCCCATCGCTTGGGCGGACAAGGTGACCACCGGTCGGGCCTGATGCACAGATGAGCCGTTCAAACTCAAGACTTGTGATGACATTTTCATACTTTTTGTATCCCCATTCTGTTTTCTTTTCTACGGGGAATATGTCAAAACCTGTAGCGAGAATGGCAGTCCCGACCTTGACCTTGACAAACTCGTCCTTTTGTTCGAGATCGATTGCTTTCTTCTCAGGACCACATGCAGTAACACAAAGTCCGCACTTGATGCATGAATTCCAGTCGATTGTGTAGATAAGGGGTACGACCTGCGGGTGGTTGATGAAGATCGCTTTACGCGGTTTCATACCCACTTCAAAATCGTTGGGCTTGACAACCGGGCAGACAACCTCACAGTCACCGCAGCCGTTACAGCCACCGCCAACAATACCACGAGCTTCTGCTTCAGCTGGGGTAAGTACACCGCGTGCCTTCTTTCGGATGGTCACGTCGAAGTTTCCGATGTAACCTTCGACTGCATCGACTTCTGACCATGTCATCAGCTCGATATTTGGTGCCCTGCCAACGTCCACCATTTTTGGTGTTAAGATACACTGGGAGCAGTCAAGGGTCGGGAAGGTCTTGTCCAGCTGGGACATGCGTCCGCCAATGCTGGGTGAAGATTCGATAAGGTACGTCTTGATCCCGGCATTTGCCAGATCGAGTGCTGCCTGCATACCGGCAACGCCGGCCCCGACAACCATCGCCGCTTTCTCAACAGGGACCGCCTTCGGGAACAGGTCCTGCAGGAGTGATGCCTTTGCAACGGCAATGCGGATCGCGTCCTTTGCCTTGTCTGTTGACCCTTGTTGGTCGTGCATGTGCACCCACGAATTCTGCTCGCGGATGTTTGCCATTTCAAACCGGAACGGGTTCAGTCCGCCTTCTTTGGTTGCAGTCCTGAACGTTGGTTCGTGGAGACGTGGTGAACAGGCAGCGACAACGACACCGGTGAGTTTGTTATCCTTGATGGCCTTATTAATCACAGCCTGACCGGGCATCGAGCACATGTACTTATAGTTGTCAACATAGGCGACATTCGGAATGGTTTTTGCATATTCCTGCACGGCCGGGATATCCATTGACCCGGCAATGTTTGTACCACAGTGGCAGATAAAGACGCCAATGCGTGCTTCCTGTTTTGTTGTACTACTGACAGTTGCGGGGGCCTGCATTTTCGTTTCCTGTTTTGCGGGAGCTTCATGTTTTGCTTCTTTCTTTGCTTCCGTCTTCTTTGCAGTTGTTTTCTTCTTTTCAGCCATTGGTCCCACCTCACAGCACCTTCTGCAGGAACGGTTCGCAGCTGATCGCATGAAGATCCAGCCCGAGCTCCTGCGGACTCATTCCCTGTGCCAGTCCGAGTAGTTCAGCATAGTGCAGTACGGGCAAATCGTATGACACGCCAAATTTCTCCTTGATTTCAATCTGGCCGCGATCGAACTGGAGCTGGCAGAACGGGCAGATATCCGTAAGAGCGTCAACCTTCACATCCATGAGATTGATGAGCTTCTCGTTAGCGATATCCAGGGCATGTACGATATCATAGCCTCGTACACCGCCACCGGCTCCACAGCACTGCATCTTGTTCCGGTATTCCACCGGTGTTGCACCGAGTGCAGCAACCAGTTCTTCCATCCAAACCGGATGTTCAGTTTGCAGCATTACCTCTTTCTCGAACTCACGGTCTTTATGGGGTTTCATCAGGTGGCAGCCATAGTGGACAGCAATACGTGCACCGGTGAGCGGGTTGGTAACACTGTCACGGACCTTGTCGACACCGATGAACTTGTCGTTATAGAGAAGTTCGGCAGTGTGGTAAACGTTGATGGTGCCCTTGAACTCCATATCGATCTCTTTGAGGACTTCATTGACCCCATCGCGGAGATCCTTGTTGTGCTTGAGTTTATGGTTGACTTCCCAGATCGATTTATAACACCCGTTGCAGAGCAGGGCGATATCCATCTTCATCTGTTCCGCAAGGACAAGATTTCGTGCAGCCATTGCATAAAAGACGTTCAAATCAATCGATCCAAATGCACCTGGTGCGGGGCAGCAGCTGGCTCCTTTAAGCGGAACCAGTTCAACGCCAAGTTTCTTCATGGCCTTGATGGATGCCGACTCGCAACCCGGGTACCGGTTGGGGGCAATGCAGCCGAGATAGAAAGCGAATTTGTGTTTTGCTTCTGACATGGTATCTTACCCCTCCCGTTCCTTGACAATCCTGTCAGCATTTGCCTTGAGTTTGTAGTGGTCCAGGATTTTCCTTATGCCGGGTATATATTCCGGATACATGTGGGTGGTTGGCGGGTCTCTGGTAAGTCCGAGCCTTTCCCGTGCAGCCCGGTTGACATCATTGTTAGGCACACCATGTCCCGAGCTGTAAATCGCCTGGACGGTCTTGAGGAAATTCACCGGTATAATATCTCTCTTGAACGCGAGGTTCCTCATTGCCATTATGACATCGGTTGGTGCGATATCCCGCGGGCAGCGGTCAGTGCAGCTGTAACAGGTGGTGCACAGCCAGAGATCCGGATCTGTCAGCGATTCATTTTCAAGGCCAAGGACCGCTCTTCTCATGAATTTCCGGATGCGGTATGTGCTGCGGGGGGCTGACGGACATGAGCCGGTACAGGTACCGCACTGGTAGCACATATGGGCAATGGTGCGTGAAATTCCCTTAACGGTTTTTGTAAATTCAGGGTTCGAATCTTCACGGAAATAGCGCTGGTCACGAAGTTTCTTCTCAAGCGCTTCCGGGTAACCTTTTTCTCTTGCCATATTCTCTCACGCCCTCTCCATTTGTTTGAGGTTGACCTGTCCGGTAATCTCCTCTTTCACCTTCGATGTTCTCCTGGTGAAGAGTTTTTCCTTGATCTTCTTGAACANNGGGCATGCATTGACACAGGCACCGCACAGGATACAGTTATCCTTGTTTACCGCAATGGTAGGTTCAATCTCATGCTTCATATCTGCAGCCGGCTTTGGCGATGGAAGATAAATCGCGTTTGCCGGACAAATATCGACACAGGTTGAGCAGCCACCAGGACATTTTTCAGCGTGGAATTCGATATCTCCCTCAAAAAGTTTCTCGACAGTGATTGCCTCGGTCGGGCAATTCCGTGAGCACCACTGGCATGTGCAGCAGTTTTCCTGGATGATGCTGACCTTCCCTTCGATTTTATCAGATACGACTTCGCGCTCAACGGTAATGCACTCCTCAGGGCATGCCTCGACACATACCTTGCAGGCATCGCATTTCGTCTCGTCCCAGATGACATCCCCTTCAACTTTACCGGTTTCTGCGGTGAATTCCTTGTGTTTCACCACGATGGCCGGGCAGAGTGCACCGCAAATCCCACAGAGGGTGCATTTCTCTTTATCAACGGTGAATGTCGTTTTCGTCTTAATTGCAGTCAGGCGATCCTTTGCGCCTTCCACGGGTCCCTTGTAGGTTCCTTCGTAGGCAGGGACGTTCCGGTCGATAGCATCTCGTGGGCAGACCTCTTCGCAGATCGTGCACCTGACACATTTCTCATCATCGATCTCCGCCTTCATATCATATTGGGGGAACCCTTCCTTTTCAAGGATAGGGAGTTTCTCTTGACCGTCCACTTTAAGAGTCAATGCATTGAACGGGCACATGATGACGCAGACGCCACAGTACGAACACTTGACCTCGTCAACATCAACAGGAGCAGCGTAATTGATTGCGCCACGCCTTGATGCGCCGACAAGTCCGAGAACGATTGCATCCTCAGGACAAGATTCGACACATATACCGCATCCCGTACAAGTCTCTACATTGAGAATAAGGTTGTTCACGCTCTGAAGGAGTTTCTGCTCCATCACAACGTTGACACCATCTTTCTTTTTGGAAAATTTTGGAAACAATGCCATGAATTAACCCTCAACGCTGTTCTTTTATTGTACTTTTGCCACTGATCTGGATTCCCAGGGGCCTGCCAGCTTGATAACATCGTGTGGGCATGCCTGGACACAAACGCCGCATCCGGCGCAGAGTTCACCCTTGAAGTCAAGAACAATGGATTTTCCGTCCTTGACTTTGTAGATCTTGTCCTTTGAAGAAGGATCTACGGTGTGAAGCTCCAATGCGTCCACAGGACATGCGACTACACAATTGTTACAGCCGGTACAATGTTCCATGTTTATGTGCACTGCAAATGCCATTTTTTTTTCACGCACCAGCTATGATCGATTTCAAAAATCGACTATTAAAAAGTGGCATAAGAATATAGATAAATGTTCTGAAGTTTGCACCAGAAAAAGGCCAATTTATTGAAGATTTTTAATTTTAGTTGATTAACTATGCAATTAAGTTAATAAAAAAAAATTCACTCAAATCAGCATTTTTTATGCGCTTGATAGTATGGATTAATTTAGAAAATTTATTCAATCACCATCATTGTACCATTGGAGTACCGGAGGTTATTTGTATGGAAATCAACGGAGTCACGATTGACAACACCTACGCAGAGGCATTCCCGACCTGGGTCTGCCGTGTAATTATCACTGCGGTCACGAGGGATTGGGCACTGAAAGCAGCAACAGAAGCAACCGGGTTTGCTACATCAGCTATCGGATGCCCGTGTGAAGCGGGTATCGAAGGCTATATCCCTGCAAACGAGACCCCTGACGGCAGGCCGGGTATTGCAATCCTCATCTGTGCAAGCAAGAAAAAACTTAAAGAACAGGTTGTTGAACGTCTCGCAGAGTGCGTCCTTACCGCACCAACTACGGCGGTTTTTAACGGTATTACCAATGCTGAAGAAAAGATAGCGGTCAAGCTGCACTTCTTCGGAGACGGGTATGAATACCAGAAGGAAGTAGGCGGAAGGAAATGCTGGGTTATCCCCATAATGCAGGGTGAATATATCGGAGAAGAGGAATTTGGAATTGTAAAAGGTGTTGCTGGTGGAAACTTCTTTGTTATGGGAGAGAACCAGATGGCAGCACTTGTCGGTGCACAAGCCGCCATCGAAGCAATTGATAAGGTGCCCGGGACAATAACGAGTTTCCCCGGAGGAATCGTTGGGAGTGGTTCGAAGGTTGGAAGTCTCAAGTACAAATTCATGCCAGCTTCAACCAATGAAAAATACTGTCCGACCCTGAAGGAGAAGGTTCCCGACAGCAAGATTCCGGCAGGAATCAGGGCAGTTTATGAGATCGTCATTGATGGTGTCGATGAAAAGAGCGTTGCAGCTGCAATGGCCGCAGGTATCAAAGCTGCGGTAATGGTACCAGGGGTCAAATTTATTTCCGCAGGAAACTTCGGAGGAACACTGGGACCTTATAAGCTAGAACTTCACAAAGTCCTTTAACTTTTTTTATTTTTTTGGAATCGATTGAAAAATCGATTATTATTTATATTGTTGTTAACGATTCTTTTGTTAACGAAAATTTCGGTGATAATTTGATTACCCTGACACCCGATGACGTGAGACAGCGATTCGGCACCCTCTTTGCAAAAAAATTTCTTGTGATGGTAGACGAAAGGGCTGGTGTTGCAGAGATAATCGAGCACTGTCTTGCACGTGGTCCAATCGAATGGGATGCAATGAACCGCTACCGTGCCGGAGGTGTCGTGACGGGATGCCTTGTTGAGGGAACGTCAATGACCCTCAAGGCAAAACTGGGGAGAGCCCCGGTTAATTTCGGCGCAGCAGCAGATGACATCGGAGGTCAGGCTCTCGAGGCAGTTGAAGTATCCGGCAATGAAGTAACCACTTCGTGGAGCGGTATCGCGGGTGCCGGGGTCGGGGTTGCAGCGTGTCTTCCTCAGGCTCCGGGCGTCCTTCGTTCCGAATATCCGACTGAGGATGACCTCAGCATTGGCGGTGCACGGACAAACCGTGTGCGTATCATTTCACCCCGGTATGAAAAGCTTTGTTTCGGTATCGATGACACGGATACCAGAACAGAAGGAGCAACATGGGTCATGGCCCTCAGGTGTGCCGAATCGTGCAGGATTGAGGGCGTCGAGTTCCTCAATATGCGTCTTGTGCAGCTCAATCCCAAAGTGCCCCAGAAAACTACAAACTGTGTCGGCTCTGCACTCAACTTTGCAGTAAAACCACAGAATGTTACTGAACTCAAAGAATATATCAGAAAATATATCGAAGAACACACTTTTTCGAGTGACACCGGCATTGCCTGCTACCGGGGTATCGATTTCACGATGGATTCACCGGCATTCAGATGGGTTAAGACTGAAATAATGACCCTCGACCAGGCGGAACGTGAATCACAGACGCTGGGAATTGAATTCCTTGACAGGAATGCAAAAAAAGGCAGGATTGGGGCGCTTGGCGCAGTATTATGGGGAAACCGTGGTATAGAGGCGGCGGGACTGTATGGCGAACATCTCTGAACCGTACGTGATTCATTACCCACGAATAGTGGCAGTAGCACAGGGAGATGGCAGGAGGGTGGAGCTTATTGAATTCTTTGAGTGTATCGGCGGTGCGATGTGGTCACAATATCACTACGCCAAGAGCCCTGTCGTCGAACAGGTCCGCTGCGTCGGGACTACGATGAGATACCTGCTGAAAACCGGATCAGTAGATCTTGTCCTTGAAGGTTCACGGTTCCCGGCAGGGATATCCGCCTGCACGGTTGATGAGTCTGAAATCTCCATAGGGTATATTGGCATGGGCGGTGGCGGTGTGGGTGCTGCCGCATGCCGTTCCGATGCAGCAGGGGTCCTGCGGAGCAGGAGTGATGCATCCGGGGGTGGAAAAGTTGCGGGTTCTACGATATGGCTGCCCCGTATGCAGCGGGTCCTGATCGGAGTCGATGACACTGACACACCGGAAGAGGGTGCCACCTGGACGCTTGTCCATAATATTGCAAAGGCCGTTGAGGATGAACATACAGTCTATCTCTCTCACACGATTGTCCAGCTATTCCCGGTACCCTACAGGACCAAGAATTGTGTCGGGCTGGTGGCAGAATTTGCCACAACAGATCCAGAAGGGCTGACTGCAAGGTTCCACCAGCTCCTGGAACAGTATACCATGTCCGCAAAAACCGGGATGGCGGTTTACACCGGATTTATACCCTCTCGGGATTTGCTTGAATTCGGGTGGAAGGTGAAGAGGGGTGAGGTAAACCCGGCACTGCTGGAAAACCTGCTGGACCCTGACCTGAGGATAATTATGAAGGGGCGTGGTATCATCGGTGCTGTTGCTGCGCTGCCCTTTTACACGAACTATACGGAGGCATTGGAACTATGTACCGGGAAGACCTGAAAGCACATCTTCTGGCTGTTGGCCGGGCACGACTCACCGGTGAACCGGCCGAACAGTACATCGCGTACTCTGCGGCAGGACCAGGTGCCGGAGGAAGTGGTGCAGTTTTTTTTGCCATGGGAAACCAGAGGGTCAAACTTGCGCTCAGTCGTGAAAGCAGCATTGAGATTGTGCACGCTGGAGACGGGGCTGCTGATCTGGTCTTTGAAGGGCAGCATATCTCCGGGCATTTGCTCAGGCCCGGGTTCCACTGTCCTGACCAGGCTTTCATCACGGTGACAGCCAGTTGCATCTTTTCGTGCAGGTACTGCACGGTCCCACGAATCGGGGGAAAACGAAAGACCATCAAAGAAATCAGGCACATGGTGGAATCGGTACGGGACCGTATTCATGCCATTTCCATAACGAGTGGGGTGCTGACCTCTGTCGAAGAAGAAGAAACCTATGTGCTCGAGGTGGTAAAACACCTCACCCCGTTTAACCTGCCCATCGGTGTTTCCATATATCCAACCGCAGGGACGCCCGACCGGTTAAAGGAAGCCGGTGTCTCAGAAGTGAAATTTAATCTCGAAGCCGCGACACCGGAACTCTTTTTGCGGATGTGCCCTGGTCTGGATTACGGGCTGATCTGGCAGGTGCTCGATCGCTCGGTCCGGGTGTTCGGGAAAAACCGTGTCTTTTCCAATGTCATCGTGGGGCTTGGAGAGACCGACAAAGAGCTGGAAACCTGCATTAAAACCCTGACCTCCCTCGGGGTGATACCCGTCCTGCGCCCGCTCAACCCGGTGGCGGGGGTTGAAGGAATGGAACGGCCGACTGCGGAACGGTTAAAGAAAATCCTGGCGATCCATACACGGGCTCTTGCAGACTCCGGTCTTGACCCACTTCTGGCTATGACGATGTGCACGAACTGTGCGGGGTGCGATCTGGTGCCCGGGAAGGATGCATGAAAGGATGTGAAGCTATTGCTGAAGCTCTCTGCAGATATACTGACCGGCAGTATACCGTTCCGGGATTCCCGGTTACCGGACTGGGGGAACTGACGAAAGCAGAAATGGTAATCAACGAGAAGACCGCTCTCGAATATGCGCTGGGGGATTCCCTGTCCGGACGAAGAGCTGCCGTTATCATTAAAAATGTCGGAGTAAATGCCTGTGCAGATCCTCTTCTCCAGGCAGTTGCGCAGGGGCTGGTTTCCGGTGTCGTTCTCGTTGTTGGCGATGATCCGGATGCTGTCGCTTCACAAACGGCACAGGACTCGCGGTATTACGGGGAACTTGCAGAACTTCCTGTTATCGAACCTGATGCATCCACCTGTTACACAGGAGTGGAATCGGCGTTGCAGGCCTCGGAAATGTTCTCACGTATCGCGATTCTCCGCCTCACACCCTTGCTCCTTGAAGCATCGGCGGATCACAACCCCGTCCCCCGCATGGATGGCAGAGGGCGGTTGTCAGATCGCACCTGGACCATGAACGGACGGGTAACGGCAGCAGAAGAATTATACAGATCGATGTTTTCCTGGGTGAACGCCTCTCCTTTGAACACGTGGGCCGGAGAACCTGCCGGTGCAGGGGCAGCACCGGGCGAAACCCGGATCATTACCGTCCATCCCCTCCCGGAGCAGGCAGCGGCTCTCCGTACCGTGCGGGAATATGGGCGGACATTCG
Source organism: Methanoregula sp. UBA471 (assembly GCA_002495065.1). Classification (GTDB taxonomy): domain Archaea; phylum Halobacteriota; class Methanomicrobia; order Methanomicrobiales; family Methanospirillaceae; genus Methanoregula. Next base: position 50,848 of record DADT01000043.1, on the reverse strand, counting down.
TCCGGGATCACTTGGGAGTACAGCCACCGATCCCTCAGAAACGCCCGCAGTCCATGGAGGACCGGGGATATTACCGTACATTCTGCAAGGAGTGCCCATTTAAGCCTGTGATGAATATCCTGAAGGACAAGGGTGTGAAAGTAATCTGCGACGCAGGTTGTTCGGTCCTTGTAATGAATCCGCCCTATGAACTGGGTCTGGCGAGTTACGGTATGGGAGCAAGCATTGCCGTTGCTGCAAGGAGCACGGGCATCGCCCTCATTGGTGACTATGCGCTGCTCCATTCCGGACTTAACGCCCTGATTGATGTGTACGAAAAAGAGTTACCGCTTCTTTGTATTGTCATGAAAAATGACTGCACGGCCATGACCGGGATGCAGCCGGTCTACGATCCGGTCCGGTTCCTTGCCTTTGCGAAACCGGTTGTCTGCCGTGCAGATGATGAACGCACATTGTATAAGGAGATCGTGGTTCCGGACAGGCCACGCACTCTTGTTATTGAAGGGACCTGTCCGGGAGGGTGCAGCCATGAAACCGTGGAATATTGAGATTTGTGATGTAACGCTGAGGGATGGTGAACAGACCCCGGGAGTCTCGTTTTCCTGTCAGGAAAAGGTGGAAATTGCGCAGCAGCTGGACGCCATTGGCATCGAACTCATCGAGGCCGGATTCCCTGCGGTCTCCCCCAATGAAAAGCAGTGCGTGAAGACTATAGCAAACCTTGGACTCACTGCCCGCGTCTGCGGGTTTGCCCGGGCACGGGAACCGGATGTCGCGACTGCGATCGATTGTGATGTGGACATGGTGAGCATTTTTATACCGACATCCGAGCTCCATGTGCGGCTCAAATTCAAAAAATCCCGCGAGCAGGTGCTGGAAGACGCACTCGGGGTCATCGATTTTGCCAATGATCACGGGGTTGAGGTCCGGTTTGCAGCCGAAGATGCGTCCCGGACAGATCTCCCTTTCTTAAAAGAGGTGTACCGTCGTGCATCAGAGCATGGCGCAGTGCTCCTGAGCTTTGCCGATACTGTCGGCTGCCTGATCCCTTCCGAGATGCAGCGCATCATGACTGAGCTGGTTTCATCGGTGGACAAACCGCTCTGCGCCCACTGCCACAACGATATGGGATGTGCCGTTGCGAACACGATTACCGCTGCTGAGGCCGGAGCTTTCCAACTCCATACAACTGTTAACGGGATTGGTGAACGGGCAGGCAATGCATCGCTCGAAGAGGTACTTGTTGCACTGAGGATGAAGGGAGGGATTGAACGATATGACCTTTCACTTCTCACCAGTCTTTCCCATACTGTCGAAAAATTCTCCGGTATTACCCTCCCTCGAAACAAACCTGTGACCGGTGAACTCGCGTTTTCCCACGAGAGTGGTATTCACATTGCGGCAATTCTTGAAGATCCCTCCTCATACGAATACTTCCCACCCGGACTTGTGGGAAGCGAACGCAGATTCATCCTTGGAAAGCATACGGGTAAAAAAGCCCTTGAACATGTCATGGGCTCGCTTGGCTGCGATCTTACCGAAAAGCAGGTCTGCCGGGTGCTCGATCTTGTCAAGGATCATTCCGAGCAAAAATGCACCATCACCCCCGATGTCTTAAAAAAACTAATCCGGAAAGCGCAGCAGGAGGAAGTGTAATGGGGACGTTATCGGAGAGGATCCTTGGCGGCACAGCAGGTGAATATGTTGATTGCCATGTGGACCGGGCATATGTACACGACGGGACCGGGGTACTAACTCTGGAGGCATGGAAGAATATGGGGGGAAAGGGTATACAGGATGCGGCACACCTGTATGTTCTGTTCGATCATATTGTTCCGGCGAATAACAGTACGACAGCGGCACTCCAGCACGAACTGCGGGAATTTGCCTGCGGGTCATTCCTGCAATTCTCTGACATTGGTGGAGGTATATGTCACCAGGTCATGGGCGAAGGTGTTGTGCTTCCCGGTGAAGTCGTGGTTGGTGCGGACTCCCATACCTGTACTCTCGGGGCATTCGGCGCATTCGCGACAGGTGTCGGGGCGACCGATATGGCGGCGATCTGGATGACCGGGGAGACGTGGTTCAGGGTGCCGGAATCGATCGGCATCCACCTGTCAGGAACCCTGAGTGGTGCGGCGGAAGCAAAGGATCTTGCACTTACCTATGTCGGCAGGCTCGGTATGGACGGTGCAACGTACCAGGCCCTGGAATTTATCGGAGAGGGCGCTGCTGCGCTCCCCATGGACGACCGGCTTACCCTCTGCAACCTTGCGGTGGAAACCGGTGCAAAAGCCGGGATGTTCTATGCAGACGATATCACCGTGCAGTATCTCGCAGCGGCGGGACATGAAGCCCGGCAACAGGAACCGGAATCCTGCAGGTATCAGCAGGAACTTGATTTCGATCTGACGGACGTCGTCCCAGTTATTGCAGTACCTCCCCGGGTGGACACGATACGGCCTGTGTCAGATCTGGCCGGTGTGCCGCTCGATCAGGTCTTTGTAGGCACCTGCACAAACGGGCGGTATTCCGATCTGGCAAGGTTTGCCAGGATCGTGAAGGGAAGAAAAGTTGCTGTCCGCACGATTGTGGTCCCTGCATCCCGGGCTGTGCTGGAGGAAGCGATCAGAACCGGAGTGCTCGCTGATATAGTGGAGTCCGGCTGTAGTATTGGTACCCCCGGTTGTGGCCCATGTCTTGGAGCTCATATGGGTGTGATAGGTGAGGGGGAGGTCTGCCTGTCAACAGCAAACCGCAATTTTAAAAACCGGATGGGTACGGGGGGAGAAATTTACCTGTCCTCGGTTGCTACTGCAGCATTCAGTGCACTGGAAGGAGAGATAACCCCGCCGGAGGAGGTATCCTGATGCCAGGCCGGGGGCATGCGGTCTGTGTCGGTGCGGACATTGACACGGATCAGATAATCGCCGGTCGCTATCTGCGGACAAAGGATCATGCTGTCTGGGTTGAGCATGCATTCGAAGATCTCGATCCTTCACTCGCCCGGCGAATGAGCGGAGCGGTAATTATCGCAGGAAAAAATTTCGGTTGCGGCTCATCCCGGGAACAGGCGGCTATTGCTATCAGGGAATCCGGGGTTGTCGCGATAGCAGCGCCATCATTTGCACGGATTTTTTTCCGGAACGCAATCAATGTCGGACTCCCGCTTATCGAATGTGATCTTTCCTGCACCGAGGGGGATATGGTGAAATTTGACCTCGCTGAAGGATGGGTTGAAACACAGGGTAAGAAACATCCTGTCAAACCATTATCCCCCCGTATGCAGGAGATCCTTGCATCAGGTGGCCTTGTTAACTATATGAGGGCCCGCAGATGATCTTTCCCGGGCAGTGCAAGGAGGTAGGATATGCATCGACAAAACCCTGTGGTGATCGGGTATATTTCCTGAGCCGCTGGCTTGTGAGGGACACAGGTACCGGTTACGAAGTGCTGGAAGTCACGTCGGATCCTGCTGGGAAGGGCATGATGCGTCCCCTTGTGGGGTCAAAGGTGATCGCTACTGCCCGTGAAACCTGCTGGTACCCGGAAAAAGTTCAGATCCATGACCGGACCCGCCTGATCGGGCTTGCGCTTGATACGGGGTACCGCTGTACGATTTTTACCGGACTTGATGAACATATGACCTTTGTTCTCGATCCTGATTTGTCCGGGTTGCTCAAAATCCATGTCTATGATGTAACACCTCCCCGCCCAAGCCTGTCTGCCTGTATCCGCGAGCTGGAGTCTGCCGGACTTTTCGGGGACCTTTCAGTCCTGTTCTGCCATCATACCCGTGAGATCTCTCAGATGAGGGCGGATGTATACCCATGCCGCGCCGCAGGATATTCCCGCACTCTCGATGCAGACCCGGTGCACGATGGTGAGCGGGTGGCCGGTTGCCTGACCGGCTCGCAGTTCCTTGCCGAGTGCTACGGCAAGGACTTCGTGCTGGAAAATATCTGCCCGCTGGAATCCGTCAGAGAGGAGCCGTTTATTGCCCGCTGCTGCCGTTCCGAGCGTGAAGGTACTGGTTTATACAAAGGAAAGTACGGGGCTGTTGTGCACTGGGGAGCGAGCCCGGCCACCATCGCCCGTGCTGTCGATGCACTGGTTAGAGGGTGGCGATCGAAATGACACGGATTGCAGTGGTTGAAGGGGACGGGATTGGTCACGAGGTAATCCCGGTTGCCTCTGCCATTCTTGAAACGCTCCATCCCGAGTACGAGTACTTCTCTGTTGATGTCGGGTTCCACCGATGGGAAGTGACTGGTTGCCCCTGTGCAGACCGGGATATTGCTGAACTGAAGACCGCAGATGCGATCCTGTTCGGTGCAATTACGACACCCCCGATGAAGGATTACCAGAGCGTGGTGCTGCGACTGAGAAAATCCCTTGATCTCTATGCGAACCTGCGACCGGTAAAGGGTAACGGGTTTGATATCATGATTGTGCGGGAGAATACCGAAGGACTCTACTCGGGAATCGAAGAGATCAGTCCTGACCGGGCAACAACGCTCCGTGTCGTGACCCGCACAGGAACCGAGCGGATCGTCCGCTGTGCCCTCCGTCTTGCACACAAGCGGAAAGGAAAAATTACTGTCGGGCACAAAGCAAATGTGCTCAAGTCCGATGTACTGTTCCGTGATATCTGCCTTGCCGAGGCACAGGCCGCGGGAATATCCTGTAATGAAAAGTATATCGATGCACTCGCACTGGATATCCTCCAGCACCCTGCTTCCTACGATGTCGTTGTCACGACAAACATCTTCGGGGACATTTTGTCTGACATGGCATCCTACCTTGTCGGGGGCCTGGGCCTCATTCCCAGTGCTAATATCGGTGACCGGTATGCCCTGTTCGAGCCGGTGCATGGGAGTGCCCCGGATATTGCGGGGAAAGACATCGCCAACCCGATCGCAGCCCTGCGGAGTGCGGCGATGCTTCTTGCCTACTGCAGCGACCATACAGGTTCAGACCGCATTGAGGCGGCAGTGCAGGCAGTGCTCGCACGGGGAATACGGACCCGTGATCTCGGGGGATCGGCAGGGACCCGGGAGTTCGGGGAAGCGGTCCTCCTGGCACTTCAACAGGGAGAATAACCCATTGCGATGTTTGTAAAAAGGTATGTACCTGTATCTCCATAAAAATTCAGACATTCATACCCGGCACACATCCGCTCCTCCCGGAGTCCCAGTAAAAGGAACAGAACCTCCTGCTCTCCTCCTACCCCAACGATCTGACCTCCTGCCTTATATCAGCAAGGATGATCATGAGGATAGCAAATGAGAAAAGATGTGAACTCGGAAAGTTGACAGCCAGGTTAACCGAATAATCTACCGCACCGGGTAACAATCTCTGCCAATCCTGTTGTCGAAACATTGTTCCCAGTACTTGAGGATTATCGCTCATAAGGCAAACAGGGAGTAAAAAGTTAATATCGCCGAAATAAAGGAAATGACACATCAATGCACATTCGATCGCTCCGTCTGCTCCACGATTCCTTCCCGACAAGAAATTTTTACCCGTTTAATCTGGATATTTTCCAGAAAAGCGATGTAATGGAATTTTCCCGTCCCGTGACGTTTTTCATCGGTGAGAACGGTTCAGGAAAATCAACCCTCCTCAGGGCGATCGCCCGTGCCAGTACTATCCATATCTGGGAAGAGCGTGAGGGAAACAGGGACCCTCACAATCCGTATGAAAATCTCTTACATACCTCCCTCCGGATCGAATGGACTGATGGAAAAGTCCCGGGTTCGTTCTTTGCCTCAGAAATTTTCCGTCATTTTACCGAGATCCTTGATGCGTGGGGAATTGCAGACCCCGGATACCTGAACTATTTTGGCAACAGTTCCCTCGTGCTCAAGTCCCATGGACAGTCCCATATGACATTTTTTGAAAACCGTTTCAACAGAAAAGGACTGTACCTGCTGGACGAGCCGGAGAATGCCCTCTCACCAAAGATGCAGCTCGGACTATTACGGTTGTTGCGCCAGCTCATCAGCCGGGGAGATGTCCAGTTCATTATCGCTACCCATTCCCCCCTCCTCCTCGCCTTTCCGGATGCTGAGATCTTCAGTTTCGATGCTGTTCCCATCAGGAAAATCGGGTATGAAGATACAGACTATTTCCGTATCTATTGGGATTTCCTCAATAACCGGAAGAAATACCTGGATGAGATCTGAAGAACAGATACATAATACTCATCACCTGCCGTTTCTTCATCTCTTCCCGAAAGAATGAGCAGGCAGCTTTTCAGGATACGGGATACCATTAAATTCACCAGATGATATTCACTGACTGATGGGATATGGACACAGAAGTTGATAAAAACCCCTGGTCGGGGATTTTACTCGCAGGTGTAATCGTGACCGGCATTATCATCGTTCTAGCCTTCGGGATTTTCTCTCCATTTTCCTTCGAGAGGAGGCTGGGTGTGATGATGGATTCGGATCGGGTGTTCATAGAGCAGATGATCCCCCACCACCAGGATGCAATTGATATGGGGAACCTTGCGCTCGTGAAGGCAGAACATCCGGAGATCAGGCAGCTTGCGGAGAATATAATACGTGACCAGAGCCTGGAGATCTCCCGAATGCGTGAGTGGTACAGGGCATGGTACGGCATAGATGTGCCCAAATACCAGGGAGCATTGATCGGTGGCAGAATGCGGCGGGGAAGCGGTATTGGGATGATGGGAGGTGGCATGAGCGGAAGTAATACGGACCTGGTACAGTTAGGGAATGCCACACATTTCGATAAAGAGTTCATTGAACAGATGGTCCCGCATCACCAGATGGCTATAATGATGGCCGGAATGGTGCAGAATTCCGAACATCGGGAGATGCGGGTGCTTGGTAGTTCTATTATCAGGTCCCAGAGTGCCGAAGTAAACCAGATGCGGGTCTGGTACTTCACGTGGTATGGTATGGAGGTTCCCGGACTTTTCCGAATGGGCATGAACAGGGGTCCAAGTGCATGAATCCCCGTTGGTACGTTGTGTCGGGGGGGTGTCCTAAGACCTTATCGGGATTCATTTCGTGACAGCTATGATCTGCCTTCTCTTGTCAGTATCGCACCATGGGGAGGAGGATGCCCTGTCCCGACACGTGCCCCAGCCGAATGGAGGATTTGCGCGCTGTAACGGTATGAGATTCCTGACATCTTCGTCTTTTTTTAAAAAGCCCGCCAATAGCGGCACCATCCGGGAAACTGATTGTTCCCGATAGGGAAACATCCGTATTTAAGAACAATCATTGCGGATATTTCTCTGACAAACCGGTTTTTCCATGCATCAGGAACGGGATACTTCGTACGGATTCTGGTTGAGCGCTGCCGTTGTATGCCTCCTCCTCATACTGCCGGGAGTCGTCTGTGCAGAAACTGTAGGGAATACCACAGCGGCACCTCAGATCACAACCGATATAGTATACGATGTCACGAGCGAGCCGGCAACCCCCGCACCAACCGAACCCCAACTCCCGGTGAACACAACTATTGCAGTCATCCCACCCCCCGTCCTCATCATCGATTCGCTGGTAACGGAGAATCTCACCTGTACCGTCTTCGGGACAGTCGCCGGCGGCTCGGTGGACGTGACGATAGTCAGCATCCGCTGGGACTGGGGAGACAGCATGACACCGGAATACCACGGGTTCCCGTACTCCCATGTGTACGTTAGTCCGGGCACCTATATCCTCTCGATCACCGCACTCCAATCCGACGGGCAGAACACTACCCGGATCACGAACGTATCTGTTGCCCGGCCCGTCATCACCGAAGCGATTCCATCACCCGTGAACATTTCTGTTCCGGGAGTTCACGGAGGGCCGGTTACGATAGTTAATGCCCCGATCCTGACGCTGCTTGAACCGGTAATCAACGGGATGAATGTCACCCTGAATGGAAATCTCAATCCCGGATCTTTCGGCGTCACCATCGAATCGGTGAATGTCGACTGGAATGACGGGAACACCACGAAATCTGTCGATCTCCCGGTAGATCACCAGTACTCCTTTCCTGGCACCTTCACCATCACGATCACGGGAAACCAGTCGGACGGTCAGTCTACCACCAAGAGAATTGCCCTTGACCTCAGGGACAAGATCTCAACCCTTTCCGGGCAGATCCCTTCAGGTCCCCCTCCTGCTGACCTGACCCCGTACTTCATCGGCTTTGCAGCAGTCGTCATCGTTTTAATCATTGCCGCCGTGGTCCTTATCATGCATTCGAGGGGGGGGCAGACCCCTCTTTATGAAAAGGCTTCAGTAATGAGGAACGGCAAGATCTCTGAACACATGCCTTCACCAGAAGAACTGGATGGCATCTGTTCCGGAACTGACGTTGCCCCGGCTGTTCTTGATTCTGTCCTTCATGTTGCCATGGAAATTGCCCGGGAAGGACGGGAGGGAAAGATGATCGGGACATCTTTTGTTGTCGGGGACTCTGAAAACGTCCAGGGCCACTCGAAACAGTTTGTCTTAAACCCATTCTATGGTCATGGCGAGACCGAACGGCAGATAACCAATGCCGGAACGAGAGGAGCTATCAAGGAGTTTGCCCAGCTGGACGGGGCGTTCCTCGTCACCGGCAACGGGTTGGTAGAGGCGGCAGGGAGATGTATTACCGTTGATATGAGCAGGGTGGACCTGCCCGGGGGGCTGGGTTCACGGCATTCGTCAGCCGCTGGCATCACCCAGGCCACAAGGTCAATCGGAGTCGTGGTTTCGCAGAGCGGCGGCCTGATCTCCATCTTCAAAGAAGGAAGGATCGTCTATACTATCAATTCCTGAAACGCCAGAGTGAGTTTTTCTCCCCGGTCCAGATTCGTACCCTGCACTATCCCAACCATTTTTTTAATCAGACTGGTGAAACCAGAGTACGCATGATACCCCCTTCACCTGTTGTCATGGAAAACCGTGCCGCATGGCGGGCGTGGCTTTCGAAGAATCATTCCCTGTACAAGGAGGTATGGCTCGTCCTGTCCAAGAAACATGCACGGCACTCCTCTGTTACTTATACCGAGGCTGTCGAAGAAGCAATCTGTTTTGGCTGGATTGACGGGCAGGCAAAGACGATCGACGCTGAGAAGTTCATGCAGCGATATTCACCCAGGAAACCAAAGAGTCCCTGGTCGGAGATCAACATTGAACGGGCAAAAAGAATGATCGGCAGGGGTCTTATGACAGAAGCAGGCCTGAAAATTTTCAAGAAGGGTGTGAGAAACAACCTCACCATCCCTTCCAGTAAAAATTTTTCCGTGCCTCCGGACCTTGAAGATGCGCTCAGGAAGAATGAGACCGTATGGACCAATTTCCAGAGGATGCCCCCATCGGCCAGGTTAATGTTTGTATATTGGATCAACAGTGCAAAAACACCGGCAACCCGTCAACGGAGGACCGATAAAAGTATTGAGCTGATCGCAGAGAACCGGAGACTCAATGATACCCTAGGAAGGTAACGGAGTAAAAAATGAGAGTATTAGAAATTTTATACTCGTAGAATTCCTCGTTATCCCTGAGGTCCCGGTGAGGATGCAAACACATCTCCCTGCCGGTATCCGCCGCGTCCCAAACCATCCCCTCCTGCTTTCGGTCTTCGTAACATTACTATATTCGACCTCATCCATTCCCGTCGGGTATCGTTGAATAATTCCGGCCCGGTTCCGCATTTTTCAGAATAATGACCTCTAAAGTTCCGGGGGCGGGGGAAATAAGGTACAACAGGGCTCGTAGCAGGTTCCGGTATACCAGAATTCCCCCCGTGGATTTTTTGACGGCGAAAACCGCCCTTCTGGCGATAACATCCGGCCTGGTCGTCGACAAGATCACTCTATAAACACAAGATTTCCACAGAGCAAAATTTTATAGAATTACCGGTTAATGAGAGTAAATCCCACCAGCAACAACAACACCATAGTCCTCTATGGGGAAGTGGTTGTCTGGCATTTCCCCCGGAAGGGCAAAAAGCGTGACTGTTGTGCTGCCAGTCCGGTCTTTAATCTTTACCAGCGGAATTTCCTTTGTTTCTTGTTCTTCTCCTCAAAAGTAACGAGCAGGTAGCTGTGAATGCAGTGCCCTTCATCCAGCAGGATTTCCAGGTAGAGTTCGTGAGGGCGGTGTTCCATCGCGATGGCGACCTGATCTGCACCTAACTGAATAAATCCCATATCGCCGAGCTCTTTTTCGATGCGGTAGAGTGGGAGATTGCAGCTGCTTGAAATGAGCCGCTCGGTTTTTCGTTTAGTTCTCAGTTGATGTCCTTTATTCACCATTTCGTTATCACCTTACACTCTGGATAACCGGCATTGGTATTAAAATGCGTGGAGTGAGTGAATGGATGCAATACATCAGTCCTGTTATAATTATGAGGAAAATTGATGTCAATGAAGAAGAAATACGTGAAGAATATGACCGAAAAGAAAGGGCACTTTGAAAATGGACGATGGGTGGCAGAGAGCGAACCTTCGGTTACCCAAACGACTGAAAACATCATTGATAAGAGGTTTTCTGAGGCGACACAGGCCGTCATATCATCTGTTAATGATGTGATGAATGTTACTCATGATCTCATAACAACTGAAGAGGGAAAGCAGTACATTGAAAAAACCATTAAGAATACCCAGGAGCAGATCCAGAAATCTTTTGATGAGATTGTCAGCCGGCTAAAAGGCAAACTGGATAAAAGGTAAAAATGGTAGAATAATTTTTTCCGGTTCCGGCTGATGTGGTCTCAATCCAGAGGAAGAATGACTCATTATTTGATAGATATCCGCCTGATGGGTTCAGTGAAGGATCAAATTCGTAATTTAAGCAATCATCTACAGGAAAAATTTAATCTCGGGAACAAACGGGTTATCCCGCATATCACTCTGGCCGGGCCTTTTTCGACCTGCAACGAAAAAAAACTCCTCGAAGATTTCACACATATATGCATAAATCAAAAGGAGATTCCAAAATATGAGGTGGGAAGGTACGGATTTTTTGACGAGTCAAAGGTTATTTATGTCACGATTACTCCTGACGAGAACCTAAAACAATTCCGATATCAGCTCTCCCAGGCAATCTCCCCGTATTGCTCATTACGGAGATATGACCTTGATTCTGCCGATGAGTTCAGATTCCACTCTACGCTCGCTATGAAACTTGACTGGCTCACATTCCAGAGAATAAAATGGTATTTCAGATGTCAGGAAAGTGTCGTATTCCGGCACCATCCTATCAGAGCAACATTGCTCCGGAATTCAAAAATTCTCTGCGAATATGATTTTATTCAAAGCAGGATGCTGTCCCGGGCACAGGCACTTAGCAGGGCGACAATGATGCGTGATTTTGATATCCTTAAATTATGGGCTGATGAATGTCGGGAATGAGAATATAATCAGGAATCCTTAACCTCTTCGTATAAAAGCGCAGTTTCATCCTGACGGGTTTCAGGCTGGGTGATATGCTGGAAGTGCATGATCTTTTTGCATAATATCAACAATATATTCCTACCCATAAATCGAAAGAGGACCCCCCCCCAAGACAATCTTAGTTGATGAAACCACCTCCACCTGGTGCAGTTTATGCTCTTTTCAAACCTGGCCCGAATCGTTCCACAAGATATTCAAGAATCAAACAATGACTACTAAGATCAGGAGTGTGACGAGAAATCGGGCCGGGAATTCTTGACGCTATGGCTTTACCACTCCTAATCCTGATTGCACGGATCGTGGAGACCAGCCTCGAAACCGTCAGGACCATTTACATCAACCGTGGACATGCAAACCTTGCCGGCTGGATCGGTATTGCAAAGACCGGTATCTGGCTTCTCTCGACAGGCATAGTCATCACCAATCTTGGGAATTACTGGAACCTGTTTGCCTATCTTGCCGGGTACGGCCTCGGGACCCTGATTGGCATGCAGATTGAGACCATGATTTCCCTCGGCTACGTAATCGTCCGTCTCATTACTCCGGCCGACCCCCAGCCCCTCATTACAGAGCTCTCCTCCCTCGGTTACGGGATGACCAGGATCGAGGGATCGGGCAGTTTCTCGCAGACCGTAGCCATCATTTTCATGATCGTCCCCCGTACGGCACTCGGTCAGCTCCTCGTTTTATTGTCCACCCGCCACCCTGATATCCTCTATACCGTTGAAGACGTGCGCACCATCAAGGAAGGTGCAAAGATCTTCCATAAGGATACAAAGAGCAGGATACTGGGATTTTTCGGATTATAATCCCGTTTTTTGTTTCTCTGTTTGCCCTTAACATAAGGTCTATGTATCTTCTCTGCACTACCTCTTGGCGGTGGATATTGATGACACAGGACCAGCCAGGGAAAGCGGGTGACCTGATCCCCATTTTTAACACCCGCACCGGCAAGACAGAAGATGTCGCCCCGGTGATAAAAACCGATGAGGAATGGAGAGCACAGCTCACCCCGGAACAGTTTAATGTGGCCCGTAAACAGGGGACTGAATATCCCTTTACCGGAAAATACCATAACTGGAAGGAGCACGGGATCTATTCCTGTATCTGCTGCGGTACTGATCTCTTTTCGTCAGAGACCAAGTTTGATTCCCATACCGGGTGGCCCAGTTTCTACGCGCCGGTTTCAGAGCTCAATGTCTGCACCCAGACCGATACTACAGGAGGGATGGAACGGATTGAAGTGCTCTGCGCCCGGTGTGAGGCCCATCTCGGCCATGTCTTTGATGACGGTCCGCCCCCCACTGGCAAACGCTACTGTATGAACTCGGCGGCGCTGGATTTCCAAAAAACACCGTGCTAGTAAAACCGTGCACAACCCTTTTTTATTAGATCCTTCCCATATCAGAGCCGGGGATGGATCAATGGGGAAAATTTCAGCTGGAAGAAATGTGTTCATGTATCCAATGCCGGTGACCTTGCTCGGCACGCTTGTGGATGGAAAGCCCAACTTCATGGCGCTCGGTTGGATAACCCGCGTGAATGCAAACCCGCCGACGATCGGGTGTGGTGTCGGGCGGAACCACTATACAGTTCGGGGTATCGAGGAAAACCAGACCTTCAGTATTAATGTTCCATCAGCAGAAATGATGGATATAACGGATTACTGCGGGCTGATATCAGGAAAAAGCGTGAACAAAGCGGCACTCTTTGATGTTTATTACGGGGAACTAGCTACCGCCCCGATGATAACCGAATGCCCGCTCTCTCTGGAATGCCAGCTGCAGACCGTGGTTGAAAATCCTACAAATAATTTTTATATCGGGGAAATCATCGCGACCTACACAGAGGAGAGATATCTCACCGAGGGCAATCCAGACATCAGAAAGATTAACCCACTCCTGCTTACGATGCCGGACAACCGGTACTGGACTGTCGGTGACTATGCCGGCGATGCATGGAGTGCAGGAAAGAGGCTGAGAATAAAGTGACGCACCTGCCCGGGAAGGTCCGGTATGCGGATCGGCTACCCTTGTATTAATCGGTCAATCGGGTGTACGCCTTCCCGTACATTCCGTCTTGCATCATATTCTGATGATCGGGTCGATCAAACCGTGAAGGCAAACCTCGATTGTCTGTTAAAAATACTCTCGTATAACACAGCCCACGGGATCTTCTTCTTCCGGATAACATCAGATATGGTCCCGTTTGCATCGCACCCGGTCTGCACATTTTCCTGGCAAAAACATTTTGCAGAGGAGTTTCGCATAATCGGGGATTTTATCCGGCTTCACCGTTTCAGGATCTCTATGCACCCTGACCAGTTCGTCCTGCTGAACGCCCCTGATGAGGGTGTCCTTGAACGGAGCGTCGCAGATCTTGCGTATCAGGCACAGGTACTTGACCTGATGGGGCTGGACGATTCGGCAAAACTCCAGATCCATCTGGGAGGTGTTTACCGGAATAAAACAGCCAGCATGGAACGGTTTATTGAAAATTATGAACGGCTTGATGATGCCATCCGACGGCGGCTTGTCATTGAGAATGATGAACGGCTCTATACGATTTCAGACTGCCTTGCTATCCATGGACGCACGGGAATACCCGTGCTTTTTGATGTGTTCCATCATTCCCTCCATAACAACAACGAGTGCATGGCCGATCTTCTTGAACCTGTCCGTGCAAGCTGGAAGAAAACCGATGGAATTCCGATGGTCGATTACAGCTCGCAGCAACCTGGTAAGCGACCCGGCGCTCATGCAGAACACATTAACCCGGAAGATTTTCGGTCATTCCTGCAGTCAAGCAAACCTTTTGATTTTGATGTAATGCTTGAGATTAAGGACAAAGAGAAGAGTGCAGAACTGGCACTTTCGATAGCACACAACGACTCAAGATTATACAGGGGCAATTCGGCAGCAGGATGACCGTGTGAGATCGGTAAGCAGGATTGGAGAATTTATCCTTGCTGTTGCTTCGCTGCCTGGCACTTATCTATCTGAGACTTGAAGTCCCGCAACACCGGGAACGAGACAACAGGAGGCAGCTATTTCGTGCAGTTTCATTTTGCTTTGCTTTGGCTATCATACCTGTCCAGCGGTCTGAATATAAATAACGATAAAAAAATATGAAGATTGTTGGAGTATCCTGATTTTGGCCGATGTAAGGTTTAACCAATAAACCTGGTATTATGATTACCACATCTGATTTACTATCGATTCGTCAGTAAATATCACGGATCCAATAGCATGGAAGTGTTAAAACAACTCAACATTAAAAAAAGTGGATGTTCAGGTTACCAGACTTCTGGGAAGGCCATGTTGGTGTAGAGGTCTTCGAGCCTTGCTTTGTGCCCGCTTTCCATATTTGCGAGCTGGGTAAAGAGGAACTTCTGCTCGGTATCTGTTGAGAGGCCTGCGAGCTGGGTGTACATCTGCATCGCTTCAAGTTCCTTCTTGATCGCAACAACAATACCGTCAAGCGGTTTCATATCAGCGGACAGGGGTGGGCTTGGCATTGCATTGACTACTTTATAGTCCTTCTTTGCATCAAAGCGCATCTTGGTGACATCTTTTGATAGCATTCCCTGCAGGAATTCCCGGTGCTGCTTCTCTTCTCCGGCAAGCTCACCAAAGAGTTTCTTGAGTGCTGCGTCTTTTACCTTGTCGGATATGGTGCGGTAAAATGTGTATGCCTCGACTTCCCGGTCAATGGCAGTCGAAATGATCTTCTTTGCATCATCAGTCTTCATTTCTATGCTCCTTTATCAGGTAAATTATGATTATTTGCCCTATATAAGAGCATTGGTTTTACCGATGACGGGAGAACTCTACGGTGACACGAAAGAACCGGATATCAACGCAGAGTTCTGCTTCCTGAAAGACTCCGTGCGTCATTCCACTTCTTTCATTTTCCAGACGTGAAGTACCCAGAGGAAGGAGGCAAGAGTCGCAATTACTGTGGAGAGGATGAGAAGCGGTAAATACCACCATTGTTTTCCCATTGTCCCATCCATGATGCCGCTTCCAGCAATGGTGGCGATCGTATTGGGGACCAGAAATGCTGTACCAAGCACGGTGAGGTACGCGGTGACAAGTGCAAACCGGTTATTCAGGTTCTGGAGCTGGTTGTTATAGATACTCTGCATTACTTCAAGACCTGATGAGAGTACGTTTGACATCTGTTCGGAGAGTTCGATATGGCGGTCGATATTGTCGGAAAGAATCCCTATCCGCCCGAGGAGTTTCTCATCATTGGTGATGAGGTCAGCATCCCCGTAGCGGAGTGAATCGACTACATCTTTTGTTGACCAGAGCACATTCAGGTAATCGATCAAAACGTGCTTCATGCGGTAAATATCATGGGCGACCTTTCTTTTGGCTAAGTTCTCTTCGATAAGTGATTTGCTGATTGCGTCGCCATGCATCTCGATCTCACGGAGGTACTCAAAGTTCCGGTCATTATTCTCATCGATGATACGTTCAAGGACCATGGTGACTTTATCGACCAGTGACTCTTCTGAGATCTTTTTAAAAAACGGCGGGGCGTACCGGGAAAACCTCAAAAGCCGGTTAATCTCTTCGCTGTGAACCGTTAAGAGGTAATTATCCCGGATCAGGACAAAGAGCGGGTGTACCGACATTTTCTCCCCCCTCACGGTCGCAGAAGGGAGCATGATGCCCAGTTCGGTATCGTAATCTTCGTATGCCGAGTAAAAACCTGTGGTCAGTTTCGGGATCGGGATCTTGGAAAAACCAGCAGCCTGAGCAATCCGCTCGATTTCCTTGTCGTCATCTTTTGTACTGCAGTCAATCCAGGCAATGCTCGCGTCGCGGATCGCGATGAGATATTCTTCAAGAGGGCGATCCACCAGTCGCTCGATCCTGCCGTCCCCGAACAGGATGATGCAGAAACTTAAGGGAACGGGTCCGGTGATAATCGATGTCTGAGGGGTAATCTGCATTTTCATGGCGGCGCCTCGTTGATACTGCGGCCGGCTATGGTGTGCCGTATATCAATCTGAGCTATTGATACCGTAAGCGTATATAGGTGGCTGTTTTTTTAAAAAGAAGAAGCCGTTCATTTAAACCCGGACGGAACGCTTATTATCCGGCCACGCACCTGTCCGGTTATGCAGATTCGCGGGCTCATTTCCATAATACTCATCATTGTTATACTTCTTTTATCCGGGTGCTTATCAACGGCTCCACCGGCCACTTCTGCTACCCTTGCACCAGAGCAACCTGCGTACCATACGCCGCCGGCACCTTCCTCTGGTTTTACGATCAGGGTAGACACTCTTAGTGCGGGATCACCTCTTCCTGACGCTTATACCTGCAAAGGAGCAAGTGAATCGCCCGAAGTCTCTTGGGAAGGTATCCCTGCCGGGACGAAAAGTCTCGTCCTTATAATGGATGACCCTGATGCTCCGAATGGCAGGTTTACCCACTGGATCGTCTACAATATTCCCCCGGTATCCGGAGAACTTGCACGGGCACAGCCGAATGCAAAAGTGCTGGCCAACGGGGCACAGCAGGGTGACACCAGTGCCGGCTCACGAGGCTACTATCCCCCCTGCCCGCCTATTGGAACAACACACAGGTACGTTTTCAGGCTGTATGCAGTTGACATGGATATCACCCAGCCGACTGCGGACCGGGATTCCATCGACTGGGCATTGACCGGACATATTATTGCAGAAACGAAGTTTACGACAACGTTCACACGGTAGACGACCTGTTTAAAATGAAAAACTACCATTATTTCATTCGAGTGTGCGCCGGTACGTGGCGATGCCGAGGATAAACATTGCACCGGAAAATATCAGCAATGCAATAAGATCCATTCCGATAACATCGAGCCCCTGTCCGCGGAGAATAATACCTCTGAGTGCATCCACACCGTAATACTCCGGATTAATGATGGTTATCCATCGCAACCAGTCAGGCATGCCAATCACAGGGTAAAACGCCCCGGATGTCATGAACAGTATGAGGTTAAGAAACGCGACGACTGAAGCATATTCCTGCTGTGCGGAAAAACGTGACGCGAAAGACACAACAAGGCTGGTGACCCCGATACAAGCGATCAGGATCACGAGGAGGACCAGCAGGAAGACCTCCACGCTCTGGATGGTGATCCCGGTAATCAGAATATCGATAAGAAAGATGGTAAATCCCGCGATAAATGCCCGGACGGTACCACTGGAAATGATCCCGGCGATGATACTCGTACGTTTCACCGGCGTGACAAGATAACCTTCGTGGATCCCGGCTTCACGATCCCTGATGAGTGCAATTCCGCCCCCGAACATTGTTGAGGTAAAAATGGCCATCATGATGACACCAACGCCGAAGAACTGAATGTATTTGATATCCCCGTAAATTTTATTCACGGTCACCGGGTTATGTGCCCCGAGTGATGCAAGTACACCACGGACAGCTGATTCGACAAGGGCAGGAATGATCGAGTTTGAACTGTCAACGTACAGGCGGACAGCATGATCATTGGATATTTCGGACGGGAAGACGATAACAGCGGATATCAGCCCTCTTGCAAGATCCTGTTTTGCCTTTTTTTCGTCAGTATAAACCGTGACATCCAGCAGTTTGGGATAATCTTTCTGCGGGATGTGATTGAGTGCTGCTGCAGCACTGGTGAAAAGGGGTGTATCATTATAGGGGGGGACTTCCTGGACAACTCCGACGGGTACATGGCTGATGGTCCCGCCAAATGCGTTACCAAAAATAACCAGGTACATGATAGGCATCATCAGGGTCATGATGACTACAAACGGATTGCTGAGGAATTTCTTAAAATCCCGTTTGAATATCGCAACAGCTCCCCGAATCATCGTGGGATTCCCCCGCGTGCAGGTTTTGCATCCTGGTTCTGGCCGTCATCCAGTTTTTTACCCGTGAGATGAATGAAAACATCTTCAAGGGAGGGGGATCGTATCGAAATGGACGTCATCGGGACAGAAAATTTTTCAAAGACCGCAACAATTTCCGGTAATACTTTACTCCCGTTCTTTGCCGAGATGATGAGTCGTGTGCCCTTGATTTCAACCGAATTAATCAGAGCCATCCCCCGTATCACGGAAAGTATCCCTTCATCCATCCGATCAAAACCAATCTCTATCAGGTCACCTGCGGGAATTAACTGCTTCAGGTTTTCCAGGATATCCAGTGCGATAAGTCGTCCTTTATCCACAAATGCGATACGGTTACAGAGTTTTTCCGCTTCGTCCATGTAGTGCGTAGTCAGGATAATGGTTGTTTTCTCCTCGTTCAGTTTTGCAATCTGCTGCCAGACTTCATGCCGTGCTTCTGGGTCGAGCCCGATGGTGGGTTCGTCAAGGAACAGGATGAGCGGGTGGTGGATAAAAGCACGGACAATCTCAAGTTTCCGTCTCATTCCCCCGGAAAATGTCTGGACTTTCATGTGAGCACGATCGGCCAGTTCTGCCATTTCCAGAAGCTCTAATATTCTTGAATCGAGGATACTGTCATCAACGTTTACCAGTTTCCCGTAAAATTCAAGGTTGTCATAAGCTGTGAGTTCAATATCAAGGGTACTGTTCTGGGGGCAGACCCCGATAATGCCCCGGATCTTTTCAGGGGCACGGATGATATCATAGGAATCAACGCATGCTGTTCCGCTTGTCGGGTGGAGCAGGGTCGTGAGCATACGGATTAATGTACTCTTTCCCGCACCGTTTGGACCAAGAAGACCAAATATTTCCCCCCGCCAAACTTCAAACGTAACATCATCTACGGCGGTTACCGTGCGGTTCCTCTCGCGGAAGATTTTTGTGAGATGGTCAATCCTGATGATGCTGGAAGCATTGGGAACGACAGTGCAGACAGTTACAGCTTCTGCAGGGTCCGTTCCCGTTTTTCCCCCTTCAGCGACAGGTTGACTCATTGCGCTTCAATCAGATGGTATCGGCGCGATAGTAATTAATCCATGCTCCCTCCTGAAGATGCGGGGATGTGGAGAAAATCATTATCCATCATCAACGACAATGCTGCTCCACTAAGAATTTTCTGGAGGAGAACTATGATCACGCTCCGGTTTTACCGGATTTATGATATCGGCAGGGAAATCGATCTTGACTGGCTGGAACAGGCCCTCGCCCAGAATTATTTTACGGCAAGAACAAGTTTTGTCCGGGTGAAACAAAAGTCCATCATGATTGAGGACCCCCCTCTCATGATCCAGATGAATCCCATACGGGTTGAGCGGGAAGGCAGGCCTTTTGAGTTCTCAGTGGTTGCCCGTGTCTATGGCATTGGTGTGATCAGTTTCTGTTTTATTTACGAAAACGATAATGCACATTATTCCACCCTTGAAGAGATCGCTTTTTTGTTTGCCGGTCAGGAAGGATTGTCGGAATTTTATGTCCAGTATCTCAAGACGCTCGGAGAGATCATCAAACCGCATATAAAAAATTTCGCTATCAACCCTGACTTCTTTGAGGATTACACCGTCTACGTAACAGACCACCGGGACGATTCGATCGACCCCGTCCCGCTTTTACTTGGGGAAAAGATCAATATTTCACCTCAGATGCGGGATGAGATCGTCAAGAATTCACTAAGCTATACCACCGACGATCTTGCAATACTCTCATGGGATTCCGCCCTTCTCTGCAATCCTGACAACCCGACAGACCTGATTGACCTTATAGAATTTGCTAATGTGCAGGTACTTGAGCTGCGATACTATGATCGGGAACTGACCCGTGAGATGGAGAAGATGTATGATGATATTGAGTATGCCGACAGGTTCTCTCAGTTTCGCCGGAGTCGCCAGTACCATGCAATTATGGCAAAGCAGATGGAGAATTATGCTGAGATATCGGAAGTTATCGAAAAAGTTGACAACCTGATCAAAGTCACCGAGGATGTTTATTATGCACGGGTCTATGCTACCGTCCTGAAGGTGCTCAGGAGCAACCAGTGGAGCGAAAGTGTGACCCGCAAGATCGATGTCATACGGGAAAATTATTCGATGCTCTCTGACGAAGTCCGTATCCAGCACTCAAATACGCTCGAGTGGGTGGTCATCATCCTGATTGCCCTTGAGTTCGGACTCGCAATCTGGCAGAGTATCGGATAGATGGACGATAACCATGGTTTTCGAATGCCAGCAGTGCGGAGAATGCTGCCACCACATGGCCCAGGTCCATGTCATCCAGGAAACCCGTGACGAATTCGAGTTTCTGGTCAATAACCAGTATACCGGAGAAAAAAATGTCGTCAGGATCGACCCGGATAAGTACGAATTATTTTCAGATACCCGTATTTTTGGGGATCACCCTGAAGCCTGTCCGTTCCTGCGGTACCACCCAAAGGACCGGCTAGGTTACTGTTGCGTCCACCTGACACGGCCGGAAATCTGCAGGGATTATGGCTGCTGGCGGATGCTTATCCTGAATTCCCGCGGGAAAAGAGCCGGGAGAGTCATGTACCGCCGTGCATTCTTTTCCGACGAGGACGACCTGTCCCGCCTGTGGAAGGAATGTATCGATGATCTTGCTGAATCGGATGACTCTGTATGGGACTCAGTTGTAATCAGGATAGTAACAAGAGCTGGATATACGGTACGAAAGTAAAAAGCGCCTGTTTTATTGAACAGGTGGGATTTCTTTGGGAACGGCACACAACCGCCCGAACTTGTTGATTGAGTAGGATGCAAGTATGGTTGCATCGTCCATCTTCTTCTCGCCGATGCCGATCCGGCTTAACTTGTCACGAATTATCCTGATGTTCTTTTCTGTGTGCTGCATACGGGTAGAGTACTATTTATCCCGCGACACGATAAAGAGATGGTTAAAAAGATGAGAAATTGCTCCTTTTTTTCGATTTCGATGAAATTTTACCGAATTTCTGTAAATCAGCGCATGCCCGAAGAACCACAGACATGGCGGTGACTATGAAAAACTGGAATACAATAACGGTTAAAAAGAGCTTTTTATAGATACCTGTTCTTTCTCAGCCAGTCTGCCTGTGGAGGCAGGTAGCGATAGATAATATCACATTTTTCATCCTGGAAAGACCAGGGTGTGACAATGAGTATATCGCCTTCTCGTATCCAGACACGCTTTTTGATCTTCCCTTTGATCCTGCCCATACGGGTAACGCCATCATAGCACCGGACACGGATATGATTTGCACCCATCATAAGATCAGCAAAAGCGAACTGTTCATTAGCCCATTTCTTGGGTAACCGTACCCGGACAACAGGGGACCCATCTTCATTCACCGCGTTAGGGTCAAAAGCATCATTGTTATTGTTATTTCTAATTCAGACAACTCCGTTGTCATATACCAATGGTGTGTGGGACGATTAACATATGTATTGCGGGTGAAGCAGCACAATGTCCTGCCCGGATACATGACCGGAACGATAATATCTGCCGGCAACAACGTTTCCTCAGCGGTCTGAATCAGGCAGAAGATGTGCGATATCCGAAATGTGGGTATTGAGAACGGTCTTTTTGGCCTGTGAACGGATCCGGTCTGAAAACAGGAGAGAAGTATCCCGTGCGCCTGCCTCATATATTGTCAAAACGCGATCTCATCTGGGATGCTCTGATTGGTGTATCTGCTTTCATTGCCATCATCATAAACCTTGCAGGACTGCTCATGGGAATTACTGTGGTAATCCCGCATCTCCTCTATATTCCGGTGGTGATAGCCGCCTACCATTATCCGAAGTGGGGATTATTTATTGCCGGGTGCATCGGAGGATCATATCTCCTGATTGTTCTCCTGGTTGCCGGGAGCTCCTCCATGACTATGATGGAGGCGATTGTCCGGACCATCGTTGTAGTTACTATCGGGTGGCTTATTGCATGGCTCTCTTTCAGGGTTCGTGAACGCGAGGATCTGTATCAGGGGATCTTTAATAATTCGGAAGCAGGCAGTATCCTGATCCGGGACACAGAAACCGGCAGGGTTGTTGAGGAAGTGAATGAAAAAGCGGCAAGACTCCTTCACAGGACTCCTGAAGATCTGAAACGAGCAGCTACGGGTTCTTTCTGGAGCAGCGATTTTGAACAGGACATGTTTTTCCGGCTGAATACCGGGGGCGCCATCCATGCAACTGAAGCGGAATTTTTACTGCCGGACGGGAATTCTGAAATTGTCCTTGTCTCAGCAGCACCGCTTCCAATGGGAAGGACTATCATCACGTTTGTAGCAATCACCCGTCGCGTCTATGCCGAGAAAGCACTGAAGACGGCCACTGATAAACTTAGCCTTCTTTCCCGCATCGCAAAAGATCACCTCCAGCGTACGGTTGACCAGATGGCTGAAACGGTAAAAAATGCCGAAGCGCACTGCGATGATGCCGTTGCGCGGGTTTTTTTCAGCCAGATGCGGGTCCATACGACGAACCTGACACGCCAGCTCGAACTCACTGAATCATATAAAAATCTCGGGCTTTCCCCTCCGGCATGGCTGGGTATTCAGAAAATACTTGAATCTGCGGGCATTCGGGATAAAACCGGGTCTGTCTCAGTCAGGTTCTGGACAGAAAGACTCGAAATTTTTGCTGATCCCCTCTTCAACGATGTTTTGATCCATATTACCAGCAATGCGATTACCCACGGGATGACCATAAAAAATCTCACGGTCACGTATCATGAAACTCCTGAAGGACTCGATCTCATCCTGAAAGATGATGGCATCGGGATACCGGCCGAGAAAAAACAACGGATATTTGAGTATGATGCCGGTGGTCATACCGGCATCGGGTTATTCATATGCCGTGAGATCCTTGCAGTAACGGGAATGACGATTACAGAGACCGGATCCGAGGGAAAGGGAGCGCGATTTGTGATCCATGTTCCCCCGGAGGGCTACAGGATAGAAGGAACAGAGCAG
This sequence comes from Methanoregula sp. UBA471, assembly GCA_002495065.1. Classification (GTDB taxonomy): domain Archaea; phylum Halobacteriota; class Methanomicrobia; order Methanomicrobiales; family Methanospirillaceae; genus Methanoregula. The sequence continues at coordinate 27,538 of DADT01000043.1, read as the reverse complement.
GCTCCGGCATTTCCTCCAGCTACATCTGCATCTGCCGATCTTCATGGTGCACGTCATACATCAGGCACAATTGTCCGGGAACTCCGCACAGCGGAGTTTCCGCTTGCAGAGGCTCTCTGGACCGATTATCATCAGACCAGGGGGGATGCCCGCATTGACCGGATTTTCGCGGGATTTTCCGGGGGGGAGATAGTATCTGTTGCACGGTGCCGGAAGCACCCGGACGGATTTGAAGTGGATGCGGTTTTTACACCGGTCGTTCACCGAGGCCATGGGTATGCACATGCGGTTATGTGGGGTCTCGTTGAGGCGTGCGGGCATGAATCCCTCTACATGCACTCATTAACAAACCTGACCGGTTTCTACGGCCATTTCGGGTTTATCCCTGTCGCTGAAAGTGAGCTTCCTGCCACAATCCGGGAACGGTATGCCTGGGCTCAGGGGGAGATGGAGGGGGCCGACGTCAGCCCGATGAAACGACCTCCTGCCAGTTAAATCAGATTTGCTCTCCTCACTGCTGTTTATCATGCGTCAATCTGCCCACCCTGTCCAAATTTATCGAAGTTAACGTTCACTCGATTTCTACAGCGATGGAAACTTTTCACTTTCTCCCCGCATACCATATCTTAACTTGTTTTATATCCATTCTCATGTAACGACATGATTGGCAAGGGAGCATATCTCAGGCAACTGACTGCAGCAACCGTTCCCATGAAATCGATTGAGGTGGGTAAAGAGCTGGAGGGTAGTTCTCCTCCTTCCGTGTTTATCGGGAGCTGGAATTATCCGGATGTGTATGCTGGACCGATGATTGCTCCTCTGCATGGTGACACGGCGATCATGGATATGCCCGAATCCTGGATCCCCGGACACAAGACCCAGGAAGAGATTATGCAATACCGCCTCAGCCTGGTTCGCGGGAAGCATAAGATAAACATATCGGATCTTGATAACCGGTTTGTAGAAAAACTCCAGGAGATCTCATTATCAGCAGGCTCTGTTGAGAGCGAGGTCTCATTTACCGTTCAACCCCACGGGATGTCATTTTCTGAAGAACACACCCCGTTTGGACCCAGCGCTCCTATAGAGCGGTTCGAGATCGAGAGTGTAAAATGGAACCGGGACCTGGAAAAAGTATTCTATGATTCTGATCTCAGATCCGCTGAGGCCGTTCCCGACCTCCACAAAAAGGGCGTCCCGTTCTCCAGTATCCAGAAGGCATTTTCTGTTGGCACCATGGGAAAGGATGCCCGAAGGCATCTCGTCCCGACCCGCTGGTCCATCACCGCCTGTGATTCCATAATCGGCGACCATCTTCTGGCGGAGGTAAAAAAATTTCCGGTGATCGATACCTGGCGTGTGCATGAGTTCTCAAGCCTGCATAATAATTATGCAGTCATCCTGATGCCTACCGGGTGGCAGTATGAATGGTCGGAAGCATTTCTTCATGTCATGGGCAATGAAGAGCTGGTCTTTTCCGACCATGAAGGAAACAGGAAAAAGACAGTATACTCCCCGCTCGGTGGGTGCTACTATACCTGTAAGATGGCAGTACTTGAAGCACTTGCTCAGGAGAAAAAGCAGGCAGGGGCGATCATTCTCCGGGAGGCACTCCAGGGGTATGTCCCGATGGGAGTGTTCAATGTGCGGGAGAACGTGCGGAATGCAATGCACCAGCCAGTACAGGAGTTTGAAGACATCCGTTCGGCCCTTTCCCACATATCAGAAAAATTCACCCTACCCATGCAACGGTTTATCGAAGAGGGTGCACTGCTGCGGAACACGATCCGCGAACGGCAGTGCACACTCCGTGATTTTGCACCCTCCTCGCCACTCCATGATACGAATACCGGAATGTGAAACGAGGTTATGTAATGGGACCGAATCCCCAGAAAACATCACCACGGATTATCCTCCATCTCGATATGGACAGTTTTTATGCATCCGTAGAGATGCAGAAACGCCCGGAAATCCGGGGAAAACCTGTGGTGATTGGTGCCGATCCGAAGAACGGGAAAGGACGGGGTGTCGTCGCCACATGCTCGTATGAAGCCCGGGCGTTTGGAATCCGGTCGGCAATGCCGATATCGCAGGCATTTTCCCTGTGCCCGCATGCTGTTTTCCTCCCCCCCGATTTCTCCCTGTATGCCAGAACTTCCTCAGAAATAATGACCTGCCTGCGCGGGTTTGGGTTCCTGTTCCAGCAGGTCAGCATTGATGAAGCATTCCTCGATCTGAGTCCTCTCGGCAGTTTTTCTGCAGCCGGTGTTCTTGCCAGGGAAATCAAGACTTCAATCAGGACAGCTACAGGACTATCCTGCTCGGCGGGAGTAGCACCGACGAAGATCGTGGCCAAGATCGCCTCGGACTTTCAGAAACCCGATGGTCTGACCGTTGTGGAAGAGGGGCAGGCAGCTTCATTCCTCGCTCCTCTGCCGGTAAGAAAGATCCCGGGCATCGGAAAAAAGTCTGAACAGGAGTTGAACGGGATTGGGATCAGGAGCATCGGGGACCTTGCGGCATACGATGTCCAGAAGCTTATCACAATATTTGGACGTGGCGGGATTGCCCTGCACGAGATCGCGCTCGGAATTGACGACAGTGAAGTACAAGAACGGGATGGGATGAAATCAGTATCACGGGAGACTACATTTGAGCAGGATACCGACGATCTCGCAACTCTTGTGTTTGTTTTGGACTCCTTGGTCGAAGATGTACACAGGGATCTTGTTGGTGAAGAGCTTCGGTTCAGGACCGTCACGGTTAAAATACGGTACGAAGGTTTTGTGACCAGGACACGGGCAAAAACCCTGATGCATTATACTGACAGCAAACGCATGCTGCGCAGCAGTGCGCAGGATCTGCTCAGGATACTGTGGGGAGGCAACAGCGTCCGGCTGATCGGGTTACGGGTTTCCTCACTCGAAAAGACCGATGCCTGCCAGATGACCCTGGACAGTTCTGGTAGTCAGGAGCCTTTTTCATAAATGCATGATAAGAAGATTATTATTGGATTAAACGGTGTGTGTTTTTCGATTATGCACGGCTGAACAAGCTGCCGGCAGGAAGCTTACCTGCCATTAAAATCCGATCGCCACATCGTCCTCCGAAGGATTAAAGGAGTGATATATGGAGCGTTTTCGTTTCAAAAAAATAGATGCGTTCGTTGAAGGACAATCGAACGGGAACCCTGCGGGGTGCGTGTACCTGCCGGGCCCGGATGCCCTTTCCGGTGATGCAATGCAGCAGATCGCCCGCGAGCTTGGCGGCTTTGTCAGTGAGGTGGTCTTCGTGTTTTCAGATGAAGGCTACACCGCGCTCCGCTATTTTTCCCCGGAACGCGAAATGGCATTCTGCGGGCATTGCACTATTGCTGTGATGTATGATCTCATTAAAAACGACCCGGAACTTGCCCGTAACCCTATCATCCGCGTTCATGTTCAGGGCCGTGAACTACTCGTCAGGAACGATATTGCATCAACAGATTCGGTTTTTATCAGCACACCCCTCCCACAGTTTCTCACCACTACCCTTGATCGGGATGATGTTGCTGCAGCCCTGAAAATCCCGCCCGGTGAAATATCTGAGAAAAACCGGATTATGCTGGTCAATACGGGTCTTTCAACCCTGATCGTCCCTCTTATCTCCCTTGATACGCTCCTTTCACTCCTCCCGGACCAGAAGAACCTGAAGGAATTCTGTGTGAGAAATGATATCGAACTTATTCTGGTTTTTTCTGACGAGGTCTCATCGAAAGACAATTCCTATCGCACACGTGTGTTTGCACCTGCGTTCGGATATCTTGAAGATCCTGCAACAGGTTCGGGAAATGCAGCGCTGGGATATTACCTGCTGAACGCTGATGTATGGGACGGCCGCATGCTCAGAGTTGAGCAGGGCAGGTCAAGGGAGCATCCAAGTATAATCCGACTGGAAAGTGACGCATCAAAGTTACAACGCACTGTATTTTTTGGGGGCAATGCACGGGTGAAAATTGAGGGGGACTATCTTCTCTATCCCTGATTGCAGAACCTGGTATTTTCCTGTAAGGCCGCATTGCGGGAAAAATCATTTCAAAACCATAACACCTGGCCGTCCCAATGTTGCACGGGCGTATTAAAAGGCAGGTTATACAAACAGGTCTGCAACGATAAGCGGCGGGCATCTGTTTCTTGTGTACCTGGAAAGAAACTCTAATAACAATCAGGGTGCTGTGTTGACGAAAGGGGGAGAATTGATCGGGATACCAGAAAATCATCTGCTGGCATGCACCAGGATCCGGCAGATTGCAGCCCGGCTCTGTGCAGCCCGGACCAAAGGAGAACTCGCGAAAATCCTCGTCCGTGAGATTCAGGAATATTCGATGTTCGACCTCCAGATCATCGGGGGGAGGCTGAACAACGAGATTGAGAAACTTCCTTCACCCTACCGGGAATCAATCCGCCCGTATTTCCGCGAGCAGCTTTTTGGCAAACACCACCAGCTCCTCGCAATGCACAACAGCGGAGCATTTGACCGTATGACTGCCCTTGTCCGGGACCCGGAAACATTCCGGAAATTCTGCGAAATGCTTCCTGAAGGCTGTTTTGAGTGGGATGATGCAATCGAACGCAACCCGTATTTCCGCAATCCGAAGAACCGTATCTTCTATTACCTGATAGCTGCTTTCACGATGTTTGTCCTTGATGAACCAGGACACCCTGTCGGTATGCCTTTTCCCGGTGGTTTTACTGTTGAACAGCGTGGGAAGGATTATTATTGCCTGATCCGGGACAAAGAAAAAGAGGTATTCTATTCGATCTGCAATTTCTGCCCGGCTCGCCAGAGTGAGGAAAGCTGAGTATATAGGAAATTTTTAACTTTCTTACACTGCAAATCTAAATAAGATCTGTTCGTCCTGATCCAACCGATCAGGTTGTTACCCATCAGACACAATATCAGAAACACCGGTGAAAACACAAACCAGGAGCATAATGTCCCCCAAAAAAGGATCACCCACCTGCCTGCACGAGGATGAGAAGCGGATAAGGGTTGTCAAAAACGGTCCCTACATCGTTTCAGGAAGCATTCCTCTCTTTATAAAAGAGATCCGCAACGATGCAGAGGGATTTTGCAGTACATGGAGTGATGTCAGGACCTTCCCCCTGCAGGAGCAGTACTCCCTGTGCCGGTGCGGGCATTCGAAGAATAAACCCTTTTGCGACGGCAGTCATACAAAGATCCACTTTAACGGTACCGAGACGGCTGAAGATGAACCGTATCTCGACCGGGCAGACAGGATTAACGGGCCCACCCTGTCATTGACGGATGCTGAAGGTATGTGCGTGCATGCCCGGTTTTGTATGCGTGCCGGTGGGATCTGGAACCTCACACGGCAATCAGACAGTCGTGAGGCAAGGGATATTGCCATTGAAGAGGCAGGCAACTGTCCATCCGGGCGCCTCGTCATATGGGATAAAAAAACGGGAAAGGCACTTGAACCGGAATTTGAAAAATCCATTGTTGTCATCGAGTACCCTCCCCGAAGTGAACATGGCCCGCTCTGGGTCCGTGGTGGCATTCCGGTTGTATCGTCTGATGGTCATGTCTATGAAATCCGGAACCGGGTGACTTTGTGCCGTTGTGGAAAATCATTCAACAAACCGTTTTGTGACGGGAGTCACGTTGAGCGATAAGAGTTCCGGCAAAGTATTTTTATACAATTCAGCGAGGTATGGCATTAAAAAAAAATTCAGAATCCTTCCGGGTCCACCGTATCCCAGCGGACCTTCGCTTTCTTCACAAGCAACCAGGTGGGGATGACAAGGATGGCTGATGAGAGTGCAAAGTAGGGATTCGCAAAAGCTATCGCGGTAAAGATCGCCAGGACAATGCCGACAAGGATGAGGTACACAAAGAGTACTTTTACATCATACACCAGCACGTTAGGGGACAGCCCGCAGAGCCAGGCCATGATACCCACTGCATAAAACGAGACAGAGATCCCGAGCACAACCGCAGGGATGAGATATACGACCTCCCCGGAGAGGATCGAAACAGCCATGATAAAGATGGCCGGTATTACCTGGAGGACCGCAAACGTGGTGAGTTTGCTCGCAATTAGTGTACTTACAGCAACGGGCAGGCAGGCGTACGGTCCGAAGGTATCGAACATCGTAACCCACGTGTACATCGTTGATGCGATTACACCGGTAGTAACGGCAACTATGAAGAGCAGTCCGTGGGGCGGGAAGAACGGGTCCAGCAGGGATAAGAAGAACCAGATTACCGCGAGGGGGAGGAGGAACGAAAAGATCGTCTGGCCGACCAGGCTCCCGCTCCGGTACAGGTCGAGGGTATCTTTGGCGGCGAGCGGGGGGTTCGGCAGGAACGAAAACCGCTGCATCAGGGGCGTAAAGGCGTCCCTGTACATCTTTTCCGATCCTACCGATTCAGGATTGAACAGACTGATCGCAACCCCGAAAAGGAGTGCGAGAATGACACAGGAGATCAGGAAGTTCACCCAGGTGAACGCATCATTAAGGAGAAGCGGTGGGAAAAAGAGCACCGGGTTCATGCCAGTCAAAGCTGCAAGACCGCCTGTTCCCAAACAAACGGCCAGCAGGACGAGCCAGAGAACCGGCCGTGAGCGGGCATAGACTGCCGAGAGGAAGAAGACGCCGCAGAGTCCGAATAGGAACGAGAGCGTCAGGGTGAGCAGCAGGAGCAGGGCACCTGTAAGGGAAACACCGGTAAACGGGGATGCAAGGACATACCCGAAACCAAAGGGCAGGACCCAGAGGAAGAAGTAATAGACCGTGTCCTTGATGACGAAGTTCAGAAAGATGAACTTCTCGGAGAGCGGGAGGCTCCGGGCAGAGTATGCAAGCAGGCTTGCCTGACCGAACCGCCGGTTCATTACCTCGTTGCCCAGCAGCCCGAACCCGCCAACCATGAGCCCGAGCATCAGGTAGTTCGCGTGAACAATCAGCGTCAGGTTGCCGGCAGGGAGGGTGGTCCGCATCAGGGGGAGGAGGAATGACCCCATAAAGGCGATCCCGAAAATCATCACCGGGAAGAGGGCAAAGGAGAGGCTGCCGAACATCGTGGAATGGACCCTCCACTCTTCTTTCACCATGTTTGTGAACAGCTCAAACATGGCGATCCTTCCGGACGAGCGATAGGAAGAAGGAAGGCAGGTGCTCACCCCGGGCTTTTAATTCGGCAACGGGCCCCGTGTGGAGGAGTGTGCCCTTGTGGAGGACAGCAAACTCCGAGCAGATCTCCTCAGCCACCTCAAGGATATGGGTAGAGAGGAAGATCGTTTTGCCCTTCTTCACGTATTCGGCAAGGTACTCCTTGACCAGGTCCTGGACGATCGGGTCGAAGTTGATGAGCGGCTCGTCAATGAGCGCAAGCTCGGGCTCATGGATGAAGGCCTGTGTGAACATCAGTTTCTGCCGGGTGCCCCTCGATAAGTCCTTGCAGAGCACATGCTTCTTGTCGGCAAAATCAAGGAAATCGAACCACCATTCCGCCTTTGTTTCTAGGTCCGGTATCTTCCGGACCGCGGCAACGAATTTCAGGTATTCCATTGACGTAAGGAAACTGGGCGGGGTTTCCTGCTCAGGAATGATCCCCACCCGCTCCCGGACCCCTACCGGATCCTTCACGACGTCGATCCCGAGCACGGAGGCCGTACCGCTGCCTGGCCTGGTCTGGCCGGTCAGCATCCTGATCATGGTGGTCTTGCCGGAGCCGTTGGGCCCGAGAAGGCCAAAGAGCGCTCCCTTTTTTACAAAAAGGGTTACGTGGTCTACCGCGGTCGTATCCCCGAATTGTTTGGAGAGGTCGTGCGTCTCGATCAGGGGATCCATTCCTTGCACCTGCCCATGTGGAGTGGTTTTCCCCGGTCCCGGATATAGGTTTAGAACATGCCTGATATGGGGAGCGGGCATCCTCATCGCCGTTGAGTGGAAGCCCGGATAAGGATTCTTTCCTTTCAGGATTTTATCCTCACTGCCCACAGGAATGCCAGAGCAATTCCCGATAGCACCTGGCATGCCGATAACCCTGCTTTTGTCGCAGGAACTGATGTATCGACGGTCGATGCCGTGGTGGGGATGAGGATTGGAAGGCGGGAGACGGTTCGGATGACCCTTTGGTCGGATCCCCCGACAGGGGATCCCTGGTTATCCAGTTCCACTACCCGGAGCGCGGTGAACCGCTGATCGTCAGGAACCTCGGGGACGTTCCCTTCCAATGCGACTGTTACCGCTACATCCCTGCTGTCCGGGTAGGAAAGGAGGAACCCGTTCAGGAAGACCACGTCTCCAATCTTCGGAATCACTGCCGCCTGACGCCCGTCGACCGATAACCATCACATTCCAGCGGGCATCGGTGAGATCCGTCCCGAGAACCAATGTATGGCCCTCGGGATAGGTGGAAGCCCCCGAGGGGAGGATCTCGATCACGGCGGAGGCGTTCAGCCTGGTTCCCGGAGGAAGGACAAGGCTCGGGGGTGAAAGGTCCACCTGCCGGAGGTTCTGAAGGGCGAAGGCAGGGGGGAGGCAGATTGCAGCCAGGACGAGGATCAGGAGACAGTATCTGGCGGTGGGGAGCATACGATTATATGAACACGCTCTCTGGAAAAAGCTCGATCCCGCTTCCCGGGACAAAGCAGGGGGTCCTGGCACAGGCGTAAAAGTTCATACCCCTTTATCTTCGCTGCCGACCATGGAACAATTAAGAACAAAGGTGCCCTTCCGGGCACCTTTTTTTGTTCATGGAGGCCGATGGCACCCGGATCGCGCTTTTCGCCGGAACGTCTTTCTCTGCGGGGTTACCTGACGGTCTTTATCATCCTCATCATCGTCGTGGTGGCCGGATTCCTCATGACGGTTTCGTACCTAAGCACCCGGGAGGAACTGATCTCCCAGTACGAGAATCTTCGCACGTACAGCGAAGAGAATGTCCTTGGAGCGGTCGCTCTCGTAGACACGGGGCTCCGGATGTACGACAACACCTTAAACGACCGGATGCAGGATGCGTTCTCGGACTACGTGGATGCCTACAATGAATCCGGCGGAGATCTTGCACGGATTGATCTCGCTGCCCTGAAATCGGAGATCCAACCTGGTTTTTCCGGTGCCCTGGACCTGTACATTATCAATGAATCCGGGGTGATCGTGGCCTCCACGGTGCCCGAGGTGCTGGGCCTTGACTTTAAAGAATGGCCTGAGTACTACCAGTCCATCACGGATCTGCGATTGGGCACCTCCTTTGCGGCCGATCGTGTCGTACGCTCAGTTCCGAGCGCCGGGGATTCCAGCGTGACCGGAACGCTCCGTAAATTCGCTTATATGCCCACACCGGATCACCGCTACCTCCTCGAGCTTGGCCTTGAGTCGGATGCGTTCTTCCAGGAGCGTGCCGGACTATCCTATTCCATGATTGCAAAGCGGATCCAGGAACTGAACCCGAACCTGCTATCAGTCCGGATCGTAGACACGAACCGTGTCCTTGTCTCGGATCCGTCTGCCCTGAATGCTACGGAGGTGACAGATCCGGAGATTGACAGGGCGCTCTCGGAACGGCGGACGTTCTCAACCACCGATCCGGCCAGCGGCACAACCACCACCTACCTCTTCGCGGATCTGAAAGACCCGGCGTCGGCCTCGGACATGAGCCTTGTCATCGAGCTGGTCTATTCGGGAGCCCTCCTTGAGGAGAAGCTTCGAAGCGTCCTCCTGTTGCATCTTGCAATCGCAGGGATCGCGGTCGGGATGGGTGTGGTGCTGGCCTTCGGCACCAGTCGTCTCCTCACCCAGCCCATCAAGGAGATCATCGAGGACGTGGACACCATCGCACGCGGGGATCTCGATCATCCCATCCGGGGGATGCGGAACCCCGAGTTCACGACGCTCGAGAACAGCATCACTATCATGATCCAGAGGATCCGGGAATACAGCGAGGAGCTGGAACGGGAGAAGACCGAGCTGCAGATCGCATCCCGTATCCAGCTCTCCTTCCTGCCCCGGGTCATTCCAAGGATACCGGGTTTCGGGATCGCCGCGATCAGTATCCCTGCAAAGGAGGTAGGGGGCGATTTCTACGACATCATCGACATTGGTCAGGGAAAGACCGGGCTCGTGATCGCGGATGTGTCCGGGAAAGGAGTACCCGCCGCACTCTTCATGGTCCTCTCCCGGACAACGGTCCGGACCTCCCTCCGGATGATGGGGGTGGTGGCAGCGGCCATGTCCGATGCCAACCGGATGATCTGCGCGGACGCAGACCAGGGGATGTTCGTCACCCTGTTCTTCGGCATCCTCGACGAACGCACCCGGGCATTCACGTACTCGAATGCCGGCCATAATCCGCCCATGCACTTTCGGGCAGCGACAGGGGAGATCGCTCTGATGACTTCCACGGGCATGGCCCTCGGCGTGGTGGAGGAAGAAGTGTATACGCAGGAGACGGTTACCCTCCACTCCGGGGACGTCCTTGTATTCTATACGGATGGTGTGACCGAAGCGTTGGACAGGGATGACAGGCAGTTCGGGGAGGAACGTTTACAAAAAGTGATCCGGGAGTTCCACCATCTCCCCGCGGCAGGGATCGTCACGAAGATCCAGGAAGAGATCCAGGCCTTCGTGGCCGGAACACCGCAGTTCGATGACATCACCCTGATGGTGATCCGGGTGGATTGACCGGGGGAACCCTTGCCTTGCTTTTAATCCTTCCTCCATCCGTGCAGCACTCCCATCACCCCCAGTTCCCCGTGACAGGGGATCCTGTCGATCCGGTAGTGGAAATGCTCTCCCAGGTACGAAAGAAGCCTCCTGTTCACAGGTCCCGAGATGGGAGGGATGTGCAGCTCCATCTCGATCCTCCGTATTCCCGCCATGTCGCCGGGTTCAATCGACCGCTCGGCACCCTCACAGTCTGCTTTCAGGAAGTCACACCCTCCTGCCATGTCGCAGATCTCCCGGAGAGGCCAGGAATCGGACATCACAGTCTTCCCGTCCCAGGTGCACGGGCGTGACACCCCCGGGCCCCAGCGCCCCCTCGATCACCTGCACCGGGACTCTGTTTCGCCGGATGTTCCCGGACAAAATATCGGCCGTCACAGGCTCGATGGCGATTACTTTTCTTGCAGCCTTCGCTGCATGAATACAGAACGCTCCTGCGTTCGCGCCTATAACCACCACGATATCCTCGCTGCCGAGGTCATCGAAACAGTAGCAGCGGGCATCGGTAATCGTCCAAATATCCGTGCGGCAGAAAATGAGGCCATCCGGTGTCCGGAATCGGTCCCGACACCTTCGGCCCTCGCATTCCTTTAATCCTGAAAATCTGGTATCCTGGGTTGGCCGCATCGAAATCCACCTCCCCATTACGCAGTGAGATATCGAACGTTTGTGGGATTTCAGTCGCTGGAAGGATCAGGGGAGGATCAAATAATAGTAACGGTATACCCATACTCTTCCATGGACCTCCGGTTTTGCGCACGGTATGAGGGGGACGGGACCCCTCCCACCAACCGGTTCTGCCGGTCCTGCAGGAGCGAAGCCTGCGAACGCCTGTGGCACGAGGTCGTTCTCCTCTCCCGATCGAATGGGTGCAACCCGGTTCCTCTTCCTCCCACCCGGGCTGTGATGCTTCCCCATCCTTCCAACCCTCAATTCGTGAAATTACGAATCAAGTGCACCTGGACGCTCCCGAAGGAGGATTTCCTCCACTTCATCGCCACGGGCCGGGCATCGATGGGAAGGAAGGGGAAGCGCAGCGACCCTGCCTCCTCGCCCAGCATGACCCGGCAGGAACCTTACGTGCAGGCAATCGTGGAAGCTCTGGGGGGATGGGAGATACCGGAGATCGCAGCGGTGCGGAAGGTGCAGGCGGGAACTCATTCGCATTGATATTCCCCTTATGGGACCGCGGGGAATCGCCAATCCTTCTCTACGGTTTGGTCCCTGCCCGCTGCAGGGAAAAGAAAAATTCAGGTCCTTTGATCAGGACCGGACACGCCCGGTGACATCCTGGACTATCCCGTTGATGAACTTCACGTTCTGATGGTCGTCAAACTCGGCAAGGGCAGTGACACAAACGGTGATTGGCTTTTCGTCTCTCCTCTTTAAATGGAGGATCCGGTTCTTCACAAAACCGCTCTTCCTCAACTCCCCGATCAGATCCAGGCGCCCCTCGGGTTCCGAGAATAGATCGATCACCTGGATCCCCTGGAGATCGTTGAACGAGGGATAGCCGAGGATATCGAGAAGAGCCGTGTTGCCCCAGACAAAGTGCCCTGTCGGGTCCGCAGTGCTCCGATAGATTCCCACATCGATATCCGCGACGAGCTTCCGGTAACGGTCCTCGTGGTCGCGCATGTGCCGCTCGAGTTTCTCCCGGGTGATGTCCCGGACAATCGAAGAAGCACCGACGACGGTTCCATGGTCTCCCCGGATAGGGGAGATGGTGATCAGGACGTCGAGCGGAGTGCCGTCCTGCCGGACCATCTTCATTTCGTGATGGCGGACGTACTCCCCTTCTGCGGCTTTTTTCAGGTACAGTCCCAGCTCATTCTGAAGTCCCGGGGGCACAAGAATCTGGAGATGTTTGCCAAGGATCCGGTCTGCAGGATACCCGAAGAGCTCCTCTGCGGCCGGATTCCAGCTGTTGATCACTCCTTCCGGGGTCTTTCCAATGATGGCCTCTCCAGAGGACTGGACAATCCCTCTGTAACGGGCTTCGCTAATCTCCAGCATCCTCCGGAACTTCGTGGCCGCAGTGACATCTTCTATAATGAGGGTGATCCCGTGAGTCCCGTCTTCGAATGCGGTCGGCACCCTCTTGATCCGGAAATGGCATTCCTCCCCTGAAATCTCGCTTTCAAGCTCGATCACACTTTCCTTGTCCCCGGAAGATCCGTCCTCACTGCCGTTTACCGGCAGGCTCCGGATAAATGGATTGTCGATCTCGTGGATTCTCTTGCCCACCAGTTCCTCCCGGGGGAGTTTGAGGAGGTGCGGGACCTGCTCGTTGACCGAATGAATACGCTGGTCCTCCCCGATCATGACCACGAGGTCGGAGGAGAATTCGAACATGGCCGAGACCGGTACCCGGCGGGAGAGGTAATACACCTTGGCCGTCCCGATCACACGCATCTCCACCTGTCCGGAGATCAGGAGCATGTCCAGGTATTTTGCCATCAGGTTCCTGTTGATCTTCGTTCCGAAGGAGAGATCCGAGATGGTCATTCCCCTCGGGTGCCACCGGAGGGTCCGTTTGATCCTGTCCACAATCTCCGGGTCGAGAACTGCCATACAAATACTAGAGCAGGATTGGTATACATAAAGCATGCGTGCCTGGACTCCTGCCGGGTGTGGAGGAACACTACTGACCCCCAATAAATCTGCCATGCAGACCTGGAGAGCACAGTGAAGAGGCAAATTCTTATTTTCACAAAGGATCAGGGGAAATTGCCGCAGGTCCGGGGGGAACGCGTTCTGCGGCAGGGAGGAACGATGGCGATAGGTTGGAACGGAAGCGGGGGAATCCCGCTGGAGGCACAGGCGCTCTACCGCCGCGCCCACGAGGTTGCGGGCAGGGGCAGGTACGGGGAGGCGGTCGGAATCCTCAGGAAGTCGGTCCTGATCGCCCCGCGATACACCAGGGCGCTTGAAGAGATGGGGGATCTACTCGAGAAAACGGGGAAGTTCCGGGAAGCGCTCGAAGCGTTTGACCGGGCCCTCCGGGTCGACCCGATGCACGAAGGAGCGAGAGCGGGCAGGGAGAGAATGTTGCGAACGATCGGGTCCGGGGAACCGAAGCGGCAGTCCGGCGGATCCGTCCTTCAGAAGGAGAATGGGGGCAAGGATCACTCTTTTATGGCATTGCATGCGATGGTTGCGAGACAGCGGCAACCGGAGGATCATGTCCGGGCCGCGTCGGTTCAGGCACCCGGTGACCAGTTGCGACCCGGATAGCCCCGGGATGGCTCCAGAAAATGAGCGCGGTCTGTACGTCCCTTCACTCGCGATATTTCTATCTCTGTCCGCAGCGGCAAGAGTCGTCATCCCTTCAGGAGTTCCCGCAAGGGAGCGATGACCGGATCAGACCCGATCGAGCACTTCACACATTGGAACTATTCTAATCATTCCTTGAAACTCCGGATGCCGGGTCCGACATTCCGGGGATCTTCCTTCCGGCAGGAGGAAGAGCCCGGCCTTCGTCACCTCCCGCCATAAGCCCGGACATGAGCCCAGGCACGATGAAGATCGGAGCGGAGTTCGTTCTCGCCCTCATAAATTCCGGTATCTTCCCGGTGGTACAGGGCACGGTCGCGTCCCACGGGACAGACACGGATGCAGAGTCCGCAGGGAGAGATGAATCTCCTGTTCAACTCCTCGGCACGGGTTGCGCAGGTCCGCTTGTCGGTGAGCACTTTGGGATACTCGCCCTCCTCGAGTGCCCGGACCGGGCAGGCCTCCACGCATTTCCCACAGCGGATACAAAGTTCCTCTTCGACTACCGGGTCCGGGGGGAGCAGGGCGGTGGTGAGGATGGAGGTGAACCGGACCCTCGGACCGAATTCGCGGGAGAGGAGCATATTGTTGACCCCGAAGGTACCCAGACCGGCACAGTATGCTGCATGGCGGTGCGAGAAGAAAGCGACCGGACGCTCTTTTAAGATGCTGACGTGACCGTATCCGTCCCTTGGAACCGGGATGGAGGGATAGCCCCTGGCGGAGAGGAAGGAAGCGATCCGGTACCCGAACCCATCCAGGAGGGAATTGACCGTGCGATAGAGCTCGTGGTACCAGATGGAGGGGGTTGTGTCCAGGATGGGGAGACTCACGGGGAGTCCGATCACGATCACGGTCCGTGCCTCGGGATAAATCGCCGCCGGCCGGAACTCGGCAGGCACCCAGGGCTCGAACGGAGGGCTCTCCCATCGGTCCACCGGGGCGAATCCCACGAGAGGAATATCCAGCCCTGAACACTTCTCCCGCAGTTCGCGGGCAAGGTCAGGACTCATTTCTTCCCGTCCCGCCGGAGCATTGCACCATGAAAAGGGTGTGGGAGTGGCGAGGATAGAAATGTTCCCCTCTCCATGGAAGAAATTTTCCGGGCTTGAGTAGTCCAAATGGCGGGTACAGGTGCAAGGGAAACCGAGCGGAGGGACTCCTTCCCGGGAAGGGGAACTAAGGGTATCGGATCCCGTATCAGGGCTCAATGGGAAGCCGATACCCTCTCCAGATCTCTTCTGGCTCTGCTCCAGGACTTCCCTCCCCCGGGCCCTGGCACTATCTTTTCGATAACAAGCGTTTTCTCTCCAGGCATCCGATTATACCTGAAAATGCGGATTTTTGAGGAATTCCCATGATCCCGATGACCCGTGGCACGATGCGGCCGCAAACCGCAGTTGGGAAGGATTCATGACAGCCCCGGCGATCTTCCTTGTCCTGGCATTCTTCTGCCTCGTCTCCGCGCTTATCACCTACGGGCTTGGGGTCTTTGTCCTTTCAAGGAATTCCACGTCCATACTCGCCCGGTTATTCGCTGCTGCAATGATCAGTGCGACCTACTGGGGTCTCGGAGAATTCCTCATCTGGAATTCGGGCGGATACGAGGGGGTCTGGTTCTGGCTGAAAGCCAGTTCACTCTGGCCGTTCACCATCGCATTCACCCTTCATTTTGTCCTTACCTACACCGGCCACCCGCTATCCCGCCCTGAGAGGACAAAGCTGCTCGTCCTCCTGTTGTATATTCCGGCAGCAATCTTCTCCCTGGTCGGGGTTTTTTCCGATTTGCTGTACACCGTGATTTATCAGGAAGAGTTGGGGTACGTCTACCGTGCGGCCACGGGAAACCCTGCCTACCATGCCATGGCGATCTACATTCTTCTCGTGATGCTCTGTGCAGCCTACGTCAGTTATTCGACCTGGCGAGTAACGGCCAGGGGAAAGCTCCGGCGCCAGAACAGGCTCATCTCCGCGGGTATTGCGACCGTAATCCTATTTGGGTCCCTTTCCGGCCTGGTCTTCCCGGTGTTCGCCATCTATACCCCCAACCTGGTCTTCATCGGGATCGCGATCTTCTCCCTGATCATCACCTACGCGGTCCTCCAGCACGGGCTTTTTACCCTGACTCCCGAAACCGCAGTCCCGGATCTCATCCGGGCTATGCCGGACGGCATGATTCTTGCGGATAAAGAGGGCAGGATCATCACCGCAAATGCATCCGCCGCCAGGATCTTCGGGGTGGAGGAGAGCGAACTTCCAGGCCGGGTGGTCGGGACGCTCCTTCCTTCAAAGGCCTACGAATCAATCCGGGCCGCGATGGGTGAGCAGGGGATACTCTCGGAGTTCGAAACAGTCCTTGACCGGAAGGATCCGGTTGTCGTAAGCATGGCAGGTTCTCTTGTCAGGGATCCTGCAGGGGACCCTGCCGGGATCGTCCTGATCGTCCGGGACGTCACCGGTCGGAAGGCGTCGGAGGAAGCCCTCCGGATCGCCAACGAGAAGATCTCCCTGCTGGCCAGCATGACCCGGCATGATGTCAGCAACCTGGTCACTGCACTATACGGATACCTGGATCTCCTCAGAGAGGATATCTCGGGCAAAGAAGATGCCGCGTATCTCTCCAAGTGCGTGGAGCTCGTGGGGAAGATCGACAGTTACCTCCGCTTCTCCCGCGAGTACCAGGAGATCGGGTCCCAGCAGCCGATCTGGCGGCTGTTGTCGGAGATGATCAGCCAGGCGGCAAACGACGTCCCCCACGAGGGGATCGACATCACAGCCAGGATAAACCCGGTGGAGGTATATTCCGATCCACTTGCTGTGAAGGTCTTTTACAACCTTCTTGACAATGCAGTCCGCCACGGAGGACACCTTACGAGGATAGGAATATCGACCGAGAAGGCGCCGGATGGAGACCTCGTGGTAGTGTTTGAGGATAATGGGGGCGGGGTCGGATTCGAGGAGAAGGAGCGGATCTTCGGGTACGGAGTGGGCAAGAACACCGGGTTTGGTTTGACCATCTCCCGGGAAGTGCTCGCCCTCACCGGGAGTTCAATCGTCGAGACGGGAATCCCCGGGAAAGGAGCGCGGTTCGAGGTCCGTTTCCCCCCGAAGGCATGGAGATACAGGGGATAGGATTCCCGGGAGTCCCGGGCTGCTTTCCCCCCGGTCTTTACCTCCAGGTGGCGGTATTCCTCTACTGCAAGGTTATTTTGTCCGGCAGGTCTCGGGGACCCCGGTCAATGCCTCCTGATCAATACCAGGGCCGAGACGGCCAGAAGGGCCAATACCACGACAGGGACAAAAAGGGGTGCAGACTGGGTGACCGGTACCGGAGTAAGGGTCCCGAAGACCTGGACAGATTGTCCCGCATCCACCTGGATGGTGTACTGCCCCTTTGTATAGCCGATTAGTTCGAGGGTCACCACCCGTGAGCCCGGCGAAACGTCCGTGACGGTGAGGGGAGTGATGCCCTTGTACACGTTGTCTACGTAGGCATCCGCCCCTGAAGGGGAGGACTGGATCGTGATGCTCCCTGTGGATGCCGGCCGGGCACCCGGGTTAAGGATGGCCGATACGGTGGAAGTGCTGCCTGCGGTCACTCCCACGGTCGCGGAATAGTCCTGGTACCCGTCTTTTTGAAGGGCAACAGTATGGATCCCAGGGGAGATGCCAGGGATATCGAATGCGTTACCCTTTAAAGTAATTCCCCTGTAGTTGCCATCCAGGTAGATCGAAGCCCCGTCCGGAACGGAACTGACCAGGATGTCCCCGGTCGAAGGCTGCAGGACCGGGACCAGGGAGGCGGAAACGACGGTCTCACTTCCGGAACTTACCGATACCCTGGTCGAATAATCCTGGTACCCGGAAAGATGGAGGCGGACCGTGTGCGACCCGGAACTGAGGGCACCGACGGAGAGAGGCGAATACCCGCGGTAGATCTCGTCGACAAAGACTTCAGCCCCTGAGGGGGAGGAAGTGACGCGAAGGGAACCGGTGGTCTGCTGGGGGGAGAGGGCGGCGTTCACGCTCGAAGTCCCTCCGGAATTGACTGTGATCGACGTGCTGTAGGGGTAATACCCTGACCTGGAAACCTCGATGGTATGGCGTCCGGCAGGGACGTTCGAGAACGTTCCCGGGGTCGTTAAGGTGCTGCCTCCGTCCAGCCGTGCTACGGCCCCGGAGGGCGAGGATGTCACGTAAATATACCCCGTCTGGACATCGGGTTCGAGCTGGGCGGACACATAGATCGTGCCCCGGGGAGAGGGGTTCTGGTTGTAGGTCCGGGTCCAGGTCTTGTACCCGTACTTGTAGATGGTGATGGTGTGATGCGGAGTCCCGGTGGTATAGACGCTCACCTCAAGCGGGGTTTCACCCTGGAAGACCCCGTCGAAGGTGACATCGGCCCCCTCCGGGGAGGAGCTGATGGAGAAATAGCCCTCATCTCCGCCGATCGGTATCCCCGTCTCCACCGGGGTGGGTGAACCGGTTTCCCTCGAGGTAGGATGAGAAGAAACGGTGAGTTGGGCTGAACATCCCAATGAGAGGATCAGGATGCACACTGCGCAGACAACGAGCGAATATGGTTTCATAGGGGCAACTCCTTCCTTTAATGGAACATCTTCGGGGCCTTCGTACATTAAGGCTTCTGATAGGCATGCATAGATCAGGCCATTTACCCTGTGGCGCTGCGACGATGGGAGAGCTTGACGCCATAACCGGCGGATAAACCAGAGAAAGGAATCGGGACGATCGATGTTCAGCCAGGGCCGGATATGTTCAGGAACGTTCCCCTCTTCATGGCAATTCTCCTTGAAGTACTCTCTCTCACCGCCGGGTGCGTGCAGGAATTCTGTGAACTGGTTCAATAGAGAAAAAGGTTGAGGAGGTGGTACGAGAGGTATGCCACGATCCCCGTGAGAGGAATTGTGAAGATCCATGCGGCTACGATCCTGCGCACCAGACCCCACTGGACTGCGGCATACCCCATCGTCGATCCGACTCCCATGATTGCGCCGCTGATGGCATGGGTGGTTGAGACAGGGACACCGAAGGCGGTGATGAACGAAAGGGCGACCCCACCCCCCGTTTCTGCACAAAATCCCTGGTAAGGGCGGAGCGTGGTAATCCGGAGGCCCATCGTCCTGATCACGTTCCTGCCTCCAAGGAACGTCCCCATCGCAATTGCCGTGCAGGAGAGGATAATGACCCAAAACGGGACCACAAATTCGGAGAGGATGCCCGCGGCCAGGAGGGTGGCGGTGATCACCCCCATGGCGTTCTGGGCATCGTTGCTTCCATGCCCGATGCTGTAGAACGCTGCAGAGAAGATCTGGGCTTTACTGAACACGAAGTTCATCCGTCTCTGGTTGGCATGCCGGAATAAACGGATTACAATGAGTCCCAGGAGGAATGCCGCCATAAATCCGAGGAGGGGGGATACGGCAATGAATACGACGATTGCAAGGAATCCGCTCAGAGGGAGGGTGCCGGTAATGAGGCCGGCAGGAATGATGAGCACGATCCCGGCAAGGGCCCCGAAGACAGCATACTGCAGGATCGCAGCCTCCCGGTGCAGGATCGCCATCAGGGTGAATCCGGCGGCTCCGAGGGATGTGCCCGCCAGGACGAACAGTACCAGTCTTCCCAGGATCTCAACACTGGGCCAGATACCCGCCGCGAGTCCTGCGTAGGCAACCGCTGAACCGAGGAGGCCGCCGACCATGGCGTGAGTGGCGGAGATCGGGAGTCCCGCCTGGGTGGAGATGTAGACCCAGACGACCGCCGCCAGTATACCGGCACATAGTACAGGGACGGTAAGGTACTCCGGCTGGACGATTCCCTGCCCGATGGTCTTTGCCACGGCGGTGGTGAAGAGGAGCGGACCGATGAAGTTGAAGCAGGCTGCCATCAGGACTGCCTGGAGAGGTGTGAGAACCCGTGTAGCGATGACGGTTGCGATGGCATTCGCCGCGTCGTTCAATCCATTCACGAAGTTGAACAGGAGGGCGAGAATGATTGCCACGAGGAGGACGGGTTCCATGGGTATGTGGAAGTATCACGATCCCCCTGCCTTAACTGTTCCTGTGGGGAGGACCCGTATCCGGGATGTTCCAGAGACCCGATATCCTCGCATGCGGGAAATCCCTATTCAATTACAGCGTGGATCTCCACAGATTTCCGGTCAGGAGGATTTTTATTCTGTCGGACCGTATATTCACTCATGAGAGATAAGGGAACTCCGAAAGGGAAAGGCCGGAAGGAGGAGAGCACCCCTGCGAATCCTGCGGTGGGATCCGGGGAAAAGGCAGCCCCTGCAAAGGCCGTCCCGCTCACGGCCAAAGAAAAGATCGCGGCCAACCAGAAGAATAAACGAAGAAAGTAAGTGTAGGGGGATTTTGTCCCCAGGAACTCCTTTTTCATCGATCCCCTCCTTTTTTCGGCCGTAATGTCCCGCAGGTCCGACCATGAGCTGCACAACCCGGCCGACCGGGAGGCCCGGGTTGGGGTGGTGGGAGAAGGGGGGGAACACCCTGTTTTCCGGGGTGATGCTGGCCGCCGTTAGAGGAACCATTTGAGGGAGTTATAGATCCATCCAGACCCGCTCTTCCCTTGCTTGTTCCTTCAATTGCTCCCAGCAGCGTTATCCCGGCAGTGCACTTATCTGTCCCTATGACTTCCCGTCCGGATCCCGGGTCACACCACCAGCACGAGGTGTTCTCCGCATCCCGTGCCGCCCACCTCGACACCCGCCTGCGGCGGTTCCTCTACCGCCCTGACCGCCTTGCGGAGCGTTACGTGAAGCCAGGTGAGCGGGTACTCGACTTCGGTTGCGGTCCTGGATTTTTCACCCGCGAGTTTGCGAAACGGGTCGGCGAGCGCGGCCAGGTCTTCTCCGTCGACCTCCAGGAGGAGATGCTCGAGATCCTGCGAGGAAAACTGGGGGCGGAGGGGCTCCTCTCCCGGATCAGGACGCACCGGTGTATGCCGGATTCCCTCAACCTCCCCCGGGAACTGAACGGGACTTTTGATGCCGCGTTCACCATCTTCGTCGTCCACGAGGTTCCTGACCCGGAAAAGCTTTTCCATGAGATCGCAGCTCTTGTCAGGCCGGGCGGGACTCTGTTCTTCTCAGAACCCCCAATCATTGTCAACGGAAGCGAGTTCCGGCGGAAGGTTGCACTCGCGGAAAAGGCAGGGTTCCGGCAGATTGAGAGACGTCTCTTTTTCGTGAACCGGGCAGTGGTGATGAAAAAGGAGTGACGATGGGTGCCCCGGATCGAGCCCCCCCCGACAGGCAACGCGACCGCGACGGATCTGGCCGGTAAAGAAACACCGGCCGGAAACATCACTCCTCCAACACCACGTCAACGTCCCCGTCGAAGGAAAAGAGCTCGTCGATCGTAGTGTCCAGTACAACAGCCACGTCATGAGCGAGTTTTAGCGAGGGATTGTATTTTCCCCTCTCCAGGAATACGATCGTTTCCCTCCGGACTCCGACGGCATCCGCGAGCTCCGCCTGGGTCAAATTCTTCCGTGCCCGGAGTTCCCGGATCCGGGTCCTCACGCCACGTCCCCCTTCCGGAAAAACCACCACTGGAAGGCCTTGGCTGAAATGCCCATGAAAAGGATGAGGATCACGCAGAGGACGCCTGCATCCGGGGACCAGATATTCAGGTAATGTGCCCAGAAGAACACGAAGAGCATCATGAACGTGAGGAACCAGGACCACGAGAGTCCGTAAGCCCCGATCTTCCTCGTCCGTTCATCCTGGATATAGTCCGTCTCGCCCTGGTAAAGCCGGAGGCCGGCCAGGATCACAAGGACCGTTCCCGCAGAGATGTAAGCGGCCGTGAAGTTTCCTCCCGCCGCGGCCGGCATGAGGATGAGCTGGGCGAGCCCGACTGCGAGCATGAGCACCCCGAATAGGAACATGATCGAGATCCATGTGCGGGATTTGAAGAATGATGGCTGTTGACCTGGCATTGGTAAACCCCTATGTTAGTTATTTCTCATATATGTTAGAAAATGATAACATTATCAGAAGATAAAGGTTATGATCACCGGAGGATCAAATTCACTGGAATGGATCAGTTTCCTCAGTCCTGCTGGTCATCCACGTCCCGTTATGGGGTGACAGCGGTTTCGTGGCGGAGAGTGACGGCGTAGAGGGGATCCCGCAAGTTCTACCGCACTTCTATCATAGCCCGCAACGGGGCTTCGCTGCATCCAGATATTATTAATGGGATTAGATTTACAGAGTCATGGGATGCCCTCGATGGAGAACCTGCATGCTCATGCCGGACGGGACATTTTCTCTTTCCTGGGAACCACCGAATCCGGGCTTTCTTCCGAAGAAGCTAAAAAACGACTTGATACAACCGGACCGAACGAGATTGGCGAGAGAGAAAGAAAAAACTACTTCAGAAGTTATGCAACCCAGTATACCCGGTTCTTTGCCGTTCTTCTGGAAGTTGCAGCGGTCCTTTCGTTCGTCGCGAACAGGTATTCTGCGGGGGAAGGGTATGATATTCTCGGGTATGCAATTCTCGGTGCGGTCGTTATTAATGCCAGTTTCGCATTCTGGCAGGAATACAAGGCTGATAAGACCGTTGAAGCGCTATTAAAACTGATCCCTGCGCTGGTCAGTGTCCGCAGGAATGGAGAGATACGTGAAATAAACGCCCGTTACTTGGTCCCCGGAGACATCCTTCTCATAGAGGAAGGCGACCGGATTGCTGCAGACGCAATAGTCCTGGCGGAAAATTCGCTTTATGTGAATAATGCCAGCCTCACAGGAGAGTCAAGCCCCAGGAGGAGGTTTTCCGGGATTGACCGTCACGAATCCTCCCTTGATGCGGGGAACGTGGTATTTGCAGGAACCAGCGTTACATCCGGGAACGGTATCGCGGTAGTATATGCGACAGGCAAGGAGACCGAGTTCGGAAAAATTGCCTCGCTCACGAGAGGAGTGCGAAAGCGTCTCACGCCCATGGAGATCGAAATCACCAGAATTACCCGCATTCTCACCCTTGCCGCACTCTTCATGGGAGGGGTATTTTTCTTGCTGGGATACCTTTCAGGACAGGGGTATGTCATCGCCGCCATTTTTGCCCTTTCGCTGATCGTGGCCAATGTGCCGGAAGGGATGCTTCCCACGATTACCCTGTCTCTCTCCCTCGCCAGCCGGAATATGGCAAGGAGAAAAGCCCTCATAAGGAACCTGGACTCGGTCCAGATCCTGGGGAGTACAACGGTAATATGCACCGACAAGACGGGGACCATCACCCGCAACGAGATGACGATAAAAGAGATCTACCTGACCAGCGGCGAGCAGATCTCTGTCTCCGGGGAGGGTTATTTCCAGGATGGCGACTTCTCGTTTGACGACGAGCGTCCTGGTTCAAGAGACAGGTTGTTCACTCTCCTC
Organism: Methanoregula sp. UBA471; assembly: GCA_002495065.1. GTDB lineage: Archaea > Halobacteriota > Methanomicrobia > Methanomicrobiales > Methanospirillaceae > Methanoregula. The sequence continues at coordinate 4,102 of DADT01000043.1, read as the reverse complement.
AGGGCCGGAATGATCAACACGAGGGCCGCAATCCGGGAAGACCAGGCATTTGGCGACCCGACGGAACTGGCAATTCTCGCTGCAGCAAGGAAAGCCCGAGTACAAAGCGAAACCTTCCGTAAAGTGCGTGAAATTCCTTTTTCCAGCGAACGGAGGATGATGTCCACGGTATGTGACGCCGGAGACAGAAGGGTAATCTTCTCCAAGGGGGCGGTGGAAGCTCTTCTTCCACTCTGCAGCACATATATCGATCGGGATGGGGGGATACGTCCGTTTGGACAGGAAGATAAGGCCCGGTTCAATGCCAGGGCAGAAGAGCTTGAGAGGCAGGCCTATCGGGTCCTCGCGGTTGCATGCCGGGAAGGGGATCTGGAAGAATCGCTCACAATGCTTGGCCTTGTCGCCATTATGGACCTTCCCAGGGCCGAAGTGTACGGGGCGGTTGAAAAATGCCGGAAAGCAGGAATAAGGGTCCTGATGCTCACCGGGGACAATCCTCTTACCGCAGCGGCCGTCGCAAAAAAAATCGGGCTCCCGGTTGACCTGGTGCTTACCGGGGACAAAACACCCTCTATGGAGGATCAGGAACTCCAGGACATCCTGATGACGAAAAACGTCCTTTTTGCTAGGATGCGTTCGGACCAGAAATTGAGAATCATACGACTTCTCCAGAACAACGGCGAAGTCGTGGCCATAACCGGCGATGGGGTCAATGACGCTCCTGCTCTCAGGAAAGCGGATATCGGAATCGCGATGGGCATCAAGGGCACGGAAGTCGCAAAAGAGGCAGCGGACATGATCCTGCTGGACGACAATTTCGCATCCATTGTTGCCGCGATTGAGGAGGGAAGGACGGTATACTTCAACATTAAAAAATTTATCACCTATATCCTCTCCTCGAACGTTCCCGAGATCGTCCCGTATATCCTGTATTTCTTCCTGAGGATCCCTCTCCCCCTCTCGGTGATCCAGATCCTCAGCATCGACCTGGGATCCGATATGCTCCCTGGCCTGGCACTGGGGAGCGAAGGACCCGAGAAGGATATCATGAACCGGCCGCCCGTGGGGAAGAATGAACGCATCCTGGACTGGGAGGTCTTCAAAAGGGGGTACTTTTTCCTTGGGGCGATAGAAGGAGCCGCAGCAATGGCTGCATTCCTGGGTTTTCTCCTTCTTAATGGCTGGATTTACGGTGATCTACCTATCAATCCCCTGTTCCACCGCCAGGCGATGACCATGACTCTCCTGGCGGCAATCACCTGCCAGCTCTTCAATGTCTGGACTCTTCGGTCTTGGGAGTTCTCCGCATTCAGCAGGGGGTTCCTGAAGAACAGGATTCTTATCCTTGCGATTGGTATTGAGATGATCTGGATCTTTTCGCTCCTGACAGTATATCCTGTTCAGGCCTTCTTCACTACCGCCTATGTTCCTCCGGCTTACCTCCTGCTCCTGCTACCCTTCCCGATCCTGCTCTTTGCAAGCCACGAACTGTACAAGTATTTCATCCGTCGGAGGAGACAAGTCGTTCCGGCAGACCCTTGAGATGTCAAAGGGTCTTTCCGTATCTGTCTTCAACGGGGATAGTGTTTCTATGGAAAGACAATAGAGCAGGTTCCAGAAAAATATTCTATCCTCCTTCCTATTTTCCCACCGTCAATTTAGCTGGATATCCATGCAGGACTGGATCAAAGGAACAAACGCATCCGGGTTCACAGGGATCGCGACCTTCCATGAACTTTTTCAAACGCCTTTACCGCAACGGGGGCCCCGACCAGGAGCCTCCTGATCGTATTCCGGACGACTGGATACGTTTCGGGGTAGAGGGCCTCCGAAACGGCAGTCAGCAGCTCCACGAGGGGAATATGAAAGATCGGGTCCATCAGGTCGATTGCGCCGAATGCCCTGAGGAAACTGACCGTGGAACTCTGGTTCACAGGAGCAAGACGGACGAGAATCTCCCGGAAGAGCTCCCGCCCTTCCGGGGTCTCCAGAGACACCTTGCGGTTAGCCGCAAATCCTCCGTACAATGCCCGGTGATCGTTTACCTGGGTGATCCGGAACGAGGGTAATGATTCCACCCTCCTGATCAGGGGAACTATGTCGGGTGCAGAACAGCCTCCGATCGCGGCAAGGCAAGCCTCCCAGCTTACAGGATGGGCGGAGGACTCCCGCTCAAACGATTCAAGGACGAAAAGCCGGTCAGGTGCCGTGCTGTTCAGATACAAGCTAAACGCCCACAGTCGATCGGTGGCCAACCCGCTACCATTTAGTTGTACCCGTATCATCTCGTGGATCTCATGAGTATCGAGGGTTGCGAGAAGACCGAGACATCTGTTCTTCCGCTGTCTCTGCCGGATGGCAGGCGGCTGTAGTTCGAGAGGGGCGGTCAGGGGAACGGCAAGGTGATCGAGGTGGTAAAGGGCATCCAGATCGGCAGCATACCGTGTGGCAATTGCGAGTTCAATTTTTCTCCTTGCACGGTAGAGTGCGGTGTACCGGTGGGCATAATGGGGGTCATCCACGGAATCGAACAAGGTGAGGTGGAGTCCTCCCAATTGCCTGTACAGGTTCTCGTCTGTTAGCAGAGTATGGTATAGTCCCGTGAACTCTCCTGAGGGATTCTCATCCGGGTGTTCCACCAGCCGGATCATCTCCTGCCCGGACAACCGGTAGAGGGCAAGGAACCGGTTCACCAGGTCGGAGTCCTTGAGGGCCTGGAGCCGGAGGGTCCGGGGATCGGCATCATTCTCTACCCTTCCGTAGAAGGAATAATTTCGGTTGAGGGAGAGAAAAGCCGGACGTTCCACGTTCTCAAAGAGGATCTCGTCTTTTGGAGCACTCACCCGGGTGAGGATACCGGCGATCTCATCTCCCTCCGCATCCACAAGGGTGGCCTGGAAAGGTATCGTCCAGGGGGACCCGTGTTCGGGATAGGACTGGACCAGGGAGAGGTGATACCGGTGATTGTTCGCGTCGTACCTCCCTGAGACTTTGAGAAGAGGGAATCCGGTCTGGTTCAACCAGGTCCGGGCCATCGCAGTGAATTCCTGGCCCGATACCTCCTCCATAGCGGAAATCCACTGCTTCCAGGTGGCGTTTCCATGCCTGTACCGGGTATGGTACAGGTCGAGACCCCTGGCAAAAATTTCCTTCCCCATGAGCGTCTCGATCATCCGTACGAACTCGGCTGCCTTGACGTAGGTGATCCCAGTGATCAGATCATTGGGGTCGTTGAAGCCATCCGGTTCGATGGGCATGGACATCGATCCCGAATCAAGAGCAAAGATTCCGTTTGACGGTGCAAACAGTGTAAGAATGGTCTGGAGGCGGGTATAGCGATCACCGAAGAGGAAAGCATGATACTTCTCCTCCACAAACGCGGTCACCGCCTCGTTGAGCCAGATCTCGAAGGGACTCTTCCCGGTCACCTCTGATCCGTTGAGGTTATGATAGAACTCGTGCACCTTCACCCGGATCATATACTCGAATGCCGGATCGGTCATTTGGGGATAGGGCATGATCCGGTTCATGGTGATCGTAGTATTCCCCACGTTCTCCATCCCCCCGAAATCGGAGTTTTGCATGCCTATCTCGCGGTATACCGTCCCGGTGTACTGATATCCGGTCTGGAGACCTGCAGCCGTTTCCTGGATCTTTTCCCTGATTTCGGATAGTTCCACAGTATCACCCCCCTGTTCCTTCCGGGAATCCCGCTTCCGGATCAATGCCAACAGTTCCCTTTTTTCTGGAAGGTTCCGGCCGCTGGCTGGGCCGGTGAACAGGAAGACCCACAGGATCGCATCCGCGAGCACCTGCAGGGAATATTCTGCCACAACACGATCTGAACCGGGTGGAACGAGCAATTCGAGCCCGAATTTGCTGCCGTCCGGATACTCGAACTCACGGGTGAACGTATCGTAGGTGCCGACACCAAGGAAGAACAGGTAGGGCGCCATCGGAGTGCGTGTATTCTCATACGTGATCCGGTCGCGACCGTTTCCCACCGGGTGACGGGGCTCGATGACATCGCCGTTTGTGATGAGGCTGGAATACCTGCTGTCTGCAATGATGGTCGTGGTGTAGGTGCATTTCGCGGTCATGT
>DADT01000011.1 GCA_002495065.1 Methanoregula sp. UBA471 | reverse complement strand
AGAGGGCTGACAAAAGATCTTGAGGCACGTATCATCATCGAACTGAGAAACTGTTTCGGGGCTGAACCGGAGAAAACCCCGCAGGGATACCGCATCAGGGCAGGCGCACTCCTGCGGCTCGATGTCAGGGTTGGGACGGGTGGCAAATCTGTTGTCATAGACACTGAATCCGACTTGCACGCCAGCGATGCGGTTATTCTCGATACGAACAAAAAATTCCGGAAGTTCCTTGACGTCGTTACCGGATTTTCTACAAAAGAACGGGTCAAGCGGTCAAAAAGCGTCGGGGAAGATTAATCAAGGGGCACCCCGCCTCACTACTCTCGGGAAAATTCCTTTTTTGACATCATTGAATTACTTCCGTGTATATTTACTGGCTGCCAAAAGCATACCTGCCACTGCAGCCATGACAGCAAACGGGGAGAGGGCTGATTTCGGGGTGTCAGTGGTCCCTGGCAGCGTTGTAACCTTCGTGGACGGAATGGTGACAGACCGGGTTGTTACCGGTGTCGGGATCGTCGTAGTAATGCGGAGTGTGGGAGTAAATGTTTCTTCCAGAGTCACCTCGGGACTCCCAAGGATATCGTACCCGTACAGGGCAAATTCATCTGCGACAACAACCCGTTTTCCATTCCCGTTCACTGCTACGGATCGGGGCTGGATGACACTCTGCATCCTCGTTTTAGCCAGAAGGTTACCCTCATGATTCAGGATATACAGGTTCCCGTCAAGAGCCCCGGCAGCAATAATGGATCCATCACGGGAAACTCCCACCCCGTTTACCCATGAACCCACCGGATATTTCCACAAAATCCTGCCCTCTTGATCAAGGACCCAGACGTTCCCGTCCTGACTTCCAAGAACGATGGTGGAGCAATCCTCAGAGCATGCCATATCGATAATTGCCTCGCGGGTTACATCCTTCATCCAGTTAAGTGTCCCGCTGCCCGTGTGAGATGAGACACGTTTTTCTCCCGAGGTGATCACCGTGGAACTATCTGCGGAGATCGCGATGAACGTATCAAGGCTTCCGGATTTGTTATCCCACCAGAAAGGGATCATGTCAGGATGGAGATACTTCAGGCCAATCGCCGTCGTGACAACAACAAACGAACCGGAAGGGGAAATTGCAATCTGTTTTACGAGATCGCTTCGGTTCAGTCCCCAGCTCTCACCATTTCCGGTCCATGAGTGAAAGTCCCCCCGGTCGTCAGCAGTAATGATGAGAGAAGCATTCGGGGAGATAGCGACTGCACGTATGGGGGCACCCATACCCCTGATCCAGTACACCGTGCCATTCCGATCAAGCACCTGAACCAGATTTCCGGCTGCAGAGACAACGTAATTTCCGTCTGAGCTCATGGTGGCAACATGCCCGGCCCGGCCTCCCCAGCGGTTGGTTCCATCCCAGGATCGGAAAAACAGCTGGTTTCCCCCGGCATAGACCGTAGAACCATCAGCAGAGAACATGACATCGAAATATGAACCTTCAGCGATGGGAATTTCTTTCCACGCTGGTGAAAGACTTGCTGCCGTTGCGATGCCGGTTATGCTGACGGTAAGAAGAACTACTGCCACCACCAGATGGATACGTAACTGGGTGCTCATGCTATTTTCCTGAGAACAAAGTACTGTCGTTCGGTTTAACTTGTTTGTGGACTGTGAGGCCTGAATCAGGCAGCATTTACAACGGGTGTAAGATGTTCCATCTCCTTGGTTCAATGCCATGCATCACTGCATTGCATGAATTAATATTGAATATAATCCGATGAGAAGGCAGAGTGAGTGTTCATGCCATCAGTTACCTGTAAAGATATCGGAATGGATTGCCCTTTCGAGGCAAAGGGAACAACCAATCACGAACTTATGAGAAAATTTATTGATCATGCGGAAACTGCACACAAAATGCAGGTATTGCCGGCGGATGTCATTTTCAAAGTACAGAAGGCAATAAAAAAATAATTTTTGACTTTGTAAAAATCCTCAAAATATTTTTCTCAACGCTCTTTTTAGGCTACGGCATGTAATGCCTCCGCTCCCTTCGCTGTGGCACCCCCCTGGAGCGATAACTCCAGAGATGGTAATACGACACAATCGCAAAGTGAAGGGGCGGTTCGGGCGAGACAGGCACTGTCCTGTCCCCTCCGGAAACCGGTACTCTGCAATTTGTTGAAAACTCAAAATTTCCCATTAAAATCAATAAAACAGATGTGAGTAATGGATCGTTTACTCTCTCATAATTATTTGCGATTAACCCTGCCGCCCCAGACGGGGCGCCACCGCGGCGGATCAGTGTCCATAAGCATATTTGTAAACACCGCACTGCCCCGCCGTGCTCCGGAGAGGCCCAGAGGCGAAGGAGCCCTCATAAAATCATAGGGTTTAATGATTTTCATGGCTGGGTGAGAACCATTCAACGTTCATGCCCGTTTCTACAAAGCCAGTTTTTTGAATATCTGGCAATTTTACCAAGGAAAATTACACTCTTTTTTCTCAAAAGGCACATGGATACCTGAGAGGTTCCAGCTGCCTTTACGCCTGCCTCCAACTTTTTGCTCCTGCACCTGGTGAGGAATATTTCTGTTCCTGGATTACAGCTGGTTTAATGCCCGATCAGGTATTCCTGTGAAAATGCCGGATGCACTGACTTTGCAGAACCGAAAAAATTGAGAGGAATGCCATAAGGATGTCATGCAATAATAATCGCCGGTTTAAACGGTAATGCTGTGGCAGCCTTTGCGTGTTCACTCGACTCTGCTTCAGTGATATGAACAGGTACACCGAACTCTTTTTCTAAAAATCCCTTCGCTGCTTCAAAAACTTCCTTTTCATTGACCCGCTCTTGTGTAAGAGGTCCGACCACGTGCGGTGGAAGGCGGTGGATCAGCGTGGTACATTGCTTCACTGCGTCTGTGGCTTCTTTACCGCGTCTGCGCATAGCATCGTTTTTCATGACCTCCTTTACCACCACGTTCCGATCATCTGCTTTGGCGATGATAAGGAAAATTTCGTGTTTCCATTCAGGTGCAAGGGATATGGTGATCGATTTCGGGGTAATCTGGATAAGTTTTTTAATCGATTCAATATCCTCAACGGTGCGGGAGAGAAGTTCTTCGGCAAGTTCGATCCGGGTATTCACCAGATTTTTCTCTGCAACCGGCCACGGGGCAAAAGAAACGAGTCCTTCGCCGGCAAGTTGTTTCCAGAGATGCTCACCGGTGAACGGGATGAACGGGGCAAGGAGACGGACCCAGGTCGAACAGAGTGTATGCAACTCCCTGCTGCCATCGCAGTCTTCTGGCAATCGGCGGCGATACCATTTAAGATCTGTCTCGATCCCGAAATATGCCTCCTGCAATGCCTGACGGGTCTGGAAGTTGGTCAGTGCAGCAGTCGTGCGTTCAATGTGCGACTGAAGCCGGCTGATGAGCCAGCGATCGATATCATGCGGTTCACCATGTGCGTCTTCTATTTCAATTACGGTATTATAGAACCGTTCGATCTGTTTTTTTGTAGAAATAACCAGATCATTTCTCCAGTCAAAGTCCTGCCAGGGTTCAGCACTTCCCATCAGGAACATGCGTACCGTATCGGCGCCGAACTCACTCACCGCATCCTCCAGTAAGAAGACGTTGCCTTTCGACGATGACATCTTCGCCCCATTGAGGAGCCCCATGCCGAATACGACCATTCCGAGGGGGAGTTTGTCCTTGGGAAATATCGTGACGTGGTGGAAGAGCTGAAAGGTGAGGTGATTGGAGATGAGGTCTTTGGCGGAAAACCGGTAGTTGTACGGGTACCAGAATAAAAATTCTTTTCTCATCGCATCCAGTTTCTTTTTTACGGGCAGGTCAGGAGATTCTTTTCCAACGAAGATATAATCAAAAACCTCCGGCGTCAGGAGCCCGGGTTCGATCTCCTTGATCCTGTGGGCGATGGTATAGTATGCCATATAAATAGTCGAGTCCGAAAGGGGCTCGATCAACTGTGTAGTATCCCAGGGAAACCTGGTACCAAGACCGACGCGTCTGGTACAGGCCCAGTCTTTAAGCCAGTCCACGGTGCGGTCAAATTCCTGCCGGACTTCAGGGGGTACCAATGCCATATCACCAAGGTGATCGCTTACCTGTTGCTTCCAGGCAGGGTCGCTGTATTTTAAGAACCACTGGTCATGCAGGATCTTGATTTTTACCTTGTTACCGCACCGGCAGACAACAGGCCGTGTGTCAAACTCATACATGATCTCCGAATCGTACTTTTCAATCATGAGAGCTGACACTTCGTCGCGTGCCACACGGACCGGTTTGCCGCCATACCTTTCAAAAAGTTTACCCTTTGAAAACTCAGCAGAGTAAATCTCCTGGGTAAGGGCATCCATGCGGCTGTCCATCTGGGAGGTGATGCCGTTTTTTTCAACGATATCCTGTGCCGGGACCTCGCCATAACCCTCGACTTTGATCAAGGGTATTGGTTTAATATCCGGATATCTTCCGGCATGCTGCAGGTCGCGGAGGGCAATATAGTCGAATGGTGCATGGGCGGGAACACTCATGACGAGTCCGCTTCCAACATCAGGATCGACAAAATCAGCCGGGAGAACAGGAACCTTGCCACAGAGCGGATGGCTGACCACTGTATCGATCAGATCCCTGCCGGCAATTTCATTTTCTATTTCGACCGTATGATCCTGGAGGGCGAGCTTCTCAGCTGCCTCCCTTGAGATAATCCAGGGTATACCGTCTACCAGCACACGGACATAGATTATTCCCGGATTTGCCCAGAGGTTGGTGACGCCATGGATTGTCTCGGGACGGAGTGTGGCAGTGGGGATGAATGCATCCCCATAACGGAACATGACAAGGGTGAATTTTATCACTTCAGCTTTATCTCCTTCGAGAAGGTCATGGTCACCCACAGGGTTATCATCAACAGTACAATAACGGACCGGATGGGCTCCTTTGATGACATGTCCTGCTTCATACAGATGTTTCCACTGCCATTCGATGAATTTGCTATAGGTCGGGTCGACTGTTGTGAACCTGCGGCGCCAGTCAATGGAGATCCCGCAGGCAGTCATCACCCGCTGGTATTCGCTTGCGAAGTGACGGACGATGGTGAGTGGATCGGTAAATTCATCAAGGACATTCTGTGGGACTTTGTAGAGATCACGGTAAAGGTGGATAGTCTTTGGATCCTTTTTTGCGATGCGTTTTGAAATACCGATAACCGGTGCTCCCGTCACGTGAAACGCCATCGGATAGAGAACCTGTTTCCCTCTCATACGCCAGAACCGTGCAATTACGTCAGGTACAATATAGGTCCTGCCATGCCCGACATGCATCGCACCGCTTGGATACGGGTATGCAACGGTGAGGTAGAATTTTTCAAGCCCGGACGGGTTTGATTCAAATGCATGTGTCCACTGTTCCTGTGCCTCTTCTTCAAATCTTCCCAGGTCAAATTTATTCAAACCATTTCACCTTCATTTTTTGTAAAAATCGGAATTGAGGGTTATACCGGCCGCAGCTTTATTATCTCGCTGTTCTGGTAGCGCCGGATCATCTCTTGTGCAATGCTCGAGTTCTTGGCAAGGTGGATCTCTCCCATTTCATTCACGGTGGCGGTGAACAGGTATTCCTTGCCTGCAAATACATCTACGATCTTTCCGCTTTGTTCCGGGGCAACTATAGTCAGCTGCTTCTTGTCAGTTTGTATCTTAATGCCGCTGCCAAGATTGAACTCCGCTTCACTTTTCTGCGGCTGTACCTGCTGGCGGTCAAATTCAGAGCGGGGCTTGATGTCGATCCCGATCCCAATTTTATTGACAATGGCAGAGATGTTCTTGCCTCCTTTGCCGATTGCGGCCGGGACGTCTTTGTCATCAATGAATACGACAGCTTTTGTATCGCTCATCATCTGGACATCAACAAAACCTTCGGTATAACGCCCTATCTCGCGCTGAATATCTTTTTCCATGAGTTTCCAGCCAGGCCGATCTTCATTCTCCTTCGCGGGAATTATCTCCGTCACGGAAACCGGGGAGCGGGTGTTGCTGACAGGTCCTGCAGAAATACCAACATTCTGAATCACCTGAGAGGCCTTCTTTGCTGCAATGGTCACCGCGGTCATTGGCATCACAATGGTCTCACCGTCATACCGGAAAACGTCGATAACCAGCTCGCCTGTTTCATGATCAGTGACGATGGTCACCGGGCGGATATGCATTTCATTAGCCATGCCTTCCGGAACTTTGATGGTGAAATCTACGTCATAAATTTTTGTTATTACTCCCTGCCTGACAAAGATGATCGTGTTGATAATCTGTGATAAGACTGAAAAGTCCACGCGATCGGAAAACCGCTGGACTGCATCCTGTACTCCATTTGCATGGATTACCCCAACCATGCCCAGACCGGCGAGCCGCATATCTGCAAAGACATTGAAATCCTCGTTTTTACGAAGTTCATCGAAAATCACAAAATCCGGCCTGACCAGCAGGAGCACATCAGCAGTATTTGACATGCTGCCGTCAAGCATCGTATACTGGGTAATCTGGTCAGGTACCTGGAGTTCGCGGGGTGCCTCCATAGTTTTCACGACAAATCCGCTGTCAGAAAGGAAGGTTGCGACACTCTGTGCAAGGGTGGTTTTTCCCGATCCCGGAGATCCAACGATGATCAATCCCCGCTTCTCGCTGGTGATTCTTTTTGTGATGATGTCTGCCTTGGCATAGTCTTTCAACGTTACATCAACAATCGGGCGGACCGCGGTGATCTCCATACCATCGGAGAACGGGCGCCTGGCGATTGCAATCCGCATTGAGCCGATCTGTACGACAGTGATCCCACGCTTCTCGACTTCGATGAAACCGTCCGGATCCCTCTTTGCCCTTTCGAGGATCTCCTGCGCAAGAGCACGGAGCTCGTATTCGCTGGTCGGCTGCTCGCGGATTTTTACCAGCTTCATATCGTTGATTGTCCCCTTCTTGGCGCTCGGGCAGACGCGTTCCTTGAGATAGACTGCAATTGTATGCTCGTCAAAGAACTGGTCGATACCCAGCGGAACGAAGTCGCTTACCTGGGGTTTGAGGTAGATGACATCCAGCCCTTTTGCCCGTGCCACCTCAGCCTGCACGAAATCACTGGTAATGAACCGTGCGGAATTCTCAATCGCAATGTTGCGTATCATCGCGTCGATCTCACCGCCGCTTGCGAGCTTGACCTGTTCAAGTGATGGCCGCACACCGGAAAATTTGATTTCTATCGTTTTTTCCTCTGCCATCCTGCTGAGCTGCTGAAGTTCGTTCAGACCTGAAAATCCGATTTCCCGTCCGTTGTTTGCCTGGGCTTCAAGCTCTGCAATCACTGCTTCAGGAACGATTATTGTTGAACCTTTGTATTCTCCGGCTTTTATCATTGAGGTTATGCGTCCGTCGATAAGGACGCTTGTATCTGGTACCAATATCATAAAATATTACCCCTATAGTGTTCTATGGTATGCTCTTGTATGCTATACTATTCTCTAAGATTTGTAAGGGAACGTGCGAACGTTCGCACGCCCTCACCGGCACGAGCGCCTTGCAAGCCTCTCCCGCCGGCGATCTGGTTCAACGACCAGATGATCGTTGATAGGGTAAATATTGCTCCGCAGGGTTTATAAGGGGTTCGGGATGGGGTAATGGGCGGGGAACTCTGAAATAATATTCATTTTTACGTGATTTCGATTTTGTATGAGTAGAGAGCAAATTTGATTCTGGTTGTTTTTGTTCATAATGGTTTATTTTCTGCAATGTTTGAATTCTAATCTTGCCGGATAAAATCTTTGAAGCACACATCCATTTCCTGAAGCGATCTCATCTCAACAGTAAACCTGATGATTGTCCTGGCATAATGGAATGAGTATGTTTTCATGGAGAAAGAACTCAGTACCTGTGGTTCTCTTAATTACCCTGGTCATCCTTACTTCCGTGCTGGCCGGCTGTACATCTCAGCCTGCTCCGCAGCCGGTAACAACCCTCCCCGTACCTGAATCCACGGTTCCAGCCATATCTCCGACGAATTCTGAAATATCATCGCAGGAGATGGCAGGCACATGGATCCTTACATCCATGGCAACCGGAGAGAACTCCCCCGTCATCTCGCCAACAACTACAATAAACCTGACACTCATATCTGATGGAACCCTGAGGGGACATGGGGGATGCAACAGTTACTCAGGACCCTATGCGGTTGAGGGCACGACAACACTGTACGGGCGCAGTATCGCGATTGGCCCGGTTGTATCAACCCTCATGTATTGCCGTGAAACATCGGAGCAGGAGGGAACCTATTTCCGGATTCTGCAGGATACATCCTCATTCGCTATCGATGGTGACCATCTGATACTTCGTACGAATGCCAGGACTTACCTGATCTTCCAGCGGGTTTCCTGATCTTCTCAAGCAATAATTATTTTCCCCCAAAGGATAGATCCTGTCCTTTTTTTTATCCTGTTAAGAAAATGAGGATTACCCTCAGGAAATGGAAAGAATGGGGCCCTCGTTTGCCCTACAAGGCCCTATTATTTTCACCGTGAAAGAATTACTTCCTGATGTAATCTTGGATTTTTATACCGGGTCACGAATCTCAAATCCTGACGTGCCATACGCAGGTGAATCGACCCGGACGCCAACGGGTTCTCTCCTTTCCGGCATGAAACGTTTTTCAAAATTTTTGCAAAAAATCAAAAATACGGGCTCTGATTAAATTAGTAAAATTTATTTATTATTAAATAATTAAATGCAATCATTATGAGAACGGCCTTTCCGATCCTTGCACTCATTCCGGTGATCCTTTTAATCGCCTGTGGATTCATGATATTTGCCTGCCCCCCATGCAGTGGGGAAACACTACAGACTGATGGTAAGGAGAGCGATATATCTCCAGGAATGGATTCAGCAGAAGGATTCGGGGCAAATGACAGCGCAGGGCTCAATCCCGGTCTGAATGAAAACGAACAGGTGGATTTGAATGATGTTGCGGTATACAATGGAATTATATCCGGAATATCAGTCAGCCCAACAGTTGTATCGTATGACTACAACCATGACGGAGTTGTGGATGTCAAAAAAACCGTCCTTTTTTTCAATATTGGATAATCATTTTTTCAGATAAAGAGCAGGTTAACCATTTGCAGGATATTATCGAGTGATTGTTTACAAGAATATATGTCCCCGGATTCAGCATAAAAAAAAAGTTCAATTCTCAATAGAATCCGGAAGCCGATTAACAATCAGGGAGGGACAGTGCCTGTCCCCCCCCTTTTACTCAGCCCCTCAGGATGACTATGTAGTTCCTGCATCGGTCTCTCCCCCTTTCTGAAGGAGGGGATGCCACGGCTGAGGGGAGCCAATAGCAAGTCCCAGGTGTGTCTGAGTGAGTAAGTATAATTCATAAAAATGAGATTTTTCGTTCGCTGGACTGTAATTGTCCCTGTTTTTTATTCTGTGACCTGGGAATTCTCCCAACGATTCCCTCGTTTGGGATTTCAGGACAAGTAAAGTCATTGCTGCTTGATATGTGCTTTTCTTACCAACGATCTCAGAAGGGGGAATCGTTATCCCCCCGAACATTCGGAATCCCTCCCGTGAAGGCACATGCGATCTCGGTCCATGCCTTTTCTATAAGGCCACGGTAAAACGGAAGATCGAATGAGTCCGCATACCATGCCGGTGCGACCTGGTATCTGCGGGCATCTGTCACCACATAGTTAATCTTCATTCCGGGGGCGACCCCGATCCCGTGCTTCCGGTAGGCCTGGACTGCTGCATCTTCTATGCAGCGGTGGGAATACGTGAGCCGGCTTATCCGTCGATTGATTACCATCGTCTGCGGGTCAGCCTCAGGAAGACTCTTTACCGCCTCCCGGAAAATATTTTCAATCTCGCCTTTTTTGTCATTAAGTTCTGCACTATTTTGCGCAGTCGCCATGAGCTCAAGCATGCTCCCCTGCATCGAACGGACTATCCCGGGGGTATCGTGTCGCCGTGCCGCGATTCCCCTGACCTTCACGCTCCCGTCTTTTAACCTGCCGAAGTACCGGTTGTATGCCCCAAACCCGTCGTTCATTGGCAGAAAGACGATCCAGCTGAAGTGTTCGATCTCGGTGTTAATGCCAGTCTCGTTCTCGACCCTCCGTTTCAACCCGCCAACCGCTGATCCCTGCACCCAGAGACAGTCCACGATTCCATGCAGCACGGTAAAACCCATCTCCTCAGCTATATCCTTCGTGAGGACCAAAATATCCCGGGACTGTTTTGTGATCCCTTCGTGTACTTCTATCCTCCCGAACTTCGCATTTTTGTAGCCCGTATAGCCAAAGCAGGTGACGAGCATCCATTTCAGGATAGAGTCGATGCCGGCGAACCGGGGATCTGTTTTCTTTAACCGTTTGGTGTCTATACGCAGTTCGAGCAGGGGTTTGAGTGCTGCAGGGAGAAAACCCGGCCGTTCCGGGTACCCGATCGTCTCGGGTGACAGGTTGCACTGCACGATAATCGAGGGATACATGGATGTGAAATCGATCTCTTCAACCTTTTCATAGATGCCCGGTGCCGGCTGGAAGATCATTCCCCCCCGGTCTGCAGCTTGAAGCGCAGTGACGTTCCGGATCAGATCCGGGTCGCTTTTCCGGAACGGGACTGCGATTCCCTGTTTCACCGCATTATAAATTTCGTAGCTGCTTATGAGTGTGCCTGGCGTGAAACGCGATGAAAGGTTCGGCGAAAGTCCCGAAAGTCGTGCGGCCATGAGCACTCCTTCGATCCCTCCCTCCTGGTACACAAACGACTGTTCGGTATCGATCAGGATGCGTCCGTCGGGGATGAGGGCGGATTCCTTGTGCTCCATCCTCCCGTAACTCCAGTACGAACGGGAATCCATCTGCCGGTACTTCCCGTTCCGTGAGAAGGGCATATCGAGGCCGTGCTTTTGTGCCTGTTTCCGGATTTTTGGTATCCAGGTGTCGGCATCCGGCATGAGGATAACATCCGGATCAAGCGACCCCACGAGCCCGAAGAGATCCTCCAGCACGTCCCGTGACTGCCCGGTCAGCCGTTCCGTGCGCTCATGAATGACCTCGACATCCGAGCAGACCGGCGAGAGTGCCGGTTTGTCATGAACTTTAATCTCAATACTGTTCAGGTCGTGCGGGAATTCTGGCGAGAAGCGGTCATCGGTCTCACTGCCACACGGGAAGATCCCGTGCTCTGCCATGAAGCGCTGGTCCCGGCGTACGTCGACATTGAAGAGCTGAACATCAAATTCTGCCTGCCGTTCGATCACCTCAGCAACTTCGCGACCTGCATAGACTGAGTAGCCCGGAAGATCCCCGAAGATAGTGTGGATAGTGCATTCCCCGGCCCTGTACCGCTCTTCAAGGACATCGATCATATCGTGATGCGCGTGCGGATCGTAGAAGTGGATAAGAAAGGGCGGGTTGTACTCGTAATGGACATTTGTTACATGACTGTTCTTTTTCCAGAGATCAACTCCACCGTCCCGATATGCCGTGTCAATGATCCACATCTTCCCCCTCCTGCGAATCTGTATGAGGCGTCATCTCCGTGCGGAGTTCAGTCAGCATAGCACAGGATCACTTCGCTCTGAGGAGGATAAGGTTCAGGTCTGAGCGACGCGAAAGTGTTTTTCCTGGCAGAAAATTCCGGCATCATGCACGACATTTGAAGGCATGAATTCAGGCGTTTTCGCTCATTTAGCCGATGATTCCGGCGATTCACCGAATCTTTATCCGACCTCCCGAATCCAAGTGGCAGGTGTGACGTAAAGGCAGATTATTCCATTCGAAGTTCCGTGAACCCGTTTGTGCATAACAGTAAAAAACGGGCGTATGCCTTTATCCCAATACTTCCAACCTGTTCTTACCCGCCTGCGGAGAAACGAGGATGAACGTGACTATCGATCGCATGGCCTGCGTCAGCTGTGGGGCGTGCTGGAATACCTGCCCGGAGCTGTTTGACCAGAACCATTGCGATTCACTCTCGGAAGTTGTCGAGGAATACAGGTTCAATGGTGACCGGGCAGAGGGGGTTGCTCCGGACTGCCTCTGCTG
Organism: Methanoregula sp. UBA471; assembly: GCA_002495065.1. Classification (GTDB taxonomy): domain Archaea; phylum Halobacteriota; class Methanomicrobia; order Methanomicrobiales; family Methanospirillaceae; genus Methanoregula. Next base: position 27,156 of record DADT01000011.1, on the reverse strand, counting down.
TTGTGCCCAGGAAGCAGCGGATCTCTGCCCTGTTCATATTATCCGGATTATCTAAGATTTGGCTCTGTTAAAAACTCTAAGATTTCAACAATTTGCGAATCACCTGTTATCGGAAGTACCTATCCCCCCGAACCGCCCCTGCGCTTTGTGATAGTGTTGTATTACCTTCTCTGGGATTATCGCCCCGGAGGGGATGCCACAGCGGCGGGGCGGAGGCATGAGGTGCCGGAGCCCAAAAAGAGCGTTGAGAAAAATATTGTGAGGATTTCCCCGGAAAATAAATTAAACAGATGTAAGTNNATGAACCCCGCCGCCCCCGACGGGGCGCCCCCGCGGCGGATCAGATCTATAAGCATATTTGTAAACACCGCACTGCCCCGCCGTGCCTCGGAGAGGCCCTGAGGCGGGGAGCCCTCATATTACATGGATTAATGATTTTCATGGTTCGGGTGTGAGCTCCCGGTTCATGTGTGTTTCAACAGAGCCTAAGATCTCATTTTTTTTACATGAGACGTACTTTGGGAAGGTCATGGGACTCCACGGGAAAGAAACACGGAAATTTTTTTGATAAAAGGAACGGGAGAATCAGTGTCCCTGCTTTCCGTACACTTTTTCCGGATCGAACACTTTCGTTCCCACCACTTCGCCTGAAAGAGTACGGTAGAAACAGGAAACATATCCCGTGTGACAGGCAGCGCCCTTTTGTTCAACAAGGTACAGCAGGCAGTCTTCATCGCAGTCAGTAAGGATCTTTACAACTTTCTGGAAATGTCCGCTTTCCTCACCTTTTTTCCAGAGTTTCTTCCGGCTCCGGCTGTAGTAATGGGCAAGTCCCGTCTCCCGGGTGAGGCGGATTGCTTCATCGTTTGCGTATGCCATCATCAGTACTTCACGGCTCGATGCATCCTGGACGATTACCGGGATCAGTCCGTCGGTAAATTTGAGGTTAATCATGTTATGGCCCTCCTGCTACAATTTTCATAATCGCAAAGACAATATCTCCAAAAACCAGTGCGGTAATCAGCCCTGCTGTGATGGGAATGATAAAAGGTACCGCATACGAGATCCATACCGTGCCGGCTTTTTTGTATATTGCCAGTTCCTTCTGGAATTCTTCCGGGTTTTCCCGGAGATCTTTTGTATATACCCGTCCCTCGTTGCGGTACATGCGCCTGATAGCATCCCAAAAACCGATGAATTTCCGGCTGACGATCCCTTTTCTCTCATCAAAATCCTCCATTACAAAGCCCCACGTGTCCTGGATCCTGTCGCCTTTCACCGGGAATCCAAAGAACATATACATCAGCGGGGCCCGGTTTCCCCGAATAATGTTGATGATAAATATCCCGAGAGGTGCCGCCAGGTTAAGCAGCAGGGCATTGATAAGTACGGAGAATGACAAAAAGCCCAGCGGTGGTGAACCCAGGAGTGGCGTGAACGGGAACGTCGGGACGGAAAATGAAATAAAAATAAGGGCCCATGCATCTGCACCCCCGAAGAGGTGCATTCGCGCGAATGTATAGAAGACCCCGCTGAACACAGAAACAAGCAGTATAACAAGAGCCGGAGATCCCCAGCCATCAGGACTGAAGAGCATGATTACCGATGTTATCGACAGGATCATTATAATCAGGATAAAATACCAGCGGTTGATCAGTTCCGGAATATTCGAATCTGGTTTTTTGTTTTTTCGCCGGGCGCTTTCTCCATGACTGCCTTTGTATTCTGTATATGAGATGTAGGTAAGAATCCCCGCGAACATGACGTACCATGGAATGAGCTGGGTGTTAACTGAGGGTGCGAAGACAAACCATGAAAGGGCCGTGAGGATCAGGACGAGGGCAAGGTAATAAAAAATCAACGATTGCTGGTAATACCCGGTAAGACCCGGGGAATCGGTTCTCCCCCGGCTGTCCAGATAATCAGCGTAGAGAAAACAAACGACAACAGCAAGGTACCCGGTAATAAGGCTGATATCAGCAGTTGTCTGCCAGAGGAGAAAACCCGTACAGACAACACCGATACCCAGCATCGGTAACCAGTGGATAAACGGGACACGGCGGTATCGGATATCGAGAAACGATGCGTATATCAGGGTTACGATGACCGCAACTGCCGAGATCGCCATCGGCCAGAGTATTTCCATAATTCCGGTATACCATTTTTTTATGAACACTTATGTGTGGCGATTAGAAAATTACCCGGACAATCTTTCCGCAAATGTAAAATATACGTGTCACAAATAACTCAACACACATATATACAGGAAAAAGACTTTACGGTCTTCTCTTCCCAAAGAGTTTACCTGATGAGATGAATTTGATGAAAATACAGGACCTGGTAAAAAATATCCACAAGGGTGCAAAGCATCTCGGGACTTTCACGCTCCATGAACTGTTCCAGTTTGCCTCATCAAGGTACTTCAACGGGATCGCGATTGCAAAAGAAAACTCCCGGGAATATTATCTTGCATTCCTCGCAGGTGAGGCAGAAGGTGCCATCTATATTGATGAGAAGGGAACTGTGCTCAGCGATAAAGCGGCAAGAATGATCTCCGGGGCAGAAAAATTCGACTTCTATGAATTAACACCGGATATTGTCGAAACTATCGTCATGAGATGCAGAATTTTTGAAAAAGCGCATCTGAAAAAGAGTATTCCCAACGTAATCCACGACCTGCTGGAAAATATCATCAAGGGTTCAAAGTACATCGGGACCTTTACTATCCATGAATTATTCCAGTTTGCTTCAGTGCAGAACTTTATCGGGATTGCAGCAGCAAAAGAGAATGAGCAGGAGTACTATCTTGCTTTTATCAACGGTGAGGCAGAAGGTGCCATTTATATTGACGAAAAAGGGTCACTGTACAGCGATAAGGCCGTAATAATGATATCCGGACATGAGAAATTCGAGTTATATGATGTAAAGCCGGATGTTGTCGATGCTGTTGTCATGGGATCAAGGATTTTTGAGAAGAAACACCTTAAAAAGAGCATCCCTACCCTTATACCGGAAATCGGAAAGAAAAGTGAAGGCATGGGAGTACTCAGGCTCTCGATTCTGAAGGATACAATCCCACAGAATGGTGTGAGTATATCGATTCGAAGTGAAGGCAAAATAGTAGGAAACGATATTACAACAGACGAAGGAAACGCCAGTTTTAAATTGATGCATGGAAAATATGACTGCATCATCATGGAACGTAACCAGAAAATCACCACATTCCATATTACCTTTAACGAAGCGAATTCTTCTTATACCCTGGATCTTAATGCAAAAATACTTCTTGAAATCTGATGCAGATTTCATCAATTTTTCTTTCGATTTGTTATTAATGCCATAATTGCCATTCAAACAGTAAAACGAAATACTTTAATCGGATTATGACAGAGTTCTCCTCCATGAAAATCGGGCGGGAGGACTTTGAGGCCCTCATAAAAGGGGAGAGGACTATCGCTCCCTATATTGAAATGGATCCTGTTGCCGGTTCTTACTCGGTGTTCGGGGTAAAAACAGCAAGCAATCCAAATTATCTCGTGAAGGCTATCTATGAGATGTATGAAGCGAATCTCGACAGGAAACTCGCTGTACAGGCAGTCCGTAAGCTGTTTCATTCTGTTGGGATGGGAGCCGGGGGGCTCAATAACCTGTTAAAAAAGTCCGGAATGGACCTCAAACCGGCAGAATTTCTCATGCTTGTTTTCAAGCTCCAGCACCAGCAGGGCTGGGGAGCCCCGTTTGAGCTTGTTGAAGCCGGCGAACACCGGATCGTGCTTCGTACCAAACATACCTTCGAATCCGAAATTCTCAAAGACTGGAAGATGCCTGTCTGTGGTATCCACCGGGGCTGGATCGAAGGAGTACTGATCGCTGTAACAGGTAAGAACTGGTTTTGTATCGAGACAAAGTGCCATGCGAATGGTGACGATGCCTGTGAATTTGTTGCAGATCAACGGGAATCCAGCTGGAAATGGAAGGCAGAGGCAATTGTAAAAGGCGAATCGGCCATCACGGAATATATTGAACACAAACCCCTCCGCGGCACGATTAAGCTTATCGATGATCCAGTCGTGATAATGCCACGTTTCATCTTCTCGTCCATGATGAACTCGTTGAAAAAGACCATGGGTGAGATGCCTGCCGGGGGAGTTAATTACCGGGCATATATGGATATGGGCAGGGAAACGGTTGAACACTATAAAAAAATGGGTATATCAAAGCCCGGTCTCCTGTCCGATATGGCGTTTGCCTTCTACTCCCAGATGGGATGGTTTAATATCATACGCATGGAATGGGATGAGGCAAAAAAGGAAAAAACGATCACGCTTGAGCACACGGTTGAGGCCGAAGCCTTCGGGACTACCGGCAAAAATGTCTGCTTCTGTACCGCCGGTCTTCTTGCCGGAATTGTGGAAGGATCTTTTGGAATAAAGGTACAGGGTCGGGAAATAAAGTGCCGCTCGAAAGGTGATGAACACTGTGTCTTCACCATAACAAATAAACCCGGATAACGGTTTTTTCAGGGAATAACCATTTCAATCGTATCCTTTTGGTTTTTCAAAACTATGATCATCATGGTGTATCGATGAAACGGATACCCTGAAAACCTGAATATCTTTGAATTTTTATTGTCTCGCCCTTACGGTATAAGGAGATCCTGCTGAAAATAGAGAAAGGAGATGGATCAATATGTTTTCAGATTTCAGATTTTTTTACAAACAAGGCTTTTGTGAATCTTTCAATGAACCCTTCTTTCTTCTGCGCTTCCCCTTCCTCTCTGTAGGCAACTCCGGTAATATCTGAGGCTATCCGGCGGATTGCTTTGGATGCCGGAGAAGTCGGGAATTTGATCACAATCGGGGTTCTTGAAGAAGCTGCGCGACGCACATTGGGATCTTCAGGAATGATCCCGATTACCTTCACTCCGAGCACTTTCTCCATCTTTTTTATCATGACGTCGGGTTTGTCCTGGCCGACACGGTTGATGATCGATCCCATGACATGACCCCCGACAAGTTCAGTGAGTATTCTTGTTTTAAGGGCGTCCACTATGGATGAGAGTTCCGGATTCACAACAAGAATCACTTCATCGGCAACAGCAAGAGGAACGATACCATCCTTGCTGATCCCGGCCGGGGCATCGATCAATAAATAATCGCAGCGCTTGACGATCTCGTTCATGACATCGCGAAGTTTCTCAGGATCTGCCTGCTGGAATCCCTGGAGGGAAATACCTGCCGGAATCACCTTAAGACCTGCAGGGCATTCATAAATAGCGTCGTTGATGTTACCCTTGCCGGCAAGAATTTCATGAAGGGTGACCGGTGCGTCCTGCAGACCGAGAAGGAGGCCGACATTTGCCATGCCGATGTCGGCATCCATAAGGAAGGTCTCTTTACCAAGCTGAGCAAGCATCGTTCCGAGGTTAACAGAAACGGTTGTCTTCCCAGTACCACCTTTTCCGGAAGCGATTGTGTATACCTTTACCATTGAACACCCTGTTGTGTGATTATTTCTATTTGATTTATATAAGATTACCCAATTTTTTTTGGTATCGGATTATCACCCGGGACTGAATCTGACCTAAAGAATCTGCGATCGGTTCCCGAAGATTATATGCTGCACTTAGTCAGAAGAATGGAATCATAGTATTACGATCGGTAAATTGCCTGTATTGCAGGAATCCAGCAGATTGATGTGATATCCCAGCCCAAGGATTACTCCATTTCTTTCCGATGTTCTGACAGATGTTCAAGACGGAGTTGTTTTATGAGGGTTTTGCATTCTCCACGAATTTTACTGGTAATGATATCTACATCCATTGTCTCAATGGCATCGATATCGCTTTCAAAACTTTTGGATTCAATGTCTGCCAGACGCCGTGCCTCATCTTCGAGTCTCTTCTTCTCTCCGGCGTCCTGTTCAGGCAATTGTTGAGTGATCGTCACAGCAGGTTTATGATCTGCAGGCGGGGGAAATGTATTTCCTGATATCCTGGGGGTGTCCGGTATATTCAGGGTTTCAAAGGTAATTGACGGTCGCAATGCAGGCTTTTCCTGAATATGCGGTCTTTGAAGGCTTTTTGGCAGGCCTGCATATGCATCTCCCGTTGATGCCGGAGGAGATTTTTTTATCATTGTATGATCTGTTTTTGTGGAAGAAAGCGAAGATGGTTCCAGTTTCCCCCCTTTTCCGATACGGCAGGATTTATTGAATTCAAGTGAAAGCTCAATCTGCGTGTCATCCATCGTGGATACTGATGCATCAACTTTTTCTCCGGCAATTTTCTGAAATTCATTCCATGCGGTATCACCGGCGACATTCCGGAACTCCGCAAGAATACGTTTGCCGGATTTGAATACAAGCGTTCCCTGTGCTGATCCGGAAGAAATTGTGCAGATCCCGCTGAATTTACTTAGTTGAAGTTCGTCCAGAATTCCCTCAAGCTTCATGTCCTTTTTTATGTATCGGAATGTGCCCCTCGGGAGTTGCATTATGTTGTATTGTTACGATTTCCTACTATATAGTTTCGTTTTAATCGGACGATGGAAGTGCGCGCTTTTTGATATTCCGGAATCGTTCAGCGATTCAGAAAACCGTCACACTGTATTTTGTTATTTTTCGCGATTGCACTTGTAGATTTAAAATTAAAAGGAAAAGACCAACATTTTAATAGAAAAAAAACAAGAGAGAATCATTTAAACGGGGTCAAGGAAATGCTTAAGCCATTATTGGAGGAATTTCTCAAAGTTGAGGGGGTATCCGCTGCGGTGGTGGTGGGAAGAGACGGGTTTGTTATTGAAAGTGCGGTTTCCGGTAAAGTGGATATTGAAGCACTGGGTGCCATGGCTTCGACCGGTCTTGGTACCTCAGAAGCAATGGGCAACACTCTGGGAAAAGGAGAACTCTCCCAAATGCTCGTTGAACTGGAAAAGGGGCCAATCATACTCTCACCGCTTTCCGCTGATGAACTTATTGCCATCGTTGCAGATACGACAGCAAATATCGGAAGAATCAGATATGAATTAAAGAAGAATAAGGTCCGGCTTATTGCTGCCCTCTAATCATCGCTTCTTATTTTTATGAGACTGCCCGCTGGAATTGTTGAAGAATCTGTCACAAATCCTCAGAAGGATGGATTGTTCCAGTACCTGACAACATTCCGTGGATTACTCGAGATTCTGACCGGATCGGGACATGGTTTTATTCTTAATGATCATGGAAAACTGTATGGAGCATATCTGAAAAAAAATGATGCAATCTTCCGTGGAAAGTCGGCACTTTATCATCTGACGATGGAATCACCTGAATCATCGGATACTCCGGAGACCTTCAACCTGAGGAAATATTCTGAAACAGAATTCTCCCGTGCCATCCAGATCTCCCGGGAACAGGGCCTGTCCATAAGTGATCAACAGACGGTTCCGGATACCTCAGAGTCCGGCAAAGAAACCTGCAGCATTCCGGAACTACCTCATCGTCTTGACAGAAAAACGCTGAAAAAGATTAAAAATCTGGCCGGAGTAATTGCAGTTTCTGCTTTTTTTGAAGGGTTTCCTATTAATTGCATCGGGGATGCCGATTTTGAACATGTGGCGGCATCGGCCGAAGACCTCATGAGGGCCGGGGCAAAAATTGCACAGGACATGAAAATTGGTTCCCTTGATCAGTTGATACTCGAAACTGACGAGAACAAATTTATTATTGCGCCTGTCGGGGATCTTTTTGTGTGTATTTTTACTACCGCAGATGCACACCTCGGTCTTATCCGCGTTGTTTTAAAAAGCATCCAGTCGGATCTATCCGGGAACTAAGAACGCATTCAACTTTGGAAATGTTTTTTATTTACTGAAATCGACCGTCCGGTTCAATATTAAAATAGTAAATGTATAAATATAATGAAAAGCAAAAATCCAAAGTACCACATAAAAGAAAAAAAAATCATTTAATATAAAAGCAAGCGTAGATCTAGAAAAAGGTCAAAACGGGTGGTCTGGATTGAACATGGATGACGATGAATCACTGGATGATGTAAATTCCCTTATCAGTAAGATCAAGGGAACCAAAAATGATGAGGAGGCAAAGAAACCAAAAGATACGGCACCTAAATCCGGTACTGGATCAGCAGGTGAAACTGTCTCCGACATAGGCGATTTCACTGCTCTCAGGAAAAAAATGAGCATGCCTGAAAAGGAGAAATCTCCAACAACTGCACCTGCATCTTCTGACGATCTGGTATTTTCTGATGCCGGTGCCCAGCAGAAAAAAACCTATCAATCCGCAAAAATTTCACAACCTGCTGAATCTGATCGGGGGATTGGAGGAAATGATGCACGAGAGTCCCTTGGTAAACTTCTGGCCGGCAGGGAAATGCCCTCCGCTCAGGGCTCACGGGATTTTCAGGCAGGTTCACCTAAAGAAAACGAGATCCAGATAATCGATGAAGATCCAAAGGCTGCAATAAGGCCGAAATCCATAAAAACAACGATTACTCCCCCGGAAATAGAACCAGTTACAGATGCGGATAAAAAGATTGTCAATGTTGATCAGATCTCTGATTTCTCCGGGCTCATCCTTCCCAAAGGCGTATCCTTTAAAATTGACGAACTCAAACTGCATGGGCGTATCAGTGCTTTTGAAGGGACTGGTACGTTGCCACCTGACTTCGATGAAATCTGGAAGAAAAATTTTTCCACCGCGGGTTTCAAGGATCTCGACATTGAAGCGGGTATCGGAACGGAAGCGATAAAACCCAGAATCGAAGCAAAGAAACCCTGGTTTACTTCACTTTTCAAGGCCATTCATACAACTCTTGAGGAATATGATCCCAAGAAACATGGTCCGCTCGTTGATATTTCCTTCAAACCATCGCCCGGTATTGAAGAGGTAGAAATCTACCCTGTAAACCCGCCGTATGCTTATATCCAGATTATATACGATCATGCCACTCACGAATATACCTACCAGGTACTCGAGCCACTCCTCACCGATCCTGAAAAAGAACTGTTAAAGGAATTAAAGGAACGCCTCTTCGAAACCCTTGATATCAACACAAAAGACATCTCCAAAGAGGAAGCTGGTATAAAACTGCGGGCTGCAGCAACGGATATCATCCTTGATTTTGGCATTAAGCTTACTCCTGTCCAGCGTGAGGTTATCCTCTACAATATGCACAAGGACTTCCTCGGTGACGGACTTATCGATGCAATAATGCACGATAAATATATTGAAGATATCTCGTGTGACGGAGTCCACACTTCGCTCTTTGTATATCATAACAACTACGAGTCGATGAAAACCACTCTTACCTACACGAATGCCGAAGAGCTCGACTCGTTTGTAACGAAACTTGCCCAGCGTTCGGGTAAATACATCTCAATCTCACAGCCCATTCTGGATTCAACCATGCAGGACGGTTCACGTATCCAGATGACACTGGGTCAGGAAGTAACTGCTCACGGCTCTACCTTCACCATCCGTAAATTCAAGGACGAGCCGATCACTCCCACGGATCTCATTGAATGGAGAACATTCGCTCCGCTTTCGATTGCATACATCTGGCTCTGCGTCGAGAATGGCAAATCTGCAATCTTTGCCGGTGGAACTGCTTCCGGGAAGACAACATCCCTGAATGCTGTCTCTCTGTTTATACCCCCGTTATCGAAGATTGTCTCTCTTGAAGATACCCGTGAACTGAAACTCCCCCACCCGAACTGGATACCGAGTGTTACCCGGGACTCATTTGATACATCGGGGAGAGGCGAGATCAATATGTACGAACTCCTGCGTGCTGCAATGCGGCAACGTCCGGAATACATCCTCGTGGGAGAAGTCCGTGGCAAGGAATGCCAGACCCTTTTCCAGGCAATGAGCACCGGGCATACCACGTATTCAACAATCCATGCAGATTCGGTGGCGAGTGTAGTCCACCGTATCGAAAACCCGCCAATGGATGTTCCGCGAAACATGCTGTCCGCACTTGATTTTGTCTGCATTCAGGTGCAGGGCCGGGTTGGTGGCAAACGTATCAGGAGGAGCAAGCAGATAGTGGAGATTCTGGATATCGATCCGAGAACAAATGAACTCATTACCAACGAGGTTTTCAAGTGGCGGTCAGCTACTGATGAGATTACCTACTCCGGCAAGTCTTACCTGCTTGAAGAAATCATGGAAGCCAAGGGGTGGAGCGAGAACCGGATGCGTGAAGAACTAAAACGCCGTCAGGAAGTGCTTGAGTGGATGCGGATAAAGAAGATCCGGCATTACAAGGACGTAGCCAAGATTCTCATCTCCTATCACCGCGATCCAGAAGCCGTTATCGAAAAGGTGAGGAAGGACCTCTATGAATAGCTTTGAGCGTTTTTGTTTCAATCTTCTCGGAAAAAAGATGAAGGCAAAACGGGAAAGCTATGTGACACTCAGAAATGACCTCCTGTCAGCCCGGTTTAAAACCCCTTTTGAAGTCTATCTCTCGACTGCGTATGTCAGTTCAATCGTCGTCGGATTATCCGCTGCCATTATAATCGGTGTTATCACGTGGGTTTTCGAACTCCCTAAGCTCATCACGTATAAGGGGGAGGTACCTGAGTTTCTGGTTGGACTTTCCGCGTACAGCCTTGTGATTGGAACCGTCGTTATCACGATCTTCTCCCTCCTGGTTTTCGGTGGACTTACCTATCTTGTATTCATGCTGTATCCTGGACTCGAAGCGGGGAACCGTCGCCGGAACATTGATGCGAGCCTGCCGTATGCGATCAACTACATCACATCCATGTCAACCGCGGGTATCACCCCTGCGGAGGTATTCCGCCTGCTGGGCAGCAGCACGATATATGGCCAGAGTGCAGTTGAAGCACGATATATCGCACGGGAAATTGATATTTTCGGAAGGGACCTGATTGATTCTCTCCGGCTGGTTTCATCGAGTACACCAAGCAGGCGTATGAAAGAGTTTTTACAGGGAACAATGGCAAGTGTTTCGAGCGGGGGAAATATTACTGAGTATTTCAGGACAAAAGCTGAACAATACGCGCTGGAAAACCGGCAGACCCAGAAAATGTTCCTTGAAACCCTGGCCCTTGTGTCCGAATCGTATGTTACTGCCATGGTTGCGGGCACCCTGTTCTTAATCATCCTCCAGTCGATCATGTCAGTGATGTCGGGAGATAACAATCCCCTGTTTCTCTATGCAGTTATCTACCTCATGATCCCGCTGGGAAGTGTAATGTTCGTCATAATGATCAGTTCCATGACACCGGAGTCCTGAACATGGGTATCACAGAGCACGTCAAAAATATGGTCAACCGGGGTGAAAAGTCCCCGACTCCGCTCAAATCCGCAGAATTGAGATCTGTCGAAGCTGATGTCGATGAAATCACGAGAAGTCTGGAGCATGAGCGGAGTACCCGACAGGGAATGGGAAAATTCCTGAAACACCCTCTCCAGGTACTTACTGAAGAGCCGGTCAACATACTTATTGTCAGTGTTCCGCTCGCCCTCATCATCTTTATCGGCGGTTTTATATCGATGGTGGCCTCGTATGGAATCCAGGTTCTTTTTACTTCGACCGTCATTGACGATTTTATTGTCTTTGCAGTCCTTGTTGCTATTGTTCCGGTAGCTTTTCTCGACTTTAAAGAACAATGGCGGGTAAAAAGTCTGGAGAACGCGCTCCCGAATTTCTTCCGTGATCTTGCGGGAATGAATGATTCCGGCATGACCCTGCCCAATGCGGTGCACATTGTAGCCAGTGCGGAGTATTCGACGCTTACGCCACATATCAGAAAGCTTGATCAGGACATGTCCTGGGGGGCAGGTTTTGTCGAATCCATGTACCGGTTCGGCAAAGATCTTGGCACTCCCCTCGCTGACCGGAGTGTCGACCTGATCGCAAAAGCGAGTAAAGCGGGTGGGGATATCAGCGAGGTGCTCCGTGCTGCGGCGAAAGATACGTTCGAAGTTGTAAATCTTGCCACGGAACGCAGCAACAATATGTTGATCTATGTGATCATCGTGCTCGTCTCGTTTGCAGTATTCCTGTTCGTCGTTGCAATCCTTGTTGCTACATTTTTAACGACGATGGCTACTGCAGGTGCTGCAGCCGCCTCCTCCGGTGCACAGGGATTCATCGGGCAGGTAGATCTGTTCCTCTATAAGCGGCTCTTTTCGCATGCAGCTCTGCTCCAGGGGTTCTTCTCCGGACTTGTCGCCGGACAGATGGGTGAAGGGCGGCTTACTGCAGGCCTGAAGTATGCTGCTATTATGCTGTTTATTTCCTGGGTAACCTTCAGATTCTTTATCTGATTTTTTTAACTTTTACTTGATTAAGGATAGCTCGTGCTGCATGATTCCTGCACCTGAAATTACGTGCAACCACCAGCATAGGAATATGCTTTCTTGCGATGGCGGGATCACTATGCCAGACAAACCCAAAGAAAAAAGAAAAAAGAAAAAAGAAGAAAAAAAATGGTTATGAACGAATTTTTCTTCCAACCGAATTAAAAAATAATCAGGAAATATTCTCTGTGCTGTAACCTTTCAGCGAAAGCAGTTCCTTGACCCTGTCGCGGTGGTTGCCCTGCAACTCAATGGTGTTTCCCTTTACCGTACCGCCACAGGCAAGCTTGCTTTTCATATATTTTGACAGATCTTCGAGATCGATATCAGTTGGATCAAGTCCTTCGATAACCGTTACTTCTTTCCCGTATCGGCGTTTGTTTACCTTGACATTGATCCTCTGCTGTTCTTTTGCTACCTCTTCACAGATACATAGTTCTTTAGGTAGTCCACACGTCGGGCAAATCCCACCAATCATTACATGTATTTTTAAGGTTCTCGTTATTTATTACCTTGCATTGCCTGAAGTTTACGGGCGTATTCAGCCGGAAGGCAGTGTATTTTCTGGTTTGGCAGACTGTTTTTGGATAATGGTAAGAGAGAATCTGCTTTTTATGATTCAAAAGTCCACGTGTAGTACTGGCATGTCCCTTTTCGTGGTGGGTTCAGCATCCCATGTTGGCAAGAGTGTAACCGTTGCGGCAATCTGCCGCTGTCTTGTCAGACGTGGTATCGGGGTTGCACCCTTCAAATCCCAGAATATGAGCCTGAATTCGTATGTCACACGGGATGGGGGGGAAATAGGTATGGCACAGGCAATGCAGGCTTTTGCTGCCAGATTAATTCCGGCTACGGATATGAACCCTGTTCTTCTCAAACCGAAGGGTGAGTGCATCTCACAGGTCGTGTTGTATGGGCATCCGTACAAAGATATCCATATTGCAGATTATTACAGGGAAACCCCGGCACTTCTTGAAAAGGCTCTCGAATCTTTCGAACGGCTGAAATCCAGGTTTGGCCATGTTGTTGTGGAGGGTGCAGGCGGAGCTGCAGAACTGAACCTTTACGACCGGGATATAGCAAATATACAGCTTGCAAAAACTCTCCGCATTCCGATGATCCTTGTCGCTGATATCGAGCGGGGCGGGGTATTTGCCCAGATTTATGGGACGATCAAGCTGCTTCCTGAGGATATCAGACCCCTTGTCAGGGGTATCATTATAAACAAGTTCCGGGGGGATCCGGCAATTTTCATGCCCGGCGTAAAAAAAATTGAGGATCTCACCGGCATTCCTGTGCTGGGAGTTGTTCCCTATTTCGATATCCCGCTGCCGAGTGAGGATTCCCTTTCAATAGGAGATAAAAAAATAAATCCGGTAGCGGTCAGGATTGCGGTAATCAGGCTCCCGAAAATTTCCAACTTCACGGATTTTGAGCTGCTCGAGCGACATGCTGCTGTGGAGTATGTTGCACCGGGAGCATCTCTGGGCGGATATGATTGTGTCATCATTCCCGGAACAAAAAATACTATTGAAGATCTGACTACGATTTTCCAGACCGGGACAGATCGTGAACTCCATGCCGCTCGAGAACGCGGCATTCCGATCATCGGGATTTGCGGGGGTTACCAGATGCTTGGGAAACAACTTATCGATGCCGGATTTGAGTCCTCAGCAGGAATTTATGAAGGTCTTGGATTGCTCGACTGTATTACCCGGTTTGCATCGTACGATAAAAATACCTTTCAGGTAACGCGGAATGCATGCCCTGTCCCGCCCATCCTGTCGGAGATGGGTGAGGTAAGCGGTTATGAAATTCATATGGGCATTACCGAAAAAGGCAGCAATCGTGAGGCATTTGCGGGGGATGGCAGAGTGAGCGATGATGGTCTGGTCTTTGGCACCTATCTTCACGGCCTTTTTTTAAATCTGTCAGCAGTAAATGCTTTGCTCTCTTACCTGAATGCAAGGAAAGGATTATCTTTCGTTCAAATTCAGGCAGCAGAACCCGATCCCTATGACAGGCTTGCAGATCTCTTCGAGGAACATGTCAAAATGGACGTGATTGCAGCATTACTGACTGCCTGATCAGGATTTCAGGAAATTGTATGAAAGCACGGGATGATTTGGATGAATTTCGCGCCAGAATTGATTAAATAGTATATGTACCTTTGAGATCCCTTGCAAAAGGACTTCCAGAACCTCTGTGGGAGAAATGGATCTTAAGCATAAAACCCTTCATTTTATCGGAATATATTTTCCATGAGAGCATTAACCGATGATGCTGGTTATGCTATGGAAACCCTCTCCCTGCCGATCAGCGCATTTCACTGCATCAGCCTGTGTGAGATCCACGTTATCTGTCGCCCTGCTTTTTGTGCAGTACGCAAGTGAGGGGGATTTCACAAACGTACCCCTGATCCTGAATTCCCGGCAGTGAATGCAGAGCCTGCAGTGTTCCAGTGGCTCTTTTTTTTCCTCGAGACATTGTACCCTCCCTTTTACAGCAGGAATAATCCGGTGATATTCATCACCCATAAACCATCAGATCCCTCCATCATAATTTCATTTCACCCTAATTATACCGATCATAACCCGTGAGGTTCAATAAAAAGACTTCCAGGACAAAAGCCGGGCACCTCCTGATTTACATCCCTTCCCTGAAAAGGCATAACTCCCGGATTTTATAACTGCAAATTGGTACCAACTATCCTTCCCCTGCATGCCCATCCTGTTTATTGACGGATAAGGAAAATTTTCGGGAGCCGATGACATGGTTCAATGAATACACTCACGAATTCTGCCCGTTTAAAAAAATCCTGACAGCCGGACCTCATTATATGCACTAGAATTAAAACGATCCAGCACTAATTTTGTGCTATGAAGGTGTGCATAATGTGTGGTGGGGAAGGGACCCGGCTCCGTCCTCTTACCTTTGAACGGCCTAAGCCCTGTATTCCTATTGTAAACCGCCCCTCTATCCAGCACCTGGTATCCCATCTTTCGAATATGGGATTCCGTGAAGTTATTCTCACGCTTGGTTATATGGGCAATTCAATTGAGGAAGCCCTTGGTGATGGTTCGCTTTTCGGGGTCGAGATCACGTATGTGCATGAAAAAACCAAGCTCGGGACTGCCGGCAGCGTGAAAAACGCACAGCGGTACCTCGATGGCCAGGATTTCCTTGTTGTAGGCGGGGACCATGTCACGGATCTCAACGTCCTCGAATTCTACCGCATCCATCAGAAGGAGAAAGCAACCACGACCATCGGGCTTATTTCTATTGAAGATCCCAGTGAATACGGTATTGCTGAAATCGATGTAAATTACGAGATCAAACGATTCAAGGAAAAACCTTCGCCCGGGGAGATTTTCTCCAACCTCGCAAGCACCGGTATGTATGTCTGCAGCCCGGAAATTTTTGACAAAATCCCTCATGGCACAAAATATGATTTTGCCCGCGACCTTTTTCCCAGCATGATGGAGGAAGGATATGTACTGAAAGGCTGGCTTGCCCGTGGTAACTGGACCGACGTGGGCAGCCCGCATTCCCTCCGTCAGGCTGAACGCTGGAAGCTCCAGGATATTTCATTTTCCGACATTATCGGCAACCTGTCCATGCATGGAGCGCAGATCCAGGGACCGGTCCAGTTGGGCGATTCGATTACCCTTGGCAAGAATACCAAAGTCATCGGGCCGGTCGCTATCGGCCCCGGTACAACTATCGGTGACAATGTCCTGATCGGGCCGTACACGAGTATTGGTGACAAATGTATCCTCAGGAATAATGTGAAGGTTTTTTCATCCTCTCTTTATAACCGGGTTGTCATCGGTGCCAACACTACCATATCCGGCTGCATTATGGACAATGACACGCATATCGGTGAACACTGCAGTATTGAAAACGATACGGTAATTGGTCCCCGGGCTGTACTACGTGACCGGGTTATCGTTCACTCCAAAACCCGTCTGTGGCCTGAAGTGGTCGTGACCGATGGAACGGTGGTAAAAGAGCATGTATTAAATGAAAAATTCGACCTCCGGTATGATGGCTCTTGAGTTTTTATACTGTGGTACCCCGAATTCATTTCACTCAGTTGCTGCCGGGTAAAACCCTATCAGACGCCTCAAATTTTTCCGATTTATGAGGGGGTGACCCCCTCTCTCCCCCAGAGGGGAGGCAGCCCAAGGGGTGCGCCCCCTTGACCCCCTGTGTAAAATTAAAGTGTTCAAACAGCATTCTTGCCCAGCGAGGCCCCGACGAGGCGGCCGAGCGACCCCCGAGGGGGTGGGATTGCTCATATTATTGAATATTTTTGTGAAATGATTTCGGGATAGGACACATGAGTTTTTATACGGTTAAATGGCGTCAGATGGACAAGATGCCGAACAGGTCCCCATTTTGCTTTCTGTTTACTGTGCAGGTCATATGGATGCTGAGTTGAATGATCCCACTACACGGATCAATTTCTATCAGAGTAAAAAAAGGGAATCAGACTCTTTTTACGAGACGATGCGTGATCGCAACAAGGGGGTGCCTTGCATAGTCGAGGATCTGGACATCATCGAGTGTCTTTAAATTCATTGCAAGGGCAGTCCGTTCCATGCCCAGTTCAATGTCTTCCTTTATCTCGATAATATATGCATCGAGCGCGGTTATCCCGAGCTTTTTTGCCGCGATAGCCCGGTGATGCCCATCAACAAGAATGATCCTTCCCGGTCGCTTCACGACAATAATGGGCTCGGCAAGTCCTTTCTTGATCTCGTACATCCGCCCTTCGAGTTCATCCTCATAAATCTTTGATTGGGTCGGAAGAAGATCCTTTACGGGCACTGATCCTCTGCCCAGCTCCGGGTCGACTCCGTAGAGCTTCTTTAATGTGGTGATAAAATTAAACACTTTTTCCGGCGAAACGTGTTCGATCTGGGAGCGTATTACATCTGAATTGGATATGATCCCCAGGAGCCGGTTTTTCTCATCAACAACAGGAAGTTTCTGGATCCCGCTCCGGAAGATCACCCGTGCCGCATCATTGATATCCATATCCGGATCAGCCACTATCAGATTTTTGGACATTACCTGTTCGATGGGATTTGTCAGTGGTACAAAAAGAAGATCTCTGGCTGAAATATATCCAACCACCACCTCACCATCGATAACCGGGAAACCATCATGATGGGTCTTTTGTATTTTTTCTATAACATCTTTGACTGTCCCGTGCATATCGACGCTGACGACGTCATAGGTCATATAGTCCCGGACTTTTTTTTTATCCATCCATAGACTTTTTGGTGAAAAGAGTTCAAAAAGGAATCGGAAAAAAGGTGGTGCAGGAAAAAATCAGCGTTATTTTATCTCATTGCGCGATTTTTGGGAGATTTTTTTCTTACCGGGCTTGACCTCCAGGGGCCTTTTTAACCAGGCATTTTCTTCCTCTTCAATTATGTCTTCTGGCATTGCAGCGACGCGCTGCATTGGAACTTCTATGTGATTAATCCTGGCTGTTGCCCTTATTTTTTTCTTTCCCTGTCGTCCCCTCACCTGTCAGGTGTCGGATTGATGAGCTGAAGAAATATCTCCTGCTTTTTCTCTGCCGGACAGATCCGACAGGACGGTTCTCCTTTCCCTCATCGTATCTGATATCAACACGTAAGATTCCCCGGATTACACGACAATTCTGTTGTGCGCTTCTTCCGGGAAGGGAGTAGCCTTCGACAGCGAAAAGAGCGGATGCTATTTCCCACAAAGCCCGCATTCCTTCAGCTCTTTCCAAAAGTGCTTCAGAGGGCTTGTTTTTTCCACACAGGATGCATCCCTCATTTCCTGTTTTGTCCCTCATGCATTACGATAGATTAACCTTAAGTTAGTATTTATCTCATTTAAAATTTTATTTTAATACTGTCAGAGCGGAATAGTTTATGACCGTTGGATTATGATGTAGTAAGGAGGAAAAAAAAGCATGGGTGAAAAGAAAAAGAAGGATGCATCGACGAAATTGTGGAAAAAGGTCCTGATTGTAGGTGCCTGTGTACTTTTTGTCGTACTCATGATAGTTTCGGGCATGGGTTCGGGCTGGTTAAGTATATTTACGGTGGTTAAACCAGGCGATACCGTTGTAATCGATTACACGTTCTTCAATGCCGGAGGAAATCCCATCCTGACAACAGACCAGCAATCATACATAAAGACCGCCCCAACCAGCAGAGGACTGATGTTATCAAAACAAATCAGCATCACAGCAAACCAGTCTCTGACCCGCGCGCTCTACCCGGTACAGATATACACAACTGACAGCGGGTGGGCCAAACAATTTGCGATTTTCTCTCCGGAATACAATGCAATCAGTGCAGGAATAGTCGGGATGAAACTCAATGAACAGAAACGCATCAGCATCCCTTCGGCTGATTCCATGACCCAGACCTGGTCGACGGATCAACTCATGCTTAATAAAGTCAATATCAGCGACATTAACATCGGGGACGTCCTGGCAATGGGTGTGTCGGATAATCCCGAAACGGAAGTTTCCAATACCTCTGCCATAACGTATGTCCGGACCGGGGAAATTACTCAAAAGACTCAGTCAGGTGTTGTCGTTGACTTTGGTTATCCCTATGCCGATATACGCGTAGTTTCTATCAACAATCGTTAAATAACCTCCACAAACTCTTTTAATTTCCCTCTCCATTGATTTTTCATGGCAGTGCGTGTTATCTGTTTTTACCAGCCGGGGTGCATGGGATGCATGGAGCAGACCCCGATCAATGCCGAAGTCTCACGATCCCTCAACATTACCATTGAAGAGATCGATGCGATAAAGAATCCTCAGTATATCGGGGAATTTCAGCTGAAGGTAACACCAACAATAGTAATTCTTAAGGACGGGATCCTCAAGGAGCGGTTTGAAGGAGTCGTTCATCCGGAACAACTCACCGGGGCAATTAAAAAATATCTATAACCGCGTGCCGTATATCCGTTTTATCCGGTGGGCGACAGTTTTCCAGCCCTCTTTTCTCATCAACGGCCCGTCACGCAGTTTAAGGTGAGAGACTTTGAATCTCTTTCCTGAAGCCGTATACATCTCACCTACGACAAACGGCTGTTCCCCGTCAACTTCCATATAAACCGGTGCAGTTTTTCTGCCGTCGTGGATAGAGATTTTTACCACTACCTGCTCTATCGTACGGGTCCACAAAGTTGTGATATCGGATGCCTTTGCACGGTTGACCCGTTTCTCCCCGCTTTCAATGGAACTTACCTCAACACCGAACGCTTCTTCCCCGCATTCCGCAACCAGATGATCTCCGACGCTGCATTCGTCATCTTCCGCAAGTTCAATCCCGCAGACAAGCGATGTCCCTTCTTTGGAGACAATTGCTTTGACCATGAGGGACTGGGGTTCTCTTTCCTTTTTTATGCGCTGGTGGTGACCGCAGGCGGTGCAGCGGACGAGCAGGTCCCGGGATTCGGTGACAACCTCGTGTTCGGTCTCTTCGTTGCACCCGGGGCAGTGGACGGTTATAAACATTGAATATGAATGGCAACCCTCACATGATAAAGCATGGAGGCTCAGGAAACCATTGTTTGCAGGGGACATCCCTTTGTCCTTGGCAACCATCCGACGACCTTTGAGGTGACTTGTGAGAATCACCTCACGAAAAATGGTAACTGCATTATCGGTATTGCAGCGGACAAAGGATGTTGTGGTCTTTCCGCCGAATTCAAACGGGTGTTATGTCACGACGATGCGGTCCTGGTTACCCGGCTCGCATGCGACGGGATTACCGTTGAGGTGAAATCAAGAGGCTCTTCCGGTCTGACACTACACCATCCGACAGACCTGGTCTGGCGACGGAGTACTTTCATCTGTGGACGGACAATCGGTATCCTGTCCGATCACGTAGCAGCTACCCTGCCAAAAGCACTTGTGGCAAACCTTGCCGCAGGGAAAGATATGATTGTAACGCTGACAGCTATGCGTCCCGGCTGAGCGTGGTAATTTTTAATTCCGCTTCAGTAAGCAGTATCTCGCACTGTTTCACCAGCGCTGCGCCCTGTTCATACAGCTGTATGCTCTCATCAAGCCCGGTGTTCCCGTCCTCGATCTTTCCAATGATCTTTCTTAATTGTTCGATTTTTGTCTCATAGGTTTCTTTCATGATCCACCTTTTCCACGATTACCTGGACGCTGCCTTCATAGAACCTGATTTTCATCCGATCTCCCTTTGTTATAGCGTTCGCACTCTTTACGACCGTCCCGCTCTTCTCCGCAACACAATAACCCCGGGCAAGGACAGCGAGGGGGTTCCGGCTGTCCAGTGCAGTCTTCATCTCCGCGAGCAACAGGCGTTTGCGCCCGAGCAGGTTTGAAAAAGCTCGTTCGAGCCTGTCTGAAAGGTCAGCGATGTTCTGTTTCCGCTCTTCCAGTTTACGGCAGAACTTCTGCGGGCGGAGACGGTCGCAGAGATCGGAAATTTCATCCCATGCCCAGGCAACCCTGTCCTGCAAAGCCGCATTCAGTCTCCCTTTGAGGTCCTGTACCCGGGCTGCCAGCACCAGCCGGTCCGGTACTGCCAGTTCTGCTGCGGCCGAGGGTGTCGCAGCCCGGAGGTCTGCAGCGAGATCGCTTAACGTAACATCCACTTCATGCCCTATTGCGCTGACAACCGGTACAGGGCAGGCAACGATTGCCCGCACAACATCCGGGTGGTTGAAAGGGAACAAATCCTCAAAGCTGCCTCCTCCCCGTGCGACGATCATCACGTCAACCATGCCGGCAAGGCGGGAAATAGCGCAGGCAATCTCCCGGTGTGCCTGTTCACCCTGGACCGCGGTGGGTGAGATGATAATTTCCAGGGGGTACCGTCTCCCTACGACAGTCCGGATATCATGGATTACGGCGCCCGTTTCTGAAGTGACCACACCGACGCGTACGGGGAATGCGGGGAGGCAGCGTTTCCGTTCCGGAGAAAAACACCCTTCGGCAGCAAGTTGCCGTTTCCACTGTTCAATAAGCAGGAATTTCTCGCCAAGACCGGCTTTATGTATTTCTTTAACCTGGAGCTGGTATGCTCCATGCGGCGCATACGCCCTGACCGTTCCGGTGACCATTACCTCCATTCCCTCAGAAGGGATGAAAGAAAGCCGCTCTGCATCGGACCACCACATGACACATTTGATAACCGCAGCGGTGTTACCCCCACCTTTTTCAGAGAGCGAGAAGTAGCGGTGCCCCCGTGCGTGATGCGTATAGTTAGTCACTTCGCCACGGACCAGGATATCCTGAAGGATCGGATTGTCCAGGAGGCTTTCAATAATCGCTGAAAGTTCAGAGACCCGCAATGGTGCCCTTTCAGGAACGGCAGCGACATCAGGGCGATTGAACCAGTCCATCAACAATTATTAGGCTAAAACGGCATATGAAGTAGTACTACCATGGTTTCCTTCTCGGTTTCGAGTATGTTCTTTCATGAATATACCGTTGGGGAAATATTCTCGTTTGTATCCCGGGCCGGCTTAAATGCCATGGAGTTCTGGCTGGAGACACCGCATTTCTGGCTTCGTGACCTTCCGGTGAATGAGGTGATTGCATGCAGGAAGGACCATCCCGAAATTACGACGCTGACTGTCCATGCCCCCATTCTCGACATGAATCCCTGTTCCATCAATCCTGACGTGGCACGGGTTTCCGTGGAATATTCTGTCCGTGCTGTCACGATTGCAGAGCAGCTTGGAGCACATGTCCTTACCGTACACCCCGGCCGAAGAACAGCGAAACGACCCCCCAGTCCGGCAGACTTCGAACGATTTGATCACTTTGTTTCCGCAATCCGCGAGGTGGCAACCAGCAATTCGATTAAAATCGGCATGGAAAACATGGAACCAATCGTCAACTCCTTACTCTGCACACCGGAACGCATGCGTTCGCTGCTTGACGAAGAGCCGTGGTTGTTCTTTACGCTCGATGTTGCCCATGCAATGTCAAAATCTGAAGACGAGCCTCTCCGGTATATTGACCTCTGTTCCGACAGGCTGATCAATGTGCATATCAGCCGGTTTGATAACGGGAAAGCGCACTACCCTCTCGACCGGCACAGGTCAATGGCCCGGGTTATGGAATCATTGAAAGAGCACGACTTCAAAGGAAGCCTTACTCTCGAGATCGAAGACCTGAACCTGCCGCATCCCCTGTCTCATGAAGAAAAGATTTTATTGCTTGCCCGCGATTGTGCCTTTATGCGGGAATATATGGATTAAAGCGCTGGTTTTATGTAATTCCATCCCGAATAGGATAGTGTATTTTTATTTATGATCAACAATAATCTGCGTGCACCGGCACGGCGTGAAAAGCGATGATCCAGGATATCCTTGAAATCCTGCTCTTCATCATCTGTATCATTCTGTCGGCGTTTTTTTCAAGTACTGAAGTTGCCCTTATCTCGATCACCCGTGCAAAGGCAAGGACACTTGTCAATGAAGGAAAGCACGGTTCACAGGCTGTAGCAGCATTAAAAGAATCCCCGGAACACCTGCTCATCACCATCCTGATTGGTAATAATATCGTCAATGTCGCAGCAGCAGCACTTGCTACTTCGATCGCCATACAGATGTTTGGCGATATCGGTATCGGTATAGCGACCGGGTTTGTTGTTATCGTCCTCCTCTTTTTCGGGGAGATCGGCCCCAAGATTTATGCTTCCAGGGCATCGGATTCATTTGCGCTTGCCGTAGCTCCGGTCATTCTTTTCCTTTCCCGTGTTTTTATCCCACTCATATGGTTCGTCGAGAAGATTAGTCCGAAGTTCGGTATGGGTAAGGAGATATGCGAACCGGCAGTGACCGAAGAGGAGATTAAGGAATGGATCGATGTTGGCAAAGAGGATGGTACCATTGAACAGGGAGAGCAGGACATGCTTTACTCGGTGCTGGAATTTGCCGACACCACCGCACGCGAGATCATGACCCCACGGGTTGATGTTACCCTCATGGAAGACACGGTAACCTTTGAAGAAGCGATACGGATCTTCAATGAGACCGGTTTTTCACGTATTCCTGTGTATCATGACCAGATTGACAATATCACCGGGATACTGAATGTTAAGGATGTCTTCTCCGCGATGGTCTCGCACCGTAAAGACTCGACAATCAAAGAGGTCATGTATGACCCGATGTTTGTACCCGAAACCAAGAAAATTGACGACTTACTAAAAGAACTTCAGGTGCACCGCGTCCAGATGGCGATCGTCATCGATGAGTACAGCAGTTTTGTCGGAATTGTAACTGTCGAGGATATCCTTGAGGAAATTGTCGGAGACATCCTTGACGAATATGATAAGGAAGAGCCTGAGATCCAGAATATCTCTGAAGGTGTATTTGCGGTTGATGCACAGATGTGGGTCGATGACATCAACGAGAGGATGACGCTTAACCTTCCGACGGACGAATCCTATGAAACTATCGGAGGGCTCGTTATTGACCGGCTGGGGCATATCCCTCTGCATCCCGGGGAAAAAATAGAGATCAACGATGGAAAGATCTCCCTGGTAGTGATGCAGATGCATGGACGGCGTATCGTGAAGGTAAAGATAGTGATCCATCAGGAAAAAGGGGAGTAAGACCATTAAGAAAAATTCAGACATACCACCGACAGGGAACATGATGAAAAAACGCATCGCAGTACTGGCATCAGGCAGGGGTTCGAACTTCCAGGAAGTGATCGAAGCTATTCATCATGGGAAAATCCCTGCGGTTTGCGTCGCACTTATTACGGACAATCCCAAGGCATATGCGGTTGAGAGGGCTGAAAAGGCCGGTATTCCGGTAAAAATCATCGATTATTCATTGTTTCCCTCGCGGGAGATGTATGAACGCGCCCTTCTCCTGGCAATGCAGCAGGCCGATGCGGATCTCTTCGTGCTTGCAGGTTATATGCGCATCCTCGGCACCAGCATTGTCCACGAATTTCGCGGAAAAATAATGAATATACATCCGGCCCTTCTTCCGAGCTTTACCGGGTTGCACGCCCAGCAGCAGGCAATAAATTACGGTGTGAAGGTATCCGGTTGCACGGTTCATTTCGTCGACGAAAGTCTCGATTGCGGCCCGATCATTCTCCAGCGCTGTGTAACCGTGCTTGAGGGGGATGATGAGGAGTTGCTTGCGGAGCGGATCCTGAAGCAGGAGCATGAATGTCTCCCCGAGGCAATCCGGCTTTTCTGTGAAGAAAAACTGGTGACAGACGGAAGAAATGTCAGGATGACCTGATTTTTCACAATTCTGATTGCAATCCCCGGGAATGTAAAAATCACCGTTCCTTTTATATCCCTTACGCTGATAGATTACCACATCCGGGAGCAATGTAACGAGACAATGAAAGAGAAATCCCGCAATCCTGCGACAAAGAAGATCGCGAGGGAGCGCATTCATATCCTGTTCGAACAGGCAGGACAGGAATCTGGGGCGCATCCCGAACGGAGCAACCGTTATGTGGATATCGCACGAAAGATTGCGATGCGTCAGCGGATCCGAATCGATCGGGAGCTCCGCCGGCAGTATTGCCATTACTGTTATTCATTTCTCGTACCGGGAAGGAATATGCGTGTGCGGGTACACCGGGGAAATGTAGTTGTTACCTGCCATTCCTGCAATAAAAAGACCCGTTACCGTCTGGTGAGGCCTCATGTCCAGTCATCCTGACCGATCGATGCAGGACCTTAAACCAACCGTATGGATTGGTAAACAGGGCTGTACCGAAACCATGATCGATGAGATCGTGGAACAACTTAAGAAACGAAAGATGATCAAAGTAAAATGGCTTCAGAATGCACAAATCGACCCCGAAGTTGTTGCCACCCAAGCACATGCGAAACTTGTAGAAGTACGTGGAAGGACGATGGTGCTTGAAGAAAAAAGGAAAACAGCCAGGAAATAACAAGCGATTTTCATCTGGTATGGCGGGGGAACCGTTGCCAGAAACGTATAAAAACATTATCTACGAATATGTATAGACTGTTAGTAAAAAAATGAACAGTGAGGTCCCTAAATGACAACGGTATTCGATGCCTCGGCAGACCACCTTATCAGGAAGGTCGCAGAGGAGCTCAGGAAACGGAAGGAAATTACTCCACCGGCATGGGCTTCCTTTGCAAAGACCGGGGCACATAAAGAAATGCCGCCAGAAGATCCGGACTGGTGGTTTGTCCGGGTGGCGGCTGTGTTGAGGCGTGTCTATGTCGATGGTCCGCTGGGTGTCGAGAGGATGCGAAGTTTTTACGGTGGGAAAAAGAATCGTGGTTCGAAGCCGAATGCATTCAGGAAAGGCAGTGGATCCATCCTTCGCAAATCCCTCCAGCAGCTGGAAGCTGCAGGACTCGTCATCCATGACAAGACCGGCCGAAAAGTATCACCCGCTGGCATGGCATTTCTTGATAACATGGCACATGAAGTCAGGATTAATCCCCCGGCACCTGTGCCACGACGCGTAAAGGCAACAGCCGAACCAGAACCCAAGAAAGCTGAAGGCAAGAAGAAGGCTGAGAAAACTGAGAAAGCCGGTGCAGCAAAGGGTGAGAAGGCCGAAAAAGGCGAGAAGACTGAGAAAAAACCGGCAGCAAAGAAAGCTGAAAGCAAGAAACCGGAAAAATCCGAAGTACCACAGTGAGGAATTACCATGGGAGACGACGAGCTGAGTGAACTCCGCAAGCGCAGAATGGCGCAGCTGCAGCAGCAGGCAGGCGATCAACAGGCGATGCAGGATGAGCTCGAACGCCAGCAGAGGGCAAAATCCCAGATCCAGATGGTGCTTATGTCGATTCTCGAGCCTGATGCCCGGGAGCGCCTGAATACCATCAAACTGACGAAACCGGATTTTGCCAGTGCTGTTGAGCAGCAACTCGTCCAGCTCGCCCAGAGCGGGCGTCTCAAGAAGAAGATCACGGATTCGCAACTGAAGGATCTGCTCAGGCAGCTCACACCTGCGAGACGTGACTATACAATCACCCGGAAGTAATGAAAGCAGGAGTGCTCTACAGCGGCGGAAAGGACAGTTCCCTTGCAGCAATAATGCTGGGTACGTATTACGAGGTTGAACTCAATGTATATGTGTTCGACCCGTCCCGCCGGATCCCATCGGTGGAGGCTGCGGCACAAGCGCTTGGATTTCCTTTAAAGAAACGGGTATTTCGGGAAGGATTGCTGAACGAGATGGCAGATCTGGTAAATGCGTGCGGGTTTCCGAACGATGCAATCAATACAGTACACCAGATCGCCGTTGAAACTCTTTCCGCCGAATATCAGGTAATCGGTGACGGCACACGGTTTAATGACCGGGTACCGATGCTTTCGAGGGCAGAAGTACAGAGTCTGGGCAACCGGACAGGGTGTTCGTATGTTCGACCCCTGCTGGGATATGTAAAACCCGAAGTTGACAGGCTCGCAGACCGGTTCTTCGAAGTAAAATATGGTGAGACCGGCATGATCAGCAATGGTGATTACGAAACAGAGATCCGGGAGGCACTATCCGCCCGCGGCATCGATCCCTCATCCCTGTTTCCGGCTCATCATGAACAATCGCTTGTCATCGGCAGAAGAAGCAATGTTAGTATCAGGTGAAGGAACATGAGCAAATTAAGCAAAGGCAGAAAAATACGGCTGGCAAAAGCATGCGACCAGAACCGGCGTGTGCCCCAGTGGGTAATGGTNNCGAAACGGCGCAACTGGCGCAAGAGTACTCTGAAGGTGTAACATAATGGCAGAAAAGATGCAGGAGCACGTATATGTCATCCCTCTGCGGGATGCCCGGAGGATGCCCCGCTGGAAGCGGAG
>DADT01000010.1 GCA_002495065.1 Methanoregula sp. UBA471 | reverse complement strand
CGATCATCTTGGAGCAGAGGAAACAAGGCCATATCTGGGTTGTTTCATCCGTCTCAACATCAAAACCTGCAAGATAGAGGGTACATCCCCGAGCAAGTTTCCCGGCCTGCAGGAGCGCGTTCATCTCGGCATGAACGCTCCGGCACCTCTCATAGTTGGAACCTGACGGAATATTGTGATCCCTCCTCCAGCAGGTATTGAGTTCTGTGCAATCCATCTGTTTTCGTGGTGCACCCGTATAGCCGGTAGAAACGATCGTATTGTATTCATCGACAATGATTGCGCCAAAATTGCGCCGCAGGCAGGTGCCCTGGTGGGCACACCGTATTGCCAGGTCCAGAAAATAATGATGCCTGTTGGTTCGCATTCAAAAGTGTATAGAGAAAGCTGATATTAAAGAAGCATGGTTTGTGGCAGAGTTGCAATACTTTCACTGTGCGCAGGGTACGGTCTTTTAAATGACACCATTGATGGTAAACTGGTGAGTAACCATGGATGATATCTCAATAGTTGAAGTCGCAGGACGGCAGGTCATCGGGATAAAAAAGACGGGAACCTACAAACTGATCCCCGAACTCCTTTTGAAAGTTTACGAATATACTGTTAAAAAGAAGATGGTAATTACCGGACCGCCGGTATTTATCTGCCACGAGATTTCACCTGAAGCTGTCATGGAGGCAAATGAAAAAGGGACTGCTGTAGTTGAAGTCGTTTGGCCGGTTTCCAGCACAGTAAAAGGTACGAAAGAGATGAAAGTCTATGAGCTTCCCGTAGGGAAAATGGCCAATACCATCCACTATGGCCCATATGAATCCTGTGAATCAACATACCTGAAACTCTTTGCCTGGATAAAAGAAAAAGGACTCATGATTTCCGGGCCGATTCGTGAGGTTTATCCTAACGATCCGAGAGAAGTGCCACCCGAAAAGATCATCACGGAGATCTTTGTTCCGGTAAGCTGAATTTCTTATTATCTTCCCTTTTTTTCCCTTTAGAATGCAAATTACTGGTTGGCCCCATCAATGTAACCACAAAACAAGAGACCACGTCAGAAGTATTATATGAAGAATGGCAAACAACGGGACGAGATAAAATTTTATTTTTTGAGTTTTATGCCGGAACACCTTCATCGCCCCGTATGCACCAAAAGGCCCGATCAATGCCAGAAATATCAGGGTGCGCTCAGAAATTCGTTTGACATTTTTTCGTGCAGCGCTCTTGTCATAGGCATACAGGATAAAGACACATGCATTTAATGAAGTTACGGTGACCAGAATAACTCTAATATCAGGTAAAGGTATCATTATCCATTCGCCGTAATTTGATTAGTACCACGTAATCAATAATCATCGGCGGAATAAAAAAATCCACGTGCCGGATTATCACGTCCGTAAGAAAAATCATTTCGGGAAATGGAAAGGGAGATTCAGCGATCCGAAGGATCACTATTAAGCGATCGCCAGTCCTCCCTCAATCGTAATCCCTGCTGGTTTATCCGCCTTTTTTGGATCGGCCTGGGGGGGGGAATTTATGCAGGTTGAAGGTAAAACCGCCACGCGCAGAACATATCCTTTGGATGGGGGTCCGGAGGTGCAAAAACGCATACGACACGAATCCGGGGATCAATTTCCTGAGCAAAACCGGTAAATTCCGCACGGTGCATTTCGCGGCAGACATATTCTCCCAGACCCCGTTTCAGCCTGGCTTCCTGTGTCGGGCAGGACGGTACAGTTAGAATGACCTCGTCATCTCTTTCATCGATATCGTACCCCACGATTATTGCCCAGGGAAAATGACGCAATGCCCTGACAAAACCATGCAGCCCCCTTTCACTGATGTTGAACCGGTCAACGATATCCCGGGCTGCCATTCCGGCAACACGCCCCCATACCATTTCGTTGACTTTTTCTGCCGAGGGCTGACCGTACAGCTCTGCGATATTGATGAACCAGAATGCATCTACTACCCGGTAATGCCAGAGAAGAAATTCAAGATATTTATGTTTGTCTTCATCAGTCATCCTGTCGAATATTTCAAGATCCATGGGAATGATACGATATTTTCAGGAATAGAATAAAAATACAATCTTTCATTGTCAGGGTAACTATGCATTAAAAAAACATTTATAAATAATTTTGTTTTATTAATTATTCAAGCAGATTATTTAATGGCGATTATTTCGAATAAAAGTACATTTCGCCATCATGTTCATATGATGCTCGACTACGAACACGAACTCTCTCTGATCAAAGATCTTCTGAAGAAGAACAGGGAGGGAATGAGTGTTACCGATATCTCGAAAGCACTCAATAAAAACAAGAACACTATCGGGAGATATCTTGATATCCTGCTAATTTCCGGGCAGGTTGATATGCGAA
The DNA here is from genome assembly GCA_002495065.1 of Methanoregula sp. UBA471. GTDB lineage: Archaea > Halobacteriota > Methanomicrobia > Methanomicrobiales > Methanospirillaceae > Methanoregula. The sequence continues at coordinate 4,417 of DADT01000010.1, read as the reverse complement.
CCTATGGAATGGCAAAGGTTTTCACGCTGTCCCAGCGTGTCCCCCTTTCCGCCATGCTCAGTTACTCAAAGGAACTTATCATGGTCCTCGATAACGAGTCCCGTATCATCGATGTAAATGATAATTTCCTGGCACTCCTGCACCTTTCCCGGCAGGATACCATCGGTAAAAATATCATATATCTCAGTCCGCCCGATGTCGATGTTCACGAATTACTGGAGACCATCACGACAAGATTCGAAGAAAAAGATGATACGGTCACATTCCAGGTAAAAGGTCGGGGGGAGCGGATCTTCAAGCAGAAATCCGTCCCGACTGTTTTTGAAGATGGTCAAAAAGGCTTTACCATTATCCTTGAGGATATTACCGAACATATTCTTGCAGAGCGGGAAATCCGGGAAAGTGAAGAACGGTTCCGGACAATGGCTGAGAACATTCATGACGGCCTTATTATCTTTGAAAATGAACAAATCGTCTTTGTAAACAGGCGTATTGCAGAAATTGCCGGTTATTCATTTGAAGAATTGTGGAAGATGCAGCCGCTTTCAATTATTGCACCGGAGGATAAGGAAGCTGCAGCACGCCAGATCCAGAAACTACAAAAAGGTGAACACGGGCTTGACGAGCTCAAGGTGTGGATACTGCGAAAAGATGGCCAGCGCCGGTTCGTTTCAGCCAGGATATCAGATGTGCGACATAAAGACACCCGTTACTCTTTCATCGTTCTGACTGATCTTACAGAACTTAAAGCTCAGGAAACCGCTCTGAAACAGAGTGAACAACGCTTCCGGGCAATGGCTGAAAATATCCGGGATGGAATTATCATTATTGAAAATGGTGATGTTGTCTTTGCCAACCACCGGATTGCGATAATCACCGGATATTCAAATGAAGAGCTCATAAAGATGAAATCATCAGATCTGGTATCACCCGAAGATCGTGACAGAATTGAAAAAACTGTAATAAATATCAGGCCGGATTCTGAAGACCCGGAGGGGTTGACCATCCGGATTAAACGGAAAGATGGCAGTCTCCGGTGTATTCTCAGCCGGGTCAGCGCTGCCGCGTTGGAGGATACTGTTACTACCTACATAACAATGACCGATATTACGGAATCGACAGAGCGGGAACAGGCACTTCGGGACAGGATTGAAGCACTCCAGAAATTGATTGATTAACATGCTGGTGCCGGTTTCACGCTCATTACTTTCAGAATCAATATTCCCTTCCCCGTCAGCCCTATTATAAGTGTGTATAAGCGATATACGATGATTTTATATATTATTATTTTGAAACTGGTTTAGGCAATCCTTACAAGAGGACATCCATGATTGCGATTCAGAACACGCGAAATAAAGTAAAGCACACATCGAACTGGCACACCAGTCTTATCATTGGACTCATCATCCTGGGTTGTGCTATGCTTATCATCTCTCCGGCAGAGGCAGCAGCCAAATACATGGCAGGCAGCCCGGAATTATCTGCATATATTTCAGGTACAAATGAGATCAACCCGGGAGATACTGTCCAGCTGAAAGTGGTTGTTGAAAATAAAGGAGTGAATGAATTCAAATTTATCCAGTCCAGCATTATTGAACGGGATGACCTCCCCAACACTGCAAAATTCCTGACGGTATCGCTCGCTTCCGGGGATGCTCCGGTGACGATCAAGTCAGATCCGCAGATGCTGGGTGACCTGAAGGGGAGCAGCATCGCCAGCGCCATATTCACTCTGAAGGTGGATCCGGATGCTGAACAAGGGTCTTACAACCTTCCGCTGATCCTGAACTATTCATACCTGTATGAGGCTGAACAATATGGTTTTGACACTATCCAGTACTATTACAAAGATGTCAATGAGTCATTCAGTCTTCCCATAAAAATCAGGCCCGAACTGAAGATCCGGGTTATTTCATCAGAAACTGAACACCTGAATGCGGGTACTGAAGGCTACATAACGCTGACGGTGAAAAACATCGGCCATGAGAACGGCAAAAATGCCATAATCAAGATAGTCCGGAACGATATGAGCCCGGTTCTTCCTGTTTCCGGGAGTATGTATATCGGCAACTTTGCTGTCAATCAGGTCGTCAGCAGCAGGTTTAAGGTGTCCGTTTCCAGTGACGCAGAAGAGCAGACATACCCGGTTGATGTTCTGGTGAATTACGACAATAGTGAGGGGGACCAGGTCACTTCAGACGTGGAAACAATAGGCCTGCCGGTCGGAAAAAAAATTGATTTCAATATCACATCCGACCCGGGGACTATCTCCCCGGGCCAGAAAAAAGTGATCACCGTCACGTATGCCAATACAGGCGGTGCCACGGCATACAGTGTTCAGGCCCGCATCAGTGCCGTTGATCCCTTCACCAGCAGTGATGACACGGCATTTCTCGGAACCCTGGCACCGGGTGAGACAGGAGAAGCAGCCTTTGAAATCTCCATGGACAAGTCAGCAACAATCAAGGGATACGCTCTTGACTCCGAGGTCCGGTACCGTGATGCACTGGACAATTCGCTCATCTCAGACCCGATGAAAGTCCAGATTATGGTTGAAAAAGATAACTCCCTGCTCAGTAATCCTGTTGTGCTTATCGTTATTGCGGGAGCAGTCATCCTGATCGGATACGGTATCTATCGGCGGCGAACGAAGCAGCACTGAACAGGTGCGACCATGTCTGTGACGCCTGACAAAGGTTTACATACATCACCGGGAGGGTTTCTTCCCTCTCTTTCAACCAATTCTGTTCTTTCAAAAGACGGGTAGGATTTCTCTATGATTGACCGGACATTCGAAAGACTTGCAGGAATCATTAACCACAACCCGAAAAGGGTGGCTGCCGTTATCGGTATTGTTTTTATTATTGCCTTGTACGGGATGACCCTCATCACCATGGAAACAGGGAACGATACCTATCTGGAAAAGGATTCAAAGGCAGGGATCCTCAATAATCATTATGCTGAGACCTTCTCATCAAACTCGCTCATCCTCATCGTTGAAACCAGTGATCCGCTTGACCCGCAGGTTCTCAGCTTTATTGACGAGCTTGAACGTGATCTCAGACAGCAGGACAATGTTGTAGGATCTGCAAGTGTTGTGGATCTCCTGAAGAGTGCAAACGGCGGCATACTGCCACAGTCAAAAGGAGAGATCGAGAGGATTGTCGCCCTTATCCCTGCAGAAATAAAAGCGACTGCAATTCCGTCAAATGTCCTGACCCTGGTGCAGATTTCCCTCTCTGAAGGGTTGTCAGAGGATGCAAAAAGTGCCAGCTTCAAAAATGTTGAGGCACTCATAGACAACAGCAATCCGCCACCTGGAGTAAAAATCTCGGTCTCCGGAAGCACCGCATTTGCTGAACAGATGAAAACTGAAATGGGTTCATCAATCGGTGTGCTCATAGGCGCCGCAATGGTGCTGATGGTCATTGTCATGGGCATCCTGTTTGCCTATGCCAGACACCGTTTCCTCCCGGTACTTTTCGTCGGCATTGGCCTGACAACCGCCATGGGTTTCATGGGGCTTGCCGGTATCAAGCTCAATATGGCAGTGATGGGTGCCTTCCCGGTCATGATCGGACTTGGTATTGATTATGGTATCCAGTTCCATGCAAGGCTGGATGAAGAAGCCCGGAAGGGTTCGCTTGACAAAGCTGTAACGGTGATGGTAACCAGGACAGGCCCTGCCGTCATGTACGCAATGCTTGCTACCTGCATGGGGTTCATCGCCATGTTCATCTCGACAGTCCCCATGATCCGCTCATTCGGGCTTGTAGCAATGATCGGCGTCATGAGCTGTTTTGTCATTTCTCTTATCGGTATCCCGACAATCGCTCATCTCCTCAGCTATACACCCAAACCACAAAAAACTGAACTCTGTTATGCAGTTGGAGAGGGTGCCTGCGATTACATCCCTTCAAAAACCAAAGGGGATCTAACTAAGAGTGCACGAAAAAAGAGTTCATGGTCCTATGGCCGGTTCCTGACCGATATTTCGGTAAGGATTGCAAAAAACCCCATACCTATTCTCCTTGTTGCCGGCATGGTCACCATCATTGGTTTCCAGATCGATCCCCTTATCCCCATAGAAACCAGCGAGAACTCGTTTGTTCCCAGCGATATGCCGGCAAAAGTCCAGATGGNNTGCTGATTTCATTATCCAGGGAAGCAGGGTCACTGACCTCGACACCGTGAAGTGGTTAAAGGAATTTCAGGATTATGAGCTCGTCCATCGCACTGATCTTACCGGAGCGACGAGTATAGTCACGTACGTCCTTGCATATAACGGGGGTGTGATGCCTGAAGACCAGAATCAGCTCAATGCCGTGATTGAAAGGATCCCGGCCTCGGTTAAAAAATCCTACCTGAGCGGCTCGATGGAAGGGGTCATCCGGTTTACCACGGTCAAGATGGAGAT
>DADT01000039.1:4342-11388 GCA_002495065.1 Methanoregula sp. UBA471 | reverse complement strand
TTTTTTTTTTTGAAGAAAAAAATTCACCAGGACATGGGTTTTTCGTTCGCATGAATCGTGAATTTCAGGCAGCATAAAAATTTACAGGATTGAAAGCGACCTGTATCTGTTCTGAACCCTCTGCCAGATAAGTACCCGTCAGGGATGGTCCGTGTATTCCTTCATTTCAAAAATTGAAATTCAGGAAATAATGTTTAAACACCCTGGTAACTTAACACGCATTCATAAGAGGAAGCGCTGGCGGAATGATGATTGACCGGGGTGAGGCATGACAGAAAATCCGGAAAAACCTATTGATCCTGTTGAAGATGTTCCACCATCAGAACAGGATCCCGGAAAGATACAGGAACAGGCACATAAGCAGGCTGCAAATATTGACGGTCTGATCCAACTCTTACAGACCGGGAAACTCCTTGACAGGACTAAGGTCGCCGACATACTGGGAGAGATTGGGGATCAGCGGGGTGTCCTGCCCCTCATAGGGGCGATGAATGATCCGTCAACGGATGTCCAGTACGTTGCCATAAAATCCCTTGGCATGATTGCTGACCCCCGTGCGGTTGACCCGCTGATCACAGCCTTAACCTCAGAGGAGAAATGGGTGCGCCGCGGGGCTGCCCATTCCCTGGGGCAGATTGGGGATAAAAAAGCGGTGGATTTCCTTATCCCCCTGTTGTCCGATCCTCACCATGATGTACGCGCAAGTGCAGCCCGGGCCCTGGGAAAGATCGGCGATGCACGGGCAATTGAACCCCTGCAGCGACTGCTACAGGACCCAAAAAAGGATGTCCACACCGAGGCAGAGGCGGCTCTTGAGCTGCTGGGGTAAAGGAGAGCTCGTGACCCGGGATCGCATATCACGCAGGAGGGAGGCATTCATGTCAATGCGAAATATATTCGGTCTCAAAAGAGGAAGCATGTTCAGTGGAAGGATCAGGAAATGACCGGGCCGGAAGGCAATCCATGGCTGAGTTACGCCGGACACTAGGGATTGTTGTTTATTATTTCAATAAAAGGGGAAAAGCCGGGTTCAAAATCGCTGAACCTTAAACAAATTTTTGGATCCGTTTAAAAAATCATCGTGAGGGGACCTGGAACTTCCTGACCGTCTCTGCCAGCTCCTCCAGCCTCCTGTTGACAAGGTAGTTGACCGTCCCCTCCTGATACGATCCGTCTGCCTGCCGCTCTCCTGCCAATATACCAGTCAGGAACTCTATACCCTCGTCGATGGTTTTTGCCGCAAAGATCGTAAACTTCCCGGCCTGTGCCGCCTCGAGTATCTCCTCTTTCAGCATCAGGTTCTGGATATTGCTTGCCGGGATCATGGCTCCCTGCTGCCCGGTAAGGCCTTTTGCCTTGCACACCTCGAAAAATCCTTCGAGTTTCTCGTTCACACCCCCGATGGCCTGCACCTCGCCCCGCTGGTTGACCGACCCGGTGACCGCGATGGACTGTCTGATGGGAAGACCGGAAAGTGCGGAAAGAATCGCGTACAACTCCGTGCTCGAGGCGCTGTCACCATCCACCCCCCCGTAACTCTGTTCAAAGACGAGTTTTGCTGAAAGGGAAAGAGGCTTGTCCTGTGCATATTTGGCCGCAAGGTAGCCCCCGAGGATGAGGACACCCTTTGTATGGGTAGGCCCGCCCATCTCTGACTGTCGTTCGATATCGACAATCCCGTCCCGCCCTGCTGCGACACTGGCAGTCACCCGGGATGGCCTGCCAAAAGCGATATCGCCCATCTCCATAACCGAGAGGCCGTTTATCTGTCCGACCGTGCTCCCTTCGGTATCTATCAGGAATATCCCCCGTTCGATATACTCCTGGATCTTCTGCTGGATCAGGTTCGAGCGGTAGATCTTCTCTTCGACAGCCTTCTGTATGTGCTTCACGGTGATGTGCTCTGCTTTGTCCTGCACGGCGTAGAAGTTTGCCTCCCGGATGAGGTCAGAAATACCGGAAAACCGCGTGGAAAGTTTCTTTTTGTCATCTGCCAGCCGTGACCCGTACTCCACGACCTTTGCGACAGCGGTGTTATCCAGGTGTTTTAAACCGAACCGCTGGCAGAGTGTGCAGATGAATACTGCGTATTTCTTTGCATTGTCATCATTGCGCTCCATCACCGTGTCAAAATCCGCCCTTACCTTGAAAAGTTCCGGGTAATCCGGGTCCCCGTGATACAGCATCTGGCTGATCTCCGGTATACCAATGAGGATGACCTTCACGTTCAACGGGATCGGCTGGGGCTTGAGTCCCCGTGCGAAGATGAAACCCGCCTGTTCACCGGGTTCCTCTACCCGGACCTTCTCTGTCTTAAGGGCTGACTTGAGCCCGTCCCATGCAAAGGGATAGCGGAAGAGGTCCAGTACGGGGATGACCAGATATCCGCCGTTTGCCTTGTGCACCGAACCCGGGCGGATCATCATGAAGTCAGTCGACATGAATCCGAACTGGAACTCTTTTTCCGATCTCCCCAGGAGGTTCTGGTAGCTGGGAGTCTCTTCAAAGATGACCGGGGCACCGGCAAGGCTCCCGTTATCCACGATGACATTCACCTCGTATTTCCTGAATGCGAGGTCTTTTGCCAGCCACTGCTGGAACTGGGGCGGGACCTGCTGCTGCTGCTGCTCTGGTGATCCAAGGAACATGCCGAGGTTGTCCAGGATATCTTTCTGAACGCTGTCGATGTAGGTGAGCACATCCGGGATCTTTCCATAGGTTTCCCGCAGCCCGTTGAGGAGGTGGCCGATGGCAAAGAGCGCGATCTCGCTGTTGAGCTTTGCTATCACCTCCATCCCCCGAACGTCCAGGTCCCGGAGCCTGCGGAACCCGGTCCGCAGATTGGCGTCCAGGCCTTCCCGTTTTTTGATTATTTCAGTACGGGTCTCTTCAGGCAGCGCCTGAAACTCCTCATCAGTCAGCGGCTTGGAATCGATAACCGGGATGATCAGGAGCCCGGTCGGTCCCATCTGGATAGTAAAGCCCTGTTTTGCCGCACTCTCGTTTACCTCCCCGATAATCTCCTGCCGTTCCTTGTCAAGTTTCCCGACCACTTCAGTGCGTTTTGCTGCGTAATCTTCACTTTCGAATGCCCTCGGCAGAGCTCTCCGTATCTCCTCGATAAAGGTAGCCATATCTTTTTTGAACGGGGTGCCCATCCCGGCCGGAAGGCGGATCGCGAGGGGCTCGTACGGGTTGGCAAAGTTGTTGACATAGACCCAGTCATCGCTTTTTGGCTTTGTCTTTGCCAGTTCGTCAAGGAACTTCTTTACTGCAGTTCGTTTCCCGGTCCCGGGCATCCCGGCAACATACACATTGAACCCCCGTTCCTGGATTTCAAGCCCGAAATGGAGCGCCTTCTGTGCCCGTTCCTGCCCGATAATCTCTTCTGTCGGTTGCAATGCCTCTGTTGTCGTGCATTCAACCTGGCCCGGGGGATACACCGCCCGGTAATCTGTCAGCGATAATGGTTTTATCATAGCGAGTCATCCCATGGTAGTCTGGCGTGGTATTCCCCTGCCCTGGTCTTTTGCCGTAACGTATCGTCCGGATAGAAAACCAGAAGAGGGGCAGTACATTGGAATTGCCAGAGTGCTCTTTCCGGAGGTATTTATGCATATGTCCGACTTTCAAAAAATGGAATGAAAATATGATTCCGGGAATAGAGTTGAATAATACCAAATTTTCCTGCGGGATGATCACATCTCAATACAAACGCGTCGGGAATCAAACAGGTCTCAACGGATTCACAGGATGTGCGGTAATCCCTTATGTCGTGATTTTTTTCCTACCCGGACTGGCTTTCCTGTACTTCTATTAACTGCATCGGTTCGCCGTGGCAGAGGATTTCACCGCCACCGGCTTCCTGAACAAGAACAATATTTCCGCAGACATTGCAGCGGTAGACCTCACCGGCTTTCTGAACATTTACCATGCGCTCTCTCCCTGAATTTCCCGTTGAATCGGCATTTGTGTTCATGAGTTGGAGGATAATATTATCATTTCGGTAATTTGCAAAAATTAAAACATTTAATTGCAGCACAGGATCGGATCTTCAATCCAATGGTGCGATGACCGGAGATATGATAATCTTTACCAGCTCCCCCTGAAGATTTTCCCGGAATGAGCCTTTTGGTCTGGCTGTGCAGGTGAATTCCACCCGTCAGGATCACAAGCGGAGCTTCGGTATCGTTCCCTGTTTTTGCTCATAGTTGCTGACGGCGCCGGGAGAAGAGACGAGAAGGCGGCGTATGGTATTATAGACGCTCGGTGTTTTTTCCGGGTCAAGGTCTTCAAGAAGCCCTGCCAGGATTCCGACCAGCGGGACCTGGTCTGCCTCTTCCATCGCATCAAGTGCACCAAATACCGGGAGCAGGGAGACCGTGCTGAATTCGTTGATGGGTGCCAGCAGGTGAATAGTCCTTGCAAGAAAAGCTCGTCCCTTATCAGTCTGGAGGGATTTCTTCCGGTTCAGGGCAAACCTGCGGTAGAGTGCCCGCTGGTCATTTGCCTGCTCGATCCTGAAGGCGGGTGACCCCTCGACCCGGGCGATGAGGTCCAGCACATCGGCGCTGCTGTTTGCGGCAATCACCGACAGGAAATTTTCCCAGCTGACGGGGTTTTTCACCGATTCCTGTTCGAAGGACTCCAGGATGGCAAAGCGGTCTTCTGCCGGGCTGTCCATGTACAGACTGAATGCCGCAAGTTTATCAGTGGCGCAGGAAGCTGAGGCGAACTGTTCCCGTATCAGGTGAAGAATATCAGGAGTGCCGAGCCTCGAGAGTACGGCAAGGGCAGTGTTCTTCACCTGTCGTTCTTTTATCGCACGGGCCTTGTGCCTGAACGTATCATGGGGTTTTTCCGGTACATTCAATGTGGTGTAGATGCCCAGGAGTTCATCTTTGTACCGGGTGGCGATCGAACGGAACAGTCTCTCACGGACATCCCAGAGTGCCTGGTAACGGTGGACATACCGCGTATCGGGCGCAGACTCAAATATCGTCAGGAACTGTCCGCCTCCCCGCTGCATGAGGTCATGGTCGGAGATGAGCCGGAAATACAGGTCGAGGCATGCCGGGTCCGGGAGGGCATCGGGATTTTCGAGCATCTTCAATTTCTCACCGTCTATGAGGGTCATGAATGCAAGATAACGGTTAACCAGGTCACGGTCCTTCTCTGCCTGCAGGAAGAGTTCTTCCCGGGACGCATGGTACCTGACCTTCCCGTAGAACGAATATCCCCGGTTGATGGACAGGAACGCCGGGCGTTCGGGTGAAGGGAGCTCCAGGGTCCCTGCATCGGTGTCGACCCGGTGGATGACTTCGGTGATATCCTCCCCTGTCCGGGAAACCAGTGCGATCCTGACAGGGAAGATCCAGCGTTTTTCCTTGTCGTCACCGGACTGGCGGAGGTCCAGGGTCATGAGGCAGCGGTCCGGATTGTATGAGTCCTCCACCGAGAGCGTGGGAAACCCGGTCTGTTTAAGCCACCCCTCTGCCATGGGAGTGAAGTCCTGCCCGGATACCTCCTCCATGGCCTGGACCCACTGGGCACGGGTTGCGTTCCCGTGCCGGTACTTGCGGTGGTAGAGGTCCAGCCCCTTCACAAACTCCTCCTTTCCCATGAATGTCTCGATCATCCGCACAAACTCCGGGGCCTTCATGTACGTGATGTCCGTGATGAGCTCATTGGGGTCATTGAACCCGTCGGGTTCGATGGGGAGGGATGCAGCCCCGCTGTCGAGATCAAAGGTCCCGCTGCCGGGTGCAAGAAGGGAGAGAACGACCTGCAGCCGTGCATAGTCTTCCCCGAAATGGAAGGCATGGTACTGGTTTTCAACATGGACCGTGACTGCCTCGTTGAGCCAGATCTCGAATGGTGACCAGCCGGTCACTTCCGAGCCGTTCAGGTTGTGGTAATACTCATGGACCTTGACATTGGCCAGGTATTCATATGAAGGGTCGGTCATGGCAGGGTACGGCATGATACGGTTTGCCGTGATCGTGGTATTTCCGACATTTTCCATGCCCCCGTAATCCGAGTTCTGCATCGCGATCTCCCGGTACGTTGTTCCCGTATAGGCATAGCCGGGGACGATTTGTCGTATGAGGGTGGCAAGTTCAGCCCGGATTACATGTAACTCCGGGGAAACAAGGACAGCCTTTTTGATCCGGTTCAGTCTCGTCATGAGCTCGTAGAGCCTGCTGCGGATCTCCTGTTTACCGTACCGGTCAGGTCCGGTAAAGAGATAGGTCCATATAACGGCATCGTGGAGCATGTCCAGTGCATGCCCTGCCATTTCGGGATCTGACGCCGGCGGCACCAGCATCTCCAGCGAGCACCGTTTCCCGCCCGGATACTCGCATTCCCTGCTGAAGGCCGCATACGTCCCGCAGCCGAGGAAAAAGAGGTACGGGGCCATGGGGGTGATCCTGTTTTCATAGGTTATCGATACCCGGCCATCCCCGGGAGGCTGGCGGGGGACTGAAACATCCCCGTTCGTGATCAGGTGGGTATACCGTGCGTCTGCTATAATCGTGGTAGTATAGGTGCTCTTCGCGGTCATGTCATCAATACACGGGACAAGACGCTGGAACCCCCACTGCTGGCACTGGGTGATCTGCTGGGGTGGGGCTCCCTTGGGAGTCTCATCATAGTAGAGGCCTTCAAGAAGATTTTTCGTGGGGCGGCAGATTGTCTCAGTGTGTACGGTGAACTGTGTTGACGGAGGGACCGGCTCAGAAAACCGGATCACCAGCAGGCTCTTTCTGGTGTCATAATCAAAGGAAGAGTCACGACCGGGACACCGTACTGCAAGAATCTCAAGGTTCTTTGCATTCAGGGAAAGCTCCGAAAGAGGCTGGTCGCGGGATTCGGCGTGCAGGTCGGAGGTAACCTTTGAATGGTCATCAAAGACATCGAAGATGAGGTCCATGTGGATGACATGGACCGGGATCTTCCCGAAGTCATCCTGGTAATACCTGAAAAGGCGTTCTGTCATAGTCCGGACATCCTGAGATATTGTCGGAATGCTGCTCTCTTTCGGT
>DADT01000039.1:0-4317 GCA_002495065.1 Methanoregula sp. UBA471 | reverse complement strand
TCCGCCCCCGCCGCTGTGGCACCCCATGGAGCTGAATGGCGGGAGAAAAGAGGCTCTCTTTTTTTTGTACGGTTCTCGCAGAAAGTTACCTGTTGAGGGTTGTGTTTTCTCCAAAATGATGAACGCCGCTGCCCCGGCGGGGCGCCCCCGCAGCGGGTCAGAGTAACTAAAAACTCCCTGAACACCGTTTTGCCCCGCCGTGCCCCGGAGGGGCCCTGAAGCGTTTTTTCCTCCCAATACAGAATATAATGATCTTCAAAAAAGTGACGTGCTCTTGAGAGAGGATCGTGTCCCAAGGTGAAAATCAGTAGTTAGTTTTTAAAGAAATCGGATCGTGTAATTCGAAAGAATGCACGGCGCCGCCCCAGAAGGGACGCCCCCNNNCAATTTTCATGGTTTGGGTGAGAACTGTCCCGTTCATGCACTTGCACACAAGAGCCGGATTCCGGGCAATTCTGGCTCCTCAGGGGGACCATCCCGGAACTTTCCCTGGTGCTACCCTGGCGGAGCGGCTCTTCCTTTCATGCAGATTGAGGGGGAAATTCTCATGTAGAATCCCTCACAATACGAACACATGGACTCAGGTGCCGGGGCCCGTGACCGGAAAGGACTGACTGAACAGGAAGCCCGTGAACAGCTAAAAAAGTCAGGTCCGAACCGGATCACNNTCCTTCTCCTCCTTGCAGTCGGGGTATTCTATACCCTCCTCGGGAACATCGGCGACGCTCTCACCCTCTATGCCATCATCGCGACCCTTGTCTTTGTGGAGATCGCCAACGAATACCGGGCGAAGAAAGCCATCTCATCGCTCGCCCGGCTCGCCGAACCGAAGACCCGGGTGGTGCGTGATAGTGCGATCAGGGAAGTGGCCACCGAGCTGGTAGTCCCCGGGGATCTCCTGGTCTTTGTCCCCGGTACCCGGGTGGCAGCCGACGGGAAAATCGTAACTGCCGTCAGCCTTCAGGTTGATGAGTCCTCCCTTACCGGGGAATCGTTCCCGCAGGACAAGGTTGCCGGTGACGAAGCATCTTCTGGCACCCTCGTGATCGCAGGAGAGGGGATGATGGAAGCCGGGCAAACCGGTCCATCAACCCGGGTCGGGAAACTCGCTGCGCAGGCCGAGGAGATCCGCCAGCCGAAAACCCCTCTCCAGCTTGCCATGAAGGCGCTGGTAAAGACGCTTGTCCTTGTCGCATTGTTCTTCTCGATCGGCATTCCCCTCATCGGGTTTTTACAGGGACAGCCACTCCGCGAGATGTTCCTCGTCGGCCTCGCGCTCGCGTTTGCCACCATACCCGAAGAGCTCCCTATCATCATTACGATGAACCTGGGTCTTGGCGCGTACATGCTCTCAAAAGAGAACTTCCTTGTCAAGAAACTGAAGGCCGCAGAGACACTGGGCAATGCGACCGTGATCGTCACGGACAAGACCGGAACGCTAACCGGAAGCACCATGCACGTGGCCTCAGTCTTTCCTGAGCGGCATGCAGATGCAGTCCTCCGATCTGCCCGTTCCGCGATGACAGGTCTCTCCGACTCCATCACCGACCGCGCCATCACCGCTGAGGCAGAAGCCCGTCACATCCCTCCGGATCCCGTGCGGGTGATACGGGAACGCTCCTTTGATAGGGGAAAGAAGACCCGGGCGCTGATCCGGGAACAGGACGGGAAACTCGTCCTCTTTATGATCGGCGCACCTGAAGAGGTGCTTGAGGGAGTGGGTACAGACACCGGGGAGGCAACTGCTGCACTTGCCCGGGAAACTGCCCGTGGACGGAGGGTGATCGCCGTTGCCCACCGCACGCTCCTTCCCGAAGAGAGGAAAGCATCCTTCCCGGCGCTTGAAAAGGACCTCGTCCTCGATGGGCTGATAGCAATAGAAGACCCCCCGCGAGTGGGAGTGAGGGAAACAATAGCGCGGGCAGGACGTGCCGGTACCCGTGTTATCATGGTGACCGGTGACCACCCCAGTACAGCAGCCTCCGTTGCTGCCGATGTCGGGATACCGAGTACCCACGTTCTTGAAGGCAAGGACCTTGATGCACTCACGGACCCCGACCTCCGCACCACTCTTGACAGCGTCTCGGTCTTTGCCCGGGCGACACCCCAGCACAAGTACCGGATCGTCAAATCCCTCCAGGAGAAGGGAGAGGTCGTTGCTGTCACCGGAGACGGGGTGAACGACACGCTGGCACTGAAAGGTGCAGATATCGGGATCGCGATGGGAATAAAGGGTACCGACGCTGCAAAGGAAGCGGCCGATATCGTGATCGCAGACGACAATTTCACCACCATTGGCAAAGGCATTTTTGAAGGGCGCCGCATTTTTGACAACCTCTCGAAGGGAGTGAAGTATTATCTCTCGGTAAAAGTTGCCCTTATTGCAATCTTTGCGGCCTCTCTGGTGGCTGGTATTCCGTTCCCGTTCTCGCCAGTCCAGATCATCCTCCTGGAACTCTTCATGGATCTCGGGGCCTCCGCCTCATTTGTTGCAGAACCCCCCGAGCCGTCCATCGATCGCCGCCCACCCCGTGACCCGAAAGTCCCGTTTCTTAACACGTCCATGGTAAGAGGGATTGCGCTGGGGGGGATTGCTCTCTGGATTGCTGTGTTTATACCCTACTGGTTTTCTCTGGTACAGGGTATATCCCGGGGTATCGCACAGACCGCTGCGTTCTCGGCCTGGATGATCGGGCACGTCCTGCTTGCATTCTTCTCGCGATCAGCCCATGATCCTCTCTTCAGGATCGGTGTCTTCACAAACCGTGTTATGGTCCTGTGGGCGACCGGGGCTCTCGCCTTTCTCGCAATCCTTCTGGGTGTACCGGCAGCCGGAGAACGGTTCGGTCTCTCGCAGGTCTCCGCGATTACGGTTTTTGCGATCGCCGGTTTTGCGTTCGTGTGCATGGCGGGATTCGAGCTGGCAAAGATTGTTAACCGGCATGAACGGGATGACGGAGAGAATACCAGCCCATCCTGACTTTTACAGTCAGCAGCAGGAAGTATCTGCTGAAAAGCCGAAATTGCTTTTTTCAGGAGTTGGGAAGACCCGATGGCCAGACCGGTGAATCATATTCTGATTTTCAGGAAAAAATATTAGTATCCGGGGGTAGTATGTGCGTGCCGGTGAGAAACGATGCCTTCATTTGCATGCAGGGATATTGGCATGGACTGTAAATTCCAGACTACTGCCCCGACAGAAGCAGAACTGATAAAAAATATCGCGGAACACGCAAAAAGCGTTCATAAAATTGATCCTGTTCCTCCCGACCTGATGGCAAAGATCAAAAAAGCCATTAAAAAATAACCCTTCTTTTCTCCTGGTTTCCTACTGATGCTTTACAGATTCTGGCTTCGTAGAAACGGGCATGAACGGAGTTCGCACCCGAACCATGAAAATCATTAAACCATGTAATTCTATGAGGGCTCCTTCGCCTCTGGGCCTCTCCGAGGCACGGCGGGGCAGTGCGGTGTTTACAAATATGCTTACAGACACTGATCCGCCGCGGGGGCGTCCCTTTTTGTGCGGCGCAGATCATCGCAATAGTTGGAATGCCACTTCCCAAAATTACTGGAATTGTGGGATTTTTATGGAAAATCATCAGAATATTTTTCTTAACGCTCTTTGGAGGCTACGGCACGTAATGTCTCCGCCCCTGCCGCTGTGGCAATTCCTGGAGCGATAATTACAGAGAAGGTAATACGACACCATCGCAAAGCGCAGGGGCGGTCCGGGGGAACAGGCACTGTCCCATCCGTTAACTGGTACTTTACCATTTATTGAAAACTCAGGTTTCTACAAAGCCCAGATTCTGTTCATTCACCTGACTGTGGAATTATCAATGCTTTTTTGGTATCCTGAATCCGGTCCCGGATGAGAACTGTCTGATTGGAGATTGTTAACGTAGTCTTCCCGGGAAGGTCGTTATCGTGACGACCAGCCCCGGTTTGTCTCCTGCTGGCTGTACTTCCCGTTATGCCACTATGAGAAGTGTATTAACAGAACAGGCATCACAGCTACCGGAAGAACAAATGAAAGAAAAGGACCGCATTTTATGGCTGTCGCAATAAAAATCCGCAATTTAACCAAAAAATTCGGTGATCTCTTCGCCGTAGATAATATCTCATTTGATATCGAACAGGGAGAGATCTTCGGCCTGCTCGGCCCGAACGGTGCCGGTAAAACAACGACCCTCTCCATGCTTTCCACTATGCTTCGGCCCACCTCAGGTTCAGCGACGATCAATGGCATCGATATTGAAAAGGATGAGGATGGCGTACGAAAATCCATCGGTATTGTCTTCCAGGACCAGAGCC
>DADT01000024.1:9608-43237 GCA_002495065.1 Methanoregula sp. UBA471 | reverse complement strand
GCTGATATGAAATCCCTGAATATCCTGAACCGCCAGGAGAGACTGGCCCAGCGGGTAGGTACCTGCTGGCGCTGTAAAACGCCCATCGAGATCCTCTCAGAGCGCCAGTGGTTCGTAAGAATAAAACCGGATGAGATCCAAAAGGCCGCTCACCAGATTACCTGGTATCCTGAACACATGCTCCGGCGGATGGAGAACTGGATCGAACAGATGGAATGGGACTGGTGNNGGTGCATCTCCCGGCAGCGGATCTTTGCAACACCGATACCGGTCTGGTTCTGTGCAAAGTGCGGCGAGATGATAACGCCTGACGAAAAAGACCTGCCCGTTGATCCGACCCTGGTACAACCGGACCATGCCTGTCCGAAGTGCGGGGGGAATGATTTTACCGGTGAAGCAGATGTCCTTGATACCTGGATGGACTCTTCCATTTCTGTCCTCAAAGTGACCGGGTGGGACGGTAAAGGGGTCCCTCCCTTTTTCCCTGCCCAGATCCGCCCCCAGGGCCATGACATCATTCGCACCTGGGCATTCTACACGATTCTTCGTTCCGTCGCCCTGACCGGGCAAAAACCCTGGGATGAGATCCTGGTCAATGGCATGGTGCTGGGAGAAGACGGTTTCAAGATGAGCAAGAGCCGGGGCAATATCATTGTTCCTGAGGAGATTCTGCTGAAGTACGGCGCCGATGCGCTGAGGCAGTGGGCAGCAATGGGAGCGGCGACAGGATCGGACATCATGTTCAGCTGGAACGACGTGGTGGCGGCATCACGTTTCCAGACCAAGATGTGGAACATAGCACGGTTCGTCCTGATCCAGCTTGAGAAGGAAGGTTTTGACAAAAACGTTCCGGTCACTGCGCTTGCCGACCGGTGGCTTCTCGTCCAGCTCTCAGATACGATCCAAGCGGTGAGCGATGCGATGGAGTGTTACCAGTTTGATGTTGCACTCAAGGCAATCCGTGAGTTTGCCTGGGATACTCTTGCCGATAATTACATTGAACTGGCAAAAGGCAGGCTGTATACCGGGAACGAGTCCCGGAAAAGTGCCCTCCTTGTGCTCTCTGCCGCGTTAGATTCCCTCTGCAGAATGCTCGCACCATTTACCCCTTATTTTGCCGAGGAGTGCTATACCAACCTGAACAAAGGCGCATCCGTGCACAGTCAGCCATGGGTTTCCTTCACATTTGACGATGCAGCAGCGCGAAATGAGGGCAACCTGCTCGTGCAGGTGGTGGCAGGAGTGCGAAAATATAAGCACGACAGCGGTCTTGCACTCAATGCCCCTCTTGGCAGGGTAACAATCTACGCACCGCACACGGTGAACGATGAAGGCGACACCGGCCGCACACTGAATGCAGATGTCCACTGGCGCACTGATGCAGCACAGCTGGAGCGTGCAGTCACCGATATCAGTTTCAATCGTGCGGTAATTGGACCGGCATTCCGCAAACAGGCACAGGCATTCATGGCAGCAGTCAGGGCTCTTCCACCCAACCAGCTCGAGATGCCACCAAAAACGATTCTCCTCGAAGGTAATGAAGTGGAGATCCCGGAAAACGCATTTACCCCGAAGTTCTCGTACATTGAGGAAGGAGCAAAAGTCGATGTGATTACCGTCGGCGACGTGATTGTGACAATAGTAAAATCTGCCTGATGGCGTCGGCGACGAACAGGGCAATCTCATCTTTTTCTTTCACTGCATCGACCAGTATGAACCGGGACGCATCTTCGCGGGCAAATTTCAGGTAATTATTCTGTACTTTTTCAAGTACTTCCCGTTTCTCGAAATGCTCCCGCTCGTCCTGCGGTTTGAGCCGAAAAAGAGCTTCTTCAACGGGAAGGACAAAGAGGAATGTCCTGTCGGGCCTGATCGTCCAGGCATCGTGCATGGCCCGCAGCCATCCCTCCGGATCCGGTATCACCCCTTCGAGCGTGACTGACTGGTACGCGTACCGGCTGTCGCTGTACCGGTCGGAGATCACCAGCCTGTTGTCGGCGAGTGCGGGACGGATAATTTTTTCAAGATGAGCTGCATGATCGGCAACAAAGAGTGCTGCTTCGGTTATCGGGTCCATCTGTTCTGCTATCGCCCTCCTGACGGACTCCCCGATCCAGGTAGCCCCGGGCTCCCTTGTGAAGACCGGATCAAGGTCGGCAAGGGATTCCTGAAGCGCCCTGTGCAGGGTGCTCTTCCCGCTTCCGTCAATGCCTTCCAGCGTGATCAGCAACAGCATCCCCTCCGGATCCATGCAACCGGGACGATTCCCCGGTGCAGGGCAGTGCTGATGATTGCGCCATCGAATCCTGATTCGCTGATCGTTTCGAGATCGGCACAGGATGCAACACCTCCCCCGTACATGAGCTTTCCATCGTATGCGCTGCGGAGTTTTTCCAGCACCTGTCCGTCAATACCCTTTTCTGTACCGACAGCGCTGACGTCAAGCAGAATACACCCCTCAAAATCCCAGTGCTGCGCAGAGGCTAGCACCTCCACCGGATCTTTTCCGGAGGGTATGACAAGCCCCTGTTTTACATCAATGCTCAGAAAGCCCCCATGATACCGTGACAGGTCGCTGCCCCCGGTCTCAGTTCCCACAATATTCACGATATTCTCACCTGTCAGCACATCAGAAGGAGACTGACACCCGCGGTCGACATAACACCACCTGACGTTCTTTGCGCACTTCTGAATGATGGCATCATGGGACCCGGTCCCCCCGATCCGATCGAGATCGGCAATATAGAGATATTCCGGCCTGATTGACTGTACGAAACCAATGGGTTCTGCCGTCGGAGAACACCCCCAATCCAGAGGTTTGTAGGTCTCACGTTGCCCGGATTTGCCGTGAACGACCAGATTTTGCCGCAAATCCATTGCAAGAATTAGTTTCATAGGCGAACGCAATCACTATTAGGATAAAAGATCATTAAACTTTATGCAATTGTTGGTCAGCCCGAGTACTATTGAGGAAGCAAAACATTCCGTTGCAGCTGACATCATTGATGTTAAAAAACCTTCAGAAGGCTCACTGGGCGCCAACTTTCCCTGGGTGATACGCGAAATCAAAACACTTGTCGCAAAACCCCTGAGTGCAGCGATCGGCGACTTTGATTACAAGCCGGGGGGAGCTGCACTTGCTGCCTATGGCGCTGCCTGTGCAGGCGCTGATTTCATAAAAATCGGACTTGCCTTCGAAGGACAGGAAAAAGCACGGGATGTCATCAGTGCCGTTGTCAGGGCTGTAAAGGAAGAGTTTCCCGAGAAATTTGTCGTGATAGCTGCGTATTCGGATTACCAGCGTATGCATTCCATCTCTCCTTTCGATATGGCACCCATCGCTGCCGAGTGCGGGGCTGATTTTGCCATGGTCGATACCGGCATCAAGGACCGTCAGAGCACCTTTGCATTCATGGATGAAGAAACGCTGCGTACATTCACAAACACGAACGAAGAACTCGGGCTCGGGACGGCGCTCGCCGGTGCGTTCAGATTTGAAGATATTGATGCCCTGAAAAGGATCAATCCGGATATTATCGGTGTGCGGGGGATGGTCTGCGGCGGTGACAGGAATGCGACCGTCCGGGAAGACCTTATACAAGCCGCACTTGCCATGATCAGGTGATATATGTTCGTCGAAAAACTGGAAGTGCCACTTTCCTTAACCTTTGATGATGTACTGCTCGAACCCCGCGAATCCTGGCTTGAACCTGCCGAAGCGGATACACGCTCGAAGTTTACGAAAAAAATACATCTGAACATCCCGCTGGTGTCCGCTGCAATGGACACGGTTACCGAAGCCCCTATGGCGATTGCACTTGCGCGTGAAGGCGGTATCGGGGTTATTCACCGGAATATGACGCCTGAACACGAGCTTCAGGAGGTCGTTTTTGTCAAACAGGCAGAAGAACTGATTGAACGTGATGTGCTCTTTGTTGAGGATACTGCAACGGTCTCGGATGCGGAACGCCTGATGCACCAGTACAGTATCGGGGGGGTCCCTGTCGTAGATAAAGGGAAGATTATCGGGATTGTCAGCCGGCGTGATGTCAGGGCTATCGTTTCCAAACGCGGTGATGAAAAGATCACCTCAATCATGACAAAAAAACCCATTGTCGCTGACGAGGAAATCACCGCAGAAAAAGCACTCGAAATAATGTATACGAACAAGGTCGAGAGGCTCCCGGTCGTAAACTGCAAGGGAAAGCTCATTGGGATAATTACCATGCAGGACATCCTGGAAAAACGCCAGTACCCTCTCGCGACCCGTGACAAGAAAGGCAACCTCCGGGTAGCTGCAGCAGTCGGACCATTCGATTTTTCACGTGCAGAACTGCTTGACAGCAACAGCGTGGATGCGCTTGTCGTGGACTGTGCCCATGGGCATAATATGAAGGTTGTACAGGCGGTAAAGGATATCAAAGGCAGCATGAAAGCGGAAATTATCGCCGGCAACATCGCCACCAGTGCAGGAGCAGAAGCCCTTGTCGGTGCGGGTGTCGACGGGATTAAAGTCGGCATTGGCCCTGGTTCGATCTGTACGACGCGTATCGTTGCCGGTACCGGCGTTCCCCAGATCACGGCAATTGCACAGGTTGCAGACATTGCCCGCAATGCAGGTATACCGATAATCGCCGATGGCGGTGTGCGCTACAGCGGTGACGTGGCAAAGGCGATCGCTGCCGGAGCCGATACCGTCATGATGGGCAGCATGTTTGCCGGGACGGATGAAGCTCCCGGTAAAGTAATCACCATCAAAGGGCGGCGCTATAAACAATACCGGGGGATGGGATCCCTCGGGGTAATGAGCACCGGGCAGTCGAGCGACCGGTATTTCCAGAAGAAGGATATCGGCAGCACCAAGTTCGTGCCAGAAGGCGTCGAAGGTGTCACCCCGTATGTTGGTCATGTCGGGGAAGTGATGTACCAGCTCATAGGCGGGCTTAAATCGGCAATGGGATACACCGGATCAAAGACGATTACCGAAATGCACAGGAACGCACGGTTCGTCCGGATCACCAATGCAGGGATGACCGAGAGCCATCCCCACAACATCCTGATCACGGATGAAGCACCGAATTACCGGTTGTTCGAATAATGATAAAGAGAACAATCAGCCGCTGAATTTTTTTGCTGGCGATGACGTTTCAAAAAAATTGTATACCTGTGTTGAAATCAAAGATAGGACCGATAATTTTTTTAAATCCTTTTTTTATGTGATGGATCCTGTTCTGGAGGTCTGTCGGAAAAAGGGAGGCCTTTATTTTTTAACATGAAGAAAACCAATAGTAGTTCTTGTATTTCCAAAACCCTGTTCATGTTCCATGTTCTTTTATTAAAAAAATGGATGAAGTGTTATATTATCTCCTGATTTTTCGGCTCTGTTGAAACGTGCATGAACCTGGGGTTCGCACCCGAACGATGAAAATCATTAAACCATATGATTCTATGAGGGCTCCCCGCCTCAGGGCCTCTCCGAGGCACGGCGGGACAGTGCGGTGTTTACAGGTATACATTTTAGAAACTGATCCGCCGCGGGGGCGCCCCGTCGGGGGCGGCGGGGTTCATCGCAAATAATTATGAAGAATAACCATTCCATAACTCACATCTGTTTAATTTAATTAATATGGAAATAGGTGACTTATCGGCTCACCCCACGAAGGTATTCAATTTCCATTCTGTGTGCCTGTGGCCGCGGGCATCGTGAGTGTTTTCATGGGAAATCCTCACAATATTTTTCTCAACGCTCTTTTTGGGCTCCGGCACCTCATGCCTCCGCCCCGCCGGTGTGGCATCCCCTCCGGGGCGATAATTCCAGAGAAGGTAATACAACACTATCACAAAGCACAGGGGCGGTTCGGGGGGACAGGCACTGTCCCCTCCGATAATTCGCAAATTGTTGAAATTTTAGGGTTTCAAAAGAGCCGATTTTTCGTAAAATCTTTCGCAAATGTTTCAATCAGGGATCACGTCTCAGGAGCTCTGGCAATACAAACTTAATAAAAGGAGACTGATCGATCCTTACAGTACTATCCTGTATTGTTTCAATACAATAATGTAATTCATTTGTTACATCCTCAAACTTTGAGAGGTATTTGAATTTAATAGGGGTGTCAGTTAATCTTTAAATCCTATGAAAAGACTGTCAGTTTTTATCCTGGCTCTAGCAATTGTTTTTTTAGCTGTGCCAGCTGCTCAGGCGGCAGTGAATTATTCGACATTGAAAAACGAATACATCCAGAACCATCCCGGACAGTCAATAATACCATTTCCCTGGGAACCGATAACATCAGTAAAGGTTCTTCCCTTAAATTACGAAATTCCTGCAGCTCCGGGCAATACTTTATCAGTGACGGCGTGCCGGAACGAATTTGAACCTGCCTCCTTTGTGCTCAATGCCCGAAAAGATCTGTCGGGAATAACTATCGGCGTGTCTGCGCTGTCTGATGCTCAGGGAAACACTATCCCGTCATCGGCACTGGATGTCCGGCTTGTAAAGGTATGGTATCAGGCAGCCTCCGATACGGTCTATCTTAAAACAGCGGGCTATTATCTCACTCCCGAACTCCTCCTCAAGGACGACAGCCTCGTTAAGGTGGATTATGGAACGAAGAAAAATTACCTCAAGGTGACCATAAATGGCGTCCAGCAGTATATTGATATCAGTTCTTCGACGGCGGGGATTCCTCAGACTGCCCAGGTACGCGATGCAACTACCCTGCAACCGTTTTCGCTTAAGGCAAACGAGAACAAACAGGTCTGGGTAACCGTCCATGTTCCGGGCACTACCCCGGCCGGGAAATATTCCGGAACTATCACCATAAACATTCCATCTGAAACCCCGGTTACCATGAACCTGATTGTTACGGTACTGCCCTTTACTCTTGAACCAGCTCCGATCGAGTATGCCCTGTACTATCAGGGTGACCTGAATCCCTACTTTGCCGGGATAGAAGATTCGGATAAAACCAGCGCCAATATGCTCATTGAATTACAGGATCTGAAGGACCATGGGATACTCTACCCGACACTCTACTGGCATACTTACGAATTTCTTGACCAGTCATTGACGTTACGGGACAGGATTGGGTTTCCAAAAGATAAAATCTATACATTAGGCAACTCTGCAAATACTGAAATTGGAAATCCAACAGATACGGCTGGTCTTGCAGATGTCGCAAAAATTGTGAAAACAATGAGAAACCTTACCGAATCCCATGGATATACGAGTACATTCTTTTATGGAATCGATGAAGCCATGGGCAGCGAAGTGACCGCACAGAGAACGGCGTGGCAGACCGTCCATAACAATGGCGGTAAAATGTATGTAGGCGGGGATAAAGATCTCATCGACCTTGTTCCCGATCTCCTGGACCTCGTCGTGCTGGGGGGATCTCCCGACACAAGCCAGGTCGCGCGGTGGCATAGTTACGGGAAACGGATCTATAGCTACGGCGACCCGCAGGCAGGGATTGAAAACCCGGAGATTTACCGCAAAAATTATGGGATGACATTATGGAACGCAGGGTATGACGGAACGATGCCCTTTTCGTACCAACACAGATACGATGATATCTGGAATGACTTCGACAGCCTGGAAACCCATTACCGCGATCACGTATTTGCCTATCCGACAAGCAACGGGGTCATTGATACGATCCAGTGGGAAGGGTTCCGTGAAGGGGTCGATGATACCCGCTATGTGGCCTCGTTAATCAAAAAAGACGGGGGGAGTGCTTCGGCCAAGACGATCGTTTCTGCAGGGTTATCCAATAACGAGAATATGACCTCGATACGAAAGAAGGTAATCAGTCAGATCCTTCTTTCTTCAATATCCGCACCAACACCCACACCAACTCCTACTCCGACCCCTACCCGGACACTAACCCCGGTATCTGAAGCTTCAGTCACGGTCACAGCACCAAATGGCGGGGAATCATGGTATAGGGGCAACACCCCGACCATCAGATGGTCATCATCCGGAAATGCAGGATCCTCGGTAAAGGTTGAGTTGATGAAGGCAGGCGTGGTAAGCCAGACGATATCTGCCAGCACTCCCAATGACGGGACGTTTACCAGCTGGACTATTCCCTCCACTCTTGCAACGGGCACTGACTACCGGATCCGGATTACCAGCACCACCAATTCTGCGATCACGGACACGAGCAATAATTACTTTGCAATTACTGCTGCACCCTCTCCTGCTGCTCTTACCGTTACCACGCCGAATGGCGGAGAGAAGCTGGTGAAGGGGACTACCCCGACGATGAAATGGTCCTCGTCAGGGAGTGTGGGATCCTCGGTAAAGGTTGAGTTGATGAAGGCAGGCGTGGTAAGCCAGACGATATCTGCCAGCACTCCCAATGACGGGACGTTTACCAGCTGGACTATTCCCTCCACTCTTGCAACGGGCACTGACTACAGAATCCGGATTACCAGCACCACCAATTCTGCGATCACGGACACAAGCAATAATTACTTTACCATTACTGCAGCAACAACACCTTCTGCTGCTTCCATTACGGTTTCCGCACCGAATGGCGGAGAGAAGCTGGTGAAGGGGACTACCCCGACGATGAAATGGTCCTCGTCCGGAAGCGTGGGATCCCAGGTAAAGGTTGAGTTGATGAAGGCAGGCGTGGTAAGCCAGACGATATCTGCCAGCACTCCCAATGACGGGACGTTTACCAGCTGGACCATTCCCTCCACTCTTGCAACGGGCACTGACTACCGGATCCGGATTACCAGCACCACCAATTCTGCGATCACGGACACGAGCAATAATTACTTTACCATTACTACAACAACAACACCATCTGCCGCTGCCATTACGGTTTCTTCACCGAATGGCGGGGAAAAGTGGGCGAGAGGGACTACCCCTACGATCAAGTGGACATCTTCCGGAAGCGTGGGATCTTACGTAAAGGTTGAGTTGATGAAGGCAGGCGTGGTAAGCCAGACAATTTCAGCAAGCACTCCCAATGACGGGACATTTACCAGCTGGACTATTCCCTCCACGCTTGCAACGGGCACCGACTACCGGATCCGGATTACCAGCACCACCAATTCTGCGATCACGGACACGAGCAATAATTACTTTGCAATTACTGCAGCAACAACACCTTCTGCTGCCATTACGGTTTCCGGATTCGGATAATCTAGGTTACCAATGCTGCGACATTCTTGTAATAATCATTTCCCTCTTTTTACAGCAGCAACACACACCTGCTCCTGTTGGTATCACGGTTACCAAAATGAATACAAGGGCGAAGCCCCACATCTGGCAAGGGGGCGCTCACCCGGTCCTATAAGATGGAGTTACGCGGGCACTCCCGGGTCAACAGCGAAGATAATATGTCAGAGACATGCACCGTTGTTGGAATTATGAGCCTGAGTGCTCAGCACCCAGCAGCAGAACAGGTTCCTGAACCTGGCCGGTATCTACGACAGACATATCAGGCAGTGATTAATTTTAGCGCCCGGAACACAGACAAAGCTGCTCTCAAAGATACAGGAAACCGTTTTTCAAAGTCAGAAGGAAGGCTGTATCTGGTAAATGAAGGTTGATAAAACAAAGCGATTTTCAGGCCTTGAACTCCTGACATTCCGGTCCGCCGGAGCATTGCCCAGGCAGAGCAGCTCCGGAAGTTAAAGGTTTGATGTTCCGGGAACAATATCCCGGTTCTCCCCCTGAATATCGTTCAGACCTCTTTTGCAATTTTATAGAACATGTCAGCGGGAATGGTCTCCAGTGTTTCGGTCCTGACCGTCCCGTGCTTCGCAACAATCGAAAGGAACCTCACCAGGTTCTCTTTGGATGGCATATCAATAATCACCACAAAGTCATACTGGCCAAATGTGTAATACAGGGAGATCATTTTCCCCCCGAGTGACTCGATGATCTGTTTTGCTTTCTTGTCCCGTTCTTCAATGCTGTCAGATTTTTCGAACGCGTCACGCTGCAGCTTCCCAAGCGATATATAGATTGTCATGTGTGACCCTTTGACGCATTTTGGTTATATAAATTTGGGTGGCCGGAGGATCTCAGGGCACGAAAAGAAACCAGAACCCGGAATTTGCGTTCTGCTGGCAGATAATAAGGCATTGTATCAAAATGAGAGGACAGGCAATGCACCGGTGCCTCGCCAGATTTTATTATCCAGGGGATGAGGAGATCATTCGGGGAGATCCGATCATCCAGTACCACCTTTATTATCGGGTCTTCCTGATTCAGTTTGGAAAGGTCAAAAGATAAAAACAGCTATTGCACAGATAAATTTCTTTCATAAGACCGTGAGGTCTGTATACAACCTTATGAGATCCTGAGGAGGTCCAGGACCATCACAGGGTCTCCTCCCGTTCTAAGATTTTTAATCGTAATATGGATTGGGCAAACCGATTTCACTCTGCTCTTAAAAAATAGGGAATTCAAGAGGTGCATTTGACAAAAAAAAGAGTGGCTTCTTAAAAATCGGTCATCACACGGATTAAAGTAATGAAAGGTTGGTCATTATGTCAAAGATTTGATATATCATACAGTCTTAATACAAATCATGGATGATGGTCCGGAGATTGAGGAATACCTACAATGGAAATCCGGAAAACAGGATATCTCTTCTGACTGGGAGAAGAATACCAAGAGCTTGCTTCATCGTTTTGTAGCCATATTAAAAAAGCCGGTCCTGGATGCATCAACAAAAGATATCCTCCTGGCTTTCAAGGTTATCCGGGAATCGAAGCAATACAAACCGAATTACAAACGTCAGTTAATCAGCGCTGCCAAAGCATTCTCAATCTGGCTTGGGAAAAAGAATAAGAAAATTGATACGGTTGATATCCGTTCGGTCAAATTGCCTGAACCACAATGGAAAACAAAAAAACCTGAGGATATGTTGACTGTGGAGGAGGTTACAACGGTTATCCGTTCTGCCAGGAATGCCCGTGATAAAGCACTGTTGGCTATGCTCTATGATGGCAGTAATCGGCCAATAGAATTGTTACGATTGCATTGGAGGGATATTATTGCTGATCAGCATGGTTTCTATTTCATAACCGATGCAAAGACCAGAAAAGAGCGTCATATCCGTTTGACCAATCAGAGCATTCCATATCTGGACCAATGGCGTGCGGAACATCCTGATCCAAGTCCTGAACAATTTGTGTTTTGTACCATCAATGCCACTGACAAAGGTATCCGTCCAATGACGATTGATAATCTGCAGAGAATGATAAAACTGCTGAAACGGATGACGGGTAACCAAAAACTCAAAGCATCAATTTTCCGACCTACAAAAATTACCCATGATGTCGCATCCGGTGTTGAACTTCCTTATGTAATGAAAAAAAACTGGGGTTCACTTCGAACAAAAATGATTGATGTCTATACGAACCTGGATGCTAGTTATATGGATGAAGTTGCCCTGCGCAATGCGGGTATGGAACGCACAACCATTTTGAAAGAAAAGAAGATTTACAAACTTGAACCTCCGGTTTGTTCCATCTGTCGTAAGGTCAATCTTCTTGGTTCAAAGTATTGTTCTGACTGCATGCATCCTTTAACTGATGAAGCAAGGATGGAAGTTACGGGAACTTCGCAACAAATACAGATGTTGTTTAATGCTAATCCAAAAGCTCAGCTTATTTTCTTAGAACTTTTAAAAGAACTGAAATCCGGAGAGAAAATTCCGGTTTAAGTCATCGTCGCATTTTTGAGATAATTTTTTATATTCTGTTTACATTAGTGTACGTATGTCAAGAATCCTGAGAGTTGATGATGACGTCTATGACGCACTCCGGTTTCTCAAACCATATCCATCTACATCATTCAGTGATATCATTAAAGGTCTCATTGATGAAGTCTGCCCTGGTGAATTCTTCGACACTGATGATATTGATCGGCAGCTCTTCAAGGAAGAATCAGGACTTATTGACTATTCAAAAGGAGAAATCCGGGAACGAATGAAAAGAAAAAGAAAGTGAGGTAAAAAATGAATCTAAAAATTTTAAGTGAATCGAACTGTGAATACGGGCGAATGGATCTGTTCCGGTCCTGCAGACTCGTTAATGTTACGGAGGAATCTTATGAAAAAACAAGATTATCAAGTCAATTCTCTTCAGCTTGAAATGCCGGATAATATCGTGTATATCATTACATCGGACGTTTTCAATGCATTACATCCCATTGAACAAATGATGGTAAGGTCTCTTGAAAGAATCGGCAAAATCTGGATTGTTTCTGATTCTGATGTAGTATAGCTGGTGTGATGCATGAAGGATAAAAATTCTATCAAACTACTTTCGAGTATCCTGTCAGTTTCAGGTCTTTGTAAGAAAGGGATAAAATCCAAGAGGGGGGCTGTCAGCGAAGCTCTCCTGGGGCTGGAGTGCGTAGCACGCCCCCGCCCCCCTTTACTAGATATAATAGTCATATCTGCACGTAATTTGGGGGTAATGTATGTCTGATAAATATAATCGAAAAAGGAGAAGGGCATATCATCGGCTGAGAACTGGGTTAGCCTTCCATCGGGGTAAACGATTACGGTTTCTTACTCTTACTTTGGCTAAGGATTCGGAAAATGATATTCATGAATGTTTCAGGATTTTAAAAGAAAGGATTCGAAGATTAACACCTAATAAATTAATGAAACAGGACAAAGATGGATTTTTCACACCAGAAAAGATGAAGCTATACTTTGGTAAACCGGAGAAATGGGATAAGCGAATAAAATTTGAGTATTTTGCTGTTAATGTTTCGGGCGACCGTCAGCATATGCATGTCCTGTATTTTGGTGACTGGCTGCCCCATGCCTGGTTGAAAAAAGTCTGGAAAGAGATTACCGGTGATTCTGATATTGTGGATATCAGGACGACAAGAGCAGAGGTTGATGCTGATAAATCGCTTGCAAGTTATGTATTAGCTCAATATGTTGGTTTTCAGGAAGGTGACATCCGTTTTCAGATGTCTCATGGATGGGCGTGGCCAGGAATGGTCCGTGACTGGAAACGAGAGGTAAAAAAACATACAAAACAAGAAAGGGGAATGTATAAAGTTCGTTTTGATGAACTTCTTCAGGATTGGTCACATATTGTTAAAGAGAAGAAAATTCCGCAGAAATGTTTAATTATAGATTAAATATTTTTTTGTTAAATTTTTGTGCATTTTTTTTTTTGATTTTTTTTAATTTTAGGGAAGAACATAATTTAAATATGATTCGTAATTGGGAAATTGCCAGAAAAATCCGTTGGCTTTTGCAATATTAAATGCATCTTTTGCCGTTTCATAATCTGTTTTGTTGTTTTTTACATCACTTAGGGAGGTATATAATATTGCATTATTTCTTTTGACTTCTGCATAAAATAGTGGATAGTCAGAGTTGTAAATTGTCAAAAACTTATCATAAGCATTTTTTGCTTTGGCAAAATTTTCCTCTTTATCTTTAAAAAAAGCAAGATCTCCATAAGAATCTCCGAGATTTTTTAGAATTATTGCATGCTCATATTGATTATTTTGGTTGGTGTAAGCAAGAGCTAATTTATAGTGTTCTATAGAAGTTTCA
This sequence comes from Methanoregula sp. UBA471, assembly GCA_002495065.1. Lineage (GTDB taxonomy): Archaea > Halobacteriota > Methanomicrobia > Methanomicrobiales > Methanospirillaceae > Methanoregula. Next base: position 29,681 of record DADT01000024.1, on the reverse strand, counting down.
ATATTTGTTATGTTATTTGGATCTTCTTTGAAATAGCTAATCCCAATCCCTTTATGGATTCTCGCAAATTGTTCCTGACTGTTTTGTGGGGTTATAATTAGTAAAGAATCATTATAAGCATTTATTTGATTAGTGAAACCCTCGACACATTCCGCATAATTCATCTGAACAAAAGCATACGCAGCTAGATCGACTTTATCTGAAACAGACATTGAGTTATCGTAAAATGAAGTAGGTGCCATGAAGGCCTTATTTAATGAATCCAGGGAATCATTATAATAAGATTTATTATTGGTAAGAATTGCCAAATCATGGTAAACATGTCCTAGATTCACCTCGTTAAGAATGAATCTGCTTGGCGATAAATACGAAATACCAAAATCTGGTTCTTTTGTATTAAATTCTTCTAATGTTGCATAACCAAGACCTTCGGAAGTTAAAATTCGAACATGGTTTGGAACATTCTTATTTTCATAAACATCTTTGATACCACTTTCTGATTTTTTTAAAGCATCAATTGCTTTTTCGAGGTTTATTTGTGGTTCTAAATATTCTGACCTTTGAAGATAAATATCCCCTAAATTCAGATTCATTTGAATATATTCAATCGGATAATGGTCAAAATCAATTATTTTTTGAGCCTCATTATAAGAATCAATTGCTAATTGTAAATTTTGCTCTTTATTTTCCTTTTGGCTTAATACGAGGTAATCACTACCTAATGCCAGTTTGATTTCGGCATATTCTTCAGGATATTCTTTATCGGTTATTCTTTCTAAACAATTTTTATATACTTCAATGGATTCTTCAGTTTGACCCGCAAAATAGTATGTTTGTCCCAAACGCATTTGTGGTTTGAGAAAATTTACTGTATTTTGATGTGTAAATTGTTGGTTTAAATTTGGTAGAAAATACAGTGGTATTGCTATAATAAAACAGAGACTGAAAAGTGCGATGATTAATTGATAAATTGGAATCCATTTTAGGTATAGTTCTAATTTTTCTTTTAATTCTTTTAGCATGTATTTTACTGATAAATAGATCTATATTATTATTCTGAACTGTAGTCATCTGAAAATAATTTTAATCAAATTTTTATATAGGAATGATTATCTGTCCCTAGATTTTCAAAAAATTGATTGCAGGATTATTTATGATGCAAAAAAACCACATAAATCGGATGAAATTGATTTTTTATTAGGAATTAAGGGTGTAAAACTTTTTAGATGTGAAAATCTTCATGCAAAATGTTTCATGAATGAAAAAATTGGGATTATTACTTCAATGCATTTGTATGAGTATTCACAGATAAATAATTGGGAAATGGGATATTATTTACTCAAAAAGAAGATGGTAATATTTTTTTAAAAGTACTTGAAGATATCAATTTTATGAGTGAAAATTTTCAATCCGAAAATGTAGGATTACGTGAAAAAATTTCTAATTTTATGTCAGAAAAATCCTATTGTATTCGATGCAAAGCGATGATAGATTATAATCCGAATCATCCATTATGCAATACATGCTATCAAATATGGGCACAGTTTAAAAATTCTGATTATCCAGAAAGATATTGTCATGGATGTGGAATGCAATCAAAAACGTTATCATATTCACGACCATTGTGTAACGATTGTTTTCAAAATCATCATTGATTTGATAAAAACTAAATAATAGGTTTAGATTCGATCTACGATTTTGTTGGCTATTAGTTACTAATTAAATCTAATAAAAAATATACATAATGATTTATTAAAAATCAGTCATCACACGGAACTGGTCAATCTCTTCCTTTTCAAGTTTTTCCAGAAACTCGTCAGCTGCATGTTTGACATCCTTGCTTGCGGTAATTGCCCGCCCGACAACAAGGATATCCGCACCGGCTTTGAGTGCATCCCTGACCACGTTCACCCGTACCCCCCCGGCAGTTGCGACGAGGAGTTTTCCACCTGCCGCCTTCTTGATTGCAGCGATGTCTCCCCAGGCATGGGCAGTGTCTTCAGTATCGATCGCACGGTGGAGTTCCACGATATCGGGTTTGACTTTCAGTTTCTCGATCACTTTTGCCGGGTTCTGGACGTTCAGCATATCCACGACAGAATATATTCCGACCTTCCGGGCTTCTGCAATTGCTTTTTCCATGGTTGAGGCCGGAGCAAGTCCGGATACGACGACCGCATCCGCCGATGCATCCGCTGCCATTCGTGCCTCGAGGTTGCCGGTGTCCAGGATCTTCATGTCAGCAATGATGAAGGCATTCGGGCGCAGCTTTCGTATCTCGGAAATGACACCCAGTCCGAACTTTTTGATAAGCGGGGTCCCTGCCTCGATGATGAGATGGTCATTCTCGGGAAGTTCCTTTAATACCGATGCAACCTTTCCCATGTCAACCAGATCAAGGGCTACCTGCAGGTAGGGCGGATCCCAGAGACGCGTTACCTTGAATCCCATAATTGCATGGGCAGCACGGTCTTTTTCGAAGATAAGCGTCTTTGCGTCAGGGAACATTTCCAGTGCACGGTGGATTGCCAGTTTTGTAGCACCATAGTTGTACCGGTAAATCTTGTTATAATCCACGGCATCGGGGTGAACAAATGCGGATGCGAGAATGACAACCTTTTCGATCTCAACTTCGGAAAAAACACCCTCTTCAACACAGTCCGCTACTGCCTTTGCAACCGCAGCCTGGACCGGTCCGAACATCTCGTTGACCTGTGTCATTGTCTTAAGGGTAACCTTCGGGATGACGAGGGTCACAGGTTTTGTCAGCAGGTTCGGGCGGATAACCGCAAGGAGCGGTGTGTGGCCGGCAGATAACTGCGATACCGCGTGGGCGAATGCGGTTCCGATGGGACCTTCCTTGTCCCCCATTAACAGGTCGATGTGTGCAACTTCTGCACCATCGCCGATGAGTGCTTCTCCTACAAGATACATGGAACTCTCCGTTCGTTGTAAATATGTGTCTGCCAGCTATGATAAATTTATCAAACATGGTCTTGCCCGTATCGAATGCCATACGGGGTGATAATCCATATTCTTCTCAGAATACAGTCAAAGATGCTGTCCGCAGAAAGCAGGGACGAAGAGAAAATAAGCCAAAGGTGTTGTTTACAATTTCGTGAAAGGATTTTGCCAAAGTTTCCAGAAGCCGGGAATCTTTTTTTTTTACGGTAAAATACCCAAAAAAATGATGCACGAACCAGAATGCCTGAGAAAATGTGGGGTTGGTGAGATTTGAACTCACGATCGACGGGTCTCTCCGACATGCATCAGTGCTCCAACGGGTCATCATCAAACACCAGGACCCAGTCCCGATGTTCTTTCCGAACATATCGGAAAGATCAATTCAGCAGACCCATTGTTCATCATCTGCAGCACAAGAACGCAAAGACCGCTGGAGCCCGTCGCCATTCCGGGCTAGGCCACAACCCCTTGGTCATGCAGGGCCTGATTCAGCCCATAGCTGACTGTACAGAATCGCGTTAAATTAATTTAATAGTTTTCCTTTTTCATGGTCATGACGGAAAATTCCCGTGTTTTTTGCCGATCACGGTTAATGACCGCGTTTTTACTGCATAACGAAACGGAAACCGGAAAACATCTCTCTGGATGAACGAATGAAATCACCATATACGGAGGGAACGGGGGAGGAAAATCACATCATTAATCATATATTCTGTTCACACTCCATATTTCCGGGATGGTTGCGGGCAGCTATGCAAGCGGGACATCAGCATTTCCCTTGTTGGGAGTGTCGATTGGGGAGATGTTGAACACTATTTCAGCGAAATACCCGGACAACGAGGCGATCGTCTCTGTCCACCAGAATATCCGCTGGACATACCGGCAATTCCTGGAAAATGTTAACCAGGTCGCACGGGGTCTGATGGGACTGGGCGTGGAGAAAGGGGACCGTGTCGGTATCTGGGCCATGAACCATGCAGAATGGGTGGTCGTTCAGTTTGCCACAGCAAAGATCGGCGCAATTATGGTCAATATCAACCCTTCGTATCGCACCTATGAGCTGGAATACGCTCTCAAACAGTCAGAGATCCAGACCCTCATCATCCAGGGGCGGTTCAAGACTTCCGATTATGTGGGGATGTTCTACGAAGCCTGCCCTGAAGCGTACGAGGCAAAGCCCGGCAGGATTTCATCGGAGAAGTTCCCCTTCCTGAAAAATGCCGTCTTTATGGGAGACATACCCTATCACGGCATGTTCACCTGGAATGAACTGCTGAAAAAAGCTGAAGAGATAACGAAGGATGAACTCATTTCCCGTGGTGATCTGCTCACCTTTGATGATGCAATCAATATCCAGTACACGAGCGGTACGACCGGGTTCCCCAAGGGTGTCGTACTCACCCACCACGGTGTCCTCAACAACGGATATATCATCGGTGAAGGGATGGGATTTACAGAAAAGGACCGGCTCTGTATTCCCGTACCCTTCTATCACTGTTTTGGTATGGTCCTCTCCAATTTCGCGTGCGTGACCCATGGTTCAACGATGGTGCTGCCTGCCCCTGCGTTCGATGCTGAAGAGGTCCTGAGAACTGTCGAAAAGGAACGGTGTACCGCTCTTCATGGAGTACCAACGATGTTCATCGCTGAACTCACGCATCCCAATTTTGAAAAATACAACCTGAAAACCTTACGTACCGGGATTATGGCAGGATCTCCCTGCCCGATCGAGGTGATGAAACAGGTCAACACGAAGATGCATATGAGTGAGATTGTTATCGTTTACGGGCAGACTGAGACATCACCGGGAGTGACCATGACGACTACCAAAGACCCGGTTGAACGGCGTGTTTCAACGGTGGGGCGTGCTTTTCCGCATACAGAACTCAAGATCGTCGATCCCAATACGGGAAAAATCGTCCCGGTCGGGGAGATAGGGGAAATTTGCGCACGCGGGTACTGCGTCATGAAATGCTACTATAACAACCCGTCTGCAACCCATGCAACCCTTGACTCAAACCGCTGGAACCACACAGGTGATCTCGGCACCATGGATAAGGAAGGATACTTCAGGATTGTAGGTCGCCTCAAGGATATGGTGATCCGGGGCGGAGAGAACATATACCCGCGTGAGATCGAGGAGTTCCTGCATCACAACGAGAAGATTTCGGATGTGTACGTCGTTGGAGTCCCGGACCGGAAATATGGCGAGGAACTTTGTGCCTGGGTGAAAATCAGGCAGGGCCTGACTCTGACGGAGCAGGAGGTCAGGGATTTCTGCACAGGAAAAATTGCACACTACAAGATACCCCGGTACGTGATCTTTGTCGATGAATTCCCGATGGGAGTTACCGGAAAGATTCAGAAGTTCAGGATGCGGGAAGACTCCATCAGGACGCTGGGGCTTCACGAGGAAGCAAAGATTGAGACAGCATGATTCCGGGATTTTCCGGGTTTGTATGTAGCCGGTACCAGGATATGGCGTGCGATTATTCTGCACAGGTGTCCACACCATGCTCAATAATCCCATAAATTCCGATAATCCTGATATGAACCACCAAACAACAAAAACAAAAAAACTGAAGAATATCAATAGCTGATAATTACAAGTATATTTTAAAGGTGAGGGATTTACCTGATGAGACCTCCTGGAAAAATGTCGTTCACCCTCCTGATTCTTGTTACAGTTTTTATCATACCCGTAATGGCGGGCACGGAATACATGGCCGGAAGCCCCCGGCTTTCTGCAGCGTTATCAGGGACCAATGAATTCAGCCAAGGTGAAGAGGTACAGCTTACGGTCGTCATCGAAAATACCGGGGTCAATGAGTTCAAATTTGTCCAGTCCCGGATCGTCGATCGCGATGACCTTCCCAACACGGCAAAGTATCTGATGGCAGCACTCAGTCCCGGAGTTGCACCTTTGCAAATCAAGTCTGATCCCCAGATGCTGGGAGATGTGAAGGGTGCCGGCAGCGTGCGTGCCTCATTTACTACAAAAATTAATGCGGATGCACCAGCCGGCACGTATACTCTTCCCCTGACGCTGAATTACGCCTATTTATACCAGGCAGAGCAATTCGGTTTTGACACTATCCAGTACACCTACAGGCAGGTCACCGAAGATATCGGAATTCCCATAAAAATCAGACCGGATATTTCCATTGAGGTGGTATCCGCTGTGCCTGAACACCTGAATGTCGGAACTGAAGGGTATCTCACGATGAAAATTAAAAATACCGGTTCAGAAGATGGAACACAAGCTATTGTCAGAATCCTGCGAAACGGCAACAGTCCGGTAGTACCGATCGACAGCAGTGTGTACATCGGGGATTTCCCTTCGGGAAGTACTGCTGAATGCAGGTATAAGGTTTCAATATCCGGTAATGGTGAGCCGCAGACATATCCCGTTGATGTGGTAGTGGTTTACAAAAATAATGAAGGAGATTATGTAACGACAGGAAACGACACTGTTGGAATACCCGTAGGGGGCAAGGCAGATTTTGAGGTTATTTCTCCCTCCGCTGAAATGAATCCCGGAAGTAAGAAAGTTATCAGCGTCGAGTATAAGAATACCGGTGAAACAACCATCTACAGTGCACAGGGCAGGATCAGCGCTGTGGATCCTTTTACCAGCAATGATGATATCGCATATCTCGGCGATCTCCGACACAATGAATCCGCGGTCGCGTCCTATGTAGTGAGCGTGGATCGTTCGGCGACGACAAAGGAGTACGGTCTCGATTCAGAGATACGGTACCGGGATGCACTCGGGAACACCTATATTTCTGACACGATGAAAGTGAACGTGGATGTAAAGCCCCTGACGGGTATTGCCGCTGTTTTCTCAAACCCGGTATACCTCTCAGGTATTGTTGCAGGAATCATTGGTATCATGTATCTGCTCTATCACTATCGAAAAAAGTGATGACAGGTATTTCCGAAAGATTTTTTAAAAAAATTTAAATACCGCCCGGCGCAACATAATTTAACAAATAATATTGAATTAACACAAGTAAATTTTATTTAAAAATCCGATTCGGTAAAGAGATGGTAATATGCATATAATGGAAGGATTTCTCCCCCTGCAGTGGTGTATTGTCTGGTGGATTATCGCGCTGCCCTGCCTCCTCCTTGGCTTGTATCAGCTGAAAAAAGTACTGGCTGCTGACCGGGAAACTCTCCCTCTCCTTGGTGTTACCGGAGGGTTCATCTTCATCCTTTCGTCGTTAAAACTACCATCAGTAACCGGCAGCTGCTCTCATCCTACCGGCACGGGGCTCTCGACGATATCATTCGGGCCATGGATTACATCGGTTGTCTGTGCAATCGTCCTCCTGTTCCAGAGCCTGTTCCTCGCTCACGGAGGACTTTCCGTTCTGGGAGCCAATATCGTCTCTATGGGTATCGTCGGTCCCCTCGTGGGATATGCAGTATACCGGATGCTCCGGGACACTTCCGTGAATGTGTACCTGACCGTGTTCCTGGTAACTGCCCTTGCCGATATGTTTACGTACGTGACAACCTCTCTTGAACTGGCTCTCGCATACCCGGCCGAGACCGGGGGATTTGTCAGTTCATTTGTCCTGTTTATGGGTATATTCGCAGTCACGCAGATCCCCCTTGCGATTGTTGAAGGCATAGTCCTTGCCCTGGTGTTCAAATATATCGTAGCACTCAAGCCCGATATCCTGATCCGGCTGAAAATATTCTCAGAAGAAAAAATTAATGCAGCACGGGATGATGCGTCATGAAATTCAGGTATACCCTGGAAGCCTTAGCCATCATTGCCATCATCGCATTCTCCGGAATATTCCTGTATACGAGTTCGACCATGAGCGGTGCGGAATTTGCCGGTTCCGATAATGTTGGTTCAGGGCTTATCGCAGAACTGTCCGGTATACCCCTGGAAAATTTCCAGCCGCTGATCCCCCAGTGGGAGCCACCGAGCGGGGAGATTGAATCCTGCCTTTTTGCACTCCAGGCTGCAGTCGGAGGTGCCATGGTCGGGGGAGTATTCGGGTTCTGGATAGGTTCACAGAAGAAAGCATAATCGGGATAAAAGAGAAGTGTACTCGTATGTTTGAGGAACTTCTGGAAGATATTGCCCAGAAGAACGGACTCCGGGAAGTGAACACGAACCTTAAACTGGCAACCGGTCTTGGTGCGATCCTCCTGTGCCTTCTCTCATCGAGTTATTTTCCCCCGCTTTTCATTGCCCTGGTACTTACCGGCGCAATCCTGTTCCTCGCGCGGGTGGATCCAAAAACCTATGCAGAGCTTTTTATCGTGCCTCTCTGGTTTGCCGTCATGAGTGTTGCCGGCATCATCCTCATTTCCGGGGGACAGGATATATTCTGGAAATGGGATATCCTGCCATCGTTTTCTCTGTCCATAACGAGGGACAGCATAAACCAGGGCATATTTGTCTTCTGCCGGGTCCTTGGAGGAATGTCCGCGTTGTGCTTTATATCGCTGACAACACCGATGACCAATATTTTCACGGTGCTGAGGCAATGGAGAATTCCGGAAATTATCATTGAACTGATGATGATCATCTACCGCACCATCTTCATCCTGATGGACCAGGTAGTGCAGATCTATACGGCACAGGTCATGCGGCTTGGGTATTCAACAGTAAAAGAATCCATACATTCCTGCGCAACCCTGTGCGGGGCTGCCTTTATTGCCAGCTGGGATGCCGGTGAGGACCTTGTACAGGCTATGGACGCACGGTGTTATACCGGAAAATTTGCAGTTCTTGGTGAAAACCGACCGGTTGAACGAGGCCCACTTCTTGCCCTCTTCGCATTCCTGTCCCTCTCGGCTGCGGTAGTGATCTTTTCGGGAAACAGTACCATTATCTAGGACAGAAACGATGAGCAGCATAATTCTTGAAGCCCGGGAAATCAGGTACCGTTATCCGCGGGGCATGGAGGCGATCTGCGGGATTAGTTTCCATATCCGGAAAAAAGAGAAGATCGCTCTTGTCGGGCCAAACGGTGCCGGCAAATCGACTCTTCTTGCGATGTTCAATGGCATGATCCGCCCTGACTCAGGAGTGCTGCTCTTTGACAACCAGCCGGTTCAGTACGATTCCGCATCTCTGCGGATGCTGCGCAAAAGTGTCGGATTTGTCCTCCAGAACCCGGACCGCCAGATTATTGCGCCGACCGTGTACCAGGATGTTGCATTCGGACCTACCAATCTCGGCTACCCGGAACATGAAGTTAAAAGGGTTGTAACACAGGCACTGCGTCATGTTGGCCTGGAAGGTTTTGAACACCGTCCGCCCCACCAGCTTTCCGGCGGGGAGAAGAAACGGGTTGCTATTGCCGGAGTTCTGGCGATGGACCCGGATGTGCTGGTCCTTGATGAACCAACAAGCGGTCTCGATCCCTCCGGCTCTGAAGACATTATGGAGCTGCTCGACGAGCTGAACCATGAAGGTAAGACGATCATCATCTCCACGCATAATGTTGAGCTGGCATACCCGTGGGTCGACCGTGCCATCCTGATGCTTGAGGGAAAAATCCTTGAAGAGGGAATCCCTGAAAAAGCATTTGGTAATCCTGAATATGTTCGCAGGGCACACCTCTCTCTCCCCACACTTCTTGAATTACACATCGAGCTGCAGAAACGAGGATTCCATCTGCAGGGAAAAAAGCCGCATACCGTTCTCGATATGATGCAGACCATTGAGACTTTGTTTGAAAAAACATATTCCTCTGCAAGTCCGGGTGCAATAACCATGTATAATGTCGACCGGCACAGTCCTGAATCGTTCTCATCATGGCATGCCGGACACTCAGGTGTTTCAATCGGTGCCATGGGAACCCGGGCTAAACAACGTGCAGAAAACGAACACATCCACCTGGATTTTACTTACGGGGTTATTGATAAGTGCATCCTCAGAGCACTCCTCGGGGAGAATTCCCTGATCATGACAACTGATACTATGGTCGATCGTGTATTCCAGCGGGTAAATGCCTATGTGAATGAAAGCGGTATCCCGATCACGGTGAACATGATGGAAGGCGGATCGCCGTGATGATCCCACGTATTGTCATTGCCGGCACCAACAGCGGGTGTGGTAAGACCACTGTCGCGAGTGGTATTATGGCAGCACTCACGACCCGGGGGTTGAAAGTCCAGCCCTATAAAGTTGGTCCGGATTTCATCGATCCCTCCCATCACACCCGCATCTGCGGGCGACCATGCCGGAATCTTGACCCGTTCATGATGGGCGAAAAGGGGGTGGAACGGACCTTTGAACAGTCAACAGAAGGCGCTGATATCGCAGTTATCGAAGGTGTCATGGGCCTGTATGATGGAATTGACGGGACAGACTTTGCCAGTACTGCCCATGTAGCACGACTCCTCAACGCCCCGGTCCTTCTCGTGGTGAATATAAAGGGAATGTCACGAAGTACCAACGCCCTTATCCGCGGATTCTGTGATTTTGATCCCGTTATTTCATTCATCGGCGTTATCCTGAATCGTGTGGGAAGCCCGCGACACCGCGGGATGATCGAAAATTCTCTGGCGATCCCCGCATTCGGCTGGATTCCGAAACGGGATGACATTGCCGTTAAAGGCCGTCATCTTGGCCTCGTGATGGCGCACGAAACGGGATCCATGTCAGAATTCGGGCCCATTATCGAGGAATATTGTGATCTGGATGCGATCATCGGATATGCAAAGAAAAATCTGACTCCACTTCCCCAAAAAAAGGTTTCTTCATCAGGGAAAAGGAGGCGGTTTCGTGCCACGGTAGGAGTGGCGCTGGATGAAGCGTTCTGTTTTTACTATGAGGATAACCTGGAACGACTCCGGGCGGCAGGTGCAGATCTTGTTTTTTTCAGTCCTCTGCATGATCCCCTGCCCAGGGTCGATGCCCTGTATTTTGGCGGAGGATATCCCGAACTGCACCTTCAGGCACTGGAATCCTCGGACTGTACCCGGGAACTGCGATCTGTCGTTGATGCGGGGATGCCGGTATATGCCGAATGCGGGGGCCTTATGTATCTTGCCCGTGAAATTGCCGCCGACGACAGGACATTCAAACTCTGCGGGGTCCTGCCGGCAGACGTTGAAATGACACCCGGGATCCAGGCACTAGGATATGTAAAAGGTACGAGTATCGGTAATTCATCGTTTCTCCCCCCATCAGTGAGTATCACAGGGCACGAATTTCATTACTCCCGGATGTTTCCGGATCGTGATGCACAATTCCTGTTCCGCCTTTCCCGCGGAAAGGGCATCGATTCCGGAAAAGACGGGCTTGTATCCGTCAATGCTGCAGGCACGTACACTCACGCTTATTTTACCGACAAATTCACCGGGATCTTTGTCAAAGCAGCACATCATTTTTCCAGAGACTAAAAAAGGAGGGTAGAAAGTCTGTAGAAATGACATGAGTCACGGACTCATGTAGTCGTAATAAAAGAGGGGACAGTGCGTGTCCCCCAAAACCGCCTCTCCGATTAGAATGATGGTGATGTATTACCTTTTCGGAGTTTATCGCAATTGGGGGAGCCATAGCGGCGGGGGTGAATCCCCCGTGAGCGTTAGCTTGTCCCTGGGCATTTTACAGATATGATTTAATACCGTAATAACCTCAGGAATAGATTATTGACGAGGTAAAGGGTTCCGGATTCAGGATGAAAAAGTGCAATTCTCGGCTTTGTAGAAACTGGCATGAACTGGAGTTCGCACCCAAACCATGAAAATCATTAAACCCAGTAATTTTATGAGGGCTCCCCGCCTCAGGGCCTCTCCGAGGCACGGCGGGGCAGTGCGGGGTTCATCGCAAATAATTATGAAGAATAAATATTCCATTACTCATATCGGTTTAATTTTAATTTAATATGGAAATGCGCTTGGTATTTCCATTCTGAGTGCTTGTGGCCGCAGGCATCGTGCGTGTTTACATGGGAAAATCCCGATCTTACATAAGTAACGGATATTCAGGTTGCCACGGATTTCAATGGATATCATTTCGGGGGATGCTAGAGGGGCGGGGGCAAAGTCCCCGGGAACGTGCCTTTACTATGATTTCCCCTGAAAACAAACACGATGCCTGCAGCCCACAGGCACACAGAATGGAAATTGAATACCCTCGCGGGGTGAGACGTTAAGTCACCTGTTTCCATATTAAATTCCACAATTACCGTAATTTCAGGAGATGCCAGTCCCGTTGCTATGATCTGCGCCGCCCTAAAAAGGGACGCCCCCTCGGCGCTTCAATGAGCTGAAAATTCTGACCCGGATCTCTCAACAGCCTGTTGCGAGTGCCAGTCGAACCTTCACAATTTTTTATGGTCGGGGGAGAACCATCCATGTTCATGCCCGTTTCAACAGAACCGAACCATTTTTTCTATTTTTCCGGAGTTACTTCTCTGAACCTGAATTTCCCCATCGGGATGAGGATCTCAAAATTCGCGCCTTTTCCGGGTTCGCCGGTTTCAGTTACCGTGATTCCGGTATTTCCGAGTATCTCACGGATAAGGAACAGACCAAAGCCGGTGCCCTCGCCACAACCGAATTCAAATATCTTCGTTTTTTTATCAAAGGGAATCCCGGTACCGTTGTCCTCAACGATCAGGATCAGGGATGCTCCGGATAACCGGGCAGAGAGTCTGACTTTAGTGAGCTGAGGACCACCATGATGTAATGCGTTAATAAGAAGATTGTAAAATACCCGGGGAAGGAGAGGATCTGCGTATAATTCGATATCTGCCGTTTCCAGACTGAACTCGATAGTGTTTGCAGGTAACAGCCTGACCACGTCATTCCATATCTTGCTGACTGACTGCCATTTCGGAGATGTCGTCCCCAGGTCCTGGAGTGATTTGCCAAATGCCATCTGCTTCTGGATAGACACGATAGATTCAATCGTTTTATCAAAAAACATCTGCATTTCTTCGTGGGTTGTTCTGAGCTGTGCACGTTCGAGATAATTCATGATTATGGAGAGCTGATCAAGAACATCCCGACGGGTTATACTGAAGAGCAGGTCCATTTTCAGGTTATTGGTCTCTTTGGTTAAATCTTCGCCAATTCCGAGGATGTACTGCAGGATATTTTCTGAAGATAAAATCGGGACTATTATCATATGGATGATGCGCTGGTCCTGAAATTTGTTTGATATTTTCTTGTTACTTATCGAAATCTGGTTGAGGACTGCTTCCTTATCCTCCTTGTCAATGACTGATACCATCTCTGGTGAAAACAGCTCCCGGTCGGTCTTCCCAATTACTTCAGAAGCCTTCATCTCAAAAATTTGTTCGCTTGTCTTATTCCAGTAGAGGTATTTTCCGTCTTTCACGCTTTTCATAAAGACAGCCACGGGGAGCTGATCGATTATTTCCTTTCGCAGAATGTCTCCTTCCTTAACCTGCTGGAGTGCAAGCTTAAGCGAATCAACCATCATGTTGGTACTGTTTTCGAGGATTGCGAACTCACTGCTCTGAGTTGTACCGATCCGGTGTTCAAGATCGCCATGTGCAATGGTATTCACATCCCCGACAATCTTTTTGATAGGACGGGTAATGCGACGTGAAAATTCATATGCAAGTACACATCCGAGGACAATTGCAGCGATGCCGGTAACGATATGGAAAAGGATAAGGCGGTTCAGGGCGTCATGGATTAATTTCAGGTTGTAGGTGATTGCAACAACCCTGCTCGGGTCCGACCCGTACTTATCAACTTTTAAATCCACCATAAGATATCGCGTAGTCCGCTGGTGGTCGCGGTCCTGTAATTCGAGTGTGGCACGATTTTTCATTACCTCGGCAACATATCCCAGTACTGTTTCATCAGGAAGACTGTTGGTATCAAGGCGCCTTCCCATCGAGTTAAAAATCGTGAAATCTTCCACGTACGGGTTAACTGAAACGATCCTCCGGATATTTTCCTTGTCATCCAGCTTCTGGTTTAATTCTTCGAGTATCGTGCTTGAATAACCGAGTTCAAGGATGAACCGGTGATCAGGAGTTGGCATATATGCATATTTCATGAGCCGACCGGCCCCAAGTCTTTCACGAACAATACGGTCGGGAAAAAATCCTTCTGAAAGACGAATTTTTGTCAGATAGTCATAAAAATACGGGACCTGCCTGAAATCCGTCCCAAGTTCCTGGGCGTATGTTGTTGAAACAATTACACCGGACTCGTTGATCACATAAATATCATAGTGTTCCCCGAGATTGTTTTTGACCTTTGCAAGGTCCATCTCATTGGGCTCGCCCTGGGAGCGGTTATATTCAAGGAGGACCGAAACCAGTCCCTCCTTCATCTGGTCATTGAGGGTTTCGTCGTATACATTCCAGGTAATCTCCTTAAGGCGCATTGCCTCGATAATATTTTGTTCGGTCTGTACCTGGAGCAGGCTGGATTCATGTTCGAAATTATTTTTTGTATAAAAATAGCTGTTCAGGGAAATGAATCCGACAATACAAATGATAAGTAGGATCATGGAGAGCAGAAGAGTGAACGAGATAGATCGGATTTTTCGTGGTGGATCTTTCACGGTCATAGTGCTCTGTTCCAGATCATAAACGAATTATTCAAATGTTCATGTAAAAAATATCGGATAACAATGAATAACTCAGCTGTATCTTTAAGGTTGTTATTTAAAAACAGCAGTGCCTTTCGATCCCCAAAATCCTGATTCAGGAATAATTACCTGGATTTTACCTCTTGCTGAAATGTGATTTCAAATCCGTTCTTTCCAAATCATCGTTGTTTTCTATCTGAAAAACCAGGATGGACCGCCGGATGTTCAAATACATACCCACAGGACTTCTGCTCGAAGGAGAGGGAAATTCCAGATACTGAATTGAAATACCGCTCCCCGGATTTTCTAAAGCCCATGAAAAAATCCGGAAATGGATAAGAACCCGCAGATTTGAAAACCTGCATCAAAAAAAAATCGAAAAGACAGACTTCTCGTGTCTTTTTTAAAAATTATACCTGGATTTGCAACCAATTCATGGATCCGGTAAACAGTTGAGATCGGTCTCCCGTGGGAAAATACGATTACCGTAAATTATTCATCTGTCAGGAAAAAATGAGGAGGATACAGTACTCCGGAATTTTCTTATTTCATTGCTTCGACGATAGCTTCCTTGACCTTTTCATCGTTTTCGGATTCAAGCGCCTTTGTAAGGGCGGTTTTTACATTTTTTCCACCGATTGCACCTAGTGCCCTGACAGCCATCATCCGGACATATTTGTTTTCATCATTCAGCAGGATAACCATCGGTTCTATGGTATCTGCATGGCGGAGTGAACGAAGACCTTTCGCCGCCATGTACCGTACATGATCCCGGTTATCTTTCAGCGCCTGGATAAGGGGTTTGACTGCTTTTTCATCCGCGATCTTTCCGAGGGCTTCAGCGGCTCGGTACCGGGTTTCCCACTGGGGTTCTTTCATCGCTTCGGTCAGAGGTTCGATTGCTGCTTTGCCAATCGAAGAGAGTGCAAGCATCGCCTGCTCGCGAACCGATTTGTCAAAGTCACCGAGTGCCTCAACAAGTGGCTGGATAGCACGCGGGTTCTTCGCCTTGCCAAGGAGATATGCTGCATACTGCCTTACCAACGGATCCGTGTTGTTATGGAGGGCATCTGCCAGTTCATTCACTCCCATCCGCTCAAGTTCTTTTGCTCCTTCCGGTTTTTCGGGCTCATTTGTTTCAATCATAAAACCACCATGGAGTATCTCCTGTTTTATTATATAAGGGCGATCACGTGAACAAACACCAGCGCAATTCCTGTAAAATTCAGGGTGTTTCATAAATGTTCTCTTATTTCAAAGCAAAACAAGACGGATACCCGAAATACCGGAAGTTAATCCGGAAAATGCAGCAATAACGGGGATTACTCCAAAATTTTTCGAAGTTTACGACGGCTATAAATATTTCACGCAGTGATGCACTTTGTATGAATCATAAGGTCATTGTGCTCCTCATACTGTGCATCGCAACCATAGCAGTTGCCGGATGCATGGGATTTCAGGCTGTGAATTCAGATACATCATCCTCACCGCAGGAAACGATTTTTGATACCGGCGGGCGATCACAGGATCTCTCAAAGGGAGCATATTCCGGCAATACCCTGCCTGAACAGGCTGGTGCACCTTCACAATCCGGCTCAGGGATTTCCGGCATCGATACAAAAATTATTCAGACTGCATACATAACCATCGAAGTTCAGGATGTCCCGGGGAGTGTCGAGACTCTTAAAAGTCTCGCATCGCAGAAGGGAGGCTACATTTCTTCGACAAATATCCAGAATACCTACAATAATCGTCTTTCAGGTTCGGTTATCTTACGGATTCCTGCAACAGAATTTGAAAACACCCTTACGGGTGTAAAGGCAATCGGTACGGTCAAAACGGTCTCCACACAGGGACGAGATGTAACTGAGGAGTACGTTGATCTCCAGGCCCAGAAAACCTCGTACCAGAACCAGCTTGCCCAGTATAACGAAATCATGAAAAAAGCGGTGGAAGTTGAAGATGTTATTGTGATCCAGCAGCAGATCGACAGGGTGCAGACCGAACTGAACCGTCTCGAGGGCAGGCTGAAATACCTTAACAGCCAGATCGATTTTTCGACAATCACGGTTAACCTCCAGGAGCCTGAACCGGTCGGGGGCCAGAGTGGTCATAATTTTGTATCCACCATCAATGAGGGGATCGCTGGATTCTTCGGCATGATTGATGCGATAATTATCATTTTCTTCACGCTGCTTCCCCTCATCATTGTCGGGTGTGCCGGGTATGGGATTTACCGTTGGAGAAACAGGGCAAAAACTGAAAAACAGCCTGAAGTACCCGAAAAAAAATAGGCGGTTCACCATAGTGTCACCATTTTTTGCGAAAAGCCATTCGGTTTGAAACTACCGAAGGAGATTTTCCAATATAGTATAAAATGTGGACTCTGTTAATATCCTCACAATATTTCTCTCAACGCTCTTTTTCAGACAACGGCACATGATGCCTCGCACCGCCGGCTGTGGCATCTTTCTGGAGCGATAATTCCAGAGAAGGAAATGCAGCACCATCGCAAAGCGAGAGGGCGGTTTGGGGGGCCAGGCACTGTCCACTCTGATAATAGGAGATTCACAATTTGTGAATATCTAAGGGTTCCCCTGAAAATTAAATTAACCAGATATGAGTATGGATTGTTTAGTTCTCATACTTATTTGCGATGAACCCCGCCGCACCCGACGGGGCGCCCCCGCGGCTTAGTGTCTATACGTATATTTGCAAACACCGCACTGCCCCGCCGTGCCTCTGAGAGGCCCTGAGGCGGGTAACCCTCATAAAATTATAGGGTTTAATGATTTTCATGGTTCTGGTGTGAACTCCCATTCATGCCCGTTTCAACAGAGCCAGGATTTGGTAACACAGAAGTACCGCGACCATTCATCCGGTAAGGGAGGCAAAGCCATCGGGAACGCCCTTCAAAGAAATAATAGAGATGCAGTGAATTAATCCACGCGAAAACCAGTTCACGAGGGGTCTCTGCTGAGCACTCGTCATGGCGTATGCTGCCATTGTCGTGCCGGACATGTTGAAGCGTAATTTAAAAGGTGGTATTTGTAACAGCTCCACCTTAGCTGATCTGCGGGGACTTTGCAACGCCCGTCGCAGTATCTACCGAGAGGTTAACCTTTCCAAATCCTGAAGTAGTATTTCCTTGTGTGAGTATCCTGCCATTTTTGAGAATCTCCACAAGAAGGGCCTGTCTCGTAGAACTGTCGAGTTTCTCGAATGATGCTTCCACAGTACCGGTTGCATTCTCAACCGCATAGTACCTGTCACCGGAATTTGTCAGCGTCCTGAGCTCAGAAGGAATACCATAGGATCCCTTCCAGCTGCCAAGATACTTAATGTGCACATAAACACCTTCGACAGGTATGGTAACTTCCGTGGTTACCTTAGGGATAATGGTACCTGAAGTTCCTGGTGTCGTGGTAGCTGGCGTTGGTGAAGTAGTGGTACCAGGCGCAACCGATCCACCTTTTACAATCGTGGGATAGATTAAGAATCCTCCGACAATAACGGCAATGATGAGAAGCACTGCACCGATTACATACAAGGTTTTACGGCCGGGTCTGAAACTGAACCCCCGGGGGTTCCGCTGGGAAGGAGGTTGATTAGCCGAGGGGTTGTACCCGGTAACCGAAGACACCGTTATACCCGCAGTATCCGGCAAAGCTTCCTCTTCAGCGATGGGAGAGGGTACATCTGGTTCTGAAACACCGGCTTTATCTTCGGGCGGGACGAATATTTCAGGCTCCTGCGGGGCCTCAGGCTCCTGTGAAAATTCCAAAACGGCTTCCTGAATTTCTTCTGCTGAAAGATCAGTCACCGGTTCTGCCGGGCTTTCAACGGAAACTTGCGGGGGAGTGGTTCGTTCAGCCGCTTCTTGTCGGGGTTGTTGCACCCTTTCAACGGGGGTCCTGGGTGTCATCATATTAACGGGAAGGACAATTGGAGACCCGCAACGGTTGCAGAAACCCGATCCCTCCGGCACACGGTTTCCGCACCGTGAACAATAGGTGCCAAAACCTGATGCACCCCCTTCAGACCCCTTTTCCCCGGCCGAAGCGGGTGCGGGTGGTCTGGTGCTTTCAGAAATTTTTACCTTGGGTAATGTGTCTGCCCTTGCGGTTTTTGGTGCTGGCGGAATATTCTGCGACCCCGGTGAAATGATATCAATACGTGGCGATATGGTTCGCTCGGGTTTTCTGGGAGCCGGTCCCCGCCCGGGAATAACTTTGCGGATGACCTGTTCAAATGATGATGATATATTCTCTTTCAGCGCCTTTGCCCACGCGTCACGCTCCCTGATCCTGTTCCCTCCGGTCTGGCGGGAAAACGTGAGTATCATCTGCCGTATTTCACCGGACCTGGCCACGACCGACAAGGTTATGATCTGGTCACGGATCGCATTCTCGCCCACTACTATATCTTTTATCGTCACAAGGGGAATCTCTTTATGCGGCAGGAGGTCTTTTGCCTTGTCAACAAGGATGATCCTCTTGTTAGTAAGAATACCTTCAAACGGAATCGATTTGACAAATATGCCCTGTGTCCGTAATATGACTGTTTCATCACTACGCAGTTCTGGATCGCCCATGATACCACACTCCCCGGTACTTCTGTAGAATTGGTAAGTCCTCCGAGAAAAGGTTTGTTCATAAAGACAGAATCCGGATTGCGAAGTATCCTGACGGGTCTGGCAATGATCAGATTACCAACCTGTACACCCACACATCCGGATTGAAACGCTCAGGGTTATTGCCCAAAAAGCCAGATCCGGCGAAATGGTATTTCGGTATGCCTGAGGGACAGCCTTACCAGGTAGGATCGGACTCCTGACGCATGTACCACGGGAATTTTATGGGAAAAGGGCTGATACATTCAGCATGATTCAGGGCACACCTGATGCCGCTCATCAGGCAACCAACTCCCCGTGTTCATCCGACTGGTGATACTGATGGTTTTTGTCTGTAAGCAATGTGGAACCTGTTGCATGGGTATGGGTGACTATATCGTCATAGATCATATGATTGGCCCTTTTGAATTTGCCTGCGAGTCGGTTTCAACAGGAACGCCATTTAATGCCCGTGTTGATGATGACAAAAGAGAGATATTTTCAGATCACACCTTCCCGGATCAACACCCTTCCGCCTGCAGGTTCCTCCGCCCGAATGGAAGTCGAATCATCTGCACGATTCACCGGGATAGTCCGCCCCAGTGCAAATTCTATCGCTGCGTAGTGATGAGGATTTTTAATGAAAAGGGAGTGGATATCGGGATGGTAAGAGGAACGTTTTCACTTCATTCAGATGATCCCGGGCTTAGGAACGTCTGGGAAGAGGCCTGTCAAAAAATTCCGGAATCGGATCCTGATTCAGAAATCAGAATTCAGGTTTATCTGGAAAATCATGGGTACAGGGTTGAATAATCCCTGCGTTTATCAGAATGAGCCTGCATCGGGATTATCGAATGAATAGAATTTCCCACAAAATTCCTCAATGAAGGAGAATAAAAAAAAATACGTGACGCCCAGGTCGGAATTCGAATCC
>DADT01000024.1:0-9597 GCA_002495065.1 Methanoregula sp. UBA471 | reverse complement strand
GGGACATCGCGGTAGCCGCGCAGTTACCGATACCGGTAAACCATACTACAGCCGCGCACTCTACCGAGCTGAGTTAAGGCGGGGCACTGCGCTATAAATGTAGGGATAGTCGGGTATTAAACATATCGTTAAAGAACGGGGCAAAAAGGCAAAAATTGACCGGATTCTGGAGATTTGTGGGTATTATTTAAATAATCCGCATGCCCATGTAAATGTATGACTGCTCGCAAGGATGTTGCGGGGGATCGTCTTCTTCACCGATAGCCATGCTCATGAAGAAGTGACTGTTTTTGACACTACGCTTCGGGATGGAGAACAAACCCCGGGGATTGCATTCACCTTTGAACAGAAACTCGAGATTGCACGTCAGCTCTCAGCCATCGGCGTCCATGTGATTGAAGCAGGATTTCCTGCATCGTCAAAGGCCGAAAATGAGACGGTGACCGCTATTAAAAAGCTCGGTCTTGAGGCGAAGATCTGCGGACTTGCCAGGTCAGTAAAGACTGATGTTGACGCATGTCTTGATTGCGACGTTGACATGGTCCATGTCTTTATTCCGACGTCCGATATCCAGCGGATAAATACGATCAACAAGAGCCGTGAAGAAGTACTTGGAATCACGGATAACATTATCCACTATATCCGCGAGCATACCAGCCAGTGTATGTTCTCGGCTATGGATGCCACGCGGACGGAATGGGATTACCTTATCGAAGTATTCAGGACGGCAGCACATGCCGGCGCAACAATCATCAACGTGCCGGATACCGTGGGAATTATCTCTCCTTCCGGTATGAAAACGCTGGTCACCCGGATTGCCCGGGAGGTCGACTGTCCGATCGATGTACACTGCCACAACGATTTTGGTCTCGCAGTTGCGAATACGATCGCAGCGGTGGAGGCCGGGGCGTCGCAGGTACAGGTCACGGTCAATGGCCTGGGCGAACGGGCTGGCAATGCTGATCTCGCTCAGACCGTCATGATCATGGAATCGATGTACGGGATAAAGACCGGGATCAGGAAGGAGCGGCTTGTCGAAACTTCCCGCCTCATCTCCCGGTTCAGCGGGATTGGCATCACACCCACCCAGCCGGTTGTCGGGGAAAATGTCTTCTCTCATGAAAGTGGTATCCACTCTCACGGGGTAATAAAGAATTCCGCAACATTTGAACCCGGAATCATGACGCCCGAAATGGTGGGACACCGCAGGAGATTAACCCTCGGCAAACATGTCGGGAGGCATGCGGTACGCCAGATGCTGACCGATGTGCATGTTGAACCAAATGACTCCCAACTGGATATTATAGTTGAAAAGGTCAAGTCAATCGCAAGCAAGGGCAAACGGGTGACGGATGCTGATCTCTACGAAATCGCTGAGAGCGTAATGGGCATCGAGCTCAACCACAAGATGTTTGACCTGCAGGATATTGCCATAATGACGGGCAACCACATGATCCCGACGGCAAGCGTGAAGGCAATGGTCCAGGGAAAGGAGCATATTTTCTCCAGTGTCGGCAATGGACCGGTCGATGCAGCGCTCAATGCGATCTTCGGGATCGTCCCGGCCAGGGTCCAGCTCAAGGAGTTCAATATTGAGGCAATCGCCGGTGGATCCGATGCAATGTGCCATGTGACCATTGCTGTAGAAGATGAACTCGGTCGTATTTTCGATGCAAGCGGGAGCGGTGACGATATTGTTCTCGCATCTGTTGAAGCGCTCGTGAATGCCATCAACCTGACCAGCCGGACCTGATTATTCTTTTTTTGTCAAAAAGCACTGTTCAGGAATAATGAGGGAAGGGGGAGTAAGCCACGGATACCTGTAGAGTCGTTCCATTAACCACATCTGAGAGAGATAAGATAAAAAAAGGATTATGGTCGCATTCTGGCGACGGATACATTTTATTTTAGTCTCTGTTGTAAAAAGCATGAATACGGATGGCTCTCACCCAACCATGAAAATTGTGAAGATTCGACGGGCACTCGCAACAGCTGTTGAGAGGCCGGGGTTGGAGTTTTCAGCTCATTGAACCGCCGCGGGGGCGCCCCGTCGGGGGCGGTGGAGTTTATCCCAATTATAAGGAAGAACTCTACCTCAGATTATGCCCAAATCTCAAATTTTCTTAAGAGATAATTATGAATAACGTCTCGGGGGCTCTGCCCCCGCCAGTGTGGCATCCCCAATGTGATATCTATTGAAACGAGCATGAACGGGAGTTCGCACCCGAACCATGAAAAATGTGAAGGTACGACTGCCATCCGCAACAGGATCTCTTGAGAGGCCGGGAGTGGAATTTACAGGTAATTGAAGCGCCGCGGGGGCGTCCCGTCGGGGGCGGCGCAGGTCATCGCATTACCGGGATTGGCGCCTCACGATAGTACTGGAATTGTGCAATTTAATAGGGAAATGTCCTTGGTGTTTCCATTCTGTATGCCTGTGGCCGCCATCATCATGAGTGTTTTCACGGGAAATCCGTGGCAGTCTGAATATCTGTTACCTTAAGATAGAGGTTCAGGAAAGAGCCGAAAAATTGAACTTTTGTACGCTGAATCGGGAACATTTATTCGTTACTATCGTTCCCGGATGTTTAAAAAGATCCCTGACCTGAAAAAAAAGAATTACGCTGCAGTCGGGGCACCTTTACCTTCCAGTGCCGCCTTGATCTGTGCCTGAAGCTGCTCGAACTTTCCCTGCATCATTTTCTCCTGTTTTTCCAGTGACTTGATGCGCAGCTCAAGCGTCTCAACCTTCTCGGCGAGTTTTGTGTTAATTATGTCTTTTTTCTTCTGCATCATAACGGTACCGACGCTCAAGTACATCACCGCATCTTCAGCCGCATCACTGATCTCTTCCTGGGCACGTTTTGCCTCACGCACTGCCATCTCGTACTGGGCTTTTTGGGAAAGGATGGTCTGTAACTGCTGCTGTATCTGCTGGAGCATGCCCAACTGATTCTGGACTTTTGGTGAAAGATTGTTCATGGTTATTTCTCCTGGTATTGTATCGGTTCCAATTGATAAAAAGGGTTATTCAAAAAATGGGTCTGGCGCAGGTATATCTCATATTTTTCAGAGTCAGTCGCATGAACATTCAACAAAAAAAGACTAGGTAATTTCCTGCATCTCATCGGCCACATTGACGAGCCGCAGGAACATATTCAGCGCTGCCCGCAGGGATGCGATATCCTGTGCCTGTATGGCAAGCACAAGCGTTTCCTCGCCTTCAAGCCAGCAACGGGTGTGCGAGCGGGGATTCACCTCATCGGAGAGTTCCGGACCCAGTGCAGCGAGTATGTTCCGGGCGCGGGATGTCGAAAACCGGAAGGTTGCCTCGTGAAGCGGCACAAAGATTGCCTCACACAGGAATAGGCTGAAAAAGATGATAAAATAAGGTGATATGCGGGCCCGGATAACATTTACCGGGCTTTCATCTCTTTGATAGCAGAGCCGCGTTCTTTGAAGAGAATACGGTGTCCGCAATACGGGCACCTGACGTTGACGTCAATCTCAACTTTCTGCTTGCACCGTGCACATTTGTACGTACTTGCCATATCCGGTTCCAGATTATCCTTTTATCTGCTCAAGGGTCCGGTCGATCGCGCGCTGGGCTATCTTCATGGCGGGGGTCTGCGGCTGGTATGCCCCACCTGCAAATTTATAACCGCATTTCCGGCATTCCCAGATTCCGGTGCCCCTGCGCTGAACTGACTGCATATCGCATTTCGGACAGCGGTGGAGAGCCCCCGAAATTGCTTCAATATCGGCTACTCTCTTGCGCACAAATCTTCCATACCGGCAGCCAAAACGTCCTGAACTGCCGGTTACTTTTCCTTTCGCTTTATTAGTCGAGCTTGCCATAATGCATACCCATAGATCTGTCTTCTTTTATTTGTCCCCGGGACTAATATACTTGATTGAGGATTTTTACCTGTCCTTCACCTTTTGAGAGTTTGTTGATAAGATCATAGAATTCCCCCTGGATACCTGCGGGAATCCGAACGACGCAGACCCATGAACCGTCCTTCTGCCATTCATCCTTTTCCATGGTGGACCCGGCAGCGATATCCCCGTATGCTTTTGCTGCAAAATCCGCAGGAATTCGTATCGCGAGACGTAATTCTTCGAACCGTATAGGGAGAAGCGGCCGTAACGCCTTTACGGTTTCTTTGACCAGTTCATCAAGATGCTTGAATGGATCGATATTCACTCTGGCCTCCTCCATTGCCATTTCTATCCTTTGCGGCGGGTGCGGGTGGCCGGTCTGCGGGTTTACGGCATTCCTGGAAATGAACGTAATAACCTGCCTGCGCTTCTCTTCGATCATATGTTTGCGCTGTTCGGCAGTAAGATGGATCTCTCCTTTTTCAATGATGCGACGGGCGACAGCATCAAAGGCAGTAGTATGAAAGACCTTTTCCAGGGACTCGTCAGATGCCCGTGTCCCCCGTGAGGCGTTGCTAAAGACGTTCAGGGCCGCAACCACGTCCTCAATATCGACTTTCTGGCCCTGCCTGACAAGGGCAGCCTGGTTCGGGTCTACGAAGATCTCAAACCTTTCCCCGAAACTCTCGAGACGGGCTACAACTGCCTTATCGAGTGGGATCATGACAGGTCACTGTTTGAATTGTCCGACAAACGAAGCTACTTCTTCTTTGCTCATTTTACGGAATACCGGGTTCTGACGACCGATGACACCGATTTCGACGGTATCAACATCAAACTTGCCTTCCGTGGCTGAATGGAGTGCCTTGAGACCGAGGAGGATCACATCTTTGATTTCTGATTCAGGATTATATTCCTCTTCAAAGACCTTCATCGCCGCAGGTCGCCCTATGCCGATACCTGTCGCTTTGTATTCCAGGAGGGTCCCTGAAGGATCTGTTTCGAAAAGACGGCACTCCCCGTCACTGACACCGGCGATGAGCAGCGCTGTCCCATAGGGGCGGATGCCCCCGTACTGGGTGAGGGTCTGCATATGGTCGCAGAGTTTCTTTGCGAGCGCTTCAACTTCTATCGGTTCATCGTAGGACACGCGGTTTATCTGGCATTCTATTCTGGCCCGGTCAACAAGTGCCCGCGCATCTCCCACAAGGCCGGAGGATGCAACTCCGATATGCTCATCGATTTTAAAAATTTTTTCAATCGATGAAGCTTCGAGCAGCTTCGAGCTCACCCGTTTATCGACTATCAGGACAACTCCGTCTTTTGCCTTGATACCCACGGCAGTTGTCCCACGCTTTACTGCTTCACGGGCGTATTCAACCTGGTAGAGCCTGCCATCGGGTGAAAAGACCGTGATAGCCCTGTCGTATCCCATCTGATATTGTGGTTGCATTACAATTCCTCCAGATCTTCTCTTGTTAAGAACAATCGGTTTGTATTTTTAAATCCCTTTTCAATCACATCAACCTTCTGACCGGAACAATTGTGTACCCGGTACAGTTTTTCCCCGATCATATATTCGGGAGCTGATACCGTCACGTTGTCGGGAATCTTCAGTCCCTGAATTCTTTCGCGAAGCGTATCGATTGTCCCCGAAGCCGCAATTATACGCAAGGCAATGCTGCGGTCGCGACAGCAGGTGATCGTAGAGAGGGCGATGGAGAGTTCCCGCTCTGACCCCCGGCGGCACCTGATGATCACGTACTGTCCATCGGACGCGATAACCGCCGGCGAAATGACCGCAGCCGTCACATCGCCCCAGAGCGAAGTGGTTGCATCACAGACTGCGAAATACAGGTCTTTTCGATCGATTATCTCCCCGGAAGGTTCGACGGAAACCAGGATATAACGACGTTTCTCGCGCAGTGTCGGAGGGCGGGCACCCATCAGACCACCCGTACAGCAGGGTCCGGAGAGGCGGTAATCGTATCGATCCCGGTAAACGCCCTTTCAACGTCAGGAGTATCCATGCCAATCAGGGAACAGATGCCGGATATCTCGCGGACCGCACGCATTTCGAGAACCGAACGGGCGTATGAAGAGAGGGTAATCGGGAATTCGAACCGCCGCTCAAGCACCAGGATATCACGATACCGGTGAATTGCACGCTGACGGGTAACACCCCTCCCGGTTATTAGCGGAGACAAATCGATATCCACCGCGACCTGGTTATCAGCTGCCATCCTGGCAGCGACATGGTCAAACGCGGTTTTATCCGCGGACTGAATGCCTCTCAGGATATGGACACCCTTAACACCGATTGCTGCCCGGTTGAACCCGTTATCCCCGGCCTGCACCGATACGACTGCTTTTCCATCCCTTTCCCGTCTTACCCGGGTGATGAGATCCTTTACCATGGTATCCCGGATGATAATCCCGTTCAGGACTTCAATGCCATGGAACTGGCCGGGAGTTGTATCAGGAGCGACAAGACGGTCAAATCCCAGAGACCTGGCCTCCAGCGCCATCCTGCGCACCGATGAGTTTCCGCACGGATACGGGTAGATACAGGCATCGGTGATCTTCATGAAGGTAACTTTGCGTAAAAAGAGAATAAGATTATTTGCCCTGGTTCGCGTGGGAACGGATACTCGGGCGGGTCTTTTCTGTACCCTTTCCCCGGTATGCCATACCCCGTCCTTTCCGTCCTGCAGAGGTCTTGCCGCGTTCAGCCCGCCCGCGGTGGGTGGATTCTGCCAGCCACGCAAGGTTCCTGTCAGCCCGTATAGAGGGATGGTGGCCGTCAACGAGGATCACCTCGTAATATTTCAGCTTCCCGTCCTGCCCGACCCAGTAGGAGTTGAGCACTTCCATGTTCGGAAATTTCTTTGAGGCACGTTCTTCGGCAATCCGCTGGATGCTTTTACCGGGGGTTGAATGGTTTTTCCCCATGCGTGCCGATCGGCGTGCACGGACATACCTTGATGCACGCCGGCCACCCCTGCGGACCTGCACGCGGGCAACGGCGATGCCCTGTTTTGCCTTATAGCCGAGCGAACGTGCGCGGTCAATCCGGGTAGGGCGTTCAAGCCGTACAACGCTGCCTTCCCGTCGCCATGTCTGCATACGGTCCCACAGGAGCGCTTTTACTCCGCTTTTTTCAGGTACTTTCCATGCCTCCCTGACGAAGGCGTACATCGATTTTGCCATGATAATCACCTAAGGTTCGGCTCTTTACGAGCTACATTCCTTTCAACGGGACGGATCCCGTATTCCCACATACTTTAACCGGGCGGATATTAAAGTACTCCGGCTCCTCTTCCCGGAGGATCCCTGATCAGCCTTTGCGCTTTTCAACAACCCGTATATCCTGGATGCAGGTGACCGGGTACTGGCCGGCTGCATCCTTTTCAGCAGATTTAACCATGTCCCAGACCGTGAGCAGCGCGATGGAAACCCCGACCAGCGCCTCCATTTCCACGCCCGTCTTGCCCGTCGATTTTACCCGGACTATCGTTTCCATGAAGCCGTTCCCGTCCTTAAAATCCACCTCTATTGCGCTGATAGGTATCGAGTGGCACATGGGGATGAGCGAGGGAGTATTTTTGACTGCAAGGGTCGCTGCAACACGTGCCGTTGAAAGTACATTCCCCTTTACAACAGTGCCTTCCCGTATTGCCTTCAGGGTCTCCGGTTTTAAAAAAATTTTCCCGGTCGCCGTCGCTTCACGGATAACATCGCTTTTAGCGCTTATATCAACCATCTGTGCCCGCTCGTTTTGGATGTGAGTGAATTCAACCATGCTTACTCCTTCTTCTGAATAGTTCCCGAGGAATCCTGTCAACGAGATCAGTGGCGAGCATTCCCTCCCCCCGCTCTGCTGCAACTGCCTGCCCTGCCCTGCCATTGACATATGCCCCGATACACGCCGCTTCAAATGCGGGGAGGTGGCAGAGCAGTGCACCGGCGATCCCTGCAAGCACATCACCTGTACCGCCGACAGTCATCGCCGGATCTCCGGTCCGGTTGAACCGTACCCTGTTTCCATCGGTTATGATATCTGTCGGTCCTTTAAGAAGAACAGTACCTTTGATACCGGCATTCCTGACCGCCAGTGCACGTTCCCGGGGTCCGTCGGGCAGTTGTATCCCGGCAATACGGGCAAATTCTCCCGCATGCGGGGTGAAAAGGGTCTCATCTGCTGCCAACGGTAACGGGAGCCTCAGGGCGTCTGCATCAATGACTGCCTTCCTGCAGCAGGGAATAACTTGCCGTATGACCTGGTGACTTTCAGCACCCAGTCCGTTCCCGCAGACAACCACATCGGCGTGTTCTGCAAGTGCGATGAGCTTTTCGACGTGTTCCTCACCAACGCGTTCCCCGGCCAGGTATTCATAGATCAAATCGGGGAGTGGTTCAAAGACCGGCGAAGCGATCCGGACAATGTCTGCCCCTGCCCTCAATGCCCCCAGACCTGCCAGCCAGGGAGCTCCCTGGTACGGACCGCCCCCGATAACAAGGACTTCTCCCCCGGCCCCTTTATGGGCCTTGTGTTCGCGGGAAGGAAGGAGCGTGAGATCCCCGGGACCGGTATAACATTCCGCTTCCAGGGGGATGCCTATATCAACCACCGTTGACCCTTCTGTCTTTGCCCTGTGGAATGCACAAATACGATCCGCCCGCATTCCCCGGGTCGGGACATCGGCGGCGATGATTTGTGCTTCGGAAGCATTTGCCATCAGGACACAGGTAGAGAGCGGCTCTTGTACAGGACCGCGGGAACCGATACCAAGCAGCGCATCAAGGATCACATCTGCCCTCTCAAACAGGGATCGCACTGCCTCAAGATCATCGCGGCACCGGAAGGGATGGAGGGCGATACTACAGTGCTTCAGTGCCGAGAGCTGATGTTCACAGGAAACGCTCCTTTTCCCGTTATCCAGGTAGCAGACATCTGTAATAACATTCCGCTGGAGGTGGCGGGCGGCCACGATACCGTCACCCCCGTTATTGCCTTTTCCGCACAGGACAAGAATGCGTTCCGGGCAGGCGGTGCGTGCCATGTCAGCGAGTGCTTTTCCCGCACTCTCCATAAGCTGAAGTTCCGTAACACCCAGCGCTATTGCGTTGGCATCAACAGCACGCATCCTCGCAGGGCTGATGATCCCCTCCTCAAGAAACCCTCCATTCTGTTCCGGTTGCATTCTAGAGCACAATTCATGTGTATGAACTCCATAAATAATAGGCAATGGGTTTTTGTGATGATGTGAAAGCTGCCGCTGAACAGATTATGGCAGCTCCGGAAATAACCATCATATCACACATCGATGCGGATGGCATTGCCTGTGAGGCCATCCTCTCCCAGGCGATCTCACGTCTTGATATCCCGGTCCGTTCCGTTTTCGTGCGCCAGCTCGAACCGCTGACAATGCCCCAGGTCCCGTCAGATTCTTCACTGAAAGTTTTTACGGATCTTGGGGCAGGTCAGCAGAATCTTCTTCTGGAGCGCGGGTTTCTGGAAAAGGATGTAATAATTGTTGATCACCATGTGAACCAGCCGTGCGAACGGCAGTATACACAGGTGAACTGCCTGCCCTATGGTCATGCCCGGATGAGTGCAGCAGGGGTATCGTATCTCATAGCAAAGCAGCTCGACGATGTGAATATTGACCTCGCCAAGCTCGCTATCATCGGTAATGTCGGGGATATGATGGC
>DADT01000045.1:16584-38892 GCA_002495065.1 Methanoregula sp. UBA471 | reverse complement strand
ACCGACCTTGCCCAGCTCGCGGTGATCGGGAATGTCGGCGATATGATGGCACGGGAGAAGTGCGGACTGGTGGGCCCTGTACGCGATATTATTGTCGAGGATGGTGTGCGGCACCAGTCGGTTGAAGTCCGGAAAAAAGACCTGAACTGTTACGGCACGGCAACACGCCCTCTTTACCTCTCGCTGGCCTATAATGACGACCCTTTTATCAAAGGAATCAGCAACAATCCTGAAGGTGCCCGGCAGTTCCTGAAACGTCTCGGGATTAAGCAGCAGAAACCCGACGGACGATGGTTTGTCTGGGAGGAAATTTCCGTGGATGACCGGAGGATAATCATCTCTGCACTGGCCGAGCAGCTGATCGCCAATGGCGAGCGGGTGGACCGGCTCCTTGCAGAAACATACGGATTTCCCGACGAAATCCCCCGCACCCCGCTCCGGAATGCGCAGGAATACGCAACGATGCTCAATGCCTGCGGGCGCTGGTCAAAGCCACAGGTTGGGGGTGCAATTCTCCGGGGCGATCGCGGTATTGCTTACCGTGATGCGGAACACATGCTGAACAACCACCGTGCAATTATCCGCGACCTGCTCCAGTTTATCCTCGACAGCGGTGTAAAGGAACTGGAACACCTGCAGTACATCCATGTGGGCGGGCGGTACCCGGATACCATAGTCGGTATTGGTGCCGGCATGGCACTCTCAAAACTGAACAGTGCAAAGCCGATCCTGATCATGTGCGAAGTGCCCGAAGACAGAGCCCTGACAAAAGTATCCATGCGGACAAACGAGCGGGTTGTGGAGAAAGGAGTCGATCTCCAGCAGGCACTCAATGATGCTTCCACCGAATATGGCGGTGGTGGTGGCGGACACAGGATCGCAGCAGGTGCGTATATACCAAAAACAGCTGAACAGGAGTTTGTGAATCGTGTCAACAAAATACTCGGAGAACAATTCGCTGCGGCGGGTTCAGACCATCGCTGATTACCAGTTCGGAGGCGGTGTGGGAACCGGGCTTTTTGGTGAAGGCTGCACGTTCATCTTTTCGACTACCGGAAGGATCCGCCAGGTCCTCGATGGAGGGGTTCGCCTTGCAACCGTCCGGGCTTCGGATGGCAGGCTGACACTCGGTATCGAAGGTGCGAAACGTCTTCAGCGCCTGCTTCCGGCACCCGGTTACCGGGTCGTTATCCGTGATGATGTGGCAGAATACGTCGCACAGGGAAAGAACGCCTTTGCAAAACACGTGATTGCGGCTGATCCGGTTATCCGCGCGGGAGACGATGTACTCGTAGTGTCGGATAACGACAGGCTGATAGCATGCGGGGCTGCATCCGTATCAGGTGCTGAAATGCTTGCATTTAATTACGGAGTAGCGGTAAAAGTACGGCAGGGTAGTGAGAAGGATGCTTCCGGGAAATATCAATCCACGCCAGATGAAGGCGATGATGAAGAAGCTCGGCATGCAGGTCGAGCAGATTGAGGACGTTATAAGTATCGTCATTAAAACACCGAAGGGAAATTACATCTTCGATGGTGCTGAAGTGACGGCTATGACCATGCAGGGTACAACCACCTATCAGATAATCGGAGAACCAAGGTTTGAGGGAGCGGCACCGGATATTCCGAAAGAGGATGTAGCAATGGTGGCAGCTCAGGCAAATGTTTCTGAGGAGAAGGCAAAAGACACACTTGTAACGACGAAAGGCGATATAGCCGAAGCGATAATGCTCCTCTCCGGGTCATGATCGAAGCCGGAGATCGTGTACTTCTCGTCGGAGAAGGGAGGGAATTCTTTACCAGGGCTGGGGTGGGAACGCTTTCCACCGACAAGGGCCAGATTGATCTCGGATCCCTGATCGGTGCAAAAGGCGGGGATGTCCTGACAACCCACAGCGGATCCAGGTTCATTGTTCGTATCCCCCGTCCGACCGATTTTTTCACTCACGGGAAACGGTCAGGCGCACCGATGCTTCCCAAGGATATCGGGCTGGTGATCGCATATACCGGTATGAATCACCATGATGACGTGCTTGATGCGGGTACCGGAAGTGGCATTGCCGCGATTTATTTCGGCGGGGTTGCAAAAACGGTCAGGACGTATGAAGTGCGCCCGGAGTTCTCTGCACTTGCGCTGAAGAACATCAACGAGGCAAAACTCAGGAATGTTGAAGCTGTTGCTGCCGATTTTCTCTCATCCGACGGGCTGTTTGATGTCGTGCATCTCGATATGCAAATCCAGCCCGAACATATTACGCATGCACAGTCTCTTTTAAAATCCGGGGGGTATCTCGCATGTTATACTCCATTTTTAGAGCAGATGTCTATCGTTGTCGATGCTGCACAGATGCTTTTCAGTGAAGTGCACACCCACGAGCTGATCGAACGGGAGATGACCCGCTCAAAACGGGGAACCAGACCATCCACCAGTGTCTGCCATTCCGGGTATATTACCATCGCAAGAAAATAATTAATTACTGCTCAACGATTGCTTCACCCAAAACACAAAAATCGACTTTGTTGGCACCCTAAGTTTACAACAAATGGTACCTATTTACGGAGGGGACAGTGCCTGTCCCCCCGAACCGCCCCTGCGGTTTGTGATTGTGTCGTATTACCTTCTCTGAAGTTATCGCTCTTGGGGGTGCCACAGCGGCGGGGAAGGTGGCATTACATGCCGTAACCATCTGAGAGCGTTAAAAAAAATATTTTTAGGATTTCCCATGAAAAATACATAATTCCAGAAATTTCGGGAAGTGCCAATCCCGCTGTTGCGATGACCTGCACCGCACCAAAAAGGGACGCCCCCGCGGCGCTCCAATGAGCTGAAAACTCCGCCCCTGACTCTCAAGAGCCTGTTACAGATGCTGGTCACACAATTTTTCATGGTTTGGGTGAGAACCATTCCCGTTCATGCCCGTATCTACTAAGCCGAAAAATCGTAATTTTGAAAATCCGCATATCAGGATGAATTTTTTTTCTTATCCGATGTACTCTCCCATACCCGCATGTCTTTCCCAAGATTCAGCAGGCCACCAATGAGATAAATCTGGTTCAGGACAAAAGCAAAGGCCAGATTTTTTCTCCACAGAATTCCGGCACCCGACAGGATGATAATCAGGATAACGAAAAGCAGCGGATTGAACAGGAATACTCCCAGGAAGAGTACCATTACCGACAGGAAAAAAAGAGGGGGTGTAATCACATACATAAAAATCCTCATCGGGTAAAAAAACCGGCAGAACTGATTTTTTCTCCCCAGAAGATCAAGATTTGATAGGGTTGCTTCAATGAGGCCTGTTGCCCGCCGGGTTTTTTGTCGGAACTGGGTTTTAAAACTCCGGGGGATGATCTCATAAACAATGGATTTACTCTCATACACCGCACGATATCCTCTCCGGATTGCCTCAAAAGCAGTATTTGCATCATCGGCGCCTTGCTTATCATTTATCCTGGTGATGAGATCTGATCGGAAAGCAACCAGGGCACCATTAAAATTATAGGTGGATTCATGAGCGCTTTCCCATTCGCACATCCGCCCGAAAAATGATCGGTACATCCCTTCCAGTATCGTGGTACTGGCCGTGTTCATGAGCGGTCTGAGTTCCCCGGTCACGGCGGCGATTCTTTTATCACTTAACAATCGTCCGATAAGGTGACTGAGTGCATCGGGTTCAAAAAAAACATCGGCATCGGTAGTCACCACGATGGGGTATTTTGCCTTCCCGATTGCAGAATTGTAGGACCTGGTCGGACCGAGACGTTCGGCATTTGCGATTATACGGTAGTCTATTCCAGATTGTTCCAGAGAGATTTTTGCCAGATTTTTTGTATTGTCACTCGAGCAGTCGTCAACAAGCAATAATTCATACCGCTCCTGTGGGTAATGGCACTCTTTGATATTTGCAATTCTTTTCCCGATAACCTGTTCTTCATTGTAGGCAGAGATGATGATGCTGATGCAGGGGTAGTTCTGAAGAGGTGCAATCCGGGCAGGTTTTTTCCCGAAATATATGCCGAAAAAATAAACCATGTAGGGAATCAGCGAGAAAAAGAGAAGCAATGCAGCGAGAGAGATGAGCATTCTGTATTACATCTTCCAAATTCTGATTTATACCTTATTGTTATTCAGATTTGGGACATATCAGGTGTGTACCTGGAACATAAGAGAGGATTTTTTTAAAAAAAGTTCCACGGGAACCGGACGATAATCAGTACGAGACAAATACCCGGTATTACCCCGAAATTTTGTGCATATTTTTATCGCCACGTCCGATTCCCTTATAGACAAATCCGTGCCGGATATACACGTCGGGATCTATCATATTTCGCCCGTCAATAATTACCGGGTGCCCTTTTCCGGCAAGCTTCAGCATATGATCCGGATCCAGGTTTTTATACTGGTTATGCCCGGCAAAGATTACGATGGCGTCCGCTCCTCTGATCGTATCGTCAAGATCCTGGAGAATGGGTACATCAGGGTATTTCATGACATAAGGGTCGTGAACGGTTACGGATGAACCGGCCTGGATCAGGCAATCCCGGAATGGTTCGGACGGCGTATTGCGCGTATCATCAGAATTGGCAAGGAACGCCCACCCAAGAATTGCCACCTTCGCCCCTTTCAAAGGGCATCCGACCCGTTTCAGGGCATCAGTGGTGAGACGGAACATATGGGTGGGCATGAAATCATTGATCCGGCGGGCCAGGATATAGAGTGACGGCTCCCCCGCCGGGTAATCAAGGAGATCCTTTCCCAGCACCTGGACTCCCCTCTCGAGATGATAGGTATCTTTTGTCAGGCAATGTCCACCCACTCCGGCACCCGGCCAGAGCACGGCACGGGTAATGCCCTCACCTTTGAGACTGTCAACTCCTCTCCTGACATCGTACACATTAATTCCCATTGCTTCACAATAGAGCGCAAGCTCATTTATCGCAGCAATCTGGAGATCCCGGAATGTATTTTCCGTGGTCTTTGTCACTTCTGCCGCAGTCGCCGACATCGGGATGATCCTGCCACGAGTGAGAACCAGGGTGTAGAGTTCTGCAGCCCGCTGTGTGCTGACCTCATCAATACCTCCGACCACACGGTCATGTTCCCGGATATTACGCAGGAGCCTGCCTGCCATGACACGCTCTGGTGCATGCGCAAGAGCAAAATCAATACCAGCCTTCAGTCCGGACTGCCGTTCAAGAATCTCTTTAGCCAGGGTAACGGTCGTTCCCGGTGTAATGGTGGATTCAAGAACAACCAACATTCCCGGTGAGAGATAGTGCCCGACCATCCCGATACCATCAGTCAGGGCGGAAAAATCGGGGAGGAGGTCTTCTTTGTTTAAAAAAGGGGTCTGGATTGAAAGCGTTACTGCATCGAGTCCAGCGATTTTTGTGAAATCAGAAGTACATGAAAATTTCTTTGCTGCAATAATCTTTTTGAGGAGTTCTTCAAGGCCGGGCTCTTCGCCTTTAAGCGGACTTTCCCCCCGGTTCAGCATTTCAATCTTATAACCGGAAGATGGCGAATTGCGCTGGAACCCGATGACAAAATCAACCGCTGCCGAATCTGCAAAAAGCGCTGCTGCGGGAATACCTACATAACCCATACCGACGACCCCGATTTTTTTAACAGGTCCCCGTTTCTGTATCAGTGCTCTCAGTGTCATGGTCAGAATCGCTCCATATTTACGTTGCAGAACAGATTTTTTCGCAGAATTCGAGGTTCAGTATTGCCTGTTCCGGAGTAATCGGGAACGGCCGGTTCTTGTTCACGCAGTCTATGAACGTTTCCAGTTCGCGCCTCAGCGGTTCGACCTTATTCAACATTACTTTTTCAATGATATTTTCCTGGACATATCGCTCCGCTTCAATCTGGTACTGACCGGGTTTACGGTAGATATTCACTTCCTGTGTCATGAAATTGCCTTCAAGGGTAAAATCTGCGTCTTCAACATAAAATGACCGGACCTTTTTCGATGCCCTCCGGCTTGCAGACAGTGAAACCGGAATGCCGTTGCATTTCATCAGTACACTCATGATATCCTCATTGCCAACGCTGTGAATATTGCTGGGATTCGGGAAGAATACGTTCAGGAGTATGTCGATATCATGAATCATCAGGTCCTCAACAACAGAACTACCCGTAATACGTGCAGATGCGGGGTTGTGGCGTTTTAACTCCATGTAGAGGGGCTTATCAATAATCTTTTTAATTTCAGCAACAATCGGATTGAACCGTTCTATATGCCCGACACCAATGGTAATGCCTTCCGGCGCCTTTTTCATCAATTGTTTCGCTTCATCCGATGTGGCACAGATTGGTTTTTCAATGAGAACGGATTTTTTCCTGGAAAATACCTGCCTGACAACTGATGAGTGGAAAGGGGTCGGTACAACGACACTCACGGCATCGCAGTTATCGAGAAGTTCCCCGATTGATCCATATACCGTTGCACCGTGTTTCTCACCCAGATCTTTTGCTGCCTGAGTATTCACATCATAAATACCCAGAGAGTTCACTCCCCGTAACTCTGAATACACCCTGACATGGTTCCTTCCCATGGTCCCGACACCGATTACGCCGATATCCATTCATTTCACCCGGTTGATAACATCGCAGATATAAGCAATCTCCTTCTGATCCAGCAGAGGATGGACGGGAATGCTCAGAACGGAGGAAGCAAGGGCTGTTGATGTCGGACAGGAGTCGGGTTCGCCCGCAGCTGCATACACCGGCTGGTGGTGGATAGGGAGAGGATAATGTACAGCAGTCCCGATACCTTTTACCTTCAGGTATTCGATGAAATCGGCCCGTTTCATGGGAAATTCATCGGTCAAGCGTATCACATACTGGTGATATACGTGGTGCATGCCCGCTGAAACAAAGGGAGTGCGAAGTCCCTTGACTCTGATATGGGTATCGTAATACTCAGCATTTTTCCGGCGACGGTTGTTGAATTTCTCCAGTTTTTTTAACTGGATAATTCCGATTGCAGCTCCGATATCTGTCAGGCGGTAATTGTACCCGATCCTGGTATGGAGGTACTTCTCGCTCTGCCCGTGATTGATTATGAGGCGCAGGCGTTCGGCAGACACCTTCTCGCTGGTCGTAACCATCCCCCCCTCACCGGTGGTCATGTTTTTTGTCGCGTAGAATGAGAAGCACCCAAACCTGCCAAACCTTCCGGTTTTTTCCCCGTTCCACATCGCACCATGTGCCTGGGCTGCGTCCTCAATCAACACCAGATTATGGGATTCGCAGATATTCTGAATACCCGGGATGTCAAACGGCTGCCCGAAAAGATGAACCCCAATAACCGCCCTGGTTTTCGATGTGATGCAATCTTCGACATTCTGCGGGTCAATATTGTATGTCTGCTCATCCACATCAGCAAAAACCGGTTTTGCCCCCGTCATCGACACTGCCGTTGCCGTGGCAATAAACGAAAATGCCGGAACAATCACTTCATCGCCATGGCCGATATCTGCGGCCAGCAGTGCGGCATGCAATGCTGCGGTCCCGTTGTTTACCGCGATCGCATGGGTAGTTCCACAATAATCGGCAAATAGTTTCTCAAACTCTGCGACATGTTCCCCGGCAGCCAGCTTGCCTGATTCCAGCACTGCCGTAACTGCGGAGATTTCATCCTGACCAATAGCCGGTCGCGCAACAGGTATCTGCACTGCCAATCACTCCTGGAGTCGCATCTGTTTCGGATAAGATGCGTAATGTGTGAATATGATCATTGTTATGGAAAAACATGAATGTAGTCTTTCCGTATTTTTTGAGTGTATCCCCGGCATGTTCTGTTTAAAAGATAGGTAATTAGAACAGGAACAACAAATAATCGTACAAACGAACGGGAGGGGAGCATCTGCATCATATCATATCTATCGGGGACTTTAACCGGAAAGAGATCGATCTTCTGCTCGACCATGCGCGGCAGATAGATCAAAGAAAATACGACAGGAATGTCCTGTATGGTAAAATCCTTGCCACACTTTTTTTTGAACCCAGCACCCGGACCCGGATGTCTTTTGAATCAGCTATGGCACGGCTGGGGGGAACTTCCCTTTCCGTCGGAAGTGTTGAAGCCTGCTCTATAGCTAAAGGGGAGACACTTGCCGATACAATCCGGGTTGTCAGCGGATACGCAGATGCTATTGTGATCCGGCATCCAAAAGAGGGCGCAGCCAGACTTGCCGCTGAATTTGCCACTGTCCCGGTTATAAATGCAGGAGATGGTGCCGGGCAGCATCCTTCCCAGACACTTCTGGATCTGTATACCATACGCCAGTCAATGCCGATTGACAGGATTGACGTAGCCCTGATTGGAGACCTGAGATACGGACGAACTGCTCATTCACTGGCGTCAGCCCTTTCGCTCTACAATGCACGTCTGCATATCATCTCGCCGAAAGGACTTGAGCTTCCCGCGACACTCGCAGCGGACCTGAGAGAGAAGGGAATGGAAATTGTTGAACACGACGATCTCAATGATGTGATCTGCGACGTGGATGTTCTTTACGTCACCCGAATCCAGCGGGAAAGATTTCCGGATTCGGCCTCATATTTCAATGTAGCTTCCAGCTACCGTATCACGCCGGAACTTCTTGCCGGTGCAAAAGATCATCTTATCGTCCTCCACCCCCTCCCCCGTATCGATGAGATAGATCCAAGGGTTGACGAATTGCCCTACGCCCGCTACTTTGAACAATCCCGGAATGGTGTTCCGGTTCGGATGGCAATGCTCATGCGGGTGATGCAATGAAAAAAACTGAAAATGAAGAAAATGAAGGCCTCCTCGTCCGGCGTATTAAAAACGGGACGGTGATCGACCACATCGATGGAGGAGAGGCGCTCAATGTGGTGAAAATTCTCGGGATCACCGGGACCACCCAGGAGGCTCTTTCGATTGCGACCAATGTCCCAAGCAGGAATATGGGGTGTAAGGATATCGTCAAGCTTACCAACCGGGAACTTTCAAAAGAAGAGGTTGACAGGATTGCCCTCATATCCCCGCGGGCGACCATAAATATCATCCGGAATTTTAAAGTCTGTGAAAAAAAGGGAGTGGAAATCCCCTCACTTATTGTCGGGATTGTCCGGTGCCCAAACCCGGGGTGCATTTCCAATACCAACGAACCAATCCAGAGCAAGTTCGCGGTACTGCCAAAAGGGCTTCATTGCTCTTACTGCGACTGGGTAATCACAAAGGATCTGACAAGTTACATTATCTGAAAAATTATCCGAAAAAAACTTCCAGAGGAGTCAGGATACGTAATCCGGTTGCATTTTTTTGCATGATTTCACATCATCGGTGACAACACCTGATCCTTCGGCACCTTTGAATAGTTATGAACTGGGCTTAAAAGAAACCCTAAAAAATATTTTTCTTAACGCTCTTTTTTGGGCTACGGTATGTAATGCGTCAGCCCCCCGCCGCTGTAGCACCCCCCTGGAGCGATAACTCCGGAGAAAGTAATACGACACCATCGCAAAGCGCAGGGGCGGTTTGGGGGATAGCACAGTCCCCTCCGTAAACAGGTGCTTTACCATTTGATGCAAACTTAGGGTTTCCCCTGAAAATTAAATTAAACCGATATGAGTAATGGAATATTTATTCCTCATAATTATTTGCGATGAACCCCGCCGCCCCCGACGGGGCGCCCCCGCGGCGGATCAGTGCCTGTAAGCATATTTGTAAACACCGCACTGCCCCGCCGTGCCTCGGAAAGGCCCTGAGGCGGGGAGCCCTCATAAAATTACAGGGTTTAATGATTTTCATGGTTCGGGTGCGAACTCCCGTTCATGTGTGTTTCCCCTGAAAATTCCACAATTACAGTAATTTCGGGAAGTGCCAATCCCGTTGCGATGACCTGCGCCGCACCAAAAAGGGACGCCCCCGCGGCGCTTCAATGAGCTGAAAACTCCGACCCTGGCCTCTCAATAGCCTGTTGCGAGTGCCAGATGAACCTTCACAATTTTTCATGGTTGGGTGAGAACCATTCATGTTCATGCCCGTTTCTACAAAGTTATGGAATGACATGCTATAACAGAAAATTCCTGAGGGATCATCATCAATCGAATAATTAAAAATCCATTATTTTAAACCCTTTTTTTATAATTTTCGCTGATTTTCTCTGTCTCAATATATTTCAGGAATGATCTCCTCATATATAAGAAGTTTACAATATGTTTGAACTGTGATCATTATGGTACGCAAAAACCTTTTGTATACAATAGTTGCTGTAATGCTTCTGGCCCTCGTATTGCCAGGTGCATGTACTTCCAGCAGTTCAGAGTCAGGCTATATCACCGTTGGATTAGCGCCTGTTGCCAATTTTGATGCACTGTATGCATATAATACCGTGCCGGCAACCGTTGCATTCCGGGATCTTTCAACCGGAACAACCCCGTTGACGTATCTCTGGGAATTCGGGGATGGTGCGACGTCAACAGAGCAGAATCCTTCGCATAATTATATTCGTCAGGGCTTGTATACCGTCAGGCTGACGGTAACGAATACGTACGGTTCCAGCTCAGAAATAAAGACGAATTATATTGCAATCGGGCTTGCACCGAGAGCAGATTTTACCGGTCAGCCAACAACCGGAAATACCCCCCTGACTGTAGAGTTTACTGATCGCTCGACTGGTCACCCGACATCATGGTCCTGGAACTTCGGCGATGGCAAGGATTCCACCGAACAGAGTCCGGTGCATACATACTTTTCCAGCGGAGAGTTCACGGTTACTCTCACCACGTCAAATGAATATGGTTCATCATATGTCTCGAAACCCTACTTCATTCACGCAATTCCCGTCCTGAAATCCGGGTTTGTCGCTGAACCAAAAGCGGGAAAAGCTCCCCTGGTTGTAAAATTTACCGACATCTCGACCGGAAATCCCGAAACATGGAACTGGAATTTTGGTGATGGGACAACGTCATCCCAGGCGAATCCGGTTCATACGTACACCACTCCTGGTGCATTTGATGTCAATCTTACCGTGACAAGCGGGATGAACAGGGACACGTCAGTCCAGACCATTGTTGCCGGCAGTGTGCCGGTGACCGATTTTGTCGCTGACAGGACAACCGTCGCCGTCAACACCCCCATCCACTTTGCAGATAAAACACTCAACTCACCGACTTCATGGTCCTGGAACTTCGGTGACGGTGTAACATCACTTTCACAGAACCCCGATCATGCGTATCTGGTGAAAGGAATTTACACGGTCACCCTCACCACGGCAAATACCAATGGAGAGGATGCCGAAAGAAAGGTAAATTATATCACCGTGGGTGTTGTCCCTGTTGCAGATTTTATCACGGAAATACCATCATACCAGCAGGGAACCCGGACACAATATGTTCGGTTCATTGACACCTCTGCCGGTAATCCGACGTCATGGTCCTGGGACTTTGGAGACGGGCAGAATTCAAGCGAACAGTTCCCGCCACTTCACCTCTACAACAAAGATGGCACCTATACCGTATCATTAACGGTAAAAAATGTCTTTGGTGAAAATATTAGGGTCAGGACCAGCCTGATCACGGTAAGAGAAGGTCCCCGGGTTGACTTCTCATCCGACAGGACACAGGTCAGCGTGAACCAGTATGTTCATTTCACCGACCTTTCGACCAACTCACCCTCTGACTGGAAATGGGATTTCGGTGACGGTACTGCCGGGACCGGGCAAAATCCCGATCATGCATACCGGCAGCCCGGTACCTATTCTGTCACGCTGACTGCATCGGATGCGTACACTTCAATAAGCCATACCAAGCGAAACTATATCACTGTCGTAAACACCCCGCACGCTGACTTCAGTGCAGACAAAACCAAAGGGATCACCCCGTTTACGGTGAAATTTACCGATCTGTCAACCGGAAGTCCAACAGGATGGACCTGGGATTTCGGTGACGGGGAGAGGTCCAGCGAGCAGAATCCCACGCATACCTATACCACTGCCGGCGGTTCTTCGACAAGCAGGTATACCGTGACTCTTACCGCCACAAATCCAAACGGATTAGATGACGAGAGAAAAGTGGATTACATCACGGTAACACAGACACCTATCGCAGAATTCACGGTGGACAGCCGGCAGGGCAAGGCACCATTTATCGTGAAATTCCGTGACATGAGTGCCGGGATTCCGGCTACGTGGCTGTGGGAATTCGGAGATGGCTCCACATCGTCAGAACAGAACCCGACTCACCTGTATCCGTTCGAGGGATCCTATGATGTGAGGCTTACCGTGTCGAACCAGTATGGGACCGACACGGTCTTTAAGACCGGAACCTCGTCCCAGCGTGGAAATGCTGCGCCGGTTCCCTTAATTACCACTGCAACAGGGCAACCGACAACTGCTCCCGTAACCGCAGCTACCACCGCGGTACCAGCCGCATCAACAACGATTCCATCAAACACGGCGACACCGTTATCCCCGGTAACTGTGGTTGCATCGGTGATCGGATTACTGGCAATCGTGGTTGCAAAACAGAAGTAATCATATTTTTATGGTTAAAATTTTTTTTTTGTAACACACGACTGACGGCGGATAGTCCAAAAAGATTTGGTGGACATTAATTTCCATCATATGATACAGTGCCGACGGTGAGTAAACTGAAAATGAACTTTGAGAATTTTTCCAATATGTTGTATGCTTGATATTTTGGCTATTTCGAAATCCTCAGAATATATTTTTCTCAACGCTCCTGGGAGCTACGGCACGTAATGCCTCCACCCCCGCCGCTGTGGCATCCCCTCTGGTGCGATAATTCCAAAAGAAGGTGATACAACACTATCGCAAAGCGCAGAAGCGGTTCGGGGGACAGGCACTGTCCCCTCCCGATAATAGGTCATCACAATTTGTTGAAACACACATGAACCGGGAGCTCACACCCGAACCATGAAAATCATTAATCCATGTAATATGAGGGCTCCCCGCCTCAGGGCCTCTCCGAGGCACGGCGGGGCAGTGCGATGTTTACAAATATGCTTATAGATCTGATCCGCCGCGGGGGCGCCCCGTCGGGGGCGGCGGGGTTCATCACAAATAATTATGAGGAACAAACATTCCATTACTTACATCTGTTTAATTTATTTTCATGGGAAATCTTAGGGTTTGAACAATTCGTCGTCAGTCCTGTGACAATACAAATGCCCCCTGATTGTTCCAATAAAAATCACAGGAGCAGGCTCACAAAAGGTATGAGAGGTTTTCCTCCAGGGAACAATTTCCCCCCATCAGTCTACAATGTAAGTCCTTTCATTAATCATCGTCCAGGCCCGACTCCGTAAGAAACCCGGAGAGAAGGTCTGCGATCCCGGTGTTGTTGAGATCCGAGAAGGGAAAATGCGTGTTGCCGCGGATACCGATGTCAGGCAGGTGAACGAGACGGGCATGACCTCCCCTCCCGTTTACCGCTTCCACCCAGAGTCTTGCCATCGCCAGGCGGACACGCCAGGCATCCTGGCCCGGATTTCCTGACCATTCCTCCGGAATGTTGTCACCGTAATAGAGGATGATCGGGATCTTTGTGAGCTGCAGGAAATCCTTGACAGGCACACCAACAGCCTCGAGCGTTCCGCCCGAACCGGGCATGGGGAGAGGAACCTCCCCCTCCGGGAAAGTAAAACCGCTCCCCGGCTCGTACGAAACAACTGCACGGACATTCCGGCTTCTGATCGTCGTGATCCAGCCCAACCCCCCTCCCCGCGAGTGGGTGATGAGTACTCCCGGACCGATCCTGTCGAATAATGCCACAACGGCATCCGCGATCACCTCCGCATCAAAAGGCCCGGTGTCCGGTGTCATCTGGCGGAAGAACTGGTTCAGGGATTCCGCATCGTGGGGAAATTGGACACCCGGAAAAAAGTCCGGCCAGATGCCGAGCCGGAACAAGGCGAACCAGTACTGATCATCGGGCGTTGCGGGGATACTGACGGGCAGCGTACTGCGGCCCGCACCGCC
Organism: Methanoregula sp. UBA471; assembly: GCA_002495065.1. Classification (GTDB taxonomy): domain Archaea; phylum Halobacteriota; class Methanomicrobia; order Methanomicrobiales; family Methanospirillaceae; genus Methanoregula. The sequence goes on along the minus strand of DADT01000045.1, from coordinate 24,912 downwards.
CCGGCGGGGCTGATCGATCAGGTATACACCGAATCTCCGTCGCAGGAAGATGCTCTGGAAGCCTTCACGTCCGTCAGGTGTGCTCCCCCAGCACTTCGAAAACTGCCCGTCGCCGTGCAGGAAGACGAGCGGGATACTGCGTGCGTTTGCGGGGATCTGATACTGAACATACGCATGATCCCCATGAAGCGTCTGTCCATCCGGTGTCCTTGTCAGGGGATCGGGTATGCCGGAATGTTTTATGACGGATCCCCCAACTGCAAAACTACCCTGATCTTTGATAAGGAGTGGTTCGGACTCAGCGCCCGAATCTCGCACTCTTACCGGCTCCGACATTTGATCACCCCCGGATAAAATTTTTACAGATTCAGTTCTTTCTTGAGACTTTGGTGAGTGAGTGTATTAATATTCGGGGTGCAGGTTTCGGTCCGAAAAAAATGACCGTGATAACACGAACTTTCAGCGCCACATAATGTTTTGATATCCAAAGGGGGTAAACGAGATTAATAGAGGAGTCAGCTGCCATAAGATGCGAACAAATGAAACGGATGATAATGAACCCGTTTCATATGTTCTTATGAATTTTTGCTATTACAGGATGATCACTTCAGCAGGTGTCCATGAATATCAATTTCACCGAGGTAAATTCTGGTGCTTGAGATCCAGTGCCCGTCTTCGGCAAGGACACAGCTGATCTGGTGGATATCCACTTTCCTTTTCCTTCGTTCGCGCCGCAGTTTGTTGATCTCGACAGCAACAGGGAGCGTCTCCTCAGACACGATCAGAGCATCGAAGTCTGCATCAATGGCAGAACCATACCGATCATCCAGGGATTCAACAGCCCATCCCGTCGAATAATTATGTGAGAGGATATAACGCTCGAGGTCCAGTTTCCGTAATGCGAACGGGCGGATTGGGTGGTTTTTACGGCTTGCAAACGAATCACTGGTAAGGCCGATCACCACATAGCCGTCTGGTCCGGCGAGTTCAAATGATCTGGTGAGGAGACGTTTATGCCCGTCGTGAAGGGGATCAAAGGTGCCCCCTACCATAACCTTCATGCTCTTTGATTCTTAATTTCCTATGTTATTATGCATATGTATCACCATGTCTCCGGCACGCCACTTTTTGTGGCCGGCAACGCGACAGTTATCGGCGATATTACGTTCGGAAAAGAGGTGGGTATCTGGTTTGGGGCGGTGATCCGGGCTGACAAGGACCGGATCGTAATCGGGGACAGGTCCAACATACAGGATAATTGCGTGGTACATACAAGCAAAGGATTTCCTGTCATAGTGGGGAATGATGTATCGGTAGGACATGGAGCAATCCTGCATGGTTGTTCGATTCAGGACCGGGTACTGGTCGGTATGGGAGCAATAGTGCTCAACGGTGCGAAGGTGGGTTCCGGTTCGATCATCGGTGCGGGTGCGGTGATAACAGAAAGCAAGGAGATCCCCCCCGACTCGGTCGTTGTCGGCGTGCCGGGTAAGATTGTCAGGCAGACAGGTGCAGACCAGCACCAGCATATCCTGAACAACGCAGTCTCCTACGTTGAGCTCGCCAGGGAGTATGCCCGCCATGAGTAATGTTGTAGTCATAGGCGCCGGAATTGCCGGGATCCAGGCTGCTCTGGATATTGCCGATCATGGGATCGGGGTGCACCTGATAGAACGGGAACCGACTATCGGCGGGCACATGGCACAACTGGATAAAACATTCCCGACGAATGACTGCTCGATGTGTATTCTCTCTCCAAAAATGGTTGATGTTGAGCGCCACCCGCTGATTACCATTCATACCTGCTCCGAAGTTGAGAAAATCGAAGGTGAGGTTGGGCATTTCACCGTCACGATAAAAAAATTGCCGAGATTTATTGATGAGGAGACCTGTACCGGATGCGGCGATTGCGTTCTGATCTGTCCTGTAGAGGTCTACAACCGTTTTGATGCCGGTATCGGGGTGAGAAAAGCAATCTATAAACCGCACCCCCAGGCAGTTCCCGATATCGTTGTCAAGGATCCTGAACACTGTATTGAATGCGGCCTTTGTTATGACGTCTGCGGGCCGGATGCGATACGGCGGGAAGATAAAGAACAGAAATTTACCCTGCATGCATCCAGTATTGTGATCACGACCGGTTACTCGATATTTGACGCCTACAACAAGAAGCAGTTTGGCCATCTTGTACTTCCCGATGTAATCACCAGCCTCGAACTTGAAAGGATGATGAATGCCAGCGGACCTACCGGGGGGAAAATCAGGCGACTGAGCGACGGCAGGGAGCCAAAGAGTATTGTTTTCATCCAGTGCGTGGGTTCCCGGGATGCTACCATCAACCGCCCCTGGTGTTCCTGCGTCTGTTGTATGCAGGCGATAAAAAATGCGATTCTGATCAGGGAAAAAAATCCCGGAACGGACGTGACCATCTGCTATATGGATATACGTTCATACGGGAAGGGGTATGAAGAATATTTTGAGCGTGCAAAAAACCTGGGGGTCAGGTTCCTCCGGGGCATGCCTTCAGATGTACTTGCTGATAAGAATGGCATGAGCCTGCAGGTTGAGAATTCCGAGACTGCTGAGGTCCAGGTGCTCCATCCGGATCTTGTCGTCCTGTCAGTAGGTATCGGACCATCCGAAAGATCCGGTGAGATTGCGGAACGGTTCGGTATCCCTCTTGAAGACACCGGGTTCATAAAAACGGTTCATGATGCAGTAGACACGGTCGCCACACTGTGTCCCGGGATCTACGTCGCTGGCACCGCAACTGCACCACGGGATATTCCTGACAGTGTCGCATCCGGCGGATCTGCAGCAATGAGGGCTTATATCGATGCCATCAGGACACGATCCGAGTGAACGAGACTGCTACCCTCTGGTGGGATACCGCAACCGACAGCCTTTGCTATATAGACCAGACCCTTCTGCCTGAGAACTATATAATCATTGAATGCAGGAGCATCGCACGACTGGCAAAAGCGATCAGGCGGCTTGAGATACGAGGTGCACCCGCACTTGGTGTCGCGGGAGCATATGGAGTTGCACTGGCAGCAGGGGTCTGCACGAAAAAAAATCTGAAAACGTTTTTATCAGATGTGCAGAGAGACGCAGAGACCCTCCGTATAACCAGGCCGACTGCGGTTAACCTTGGATGGGGGATCGACCGGGTACTTGAAAAAATTGCACGTGCCAAAAGTTGTGCATCCGCACGTTCAATTGCCCTTGACGAAGCAGAAACGATTGCACGCGAAGATACTGCATGCTGTCATGCAATCGGGTCCTATGGAGCTGACCTGCTCCCAGACAAATGCACCGTATTAACGCACTGCAATGCCGGATCCCTTGCCTGTTCTTCGTGGGGTACGGCGCTGGGAGTTATCCGTTCTGCAATTGATGCAGGTAAAGAGGTAACCGTGTACGCGTGCGAGACCCGCCCGTTGCTCCAGGGCTCCCGTCTCACCGCGTGGGAACTGGTCAGGGACGGAATTCAGGTAACGGTGATTGCGGATTCTGCTGCGGCACACCTGATGCGCAAGAAAACCATCGATGCAGTTCTTGTAGGAGCGGACCGGATCACCTGTGATGTGGTGTTTAACAAGGTCGGCACGTATATGCATGCCGTGTGTGCCCGCTGGCACAGGATCCCCTTCTATGTCGCCGCTCCACGCTCAACATTTGATGCCGGCAGAAGGGAGAAGGATGTGATCATCGAAGAACGCAGCAGGGATGAAATGACGCGAATCGGCAACCGGTGTGTGGTGCCCGAGACTGCAGGTGTAAAAAATTATGCATTCGATGCAACCCCGATGGACCTCGTTACCGCGATTATCACCGAACAAGGGATATTATACCCGCCCATCGATATCGACTCACTCATATCATTGAAGAGCTAAAATAGACCGCACCAGTACACCTCACTAAAAATGAATCTCGATTTTATTACCTGGAATGACCTGATGATCCTTATCGGGGAAGCTGCAGTCATTGTTGTTTTCGGAGCACTGCTCACGGCCTTTATTCTTGTTATCATTTCCCTGTACTCCATCAGGAAAGGCAGGCTGTATTTTCCCACACTGATCAGGTCCGGGCTCGTGTTCTTCGAAGGGTTAATGAAAGCATTCTTCCGGCTCCTTGGGCTTGAAGAACGGGAAATGCTCTCATTTTTTATCAAGCTCCATAACACGATGAATACCGCAGAATTCGAACGCATTCCGGTTTCTGAAAGGGCGGTCTTCATGCCCCAGTGCCTTCGCTCATCAAAATGCCCTGCACATCTCACGCCGGAAGGGCTGAAATGCCGTAACTGCGGGCAGTGTACGGTGGGGGGGGCAAGGACGATACTTGAAAAGATGGGTTACCGTATCTTTATTGTGCCGGGCTCTTCCTTTATCAAGAGGATGGTCAAAAAGTACCGTCCGAAGGCAATTATCGGTGTCGGCTGCCTGTCGGAAGTAAAAGAGGGTATCGATATGGCAGATAAGATGGGTCTTGTCGCAATGGGAGTCGTCACGATGAAAGAAGGATGCGTCGAAACTCTTGTTAACTGGGCGGATATCTACGAAGTGGCAGTCCTCGGTGTTGATCCACGATTACTACCCGAGGACCTTCATATTTTTACCCACTAATTTCCCGCTCTTTATCCTGCCATGGATAATTATCGTGTCCTTACTCGTTACGTCTCCAACATGTACGCCAGTTCGCAGGATGACTTTTCCCCCGGCGGTCACAGAGTGAACTATGGCGTTATCAAGGATCGTGACGTCCCCGTGTGCCACCAGCGGTCCTTTGATTCTTGCATGGCTTCCGATGACAGCATTCCAGCAGTTCACATCGAGCGCGACGGTGGACCCCGGACCAAGTTCAAGGGTGCCCGTAACGGTAAGACGCCCCCAGAAATGAGTGCGTGCAGGAACAATGAAATTCCCGTCAATCTTCACATTTCCTTCGAAATACGCCCCTTTTTGTGCATAGAATGTATCGCCATTCCGTGTGACTGTCGGCATTACTCCCTCAGGGTAATTGAGGCATGATCAGGGGATATACTTGTTGCTTGGAGGATTATTTTTGCATGAAAATACCGCTCATGCAAAGACCGCAGAAAGGGTGAATACGAGGAGTGATGCGAACATACCGGCTTTTAAGAGCGTTGATGCTTTCGATGCTTTCAGACATGAAGATGTTTCGCAGTGAAGCCCGCGGAATGCGGCAAAGATAATGACGGCATCGACCACAATGATTCCTGCCAGATACCACATCCCCCACCAGAAATAGGGAATGAAACTTGTCATTACAGCAAAAATTGAGACAATCAGAGCGAATTCCGCTGTTTTTTTAATGCCGATCCGCAGGGGGACCGTATCTGCTCCCCCTACTTGATCGCCCTCAGTATCTTCGGCATCTTTCAGAAGTTCCCTTGATACCATTGCAAAGAAGGTGATAACAGCGATCGGAATCATATGGACAAGTCCTGTCCAACCGTTGAACGCACCCCCGAATAAAAAGATGCTCGCCGACAGGTACGCTACAGCAACATTACCAACAAGCGGCGTGCTCTTGAGTTTTGCGGCATAGGCGATAAGAAGAAGCGAGTTTCCGATAGCAAGCGCGGTACAGAGAGACCCGGTAAATAAACTCGCAAGGATGCCTGCGACAAAGAGCATACCGGCAAATCCCCGTGCTGCTTCCCTGCTGATCATCCCGCTGGGAATGGGACGGCGGGGACGATTGACCTCATCAATTTTCGCATCGTAGAAGTCATTGATAACATTGCCGGCAGCAGTAATCAGAGCGACAACCGCAAAGAGAAGGAGAGTCTCAGGAATTACCGTGCCGGTGTCGATGAGGTAGGCAACGATAGCTGCAAGACCGGCGACACATGCATTTACCGGGCGGGTGATGATCAGAAAACCTGAGAGCCTCATCGATTATCAGATCTGACAGAAGACGTATTAAAATGCTCTAAAAAGTAAAAACACTGGATTATTTGTGACGGGCGAGGGGGGATTTGAACCCCCGGCATTCAGCTTAGGAGGCTGACGCTATGTCCGGGCTAAGCCACTCGCCCTGCCCATATCAATTGTGGAGGAATATGTATAAGTTTTGCGCGCTGCAACAATACTCTCGCAATGGATTTAATCGGGACAACCGAAGGAATAACAACGTTTTTTGTCCCCGTACAGGATGCAGCGGCCCGGTTTCCTCCGGGAAGTGCGCCAATCTTCTTTAACCGACGTATGGAACTGAACCGTGATGCCACGGTCCTGCTTGTCTCGGTACTCATGCCCTCAGATTATCTCGACGCAATGGGCGCTTCCGGTGTCCGTGGCTTGCGGGTGGCAAATGAGTGCCGGATTCCTGTCACCATCAACGACCGGGACCCGAAGGGAATCGAACTGATCGCGCACAATGCATGCAACGCAAATCTGCCGGTCGAAATTGTGCAAAGGGATGCAGGTTCCCTGCTCTCAGAGCGATCTTTTGACGTCGTGGATCTTGATCCCTTCGGGACCCCTGCGATGATCGTCGATGCGGCGGTGAAGGGGACTCGGCGGTTCCTTTTCGTTACCGCAACGGACACCGCCCCTTTATGTGGAGCCCACCTGAAGGCCGGCAGACGGAGGTATTTCGCACAACCGATGAATACTGAATATCACGGTGAAGTTGGACTGAGAATCCTGCTCGGGTTTGTTGTCCGCGAAACGGTGAAATACGACCGCGGGGTGACACCGATCTTCTGCTATGCCCGGGAGCATTTCGTACGGCTCCATCTCCGCCTGCTTCGTGGGGCCCGTGCAGCTGATGAGACCCTGAAAAGGATCGGGTACATCCTCCAGTGTCCGAAATGTTTCTATCGCACCGAACACCAGGCAATGTTTCCTGAAGGTAAAACCTGCCCATACTGTGACATCCCCCTTACTCCCATCGGGCCACTCTGGCTGGGCAGTCTGCGGGATGCAGGTACCCTCGTGCAGATGAGGGAACAGCTGGGTTCCATGGTACTTGGTACGAAAAAAGACCTGGCAAAACTGATCGATCTCTGCATCGAAGAATTACCTACATCAAGCCATTATGACTACCACCGGATCGCAAAAACAGCAGGCTGCTCGCCACCGCATATCGATACGGTGATCGCCCGCATTATCGCCTCAGGGTATCCTGCGACACGGACGCATTTCTCCGGGTACGGCATCAAGACAGAGGCCCCCCTGCCGGTAATAATTGAAGCCGTCAGTGCTCCACGATAATAGTCAGCAGATCCCCGTCAATGAGTCTGTGGGGCAGGCCTACTCTCTGGCCAGGGTGTTTGACCGACTTTCCCCATACCCGTGCATACCGGAACCGGTAAACAAAGTCACGGTGGAGTTTCGTACAGACATCCTCCACCGTACTCCCGCTCCTGACGATGAGAGGTTCCTCCAAGTCTGCCTCGCCGCCATGAGGTTTCAGGTAAACCCTGATAAAACCAAGGCAGTCATAGATGGCATCCTTGACCTCCTCCAGATGATAACCTCTTGCAGCCGAGATCATGAGCGGGGGACTGCCGAACCGCTCAGCAATATCATGCTCGATCTCCAGGTACCTTTCCTTGTCCACAAGGTCGACCTTGTTAACAACAATAAATGCCGGTACGTAAACACGGTTCCCCTGTAAGGCATCGATGAGGTCGTCCTGTGTTGCGCCTCCCCGGACAAGCACATCGGCATTCATCATCTTGCTCTCGGACAGAATAGACCGAACTTCTTCAATATCGAGATTGAGGGTACCGACAGCATGCAGCCGGACACCCCCGTGCGAAGCCTTTTTGATGGTGATATCGGGTTTCGGAACATTAATCCGTATACCTGCATCGTGAAGCTCTTTCAACAGCACATCAAAATGCCGTTCATTGAACACATCCACAAGGATAATAATGATATCAGCGCCACGGACGACACCGATAACCTCTTTGCCCCTCCCCTTACCCATCGCAGCTCCGGCGATAAGACCCGGGATATCAAGAAGCTGAATCTTGGCACCCTTGTGTTCGAGAGCGCCGGGAACGACGGTGAGCGTGGTGAATTCATAGGCTGCAACGGCACTATCTGTACCGGTGAGTTTGTTGAGGAGGGTACTTTTTCCGGTTGAAGGGAACCCGACAAGGACAGCAGTCGCATCCCCGGATTTTTTAACCGAGTAGCCCTCTCCCCCTCCGCTCGATTTCATCGCACGGTTGACTGCCTCGTCACGAAGTCGTGCGATTTTCGCTTTTATCCTGCCGATATGCTTGGAAGTAGCCTTGTTGTACGGAGTCTTGGTAAGCTCCGCCTCCAGCTCCTGGATCTGTTC
>DADT01000045.1:0-16498 GCA_002495065.1 Methanoregula sp. UBA471 | reverse complement strand
CGAATCCCCATAGCAGCATCCGGTGAACGGATTTTCCCCCGCAACCTCTTTCTTTCTGGTTCTGAACCCTTCCTGGAGATCCGGTTCTTGAAACTCCCTGGATTTTTCCTTCAATGGTTGTTTTTTAGCTTGAAACCTGGTCGAGGGAGTTGTCTACAACCACCAATGAAGCCTGGCATCCCCGGATACTCTGTGGAGTAGAGCACCCCATCAAATAATACTCTGTTTTATACACCTGCCGGCGGTTTATATCCGGGACAGTGAGCATAATGCACCCTCTTTCGGGTGCTCATTATTCAGGAACTCCCCCATGTCAGAGAAGCCGCCTTGTGCTCTCTGCTGGTCACAACCGCTGCACTCTGAATAGCATCGACACCGTTCACAGCTCGTTGACCGTTGTCCGGGCTTTTTCGCTCTCACGCCTTCATTCTGGCAGACAGGTTAAATTGCGTCATTGGCAGGGATGCTGTGAAAGTGAAGGCCCTGGTAAGCCAGGATGAGAAAGTATCGTGAATATCTTTTTCACACAACGGGATGAGAAGAAGACTTCCTGGAAATTTCATCATGTTTTGGATATTTTTGAAATCCGGTAAATTCAAAAACCTCATATATACCCTTTCATTTCCACTGGAACGCCAGACGAAAAAATGTCTTTTCAGACAATCAGCATCGGTTGAGGATCCATCAGAATTTGAAAGATTCCATTGCTGAAAGATTATCATCTTAACTACGCTTACCAGAGCTCGGCCCATCGCTGTTTGGATCACCTGATGGAAGGTATTTCGTGATCCATGATGAACGCTCAGTCGCTCCTATTCGCTTCACATCGCCTTACTGTCGAACGTGGTTCCCTGTTGGCAGGATGACATCCCCCCTTTTATCGAAAAAAATCTTACTGCAGGCTGCATGACATCGAATACACTCTCGAAATGGATATGAAGTTCCGCGACGAACGAACTACTGTTTAAACAGGAAAGAGATGAGGAAAGAATCAAAAATGCACGTGAATGAGACACAATTGAAAGTAATTGCAATAGGGCTGGTCCCGGTATTCCTGATCCTCACCTTTGCATTGCCAAAAACTGCTTCCACTGCCATTCTGTTAGGAATTGTGATGATTACCGGCTTTGTGGTTTGTTTCATAGGAATGTCAATGCAGAAGCAGGAAGCGAAGAGAGATGAAGACCTGCTGGCAATTCCGCCAAAGAAACGATTGTAATCTGGCAAGATTCCTGTTTTTTGGTTATTCTGATGCTTCTTCAATTGTCTGGTTGTCAATAAACCACCGGTAGGTTTATGGCACAGATGTTACTAAAATTAAATCCAGGGCAATGATTCATCATTTCCTGGTCATGAATGTGATTTTCCAAGTAGGATCATAGTGGTTACTGAATCGTCATCGTCCATTCAATATTTGGAATTATTTTAAAGCAGGGAACAGCTCAAATTCCAGTTCTGCTTAACCAGATCTGGGTCGTACTAAAATTCGATATTCCCTTTTATCAAAAGTAGAGAATTTTCCACTATCGGCTGTATGCCCTGCCAGGAGCATCTCGGGCAAAGGATTCGAACCCGGTTGTAAGTATTGAAGGTATGAACAATTATTGTGTATAAAAAAAATCGGTTGCAATTCATATCCTGTCACCAATGGATAATCTAAGAATCGGATTGGCAGTGAAAAAAGTGCGTGAACGAAATGAAAAATGGGGGCTTCCTCAGGGTAATTTTAAGAATATATTTATAGGTTTTTTAAGGGAAAGGCATAGTCATGCATGACGATATTGAAAGGGATCCTGGAGCATCAGAAGAACCGGAGAAATATCCCACTAAAATTGATGCCGAAAATGAGATACCTGGCTTTGAAATAAAAAATAGTACATCAATAAATCTGAAAGAACCGACTGTTCTGGTGATTCTGGGATTTTTTCTCCAGATTTTCAATCTATATGTTGGTCTCGGACTCATTATCGCTGGATTTATCTGGGTGTTCTGGCGTTTGATTTCCCGAATCATAGAATAGAAAAAATACAAGACAACTCAGGAACATCTTAAACGACTGACAATCATGCCAGAAATTAAAACAAATGCGGATGATCCTGGTTCTGAATTAAAAAATAATTTCTTTTTGTAAAGGGAGGAGATATGACCAGTCCCATGTTCGCCAGAAGAAGGTGAATATGAAAGGGTATACCTTTACTATCTCCTGAATTTTTAATCCGCATCCGATGGCGACATCTTAATTCATGGATCGCAGCATGCATACGCACGCGTTGGGTGTTTTGTCTTTTAATTGATTCGGGATATTAATTAAATCACAATATTACCGTTTTTTCAGGAGAAGTCTTTAATATTGTCTCTTCATAACCGTATATGAGGAGTTATGAGCAGGGAAAAGATCAAAGTCCCCGGAAAGGTATACGAGGAGTTAATCGCGCTTCAGCGCGAAATTCATTTCACCCAGGATCACCAGGATACGATAAAAAAAGCACAGGACCGTGGGTATATGAACGCCGCCACGTGGATCCGGCAGAACGAGAATGCCTACAAGATCGGATTTGCCTGGGGTTTTGAACCATCCGAAGACGAACCAAAGGGTACGCTCCGGGATATTCCTGCACGCGAGGCTCAGGCACCCAAGCGGACAATTTCCCGTCCGGTACCCCCACAGGGAAAAAAATCCCAGAAACCGGGGGCGTCAGGCGGTATCCTTGCCGGTATCAGGAACTGGTTTGGCAAACATTTCTGATTTTTTTACACAAAAACGAATATTCCCTGGATATGACAGAGTAAATGTATGCCAACCTGCAGTGACTGTATAAGTTATACGCAAAAAACAAAAGATTCAGGCATCTGCCGGATTAACGGGGAGACAACACCTGACCGTGACAGCGAACGATGCCCTTCACGGACTTTTATTCCAAAGCCGGAAAAATAAACAAAGTCACCTTACCATGCCACGGGAACTAACCGAAAAGGACATCGCGATTTTAAAAAAACTCGCACCGGAATGCGGAGATCTGACCTGTTCAGGATCAGGGCACATGTTCCACTCGATCCTCCCTCCTGTTTCCAACCATTTTGCAGAGGATAATAACGATTTTATCCAGCGGATTAACCGGCTTTCTGATGATGAACTCACCTATATCATCGAAATGATACTGAAAGGCCAGGAAAGCATGGGTTGCCTCCCGATCGAGGATGTAGAAGCACTCATCCGCATTATCCATGATAGGATCTCAGCAGACACTGCACAGAAGGTTGTCACCGCATATGAGAGCGGCGGCGAATGCGAACACTGATTTTGTGCTCTATGACCGACATCAGCCTCCTTGTTTCTGAGCTCCACAGCACTACCGTTAAAAAGCGCAGGGCTGCAGCAACCCTCCTGGGTAAATCCGGTAACCTGTCAGCGATAAAACCCCTTATTGAGGCACTTGCCGATCCTCATCCCGGTGTTCGCAGCGATATTGTCCAGGCATTGGGAAAATTACGGGATTCCTCGGCCATTGGAGGATTAATCGCTTCGTTGGAGGACAGGGATCCCACTGTTCGTGTCGCTGCCATAGATGCAATCGGGAAGATCAAAGATCGTGATGCTGTCGACCCGCTCATCCACTGCCTTTCCGATACGGAAGTAATCATCAGGATCGGCGCTGCAGAAGTGCTGGGAAAACTCGGTGATCGACGGGCAATCGGACCGCTGAAGGATCTTGAACATGACCCGTTCTCTGATGTCCGCCAGGCAGCAGAGACAGCTGTCAGGAAAATTCAGGCAAAAACCTGAACCGTTATTGCGCATTCTTCTCTGGTCTGAACCGATCACGGTATCGGTATCATGCAATCCTGCTTTAAGAGCCCTATTTTAGAAATTGCCATATTTTCAGCCACTATTCATATTTCATAGCAGAGGATACATTTTTTTAGTCCTGTTGCAGCAGAGGCGGGATTTTTATGGATAAACACCGAACCTCTGGTTTAAATGGGCGCCACGATCCCCGATATTATTGAAGCAATACATCTGGAAAAAACATTTGGCAGTATAAAAGCAGTGGATGGGATCAGTTTTGCGGTAAAAAAAGGGGAAGTATTCGGGTTCCTCGGCCCTAACGGAGCAGGTAAAACTTCGACCATGAAAATAATCGCATGCGTATCACCGCGGACATCTGGTACGCTGCGGGTCTTTGGCATGGACCCGGATATATCCCCTGCAGAAATAAAACAACGGCTCGGGGTCGTTCCCCAGGAGACAAATCTCGATCCTGACTTCACCTGCTATGGCAACCTGTTTACCTACTCACGCTATTTTGACATCCCTCCGGATGCAGCTCAGAAGAAAGCTGAGGAGCTTCTGGAATTTGTCCAGCTTTCGGAGAAAAGAGATGTAACCGTTGAGAAACTCTCAGGCGGGATGAAAAGGAGATTAATCCTTGCACGGGCCCTGGTCAACAACCCGGACCTGCTTATCCTTGATGAACCGACCATCGGACTCGACCCCCAGGCCCGTCACCTGATCTGGGAGAGGCTGAAATTGCTGCAGGCGCAGGGAAACACCATAGTCCTTACAACCCACTACCTTGATGAAGCTGAGCGGCTTTGCGACAGGCTTGTAATCATGGATAACGGGAAGATCCTTGTTGAAGGCTCTCCTGCAGACCTCGTGAAGAAATATGTAGGAAACGAGATCGTGGAAGTCGAAAAGACACCAGATGTACTTTCCTGCCTTGAGAAAAATCGCATCCCCTTCGAAATTACCGGTGATACCGTCCAAATCGCAACTGAATCATCCCGCGACGTTGCCCGGGTCCTCTTTGATCACTGCTCCCCGCACAAAGTGCTCACCCGCCCTGCAACGCTTGAGGATGTTTTCCTGAAACTGGCCGGGAGGAAACTGAGGGAGTGATCATGCAGCATTTCTGGTCAGTACCCCGGATTACCCGCAGGGCATGGAAGGTCTGGCACCGGAATATCGTGGTCTTTTTCAGGACATGGAAGGTGAACTTTTTCCCACCGCTGATAGAAGCATTCCTGTACCTGTTTGCCATCGGACTTGGCATTGGTTCCTATGTCAGGGAGATCGAAGGAATCCCGTATGTAAACTTCATTGCACCGGCAATCCTTGCCATTTCGGTCATGAACTCTGCATTCTTCGAGTGTACCTATGGATCCTATGTCAGGATGTATTACCAGAAGAGCTTTGATGCCATGATCGCAACCCCGCTGTCTATCGAGGATGTGATTGCAGGAGAACTGCTCTGGGGAGCAACCCGGAGCTTGTTGTACGTCATTATCATGCTGCCGGTACTCGCTGCATTCGGTGTTATATCATTACCTTTATCGCTCCTCGCCATCCCGCTCGCCTTCCTGGGAGGGCTCATGTTTGCAGGCATCGCCATGTGTTTTACAGCTGTCACACCGAGCATTGACACCCTGAACTATCCCTCATTCCTTCTCATCACGCCCATGGCGCTCTTTTCCGGGACATTCTTCCCGGTTACCCTGATGCCGGTGCTTTTCCAGTATATTGCGCTGGCCCTGCTCCCGCTGACTCATCTCGTCGCCATCATGCGCATGCTCACGTTACCTGCATTGACCGGGATGCTGGTGCTCCATCTTATCTGGATTCTCATCGTTACCGCAATTTTCTGTATTATTGCGATAAACCTGATGCGGAAACGGCTGATTGTTTAGTTTTCCCGGCTACGAAAAAATTTTTAAGATTATCCGAACCCTGTCCTTAATTCTTTCTCACTATCCTGAGCACATACAGATTTTCATCCTCGACTTTTGCCTTCGCAACAATTTCTGACATGAAACCCTGCCGGTAAAAGATATCACGCACTTCGGGAAGCCCGGTAAGTGAAGAGATAAGCAACAGAATTCTTCCGTCCGGTGCGAGTACCCTGCCCGCTTCTTCAGCGAACCGTTCGATCACCTCGCGTCCGGTCGTTCCGCCGTCAAGGGCATACTCGAGCCAGTCATCTATCCTGTCCTCGGGGAGAGTGGGGAGATAGGGGGGGTTGAACAGGATGAGATCGAAAGTGCTCCGTATCCCTGAGAAGAGATCGTTGCGAACGACATCGATTCCTTTCTCCCGGGCGCAGAGGCCCGCATGCGGGTTTATGTCTGTCGCAATCACGCCCGTAACTCCTGCGAGCTCAGCGGCGATAATCCCTGACCCGGTACCCACTTCGAGTACACGGTCACCTGGCTTAACCTCAGCCCGTGCTGCATCGAGTAAAAGAAACGTATCAGCGTCAGGCTGGTAGACCTGGGACGAATTGTATGGCATAAAACTGACACTCGCTGGATAAAGAGTATTCATCATTCAAATCTTATGAAATTCCTGTTTGATAATCCCCTTGATATAAACTCGCCGGCAGTTTAAGGCGAATGGAATCCACTATTATCTGAAAAGTACCCATAATTATCGGGGAGCCCTCAGCGAGCTGAAGAATATATGCGAACACAGATGGAGCAGGCACAGGAAGGGACGATTACACCACAGATGCTGGACATCGCCCGGGCAGAAAGCATAGAGCCTCATGAACTCCGTGACAGGGTAGCTCTCGGCAGCGCCGTGATCATGCAGCGGGGGAAGCAGTGTTGCGGGATAGGAAAAGGCCTTTTTACGAAAGTCAATGTGAATCTCGGGACGTCCTCAACCAGGGTATGTGTCGACGAAGAAATTCAAAAGGCCAGGATTGCCGAAACATTCAGTGCCGATACTATAAGCGATCTCTCGATGGGCGGAGATATCAACGCAATAAGAAAGGAGATTTTTTCCCACACCACCCTTCCGATTACCACCGTTCCGGTATACCAGGCAGTGGCTGAACATAGTCTTAAGAAGATGACCCCGGACGATATCATGGCTACACTCAGGATGCAGGCAGAACAAGGTATCAGCTCGATAGTCATTCATGGTGTGAACCATGAGATGCTCGGTGAGCTCTCAAAGAAAAAACGGCTTCTTGGGATGGTATCCAAAGGCGGTTCGATAACCAGCGCTTATATGCTCATAAACAAGTGTGAGAATCCGTTTATTGAGCACTTCGATGATATACTCGCCATCTGCCGTCGGCGTGATATCGTACTCTCTCTGGGCAATACTGCACGGTCCGGGTGTATCCACGATCGCCGGGATCGTATTCAGCTGGCCGAGATCCGCCAGAATGTGCAGCTCGCATACCGTGCCCGTTCAGCAGGTGTGCAGGTTATCATCGAGGGAGCCGGGGGTCATATCCGCAGCGATCATATCGCACCCACGGTGAAATATTACAAGAAACAATCACCATTCCCTCTCTTTGTTGCCGGCCCGCTGCCGACAGATATTGCAGTCGGTTACGATCATATTGCAGGAGCGGCGGGGGCCAGTGCTGCAAGTGCCGCAGGGGCAGATTACCTGTGCTACATCACGCCCGCTGAACACCTCGGACTTCCCTCTCCGGATGCGGTAAAAGAGGGGTTGATTGCATTCAGGATCGCTGCCCATATCGGGGACACGGTGAAGTATGGCAGGGAAGCTGATGACACGAAGATGGCATTGCTGCGGGCAGCCCTTGATCGTGAGGGGCAGATCCGCTGCTCCATGGATCCACAGCGGGCACGGGAACTGTCTGATGGCGATCCGGAATGCACCATGTGCGGGGAGTTCTGTGCAATAAAAATAATGCGGGAGTTCTGAACGGAATTCACTCTTCTGTTGACAGATCGGGGAAAAAACATATTTTGATAGTGAACAGTTATTAATCTATGAGGGCTCCCCGCCTCAGGGCCTCTCCGAGGCACGGCGGGGCAGTACCGTGTTTACAAATATGCTTATCGACACTGATCCGCCGCCGGGGCGTCCCTTTATGGTGCGGCGGGGTTCATCTCAAATAATTATGAAGAATAAACATTCCATAATTCACTTCTGTTTAATTTAATTTCATGGGAAACCCTGAGTTTTCAACAAATTGTAAAGCACCTGTTTACGGAGGGGGCAGTGCCTGTCCCGCCGAACCGCCCCCTTCGCTTTGCAATTGTGTCGTATTACCTTCTCGGGAATTATCGCTCCTGAGGGGATGCCACAGCGGCGGGAACAGGCCTGATGGCGAGTCCCCCCAGGAGTATAACGAGGTAAGGATTATCCAAAAAAATAAGATTTGATCGCTGGGATGCGACTGTTCTTTTTTTTGACACCGGGCGGATTATACCACATTGCTGATAGTGGCAAAATCCTCAAGATATAATTCTTCAGGCCGGCTCTTGAGAATCTCCTCTGGCAGGGTGGCAATGACCCGGTCCACCCATGTCCGTTCGAGCATACTGCCAACTGACCCTTTCAGGCAGTTCCGGACCGTCTTGCGACGATGAGAAAACAGTGCCCGGACCACATCTGCGTACAGGCTACGGTTATTGATGGGGAATATCGGTTCGCGGGGGATCATCTTCACCACGGTCGAGTGTACCTGCGGCTTAGGAGAAAAGCAGGAGGGGGACAGCCGGAAACATGGCCGTACTGCTGCATAGGTCTGCACCATTATCGAGAGTCGCCCACAGTCTTTGGTACCCGGCGGGGCGACCATCCGGTCCGCAAACTCGCTTTGGTACATCAGCACAGCCTCTTTAAAGCCGATATCAAGAAGACGGAAGGTGATCTTTGAAGAAACGGAATACGGGAGGTTTGATACCACCATCTCAAACGGGGGAAGTTCACACCGGGTGGCATCACCCCGCAGGATGGTGAGCCGTCCTTCTGCGATCTCCTGAGAGAATACCTGAGCAAGTCCCTCGCACAGCGATCCATCGAGCTCGACTGCTCTCACCATCGCGCCCCGGTCAAGCAGGGCACGGGTAAGAGCCCCATTTCCCGGGCCAATCTCGAGGACAAGGGCTCCTTTCACGTCGGCAAGGTTCGCAATGCGCTCCACGGCGAATGGATCGATAAGGAAATGCTGATCGTGATACGCTTTCATTTTGAGGTAAATACGTGATACTTGACATCGGGATCCTGGAGTTCTTCCAAGATTCGTAACTGAATCATCTTTTCCGGGTGAGGGATTGATTTGATCCTGCCGGAAATATCAGCGAAGTTCACGAATGGTTTTTTGTTGCGCTCCTCTAAAATCTCCCACATCAGTTTCTTACCGATGCCGGGGAGCAGGTGCAACATATGGAGTTTTGGCGTGATTGAGATCGCCTTGTTGAAGAAAGCAACAAAATCGGGTTCACGGTCCGCTACCACTTTTTCAATGATGAACGGGAGTTCTCCCCGCGCAGTCTGCGTAAGGTCATTGTACCCTATCCGACGCTTGACCCGCTCAATTTTATCCCTTTCGGCATCACCGATATAGACCTTATCGTGGAGCTCAATGGACACGTTGTTCTTGGGCACGAGCTCAAGGAGTTTAAACTGCTCAAGACCCATTGCCTGGACGATCGGCTCTCGCTTAAAAGGGGGACGTGGATCGTCAGGATGGCCTTTTATTAAGACATCCAGTACTATCGCATTTACCTCTTTTTTTTCCGCCTTCATGCGTCACACCTCAGAAGTGTGCCATTACCTGTTCGATAATTTTATCGATTTCTTCCGGTGACAGGGTGTACCGTTCTTTTGCATAGATCGCCCGCACTTCATCGCGGGTTTTTGGCATAATATTTGCAATCCTGAATGCAATTTCAGGCTTCATCTTTTCCATTTTCAGGAGTTCAGCTACCAGTTCGTTAGCTTTTTCAGGAGTGGTCTTTGCTAGCTGATTGGCATGTTCGATACTGCGCCGGAACTCATAGGACATCTCCTTTTCTGCTGCAATCCGTTCAGATTCAACTCTTAACAGGACTCCACGCATCTCAGGAAGTGTAACCCTCTCTTCGCTAATGATACCCTTCACTTTCATGCCAGTCACTCACAGAGAATTTACTTTTGTGCTTTTAGATGTTGTGGTCGTGCAATGACGATTTTATCTGCATTGCCGTCACGGATGGTAAGCATCCAGGCACGCCCCCGCTGTCCGAGGACAGTTCCTGTCAGACCGTGGAAACGGCGGTGTGGCATTCCCTTCTGGACAGAGGGGTTACAGACAACGTGCACCCTGTCGCCAATCTCAAATTTCTGTATGACGCAGGTTACGGGCGGAAGCCCGCGCTCTCTTAAATCCTTCTTGAATTTATACCGTGTTTTCTTTCGTGGTCCGTTATGATGTGCCATTATCTAATCTCCCTCCTTTGCTCCTTCTACCTGCACGACATCGAGGCTGAATACGTGCGCCGATCTGTTCAGGATCTCGGCTAGACTCGGATGGGTTCTTCCTCCGTCACCCGATACGAGTTCTTTGATGTAGAGACCAGCTTCTCCGAGCACTTCGACAACGAATTTGCCGTCTTGTTCCCCAGCATACTCAATATCGAGGACGATTCGCTCACGGATCTTGTCTGCTCTCCGGTGAGCGACCCTTTCGGGTGTGCGCTGGTGTATTGTAGCGCCCTGTAAGGTTTTCAGGGCATTTGCGAACATATCCGCTGATAATGCACCGTCAACCTCGACCAGGATCCTGTATTTTTTATGCGCTTTGTTTGATTTAAGGGTTTCCACTTCCGTACGGTCACTCCAGCGCTTGATCGAAACCGAAACCCGTCCTTCTGCAGTCCGGTTGATCTCTTTTTCGAGTTCTGCAAGGTCAAGAGAGCGTTTCCTGGGTTCGACAACTTCGAGGATGAAGGGTCTTCCCGTCCCAATCATCCGTGCGTCTATATCCTCCCTTCCCGCCCCATGAAGAACCGCACCCTTTGCGTCAAACGCGGTGATGACCGGTCTCCCGATAAGCTCCTCTACCGAATCCAGGTACTGGGCTCCGGTAAAATTGCATTTCTCGCAACCGGCACCCTTGCACGCACGGCAATCCCAGTGCGTCTGAGGGATACCCCGCTCAAATTTTTTATACCGCCCATAAAAGAAGACGGAGTTGATCTGAACTTCGGTTGAGCCTGCGGAAAGATCGAGAATAACGACTACGTCCGGTTTCTTAAAGTCCACCGTTTTTCCGATACGGGCGGATACTGCTTTGCCGACTTCACGGTTCACTTCAGACTTGAACGGTTCCGGTTCTGCCAGGGACAGATCACTCCAGACCATTTCCTCGTTCTCGGCAATCAGCGGGGGCACCCTGCACCCGATAAGGAATGTTGAAAACTCAATGCCGGCCAGAGATGAAATCACCCGATCTGCCCACTCAGGAACTTTGTCGAAGAAATTGCCACACACCCAGCACAAACCGCTGAATTTTGTATAGGGCAGGTTCTCGGTAAGAGCGAGTGCAATCTTCAGGCTGCGCCCGCGCTCGTCATCCGTGAGCCCGTGAGAACGTTTTCCAAAGAACCTGCCAAGACAATGATCACAGCATTCTCCGTATGCAAGGATTGATTTTGCCTGTTCAGTTATTTCCATCCGCATCTTCTCCTGTCCAGTTCGTTATGTACAATGGTAATCGTATGATCAGCGTGGATGCACTCAGGCCCGACTGAAAAACGTGGACACTGCTGCACCTGCAATTCCTCGTCTTGTGTAAAATTCAGGTGATCAGAGAGGAGAAAGGCATCCGGAATTATTCCTGCTGTCCTGATATCGGTTCCCTTTTCATCGAGTACACCAAACACATGCTCCGTCATAAGCTGGGCGAGTCCTCCGTTCCGGACTGATAAACCGGGTGCTGCATCCCGGAATTTACTCCCTGCCGGTAAGTTCAGGGCTTTTTTGATCAGTGCACCTGCACTTCGTTCATCGGGAGAAAGTGAGCGTACCGCATCGCCGGAAAACCTGATTGTTTTCGGGGGCACGGGTCCCCCGCACAGGACCAGATAACATGCCACATCCCGGCGCAGGTCGTGCGAGAGGAACAGGGAGGTATTCACACACCGGCAGAGTATATCCATGCGGCCGCCGCTTCCCGGCAGGTCGTTGAGGGAAAAATCTGCGTTGGTATGGGCAAGATGACCGATGATAGCAAATGAGGTCATCTTATTGCATTCCCGAGAAGCGCTTCATCAGGCGCTGGATGTTAAATTTCCCTCCGCCAGCGCCCCGCAAACCCTTCAGGGTGCGCTGCATCATTTTGAAGTACTTCAGGAGTTCCCGTACTTCATCCGGAGTTGCTCCCGCCCCGCGGGCAATCCTCTGCATGCGCGAACTGTTGATCAATGATGGATCATCGAGCTCGAAAGGAGTCATCGAGTCCATGATGATCCGGTATCGCACCATCTTGGTGGTGGTAACATCGTAAACTCCTTCGGGAAGTTCCATATTGCCCATAGGGAGCATCCCCATGATCTGCTTGAGAGGGCCCATCTTGTTGAGTGCCTCGAGCTGTTTATACATATCGCGGAGGGTGAACTTTCCCTTCATCATCGCATTGACGTCAACATCATCTTTACTGATCGCTTCCTGCGCCTTTTCAAGGAGCGCTTTCATGTCTCCCATGCCAAGAAGACGGGAAATGAAGCCATCGGGATCGAAGCGTTCGAGGTCATCAATGGTCTCCCCGCTTCCGATAAAAACAATACCGCTTTTGGTCTCCGCAACAGCCGAAAGGGCGCCACCCCCTTTTGCAGTACCGTCCATCTTGGTAATGATGACCCCGTCGATATTGATTGCTTCATGGAATCGTTTAGCCTGTTCACTTGCCTGCTGTCCGAGCGCGGCATCGATAACAAGCCAGCGATGGGTAGCTTTTGTGAGGATGTTGAGCTCGACAATTTCCTGAATCAGGTCAGCTTCAAGCGCATGTCTCCCCTGGGTATCGACAATAACCAGTTCAAGATCTTTCAAACTTTTAAGACCTTCACGGGTTATCTTTACCGCATCTTTCTCCTGCGGGTTACCGAAACAGGGCACGTTGATCTTTGCACAGAGAGTAGCCAGCTGTTCGTAGGCACCCGGACGGAAGGTATCTGCACAGATTACCCCCGTTTTCATACCCTTTTTCTGGAAATAGCGGGCGAGCTTTGCAGTCGTGGTGGTCTTGCCACTCCCCTGCAATCCAGCCATGAGGATTATCTGGGGCTCAAGCTTTATGTCAGCGGTCGTCCAGACGAGCCGGACGAGCTCCTGGTACACAATCCGCAGGACATGCTCCCGGACATTGGTCCCCTTCGGCAGTTCTTCATCAAGAGAACGCGTACGGATTGCTTTGCTCAGCTCCATGACGAGCTTCACGTTCACATCCGATGATATCAGTGCCCGCTGAAGATCCTTAACCAGCTCGTCAACCGCCGTACGATCTATCACCGATTTTCCGGCAAGCTTTTTCAGGGCATCCTTCAGCGAGGTTGAGAGATTGTCAAGCATCAGCTATCACTTCCGAGGAGTTCGTCAACAACCTTTGCCGGCTCAAAGGGAATGATATCTTCATATCGCTGCCCGGTGCCAAGGAACATGAGGGGTTTCCCAATCGTGTGAGCTATGGAAATGGCCGCCCCGCCTCGTGAATCCATATCCGCCTTGGTGAGCACTATTGCATCTGCGCCGACAGTACGGTCGAATTCGGCAGCCCGTATTACGGCATCATTGCCGGCTACCGCTTCATCAACATAGACAACAAGATCAGGTTTCATGACACGCCGGATCTTTTCAAGCTGGTTCATCAGGTTGGATTTGGTATGGAATCTTCCCGCCGTATCAGCGAGGACAACATCAAGTTTGTGCGAAACCGCATACTGGACCGAATCGAAAAGTACTGCGGATGGATCGGCTCCTTCCTGGTGCTGGATAATTTTTATGCCGATGCGTTCTGCATGTACGCTGATCTGTTCAGTAGCGCCGGCACGGTACGTATCTCCCGCGCCAATTACAACAGAAAATCCCTGTTTTTTTAAGTATGCGCCGATTTTTGCAACGGTCGTGGTCTTTCCCGTCCCATTGACACCGGTGAAGAGGATCTTTACGGGGCGGTCGTGTGCCTTGATAAATTCCACGAGGCTGAATCCGGTGCCGAGAACCTCAAGTAATGCGCTCTTTAGTGCACCGACGACAAGTGCATCGACGGACTGGCCAATCTTACGGTGTTTTCCGATGAGGTTCGCCCGGACGTGGGCGATGATCGCATCTGTTACCGGCAGCGCAACATCACTGGTAAGAAGCGTCATCTCGAGTTCAGAGAGTGCGTCCGATATATCTTTTTCAGAAACGATAAGTTCCCGATCGGTGATTAGTACTTTAACCTTCTCCGAAAAGGTTGGCCCGGCAGGAGAGATTGTTTTTTTTGGTGCCGTACCTGCCACGGTTTCTGCAGCTGCCGTTGCCTGAGGAGCTGCCGATGCCTGGATGCTGCTTCCCAACCGGTCTCTTACTGCCTGCAGCTTCTCTTTAAGTCCCCCGAACATAGGTAAAAAAGCCCCGTTACTCCTGATCCTGTCCTGCTGCTGACGCCTGCTGGTACCCGGATTCAAGTCTCTTGTTGATTTCATTCATCTGTGAACGGAGACGATCCAGTGTTTCGGCAACCTTCTTCTGGGAGGCTTCCATCTCCATGATGCGCTCTTTTAAAAATTCGACGGCCTCTTTGTTCGGTCGCTCGACAACAACTTCGGCCCCGATGCTCAGGAGTATTTTATCAGGTTCAAGGACTTTTGCCCTGACGCTGGCCCCTCCACCAATCTGAAGGAGAACAACAGCGTCGTCAGCCGAGAGCATTGCTTCAAGGGATTCTATAGCCGCAAGCGCCTCCATTCTCCCGTTTTCCAGCATTTCCAGCTGACCAACAAAAATCTCGGCCTGCTGCCCGTATTCTTTCATGTAATGCTGAAGCGTCATGAGTTCACGCTGATCCATCTGTTGCATTGTGTCTGCCAAAGTTTTCACCCCGCGATAGAGAGAATTTTAATTATCTTTCTCCTGATATGTATGTCATTCCAGAGCATAAATACATCATTGTGAGGTCAGCGGCGTCGGTAGTGGGGTCTTCTCCCCGTTTATCATCCCGTGCTCTGATGAAGAGTATACGTCGGAAATATCACACACAGAAAACAGGCAATACCCGGGACAAATTTAATGTTCTTCATCGATTCCGTATTCAGGAAAAAGGGTAGTTATACAAAAACTTTCTACGGCTTTCCTTTTTCTATAATTTTCTTCTTCGATCCACCGGAAATTCTGGTACGGCGGAACCCGAAACGTTGCCGGTTGTACCTCTTTTCCAATAGTCACCCGGATTGAAGGTCATAATTCGTAAAAACGCGGAACAGATCCGGGAAACTCCGCAGGTTTGCCGGTAAGAATAATAGAGGTCATATTTAGCCACGTTTGGTAGGCAAAAGTCAGGGCCAGACGAGGCTTAGGACGTTTGGGGTTATTCCAGGAGCCGTAACAAGGCTCGGGATCGAGGGAGATCTCTCCGGTCCTGAAGTGCCTGCGGAAATTCTGGTATAACGGAGCCCGGAACGTTGCCGGTTGTACCTCTTTTCCAAAAATCACCCGGATTTGAGGTCATAATTCGCAGAAACACGGAACAAAGACCGGAATTTGCGAATGATTATCGACGGGAATAATTAAGGACATATTTAGCGACATCTGGAAGGCAATAGTCAGGGCAGGATGAGGTTCAGACCGTTTGGGGTTTTTCAAGGGTGTCGGATTTGAGGTCTCTGGATCTAAGCACCAGGGTTTTGACGAAAGGATCCGGTACGAATCCGGTTCCTTGTCCGTCAATCAATGATAACCCATGTCCGCTCCACCCTATACTGATAAGAGAGGTCTCCCCCTTCCTGTCAGTGAAAGCCAAAAGAGCGGTCTACGTCAACCTATAGAATACCAGCAATAAAAGAGAGGAAGAAAATTACTTAGCCTCAACCGGGCTGACGGTATCAATCTTGATATAGCGTCTCTTCAGGTTATGCTTGCTGCCGATAACAGCGAAGGCTCGTTCCTGCGCCTGCTTCTCATTGGGTGCCTCAATTACTTTTGTGTACGGCATCCAGTCTTCACCCATCCTGAATGTGCCTTTAACCTCAAACTTCTGATTCTCCATGATACTTACTCCAGAAATCCAAATATATCCTCAATTCGTCCCAGCTCAAACCCGCTTGTTGCATTGCCGGCGATGTAACCGCTTTCGTTGACCAGCAGACCAGTACCAACAAGGCCGCTCCCCATATTGACCGTACCCGTCCCGACCGGGATCTTTGCCACTTCCTCGAGTCGTGCAATCTGGTGTGCGGTCGCCCGGGGGTGCACAATGATTCCCTTGTTGGTGGCAACACCGGCCATGCCAACGGTTTTCACGCCCCCGAGGGTAAGGTGGATCACCTCAACTTCGAGAAATTCGCCAATTTCATGTGCAAGATCTGTTGGCATATCCTCGTGGACCGCAGCAAAGGTATCGTTTGCCATAATCACGTTGCCGGCCGCATTCATCGATTCCTTGAGGAGGAACACTTTCCTGTACTTCTCCAGCGTCGCGATCTCGTCTTCGGTTGCAAGCCCGCTCATAACAATCCCACGGCTATTGCCGGCTACGAGCGAGCCGAT
>DADT01000004.1 GCA_002495065.1 Methanoregula sp. UBA471 | reverse complement strand
TTTTATTTTCGCGGTTTGGTGAGGAAAACACTCACAAAGAAATCTTTCCTGAAGCAGGAAATCGCAGTTTCGGATATAATGTAGTATTATTTTTATGGCTTTTTATTTCGGGAGCAACACCGCCGCCCCGAAGGGATGTCCCCCGCGGCGGATCAGAACCAAAGATCTTCAAAAACCTCCAGGTACCACCGTGATTCGGAAATATCCTGCAGCATGCAATCCTCGGAAATAATAATAATGAGGATTCAACGGCAAAACCAGAAAGCAGGCGAATAAATTCCGATAACCAGCCTGCCCCGCCGTGCCTCGAAGAGGCNNCCCTGAGGCGGGTGATCATCATAAATACATATTTAAGAGAAAGCAATGCCCGTTAAATTCTCACTTTTCTGATGTCTCATGCTTTTCATGGCCTCAACTGTTGTGACAAGCTCCTTTAATTAATTTATTCGGGCGTTCAAAAAAAACCTTAGGTGGAACCCCTGTCTATAAAACGGGTACAACCCATATCGCGCCTTTCCTCAAAAGAATAGTTAATATATTAATGAGGGTATTGAATGATATTCTGACTGGTCAGGGTTAGTGAATATGAGGTGGGACGATGAGCAGGATTGCAGTTCTGATAACGGATATGTTTGAGGATGTGGAATACGAAAAACCGGCAGATGCATTCATCAAAGCCGGCCATGCGCTCATCATTGTGGGACTCAGGGCAGGGCCGGTACGCGGAAAACGCGGGATGATTGTTAAAATCGACCGTGCGGTTCATGATGTGCATGTCAGTGACTTTGACGCTCTCTTTATTCCAGGTGGCTACTCCCCGGACAAACTCCGTATTGATGACGACGCGGTACGGTTCGCACAGGAATTTGTAAAGAGCGGGAAGCCGGTCTTTGGGATTTGTCATGCTGCGCAGCTCCTCATCACTGCCCAGGTGCTGAAGGGACGGCGGGTGACCGGGTGGAAGTCGATAATCCAGGATATTAAAAATGCCGGGGCCGAATACGTCGACGCAGAAGTTGTCGTGGATGGCAACCTTGTTACCAGCAGGAAACCTGAGGATATTCCTGCTTTTTCAAAGGCAGCCCTTGAGATGCTCAAAAGCAGGAAATGAATATTTTGTCTTTTTTCAGTGCATTTGTTCATCCTGGCACGCATTTTATAAAAAGCAATCATCCCGTAATTTTTCATGTGGATTTCCGGAAGATGAAGTCGGATAGAATGACGAGAAGTTTCTGAAAATTTGAGAGTTACTTTTGGTAACCTGCCTGGAAAATCATAATCATATAAGACTTGAAAAACAACAAACTAAAGAGAATATCTGCAACAGTCGATGTTCACCTCATCATGGCAGAACGTACAAAACCCGTACCCCATGCAAAACCATTTCTGAAATGGGCAGGCGGTAAGACCCAGTTACTGGACGAGTTTTACAAACACCTGCCGGAGGGGCTGGGAGAAGAAGGTAAAATTACCCGGTATGTCGAGCCGTTCATTGGCGGTGGGGCATTTTTCTTTTACCTTTCCCGGAAATTTTCATTCGAAAAGTGCTGTATCGGTGATGCCAATGAAGAGCTTATCCTCACGTACCGCGTCATTCAGAAATCCGTTAAAAAGGTAATCGGTGAACTCGGTATTCTTGAATCAGCGTACTTCACCAGAGATGAGATGGAGCGAGAGGCATTCTACTACGAAATACGGGATGCATTCAACAATGACCTGCCGGGAATTAATTTTCAGAAATATAGCCCGGTTTGGGCAGAACGGGCTGCCGAAGTTATTTTTCTCAATCGTACCTGTTATAACGGGCTGTTCCGGGTCAACAGGGACGGTGAATTCAATGTCCCGTTCGGAGGGTATAAAAATCCTGACATTCTCAACGAAAAGAACCTGCAGGACGTTGCACAGGTGCTGAAAAACACCCGGATTATCAGCGGGGATTTCACCCGGTGCAGGGATTATGTTGATGACCATACCTTTGTGTATTTCGACCCTCCCTACCGTCCCATCAGCCAGACATCGTCATTCACCTCATACTCCAGGGGTGGTTTTGATGAAAAGGATCAGCACCGGCTCGCAGCACTTTTCAGGGAACTCGATGCGAAAGGGGCAAAGATCATGCTCAGCAATTCCGATCCCCGGAACGGGAATAACCAGGATACCTTTTTCGATGATCTTTTTGACGGATTCACTATCGGGAGAGTCCCGGCACGGCGTATGATCAACTGCAATGGTGCCCGCCGCGGGAGAATTGACGAACTTATTATAACGAATTATCCTACGGGGAAAATATAGCCGTATTGGATTACCTGGTTACAGCAATGGTGCATAGTCATCGATACGTTCACTGACCCGGTTGCCAAGGTGGTCAACAAGGATCTGCTTTAAGGGAAGGGAGAAGGGTGTGATCAGGGTGAATTCCTGTCCCGTGCTTGAGATTGTCAGCTGGTAATCGACACGATACCGGGCCGCAGCGGGTTCGAGAGGATAGAGTGCGAAGAGGATCGAAAGCCAGCGGGAAGAACGCGAATCTGTGCGAACCCTGGTGATAACAACCTCCTCAATATCCTCAAAACGTAGTACCCATGCATTTTTTTCCTCACGAAGGATCTTGTCTGCACTCCTGTCCTTGTATCCACGTGCGAGAGTCTCCAGGGATTCCAGCCGTGAAGAATTACGGGTACGGACAGACTCGGGAAGTGTCACCTGTTTTACGGAAAATGTATTCCCTTTAGTATCTGTCATAACAGAAGGGATAAGCCCGTGAGGAACGGGGATAATGATCATCCTCTCCATCGTGACAAGCATCACACCTAACAATGCGTCACGAAAGATGCCTTTATTGTTGTAGCATGGTGCTGCAAAGATGACATGCTCATGAATGCCTTCCTGCAGCTGATCGATATTCCTGTTGACCGAGGGTGCTCGATCGGTCATGTTACGGCATGGCTCCCTGTCAAAATCTCCAGCTCCTGTACTTTTCTGTATACCTGATAAATATACATGTTTTCACAGCCCTAAGACAATTAACCGAAAAATGCCCTGTGCACCCACTGCCGGATGCAGCGACCGTGGCCACGATCAGCGGGTAGTCTTTGTCCGGAACTGCCTGTCCACTCATGAATATCGCATCGCTGCTTTTCGGGAGGTGAAATTATGTTATTTTTTTGTATATTTTTTTAGATTGATCAGACGTGATTTCGATTATGTTATATGTTAGCATACCACAAAGTATATGGATAGAATGTTTGGTTTACCGATAATGACTATCGTTCTGGTCGGGGGAGCTTTTCTCCTGATTATTCTTGCATTGCTTTACTGGGGACTTACCTTTAAGGAGATCCCATCATGATCGATCCTGTTGCAGCCGCTCTCGTGATCATCTATTTCATTGGTCTGGTAGCAATCGGGATCTGGGCATCAAAAAAGATCATGTGCATGTCTGACTATGTCGTAGCCGGACGCTCACTGAACTTCTGGGTATTCACCCTGCTCATGATCGGTTCTGTCTGTTCCGGAATGTCACTGCTGGGGGTCTCCGGGCTTGGCTATAAATTTGCCTGGCCTACCATCTGGGAACAGCTTGCAGTCCCTCTCTCGATCGCGTTTTGTATCATCTTTTTCGGGGTCAAGATGCATGCGGTGGCAAAAAAATCCGGTTACATGACAGTCCAGGACTATCTTGCCCACCGTTTCGAGAGCCAGACATCCCTTCGGAGCCTCAGTGCATCAGCGGGTATCGTCGTTTCGATGATTTACCTCGCGGGACAGTATACTGCGATAAGTATTGTGCTGATGTGGCTGTTCGGGCTCCCTCATTGGATGGCGCTCCTCATAGGCGCTGCAATTGTCACGGTTTACACGGTAATAGGCGGGCTCTATGCGGTTGCATGGACTACCCTTGTGCAGGGGCTGATGCTGATTATCGGTGTCCTGATCATGGCACCTATCGTTATTATGAAAGCCGGAGGTTTCACGCATATCAACGAAGTGATGGCCGCGGTGAACCCATCCAATGTTGATCCCTGGGTAACCGGGGCGGGAGCCGTATTTACCCCTTCGTATATTGTTTCATTCGTCCTTCTCCTCACCATCGGACTTGCCTGTGCACCCCATGTCATCAACAACATCCTGTGCGTAAGGGATGCGAAATATTTCAAATGGACACCCCTTGTCGCGTTCGGGATTTACGGGGTCGTTATGTTCCTTCTCAAATTTGCGGGATTTGCAGGAATTGTACTCGTCAAGGACGGGATTGTCCAGCTTCCCAAGGTGCCCAATGCGTCTGATTTCATCTTTGTTTACGGTGTAGAAGCTGCACTGCCCAGCATGTTCCTGTGGGGTATTTTTGCGGTTATCGTGCTCGCCGCCGTGATGTCCACCACCGACCGCCTTATGCTCACCATCGGTACGTACTTTTCCTGGGATATCTACAAGAAGATCATTAAACCCGATGCACCCGACAAACAGGTCCTTCTCGTCAGCCAGGTATCGGTATTTGTTGCCGCTGCCATAACCCTGCTCCTTGCCCTGAATCCTCCGGATATGCTCGTCTGGCTTATCTGGGCAGGAATCGGGATCATGTATGCAACGTTTGCCGTGCCACTGCTTGCCGGTTTGTACTGGAGAAGGGCGACCCGGGAAGGTGCCCTTGCATCCATGGCCCTGGGATTGGGGGCGTCACTGGTATTTGGCGCTATCTCGTACTTCAAACTGGCACCTTTACCGATGCATTTCTCATTCTTCGCATTTGTTATTGCGATCATCTCCATGATCGTCGTCAGCCTGATGACAAAACCGACAAGCGAGAAAGTGCTGGACGAGACGCTGACCGGCTGGTATATCCGGCAGAAATAATTTTTCTCTTTTTTTCCATTGACATTGATTCAGTCACCAGCTATACCTCTTTAGGATTCCTTCATGACGTACTCGGTACGTAGAAGCCAGATGTGATCGCAAGGTTCTGGGCGGTCTGAACTTCTCTTTTCCTGAACCAGCTCTTTTGCGTTCCGGCATTATATCGGACATCAGATCTCACTGATGGATTGGTCCGTTTCAAAATCCGGATCCATGACCAGTAATTTAAGGCCTGCATGCAAAAGTACTGAGCAGTGAAAACTGCAATACTTGGGGGAGGGCTTTCCGGGCTCACGCTCGCACGGCTCCTCCATGAAAAAGGCAACGAGGTGGTAATCCTTGAAGCGGAGCCGGAGGCTGGGGGTCTCTGCCGCTCAAAAACAGACCGGGGATTTACCTTCGATACCGGCGGTTCGCACATCATCTTTTCCCGTGACGCAGAAGTCCTTGCCTTCATGCGCCGTATGATTTCGGATAATGAGCAGCGGAATAACCGCACCACGAAGATTTTTTATAAGGATCTGTTCGTAAAGTATCCTTTTGAGAACGGGCTGTCCGATCTGCCGCCGGATGACAGGTTCGCATGCATCAACGGGTTTGTACAAAACCTGATCGCCGTGGAGAAGGGAAAAATATCACCTCCTGAAAACTTCCGTGAATGGATCTATTACACCTTCGGTAAAGGTATTGCCGAATGCTACATGGTCCCCTATAACGAGAAGATTTGGAAGTACCCGACCGACCACATGTCCCTCCACTGGGTAGACGGGCGGATCCCCCGCCCTCCTGTCGAGGATATTATCAAATCTGCCATCGGTATCAGCACAGAGGGCTATACCCACCAGTCGGTCTTTTCCTACCCGCTCGAAGGGGGAATCGAAGCCCTTATCCATGCGATCGCAGCTCCCATAAAAAAACACATCAGGACCGGATTCAGGGTGACCTCAATAAGGAGATCCGGTTCGGGCTGGAAGATTAGTAATGGTGAAGATGTGATCGAGGCTGACCGCTGCATCTGCACGATGCCGCTCCAGCACCTGCTGCCATGTCTCGGAAATGTCCCCCCTGCGGTGAATGATGCGGCAGCTGCACTGAAGTATAATTCACTGGCCTGTGTCAATATCGGGATACGCGGCGCCGTGCCGGATTTTTCCTGGGTCTACGTGCCGGATCCTGCCGCAGGGATGGCGAACCGGATCTCATTTCCTTCGCACTACAGCCGCCGGGTTGCCCCGCCCGGGTGCAGTGCCGTCCTTGCCGAGATCACTCACCAGCCGGACGATGAAGTCGCTGCAATGTCAGACGACGAACTCATCCGTGAAGTAACGAAAATGCTTATGGATATGCAGATCCTCACAAAGGACCAGGTCATCAGTTCTTCTGTTGAACGTCAGCCTTTTGCCTATGTGGTCTATGATCTTGACTACCTGAAAAATATCGCAACGGTAAAAGAGTATTGCGAGGGTTCCGGCATTCCTCTGGTAGGAAGATTTGCCCAGTTCGAGTACCTGAACATGGATGGCT
This sequence comes from Methanoregula sp. UBA471, assembly GCA_002495065.1. Classification (GTDB taxonomy): domain Archaea; phylum Halobacteriota; class Methanomicrobia; order Methanomicrobiales; family Methanospirillaceae; genus Methanoregula. The sequence goes on along the minus strand of DADT01000004.1, from coordinate 3,631 downwards.
GCATCCGGAGCGTCATGGATTTTGTTGCCTCGCATCCCTGAAATGCACCCGATCAGTATGCACGTCATGCTTTTATCCGCCAACTTATAACAACTGTACAGGAGTTTTTACCCCCATGATATCGGTCATTATCCCGACCTTTAATGAAGAAGAAAATATCGCACAGTGCCTTGTATCCCTCACCCACCAGACGGTCCCCCGTTCCGAATACGAGATTATTGTGGTAGATGGTGGTTCAAAAGATGCGACGTGCGATATTGCGAAGAAATATGCTGACAAGGTCTTTACCCAGGCAAGCAAAAAAGTGGGAGGAGCGAGAAATGACGGAATTATGGCATCAAAAGGAGAGATTGTCGCAACAACCGATGCCGACTGTATCCTTCCCCCGGACTGGATCCGGATCATCCAGGAGGATTTCCGTGACAGTCATCTTGCCCAGGTGTATGGGCCGGTTTACCCCATTGAAGAAGGAATCGGCAACAGATTTTCCCTCATGCTTGCCAACACATTCTCCCGGATAGGATACTACAGCCGCACGTTTTACTATACGCTGGGATGCAACACGGCGTTCCGGAAGAGTATGTTCCTCGAAGCCGGGATGTACTACTGCATCGATGCGGGGGATGACATCGAGATTGCAAGGCGGATGAAAAAGACGGGCCGGGTGATGTATGACAACCGGATAAGGGTGGGGTTCTCCATGAGGCGGTACGAGCAGTTCGGAACCCTGAAATCCCTCTACGAATGGCTGTACATCGTGGCCCATGGAGGTGTCTCGTCCAAGTGCGAGTACACGAGGAAGGAGTATAAATAAGGGAAGTCCAAAAAACAATCTGCCATGACACCGGGATTTCCTGATTCCATCCCCCCCTTTCCCGGCTGGGTACGCCGCGAGTACTGCCTGTCCCGCCCGGTAACGGATGACGATATTGCGGCTTTTATAGGGAACGAGGAACTTCACGTGCGGGAGACTCCGGCCGGCCCTGTGAATATCATTCACAAGTACGGCCTTCTCGAGATTCACGCACTGGTAGGTGAAACATGCATCGAGGTCTGGTTCAACCCGGACAGGGGAGCTTATCCCTCGGAATATTTTGATTCCCTGCTCTCGACCCGGTTTAATTGAAATCGGGGTCCAGGGAAAAATAAAAGGACTTAGTCGATCCCTACCATTACTTCGGATGCCTTCATGATCGCGTAGACCTTCGATCCTTCATGGAGATTTAACTTCTCCGCAGAATGGGTCGTGATGGATGAAACTATCTCATTCCCTCCTGCAATCGCGATCACTACTTCCGTGCTCACGGGTCCTTTCTTGATCATCCTGACGGTTCCGGGGATCTGGTTTCGTGCACTGATCTTCATCGGTTTCACCACCACTACTTCTCATTCCTCGTATTTTTATGCCACAGTCAATTTTACCCGTTAAACATTGGGAAACATATGGTTAAGGAGAGTTTTAAAAGGGCACGCCGTGAAGATTTCGTAACTTTGATTGCCCTGCTTCGCCCCTCCTTTTCTGCAAGTCCCTATGCCGATGAAAAAGAATCCCACCGAAGGAGACAAGGCTCTCCCGGAAGATAGGACAGGACGGGAGGACATTTACAACCGCTCCGAATTTTCACAACTCCTCGATATGGTGGTCGTGGAGGCCCGTCCGGGATTCGCAAAGGTGGTCATGGAACCTGCAGGAAAGAGAAACCACAGGGGTTTCATCCATGGCGGAGCCATCTTCTCCCTCGCGGACCAGGCGTTCGCTGCTGCAGCCAATGCAGGTGAGATTAAGGAGGTCGCACTTTCCGCACAGATCAGCTATATCAGGCCCGCAAGAGAGGCTCTCACTGCGATTGCCGAACGGGTGGGCGGTGATGGACAGCATTCCCTTTACCGGGTCAGCGTATTCGAGGGTGATCTGCTTGTGGCGACCCTGGAGGGTGTGGGGATCAGGGTGAGAGGGGAGTGATGGGGCAGGGCTTGTCGTCCATATGTGACAGGTTCCTCATTTTTCGGTAAGACCCCCATAGGATAATTGCGCTGGACACGGGCTCATAGTAGTGTGGGGATGCCGCAGTGGCAGGGCTTCAGCCCACGAGAGCGTCAAATAGTATGAGTGGATGGATTCCCGGATAACTGCAGATATGGGGCTGTCGCCCCCACACCCCCGACACGATAACCCCCGCCGCCCCCGGCGGGGCGCCCCCGCGGCGGATCAACCTAATGCACAGGAATCCGAATCACCACGGTGTTGAGGCTGTTTGTTATCGGAATGTTTAATGATGGAGCCCAGGGCCAGGATCTATTTGCAAACAGGGGGTGGTTCAGAGAGGGGGTCTGGAACCCCCTCCTGTCTGAAGATCACCGCGGTCGTCGGAATAGAGCTCGGATCGATTTCGCTCGATTTCCTGGGACTGATGCAAATGTGGGGGCTTATCGCCCCCACTCCCGCCCGACGCGATGCACCCCCGCCGCCCCCGACGGGGCGCCCCCGCGGCGGGTTCAACCGAATAAACCAGGGCCGGACCCTATCGCAATTCGGGGTGGTTCAAGGAGGGGTTTCAACCCCCTCCTGTCTGAGGATCACCGCGGTCCTCGGGCCTTGGCCCGGAGTGCGGACCATCAACAGTGGCCAAACTCCGTTTTCTGATACCGTAAGGTATGAATAGATCTACAACAGGTCTCGTCGTAAACGAAGAGATCTCTCCCTCCTGGAGATCCCTTCAGGAAATCCCTCGAAAAAAAAAGAAATTCCGATCTCTTATAGACGGGTCTCAAATTCCTGGTCGTAGATCTTGTATCGTTTCCCCTCGGCTAGGTTGACAAATACCTGAACCCGATCTTTTCCCCTGGTCCCCTCGATCTCGACCTTGTCGTTTACCTGGGGTTTCTGCATGGTCTTCTCGATCACCTGGCCGTCGGACCTGGTGACCACGACCTGGATACTGGAGACAAAGGTGGTCCCTTTCCCTCCTCGGAATGTGGCAGTTATGATCGGGGGGGTGACCACGGTGTTTCGATCCACCTGGACGCTCACTTCACGCTGGCTCGGGATCGGTCCTTCGGTGTAGTCGAGAGTGGGAGCGGCAGTGGGAGTGGCAGGTGCAGTGGTGGGGACGGTCACCGGGACCGTGGGAGTAGGGGTGGCCGGGGTACTGGGAGTCTGGGTGCATCCGGCGGCGAGGAGGAACATTGCCATGAGGACGCAGATGAAAAGAATGCCTTTTGCCTTCATGATACAACGTTGACCGCAGATTATAATAGGTTTTTTCCCGGGAAAAAGGTCGCTTCCATGGTTCCGGCCCAATCGTCGAAAATGGCCATGAGGCCGGGCCCGATCTGTCATTCAGAGATCCAAAGGCAAAAAGAGCCCAGCACTCGACCTCATCGCAGTGTGGGGATGCGCAAGCGTGCGGGGGCTTCTGCATGGAAGAACCTCCCTGATGTTTCGTGCAGAATTGTGGGACTGATGCAGATGTGAAAGAGGAAACCCCAGGGCCGGACCCTATCCCATTTCGGGGTGGTGCAAGGAGGGGGTCACACCCCATAAGCGCTAACTTTAGTGTGACATTAATATAAGATGGGAGGCAATATCAGATATAGCAGATGGTGAATGGAATGCAACTTGACGAGGATT
>DADT01000017.1 GCA_002495065.1 Methanoregula sp. UBA471 | reverse complement strand
GTCCACTACCCTACCGAGGCACGTTTTTACCTTACTTATTCTCTTCCATACCCATATAAATGCAAGGGATAGGAGGAATGCATCCCTGGTTTTTCAACAGAAGTACCGGGGCTTTCGTTATCCTTTTCCTCATAGACCGACAAAAGAATTGTCTGGCAAAATCTACTATTTTTTAGGGAAAGATAAAAAAAGGAAACGGAATCCTATCAGTCCTGGACTCACTTCATCGGGACAGGGTATAAAATATCTCCGACGCCGGGAAGCGGGATTGTCGCAATCGTCGTGTTGAGGTCACCAAGCGGATTTGCCTTGATCTGTTTTGATGACATCGTGTAGAGGACATCGCCGATATAGAGTGAACGCTTTACCTCGGATGTCGAGCTGCCGTAATAGTAGTAGCCGCTGTCGCCGCTGCCATGCTGGACGGTGCCCCTAAGGGTAAAGCCGGTCTGCGGGGTAAGGCCGAACACGTATGCCCCGTACCAGATCTGCGGCTGGTAGTTGTAATAGTCCCCTTTTATGACCGGAGCTGTCGAAACAGCCCGCACCGGGATCACGAGGAGGTTCTTTGTCCTGTCAAAGAGGAAGGCGTGGTGGTCGGTGAGTGCCGCCGAATCTGAACCCGCATCACCGATCTGCACCTTGTCGAGTTGTTTCGGGTTTGACACGTCAGAGACATCGAACAGGGCAAGTTTGACCCCGCTCGTGGATACACCGCCCCACTCGTTGGTTGTCGTCTCCTTGCCGATGCCGATGATATGTGTCGCATCGTACGGGTGCAGGTAATCGGAGTAGCCGGGGATCTTCAGTTTTCCCAGGATCTTCGGGCTCCGGGGGTTCGAGAGGTCGATCACGAAGAACGGGTCGATCCGCTTGAAGGTCACCATGTAGAGCCGGTCGCCGATAAACCGGGTCGAGTAGATTGTTTCCTGTTCGGCGATATGGGTTAATGAACCGATCGTTGCCATCTTCCCGTCGAGGACATAGACGTTATTGTAGGTGTACTGACCGTACTGCGGCGTGTACACGCTGGACGTGGTGGCGAGGCGGAGGTTGCCGTTGAATTCATCCATCGAGAACTGGTTGTCGAGAATGCCCGGCACCTCACCTTTTGCGTTGTAGGTGATAGCACCGTTGGTAATGCCGATCTTGTGGACGACCGTAGTGGTCTGGTCGGCTTCCTGCCGGCGGATCGCTTCCTGTTCGGCATTCCGGAGCCCGTCGAGGATCGACTGCCTCTCGCTCTCGGTCAGGGTGTTGAAGTCAGCGGGGAGAACAGCGGGTGAGACGACAATCTTTGAAGATGATACCCCGGATGCTGATGAGACGGGGAGGTCAACTGCGGTTGAAACACCCATTCCGCTGTTGACTGCAACAGGCTGTGGCGGGACGACGCCACGTGTATTATACATCACCGGATGGTATCTCTGGTAACTTATGTACATCGCGTCCCGGGATACGTAGAGGGTATTCCCGCTGCCCAGCAGGTATGTCTGGGCATCTTTTTCATTCCCGCTCGAGGCATCGAATGAGGTGATGGTGGTGAAGGTATACTGGTATTCGCGGTTGTCGAAATACCAGACATCCGGCTGGATAACCGTTCTCGTCCCCTCGCGGAGGGCGGGGACGACCACCTGGTTGCCGGAATAGGTATAGACCTGCTGCCGGGTGATCATGTAGACCAGCGAACCGATCATCCTCGCATCGGTATAGTCGCCATCCATCGTGTAGTCTTTCAGGACCCGGGGATTTTTCCGGTCGCTGATATCATAGATGGTGGCATGGGTAACAGGTGAATAGTATCGGTATGGCGGCATTATCATTTCCTGCCCGATACCAGGTTCAGCACCTGATGGCTGGGTAATGGTCTCCGGCGTTCCCGTTCCCGTACTGAAGAGGACGAGACGGTCTCCGTTAACAAAGATATCTTTTGGTGTATCGGCGATCTCAGTTCTGGAGATAACCGCGGCACCTGCTGCAGGGTAGGCGTCGATAATGGCAAGAGTTGGGCCGGAGATGGTGTAAATATACCTGTTGTCATTTTTTATGATATCCGGTTCATCGACACCGGCAACCTGGATATTTGTCTGCGAATAACCGGCAGCTCCGGGAAGGGCAGGTGCCGGTATGCCGGTGGATGCCTTCTCATTGGAACTCTGAGGGACATTCATGCCGGTCCCCATCGTGGGAACCATCGTACGGTAGTATCCATTCTGCTGGTCCGTTGCAACCGAATCTTTGAGATACTGCTCGATCTCGGCGGTTGAGTTGAACTTCTTCAGTTCTGAGGATACGGGTACCGTAGTTACCGGAGTGCTCATGCATCCGGATGCAATGACTGCAATAAGGATGAGGGAAGCACAGAGTATGAGGAGATAATTTCTGGATGACATGGTTGTAACGAGAGTATGGGATCATGAGGTCATTAATCTGGCGTAAACTGCGAAAAATTTCGAAGGCATCCTGTGGTTGGGATTTCGGATCTATCAGGTGTAACGGTGGAAATGAGTTGATTAAGAATCTGGAAAAAATACCCGGACCATAACCCCCGGCGATGACCTGCTCCGCACCACAAAGGGACGCCCCGCGGCGCTTCAATTACCCTGAAAACTTCGTCCCTGTTCTCTCAATAGATTGTTGCGAGCGCCAGTCGTTTCTTCACTATTTTTCATGGTTGGGTGAGAACCATTACCGTTCATGCCCGTTTCAACCATGCCATTTTTTCAAACCAGATGAGTATATGGAGGCTGACCGAAAAGATTCCCGCAGGGGAGAATCAGAACCTGCTCAGCAGACGGATGCTTTCCATCACCCCTTCAAACGTTGCGACTTCAAGAACCGGTATAATCCTGTTTTTTTGTACCGCTTTCATCACCGGCTCAAAGTCTATGGTGCCTTTCCCGAGAGCAAGATGGGAATCTTCCGTTCCATCGTTGTCGTGAAGGTGATAATGGGCGGCGGGGAAGCTGAGAAATTCTGCAAGACAGTGATTCTGGTGTGCATGCCCGGCATCCAATGCAAAAGGGATGTCACCAATAAGGTGAAGTTCATCGGGAGTTTTCAAAAAGAAATATTCCCAGTTTCCCATATTTTCGACGAAGTAGCGGACTGAATACTCTTTGGCAAGCAGGGAAAGGTCCAACAACGATTTTTTCAGCTGCTGTTCAGCTTTTGCCCGTTCTTCTGCCCACGCAAAATATCCCGGATGCACGACAACACCGGCATTTACCTCTGCAGCGATTCCAAAACACTGCCGCACCACTTCAACACTGGCCTGTCGTATCGGTTCAAGGAGGCTTGCGATATTTGTTCCCCGGCAGGGTGCGTGGATGGTGTACCGGGCGGAATAACTCGTCAGAAGATCTGCACTGTCAAGGTGATGAAGACCATCACCCATTATCTCGATATGATCGGTGATTGCCGTGAGCTGGTCAAGGGCTGCAGTGAGAGGAATGCTGTGCAGGCAGAACGTGGATACGGCAAACATGGATGAGTGATCGTGTCTCAAGCGTCATAAATATACGCAAAACGCACAGGCCAAAAAAAAAAAAAGATCGGGAGGGTTACTTTGTTATATGCACGTCCATCTGCGGGAAGGGGATTGCGATTCCTTCCTGGGCAAACCTTTCGGCAATCCTGCAGTTGATTGCGTCCTTCACCTCGTCCGGAATGTTATACTTCTGCGCCCAGACGCGGAGAATGAAGTTGAGGCTGGAATCAGCGAATGCCGTGAAAAAGACCGTTGGGGCGGGTTCATCAAGGAGATAGCCGGTATTTTTTATCGCATCCTGGGCAATCTCAAGGAGTACCTCCTTGACCCGTTTTGGATCTGTCCCGTAGGCAACAGAGACGGGGATGGTGATCCGGAGTTTCTGGTCGGGTTCGGAATAATTGATGATGATATTCGTGGTCAGCTTGTTGTTGGGGATCGTCACGATCTGGTAATCCAGCGTCTTGATACGGGTACTCCGGGTGCCGACCGAGATAACATCCCCGTAGTAATCTTCTACCTTAATCCGGTCACCGACCTTGAAGGGTTTGTCAACGGTGATGATTGCCCCGCCAAAGAAGTTGGAGATGAGGTCCTGGGCTGCCAGCGCCACGGCGATACCAGCGATACCCGCACCGGCAAGGAACGGGGTGATATCGATTTCGAAAACCTTGAGGATTGCCATGATGGCAACAAACCAGATAACGTACCGGATGACCAGTTCGAACAGCTCAACGAGGCGGTCATCGAGATCGGTATCTGACTGTTCGGCATATCTCCGGCCATAGATATGGATAATGCTGTGAAGGAACGTGGAGAGAATCCATGCACTGATGATGATATAGAAGGAGGTCACGTAGTTGGGATCCTGGATCCACGCCATGCTCTCCGGAAGGATGCCGAACCAGGTGAGGGCAAAATACAGGAAAAATACCATAATGGCTACCTGGACAGGTGCACCGAATGAAGCGATGATGATGTCGTCCCAGTAGGTCTCAGTCTCGCCGGCTCTTGATGCCAGCCAGCGGACGATTGCCCGGACGAGGAAGGCGATCAGGATTCCCAGAAGCAGCGTGAACGCTGCGAGGATGTAATTGACTTCGATTCCTGCTACAAGAACCATACGTACTCTTATGTTATTTCCCAGTACATAGTCTTAAGATTATATGGCGACGGGAAAAGAGATTGCCGACAAACTTCATGACATTACCGATCGGGATTTAACGTTCATGCACATCTGTGGCACCCACGAGGCAGCGATAGCCCGGACCGGGTTGCGCAGCCTCCTCCCGGAACGGCTGAAAATTGTCATGGGTCCCGGTTGTCCCGTCTGCATAACACCTCAGGGAGAGATCGACGCCGCCCTGGATCTCGCCGGAAAGAACTGTATCATCGCAACCTATGGCGATCTTCTGCGTGTTCCGGGATCCCGGGGATCTATGGAATCCTGCGGAGGAGACGTCCGGGTGGTGCAGGGCGTTCATAAGGCCGTGGAAATCGCCCGGAAAACTGATGAAGAGGTCGTGTTCATTTCAGTCGGGTTTGAGACCACGGCACCAACTGTCGCCGCAACCATTCTTTCAAAACCCCCTGAAAATTTCTCCATACTTTCCTGTCACCGGATAGTTCCCCCGGCGATGAAATGGCTGCTTGAACAGGGTGAGGCAAAACTGGACGGGTTCATGCTCCCCGGGCACGTCTGCACGGTGATGGGGTATGAAGAATACGAACAGTTTCCGGTACCCCAGGTGGTTGCCGGGTTTGAGGCCGAAGACATACTGCTCGGTCTCCTGATGCTGGTGCGACAGGTGCGTGAAGGGACGCACAGGGTTGACAATGCCTACCCCCGGGCGGTCAGCCGCGAAGGAAATCTTAAGGCAAAAAAACTGATGTATGAAGTATTTGAGCCATTCGATGTTGAATGGCGTGGATTTCCGGTGATTCCCCAGTCAGGACTGAGGCTCAGGGAGGAGTTTGAGCACTACGATGCACAGAAAAAGTTCGGTATTGAATTCCGGCACATCACCAAACATTCTGCCTGTATCTGTGACAAGGTGCTCCGGGGGATCGCACAGCCATCTGACTGCAGGCTCTTTGCAAAAGTATGCACCCCGAGATCTCCGGTCGGCCCCTGCATGGTGAGCCATGAAGGTGCATGTAAGATCTGGCATACCTATCACACAAAAAATTCCTGATGAGCACAGCCGGATCTCGGAAATTTCCTGCAAGCATCATCAAAACAGGTTCTGTTTTTAGGAAATGCACAATTCTGAGCTTTGGAGAAACGGGTATGAATGGGAATTCGCACCCGAACCATGAAAATCATTAAACCCTATAATTTTATGAGGGCTCCCCGCCTCAGGGCCTCTCCGAGGCACGGCGGGGCAGTGCGGTGTTTACAAATATGCTTGTAGACACTGATCCGCCGCGGGGGCGCCCCGTCGGGGGCGGCGGGGTTCATCACAAATAATTATGAGGAATAAACAATCCATTACCCACATCTGTTTACTTTAATTTCATAGGAAACCCTGAGTTTTCAACAAATGGTAAAGCACCTATTTATGGAGGGACGGTGCCTGTCCCCTCCGAAACGCCCCTGCACTTTGGGATTGTGTCGTTTTACCTTCTCTTGAGTTATACTCCCGGGGTGCCACAGCGGCATGGGCGGAGGCATTACATGCCGTAGACCAAAAAATATTGTGAGGATTTCTCCCAAGCAAAAAAAATCTCTTCAGCACCCCTCACGTGACAACAGCTTTTCTGAACCGCCAGACGGCAAGCCCGAACGTCAGAATAGCAAAAGCCATGAGTCCGGCATACGCCGTGAGGATATCGGACCAGGTATACTGGTAATGCATCCCGAGAGCCATGAAATCCGGGCCGATGGCAAAATACCGTATACCGGTTATCAGGAGCGTCATGGGATTGTATATTGACAGGATTTTCAAAACTTCCGGAAACGAATCAGTCGGGTACAGGGCATTGCTGGCAAAAAAGATCGGCATGGTCAAAAGGGTGATGACTCCCTGGAGCCCCTCGGGGCTCTCCATGGAAATGGCAATGGCGGCAGAAAGAAACAGGAAACCGAGCGCAAACATCCCGACAAATGCGAGCACACCGATGATCCCCAAAACCACCTGCCAGGTTGTAAATCCCTCGAAGAATGCCGCTCCGATCAGGATACCAAAGGTCATGATGATGATGGCCTGGATAAACGACTTGGTGACCCCGGAAAGACCGATGCCGAAAATGATGTGGTTCCTGTTCATGGGGCTTGCGAGGATCTCACGCATCAGCCCCCAGTTTTTGTCAAACAGGATCACGATCCCGCCAAAGAGGCTGGTGAAAAGCGTGGTCATTGCAATAATTCCAGCGCCCATGAATGTCAGGTAGCCGATCACATGGACACCGGGCGGTACAGGGATACCCGTGATCAGTTTATCAAAACTGCTCGACATCGCTATGCCAAAAAAAGCCAGCCAGAGCGCCGGCTGGAGGAGGGAAGAGACCAGCAGGGTCTTGAACCTTACAAACCTGATCATGTCCCGCCAGTAAATGGTGGCAAATCCATAGTGCATGTTACTATCCTCCCGCCCGGGGTATTTTCGTGGGGGGTTCATCCCGGAACTCGCGGCCTGTGTAAAAAACAAATACATCATCCATTGACGGTTTTTTTAAGTTAATGGTGGAGATTTCAATACCTGCATTCCGGAGTGTTTCAATGACAATGGGAAGCACCTTGGAACCGTCCTCGTTGACCATCAGGACAAATCCTTTCGGTTTGAATTTTACATCACGGATACCGGGATGATCTTTCAGAGACCGGACAGCTGCATCGTTGTCGTTTGTCTCCAGGTAAATCAGGTCGCGCCCCAGTGTGTTTTTGAGCTCCCAGGGTTTTCCGGTTATGACAATCCGCCCGTGATCGATGATGCTGATACGGTCCGACAGGTGGTCTGCTTCGTCCATGTAATGGGTGGTAAGGAAAATGGTCGTCCCCTCATTGTTGACTCCCCGGATATAATCCCACATCCTCAGGCGGGTCTGGGGATCCAGTCCGATGGTAGGTTCGTCAAGGAAGAGCACCCGGGGGCGTGTCATCAGCCCGCGGGCAATTTCAAGTCGCCGTTTCATGCCCCCGCTCAGGTGTTTTGTGCGTTCGTCCCTTTTGCCCGCCAGCTCGACAAGGTCAAGGAGTTCCTCGATCCTTTTCCTGCGCTGCTCATTCGGCATGTTGTACAACCTGCCGTGGAACTCGAGGATCTCCCACACCGTCATATCGCGATCGAGAGTGATGTCCTGGAAGACGATCCCGATGGATTCACGGACTTTCTGGGGGTCCAGGGTGACATCGAACCCGGCAACGCTTGCTGACCCCTTCTGCTTTGCAAGCAGGGTAATAAGGACATTGATTGCCGTGCTCTTACCGGCCCCGTTGGGCCCGAGAAACGAGAAGATCTCGCCTCTCCTCACCGCGAAACTTATCCCGTCAACGGCCTTGAAGCCTTTGTAGGAATGTTCCAGGTTTTCAACGCTGATGATAATGTCGCCGTGTTCCTGTTCTGTTTCCGGCATGCAGGTCACCCATCGATCACTTCTGTCCTTTTGTTTTTCCGGGATGACAATAAGGAGCCGGCTGGAGCGGCGATAATCTTTCCCGGATCAGGACTGGTATGACAATACTATTCCGGAGCGGCAATATAAAATCACTATATCAGAAGTCAGGAAGTCGTCAAAAAAGTTGCCTATACCGTTCCGCCCCGCAAAACCGGTGATTATTACCCGATCGTTGAATAGTCACTGACACCAGTAAGGTTAATCGGACTAAAATACAAAGAGATGCTGACAATGCCTAAAACTTCCGGGCACATACCGGTGCCAAAACCCGAACCGGATTTCCGTTACAAGCAATGCCTGGTCATCCGCAATGATGTGAAAATGAGCTGCGGCAAGCGGTGTGCCCAGGCTGCACACGCATCCATCGGTGCCTATAACAACGCAGATAAATCCCTCCAGAAAGCCTGGCTTTCTGAAGGACAGAAGAAAGTAGTTCTTAAGGCACCTGACGAAAGGACACTGTTTGAGCTCAAAGTAATTGCGGAACGGACTGGTATTTCCTCATCGCTGATCCAGGACGCCGGCATGACCGAGATCCCGCCCGGAACCATCACTGCACTCGGGCTCGGTCCTGGAAAAAGCGAGGACCTGGATAAAATTACCGGTTCACTCTCTCTTCTATGAAACAGAGCACCTATCCCCTCGAACTCCTGCTCGGCATGAAGTATTACGCAAGCGATGCCGAAGGGATTGGAGGAACACTCCGCAGGGAGCCGGAAGATTTTATCGTTGAGGAACTACCGCTGGTAAAGAAAGGCGGCGACAGCGGTCCCTACCTTATCTGCAGACTCACGAAAACAAACTGGGAACTGCAGCATGCGATTAAGGAGATCGCAAAACGACTCGGCATGAGTCACCGCCGTATCGGGTGGGCGGGCACCAAGGATCGCAACGCGGTCACCCGGCAGTTGATCTCCCTGTACCATGTCACCCCCGATCAGGTCTCCGGGATCCGGTTAAAAGACATCACCCTGGAACCTGTCGGCCAGTCAAACGAAGCCCTTTCCCTAGGCGATCTGCTGGGCAACCGTTTCGATATCCTGATCAGGGACTGTGATCCGGCTGAACTGGAGACAAGGGTGAGGGAGATAAGCGCGACGGTGGGTGAGGCAGTGCCCAACTATTTCGGTCTCCAGCGATTCGGCGCCACGCGCCCGGTAACCCATCTCGTCGGAGAATGCATCCTGCATGGAGATTACGAAAAGGCAGTAATTACCTACATTGGCCTGGCATTCCCCGGAGAACCGGAATATGTCAGGTCTGTCCGGACGGCATTCTCAGCATCCCGTGATATCCAGGCAGCATTATCCAGTCTCCCTCCGCAGATGTCGTATGAGCGGTCGATGCTCCACTATCTTTACACGCACCCGGATGATTACTCCGGAGCACTCCAGGAGTTACCGCCAAAACTCCTCTCGATGTTTGTCTCGGCATTCCAGTCATATATCTTCAACCGTGCGCTCAGCCGGCGTCTGGATGACAGCCATACGCTCACTGAACCACAGGTCGGTGATCGTCTCATATTTGCCAACGGGCGCACGGATACCGTTACCGGAACAAACCGCAGTGCCGTTTCCCTCCACATCGGGCGCGGACGCTGCAGCATTGCACTCTTCATGCCGGGCAAAGAGCCTGTTGAACCCCGGGGTGAAGGAGAGCAGGCAACACTGTCCCTTCTTGCAGAATACGGTATTACCGGAAAGGACTTTGAACGTGCCTCCGCTTTTGTCCGGACAAAATTCGATGGTGCATGGCGACCGGTGGCATTACGGACAGCTATCGAATCTTCTGTTGCGGAAAAAAATGTGCGGCTGGAATTTTCACTGCCACCGGGGCATTACGCGACGACGGTCTGCCGGGAGTTTATGAAGGGAGACCCGGTCCATATGGTTTAACGCGACTCGGCGATTTTTTTAGCACCGTTAATCGCGTCATTCAGGTTTCCGATCTCATCCACGATATTTAACCTGATGGCATCGGCACCACGGATCACCCTGCCGTCATCAATCTCCGAGCGTGCTATCGCGCGGCGGGAGGTGACATCACTGATGAAGTTCTCAAAACTGTCGTTGACAATCTTCTGTGCATAAGCCTGTTCTTCGTCGGTGATCGGGCGTGCGGTGGAACCCATGTCTTTTTTACTGCCGGATTTTACGGTGCTGACATTGAAGCCTTCCTTTTCATTAAAGCGGCTGATATCCGAGAATGTCCAGATTACCCCGACTCCCGCGGTAAATGTGTCGGGGTTTGCATAGATCCTGTCTGCGTGAACACTGACGTAGTACGCAGCCGAGGTTGCCAGATCCCCCATCGATACAACCACCGGCTTTTTAGACCTGGCGTAATCGAGATCCCGGATAATTTCCTGTGCGGCCGCCGGAGTACCCCCCGGACTGTTTACCCGCAGGACAATTGCCTCGATCATCGGGTCATCGGCAGCGTCCCGAAGCTCACCGCCCACCACCTCACTGCCGATGGTATCAGCACCGGAATCAAGACCGGTGACCATGGTTCCTTCCATCCGGATAACAGAAACTCCCATCGTATCATTGTGAGAGAGGTAATATGCCCCGATGATCATCCCGGTTACTAGAATGAGACCGAACAGGATGAACAAAAACCATTTTTTTGCCGGATTCGGTCCGGGTGCAGCAGGTGGCATCATCGTGCCGTCCATCCTCACACCCCGGAGTAAAGAATGTCAAATTCTGATACGAGGTTGCTCCCGCACATATAATATTTCTTCAGGGTGAGGCGTATCATCTCGTCTTCGGTGTTGATGTGCATTCCTCCGACAAGCGAGGGCGTGTCGGAACCCCCGACAATAAACGGGAGGTGGATGAGGCGGATCTCGTCAACCAACCTGTCATGGAGCATGTGCCAGTTCAGGGTTGGGCCACCCTCGATCATCAGTTTCCGGACGCCGAATTTCTCTTTGAGTATTTTTAAGAGGAGGGGAAGCTCGACATGAGTCTTCCCGGCCACGATGATATGGGCACCTTTCTTTTTTATTGCCTCGACGCGATCTGCGGGGGCTGCCTCGCAGACGGCGATTGCTGTCGGGGCGTCGGGACCCAGGACATTGGCATCGAGCGGGATATCAGCCATGCTGCTGGGTATTACCCGGAGCGGGCTTTTGCCCGGTACCAGCCGTACGGTAAGAAAAGAGTTATCTATCCGGATGGTATTGGCGCCGACCATAATTGCATCATACTCGGCGCGTGTGGTGTGAAGCAGGATCTCGGTCTCATGTGCCATGTATTTCATCAGAATTTTTGAAGATGCTCCCTTCTTCAGGGTGAGTTTGCCGTCGGCAGTGATTTCCGACATCATCAGCACGTGCGGACGGTTTATTGGTTCAGTCATCGCCACTCCTGTTCTCCGGTAACATTTTGGTGGGGAATATAAAGAAGTTGACGATGGCGTGACACAGGCAGGCTCCGGGATGGGACGGGAAGGGAAGTCCCATGCCCTGGAATACGACGTAAAACAACAACTATTAATGGCTCGCATACGCATGAATTAAGTTATGAATATTACTGCATTCCGTCCAAGGTTCATCAGGTACCTTGAACCGGTCGCAGATGTTTTTATCAGATTCGGCATCACGCCCAACCAGATCTCGCTGCTGGCACTCGTTGCCGGTATTGCCTGTGCGTATCTTTTTTTCCAGCGCCAGTTTCTGCAGGGAAGCCTTGCACTCATTCTCTCAGCGATCTTTGATCTTGTTGACGGGAGCGTGGCACGAAAGACCAATGCCCATTCAGATTTCGGCGCAGTTTTCGACTGGATTGTCGATAAATATGTCGATGCCCTCGTGCTGCTTGGACTGGGTTTATCCGGGATCGCGATTATCAGCCGGTTCCTTGCAGTGCCACCGTATACTGACTTTGCCTGCGTGGCTTTTGCGATTATCGGATCGCTGATGAACACCTTCATAAAACCGGTGGTCTACGCAGAGATCGGATACCGTGAGAAAAAAGAGGGAAAGATCGATGACCCTCTCGAAGGTATCGGGTTTTTCGGGAGGCCTGAAACATTTCTTGTCCTGATTCTTGGCGGGATAACCGGGTTTATCTGGCTATCCGTGATCATTATTGCGGTATGCACGAATCTTTCCGCAATCCAGAGAATTATCTATCTTTACCAAACGCTTTCCTGACCTCGCCGGAATAGATCTGGTACAGTTCATCAGCAAACGATCCCAGTTTCGGAATAATGATAAAAAGGCCATACGCAATGAACACCAGACACACGAGCGCGAGAAGTTCGGCTATCACATTGTGTGCCCAGAAGAAACTCTCGTAGCCGAACTCACCGTTGCTGGCAATAGACGGATAATACGGAAACCACTGTTCCGTATAAGCGATGATGACAAAGACATTGCGCAACAGGTTAAGGATATAAATGGTCGGGGCGATCAGGCAGAAGGCCAGAATTTTCTGACGGGCGGTTGTCGGCACCGCTGCTGCCACACCCAGCATAATCGCAATGCTCTGGATGCCGGTACATGCAAGGATAATCTCCACACGGAATGCATTTCGTGCAATAATATTCCACTCCGCCAGGGTAACGGTGAACTGAAGTGCATCGAGAATGCCGGTTACCTGCCCGACAACCACACCGATAAGCCAGTTGCCCAGCGTCGGGATATACTCAAACGGGGCATAGATCAGGAATGCCACTGCAGCGGCTCGTGTCAGGTGCATGATCCGGTCATCTTCGGCAAGGAGGTACTTCGCGGTGATGATCAGGAACGGTACTGACAGTGCTGCCATGACCGGGTACAGGAAATTGTTGAGCGAGAAGTAGTAGGGAAGCTCAGCAAACAGGAACAGGACGATGAATGTCCACCCGGTGACTGCAGCATATTTCCGGTGACGACCGGGTATAAGAGATGCGAGGAATCCGATGCAGGAGATCAGTACAAAATAATACTTGATCAGCGCCAGATCCTCAATCATTATAGAATTATTGACCCGATACCAAAAAAAGGATTCGAATGAGCACGTTTTCATCTGCCGACAGGAAAGGCGGACCTGATCTCTTTTCATGATACAACGAAGAAATTTCATGCCAGTGCCGGATCCGCGACAAGAGGGTTAATCTCCTATGCTTGCGCATACTATACCGATGTTCTGTCCTGAATGCAAGACCATGCTTATATCGTCGGCTGGCCAGTTGAAATGCCGGAAATGCGGGTATATCCGGAAGATCGATGACGCCGATCAGATGAAGCGCAGGGTCGAGCGCAGCGAAAACGAGATCGTCATCGTCGAAGAGGAAGGTCAGGCAAAGACCATGCCCACCATCCAGATTAAATGCCCCAAGTGTGAAAACAACCTCGCCATCTGGTGGCTCCGCCAGCTGCGTGCGGCAGATGAAAGCGAGGTCAGGTTCTTCCGTTGCACAAAGTGCGACCACACGTGGCGGCAATATGATTAGATAACGACCATACTTATACAGAATACTTTTCTAAATAACTGTTATTCTTTGTCCGAATAGTTTTATGATTCTCGGAATAGTATACTATTTCATGAAGTCCATTTCTAAACAATGTCCTAACAATCATGGAGCTATGCATCGTTGCCACATCAAGCAGACAAAAGACAGTGTGCAAAAGTGGTTAACAATTCCTTGGCAGTACTGCCCTGCTTGCGGACTGATGTTACCAGATTAGCCACATCCAAACATACGCGAGCATGTGAGATCTGCCAACAGAACGCGAATATGAAGGTTTGATAATTCGATTCTAAAAAGAAGTGGTGGTTTTGAGAGGCCACACAATTACTTCACGCTGTTTTGACCAGGAGTCCTTTAGCTTTTTTCAGACTGTTCTTATCCTCACCCGGCTCTGGATTATCGTCCATCATTGCCGGGGTTGTCCCATTCAAGATCCATGCATCGCGTTGTTTCTTGGTCCAGGTCCTCATTATATCCGGTGCGGGTGAGGGTATGCGGGTAATAGTTCTTGAGGGGATCCGGGGGACCGGGCGGATCTTTGGTACGACTTTAAGCGCCGGTACCCATTCGAGTTCTTTGCGCCAGGCTTCACAATAAGCATGAAGGGCTTCACGGATAATGGTTCTCGGATGCTGGCCATGCTCAATGATGAAGGCTATATCTTCCTGATAGAGCTTCGCGGTTGCAAGGCTCACCGCTTTCACCGGATTTTTTGGTGTGGTGAATCTGCGAGATGCCATACTTCCTAATCCTCGCTCCCTGTAACAATGTGAGCAATGCTAATAATGTTAGCAATGCAATATAAACTTATGGAAACTATTTCAGAAGAGATGGCAACCACCAATATCCGGATTGACCTTAAGACAAAGGACCGGCTATCTGCCTTGGGTAAGCATGGCGATTCGTTCAACTCTATTATCGAGCGATTACTGGATGAGCGCGAGACGAGGCAGACTATAGCCGACCAGGTAAAGAAAGGCAAGTAATGGTAGATTATACCAAGCCGGCCTATCGTTGGTTTGAATGGGCCTACAAGAATCTAGAATGGAAAAAGATCGCGGTTCACAATCGCAGGACTATTATCCGGATGCGCCTGGGTGTACCGGACGCATGTCCCAAGTGTGGCGGGCCTGGGCCCTGCCTATTTAGTATTGATGGGAAATGGCCGGACGATGATTCACATTACTATTGGAGCTGCAGGGCCTGTAAAGGTAAAGAAGATCATGACAAGAACCGCAACCCACCACACATTCATATTAGAAAGAAAGAGAAAGGGCCTCAACCGTGATATTAGAAGCGCTCATCTAGATGTATAGATCGGGAAGCCGAAAGGGCCATTTCGTGATTTATAGCCCGCACATCTAGTACAATAGATCGGGAAACCCGATCACCCAAAAGTATCATTTTGAATCCATAATGTTCACCTCCGGTCTGTTCAATAGCTCCATATCCTCACTTGGATACATTGCACGCAGCTTATACAATGCCAGGATATACTCGCGGCGCTGCAAGTAGTAAGCATGGCGCTCTTCCTTTGTGTACACCTTCCTGCGTGGCCGGGGCCTGTATGGAGCGTGCCGGGTGTATGGCTTCTTGTGCTTTATTGGGATAGCCTTGAGAACTGTGGCCAGCTGGTAAACACCAGGTGAACACTTGACAACAGATGAACGGGCGGTTATGGTCAACTAACCACCCGCCCGTATTTATTATACCAGGAAATCAAAGCGTTCCAAAATGATTCTTTATGAGAAAATCTACCAGGACATTCTAGTTCATATGCAAAATGGACTTTATGAAGAATGTCATCGTCATAATCATGACGTATAAAATATCGTTGAAATTCTGGATACTCAGATCTTTTTTGAATCCATTCACCAAGGTGGATAAGATTTGATTCCTTTTCTTTGATTATGTCTTCCTGTGTTTTTTTGATTACATTTTCAGTTTCATCCGCTTTGATGGCTTCTTGAATTTCCTGTGTTATGGTACTCCGGATACGGAGTACCATTTTTTTTAATTTTTCCTCTTTGATTTTATCGCGAGGATCTTCTGGAAGTTCGAGATACTCCTGTGCAGCACGACGGACAAAAGTGGATAATTCCCAACCTTCATCATTAAGCATCAGAATCAAGCGTGGATCAATCCAGATTGCAGTTCTCTTTCGATTACTTTCCACGCTCAAACACCTCTTTCTGAAATAGGTACTCTAGCTCTAGATCCGGAGTACCGAGTACGAGAGAGAGAGAGAGAGAGAGAGAGGATCATCTTGTCACCACCACATCTTTGCAGGCTGCAGCTACGGTTTTCCTGCGGATCTCTTTGTAGGTGTCACTGAGTATAGATGCTTCAAACTCCCTGGCCGATTGAATACAGGGACAATCAAAGTTAGCATTAAGATACGGACATGGACTCGTGGATCTGCAAAAATATCCCCCTCTCGAGCTCGAATTAGGAATTAAAAATGAGCAGGTCATTAAATCCGCCTCCATATTCCGGTGCTGACCAATTCGAGATCCTCACGTTCCCGTATAATTCCGGCCACCGATTGCGCTGTTATGAATCGCTTTCCATTACTCAGGTTTTTAGAAATACCAGAAACATTGATAGTGTCACTTGGGGCCATAACATCAATTAGGGGAAACAAGAGTGATCGGATATGCCGGTTTCGGTGGATTCGGCAGTTCACGATCTACCCTCTTTTTGTAGAAAATTTTAATATTCCTAACACGAGAGTAGAATGTGCACCATTTACCAATTTTGGCATGGCTCACCCCTCCGATGGTGGTTTTTCATCGGTTATGATGAGCCGTCCTTTGTCCTTGAGAACCTCAGCTAATGCCTGATACCATAATGGCAAGCTCTTGATTGTCTCACGGTCGGTCCGGATCGGCTCAGCTTGCTGAGTCATGCCATAACTTCCCCGGAACGGCACCTTACCGAGTCCGTCGATCTTTCAATATTCCATTTTCGGGACATGCAGCGCGGGCAGCATTTGGGATTCTGAATTAAAGGTTTCCAAGAATACCCGCATCTTTTACAGAAAAGTGTATTTGTCATATGCCAGCTCACTGGCGCGGCACTTTGACCCGATCCTCCATTCCGGATTCATGGCGGGCTGTTTCCAACGTCCACTGAGCATGGGGCCAGCCCCCAAACACCCAAGGAACCTTGTCGCGGTTCAAGGGATGCGGTAGACCGTGGCAGAGCTCATTTCTGCCTAAATAATAATTATCACCATAATATAATAAATGTTTGGACAATTGTCCACTCATTATTCAAAAGTAGAGTTTAGGTTTGGGCTTTCTTCAAGCCCCTTAATACTTGGATTGCTTTACGGATGTCTTCCGGGGTATAATCTTCTTCTTCAAATTCTGCAATTACTTCAGATTGTACTTTCTTGGCTTCCTTCGTTAATGGTGTCCCACATTCGATACAAAACTTCGCGGTCGGTTCGTGTACCTTTCCACAATGGGAACATTGCAGCGGTTTCAGTGATTCGTCTTTCTTGGTTTCGATCGTAGTGATACCGGCGCGGGTGAGCATAACGCGGTCAATATCGGCATTGGAAAGGTGCGTATACGTCCCCATCATACGAGAATTGACAGATCCCCATGCCTGCATTTTAACAACAGATTCCGGTACTTCATCAGCAATAAGACCAGTTATACGGGAATGTCGCAGTAAATACGGGAATAATTTCTTGTCGGGAAGTACTTCGCTCATACCCGTGATTAGGTGCTTAACTCCCATTTGAGTGAGCGGCTGTATTTTTGTCGCACTTCGCAGGCTGACAAAGACCGGCATATCTCCTGATGGGTTCGGGTGGTCATTCTTCCATTTGGAAAGGTAAGGAGCTGACATGATTAACCGGATATACCGGCTTTTTCCGGTCTTCTTTGCTGTTGTGAACTGTGCGCCGAATTTATCAAAATTGATATCCTGCCAGGTAGCGGAAATTACCTCAATAGGACGCAGAGAACCTTCATACATCATGGCAATGAGAGCGCGATCTCTGGAAGTATGAGCGGCTTCTATCAGCTTCTTGATATCTTCCCCGTTTAACATCATGGAGGGGGTTCTCCCTTCAAGATCCAGGCCGGGGGCTTTCAGATTGCCG
This sequence comes from Methanoregula sp. UBA471, assembly GCA_002495065.1. Lineage (GTDB taxonomy): Archaea > Halobacteriota > Methanomicrobia > Methanomicrobiales > Methanospirillaceae > Methanoregula. Next base: position 3,784 of record DADT01000017.1, on the reverse strand, counting down.
TTGATCTTCTTCAGATCAATTTGTTTATTGATACCTTCATCAGACAACCACGATAAGAACGTCTTCAGAAGTGGATAGAACCGGCGGCGGGTATTCTGTTTAAGTTTCCCGTTCATCTTCCCGATATACTTCAATACCATCTTTGTATCCACATCACCAAATGGCATCGGCATTTCCCGGCTGAACCCGACCAGGTAAGAGCTTATGACCTTCGCTGTAGATGGTTTCAGGTTCACCCGCTCAGACAGGTAATCCGAAATGATCTTCCTATCCTCTTCCCTCAATGGGTCAGGGGCTTCCGTCCTCCCCCGGAGCGGTACGGGGTGCATTGCAGCATCCAGGTATTGTTCGACATCCTTCCCGTAATATGTCATAAGAGATACTGGGTGCTGGGAGTATTAAAACTTTGTATAAGTATGGTCATTGTCATTCTACATTTGGCGGCAATATGATTGAGTAAGAACCAGACGTATTCAGCAAATCTTACATAAAAAACTAACCGGTTTTTTCTCTGAAGAAGTAAACCGGGTCTGAATTTCCGGGTCTGGTCATGCATGACCGACAGGGAACACGGATGTTCTTACTACTGTGAAAAACTTCGTCGTATCTGTTCTGTAACGGTGAAAAAGAAGGAGTGGGGACTGAGGTCGGCAATCAGTCCCCGGGTGTTTCTTTGGCATTTGCACTATGGTTTTTCATCCATTTCGAGCTCGTCCATACGATGGTGTGCGTAGCAAATGGACTCGCTCTGATGGCCTGATTGAATCCTGGATACATAAAAATATTCCCGAAAAACGGAATTTGAATCAAATTTTGAAACATTCTGCGGGGCGTTTATGACCTGTAATTAAAGGGAGGGACATCGTCGTCCTGCCTTTCAGATCGATTGCCCCAGGGAATATCCAGGCTTTCCGGATTTGGTTTTGTAGAAAAAATGAATTTCCAACAAATTGTAAAGCACCTTTTTCGGAGGGGACCGTGCCTGTCCCCCTCGAACCGCCCTTCGCTTTGCGATTGTGTCGTGTTACCTTCTCGGAGTTATCGCTCCATGGTGGGTGCCACAGCGGCGGGGCAGAGGTATTCCCTTCCGTAGCTCCCAATGTGCGTTAAGAAAAATATTTCGAGAATTTCCCATGAAAATAAATTAAACAGATGTGAGGAATGGAATGTTTATTCCTTATAATTATTTGCGATGAACCCCGCCGCCCCCGACGGGGCGCCCCCGCGGCGGATCAGTGCCTGTAAGCATATTTGTAAACCCCGTACTGCCCCGCCGTGCCTAGAGAGCCCCTGAGGCGGGGAGCCTTCATAGAATTACATGGTTTAATGATTTTCATGGTTCGGGTGAGAACCATCCCTGTTCATGCCCGTTTCTCATGAAAATCCACGGTAATTTCGGGAAGTGCCAATCCCGCTATTGCGATGACCTGCACCGCCCCCGAAGGGACGCCCCCACGGCGCTTCACTTACCTGAAAACTCCGACATCTGGCCTCTCAAGAGCCTTACGGATGCCAGTCGAACCTTCACAATTTTTCTTCGTTCGGGTGCGAACTCCCGTTCATGCACGTTTCTACTAGGCCCCAGATTCATTGATTTATGACGTTCGGATCCGAAGATTTTTCCCGGCACTTTTTTTTCAAAAATCGAAAAAAATTTCATATTCTTTTCAAATGCCCCCTTCATACGATCACTCCTACAAAACAAAAAAAAAAATACCGGATGACTCTTCCCACCTGGCAGGCATCTTCACTAGTAAACAGCCCGCGGAACCCACCAGGGAACAACCCCCGGCCAGCCGGTAACGGGTAAACCGGATGAATCTCGCGAAAGCTCCCTCCTGGTCCTGTGACAGGTGATGATGGCCAGCCGGTCATCCTTCCCACCGGATCCTGCCGGGTGTGGGTTATCCGTAGGTATTACGCTTCTGGCAGTTCACAGAGATCTGACAAAAAGTAATCATTGGCTCTTTCCTGAAGGGTGAAGAAAAGTATGGCAAGGCGCCGGTGCCTTGCAAGGCATTATTATTTCGCAGGTTCAGGCAAAGAAGGTAGAAGACCTCTGATACACCTCACCAAATCCAAAAATTCATGAGGTCTTCTTCGATCTTCTCTCCTGCGAGCTTGAATAGGCAACAACTCCTTATATCAGGTAAGCCGGCAACGCTGTCATACATCAGTAATTTTCAATGGCTTACGATACGCAAAACGCAAAAATTGCACAAAATATACTACAGACTCGCTGGTAATCTTGTGAATTGACGCTCCAGGTTCAATTGCCGCTGTCGCGTTCCCGGAAATATTCCCGTTCAGCGCGAATGCGGAGATACCTCCTGTAGAGATCTTCGGCATCAACAACCGGGCTGACCGGCTCCCGCTGCCCCCTCTTTACAGATTTACGGGTAAGTTTCATGCACCTCTCCTGCAAACGGATTGCCCACCTTTGACATTGACTCCTTTTTTCGCACAATAAAGATTGGCAAGGCACCGATGCATTGCCAGACCTTATTACCCGGCAAATCAGGTATTGTGATCAAGGAAGATCCTGAGAGCCAGTACCACCTTTTGCAGGGATCTTCCGGTTTATTCTCTGTACTGACTGTCGTCCAATCCGGCATTATCTGTGGATGTGTTATGTGGGTATGGCATCGCCCGCTTCCCCTGCCAAAGCCAGCACCTGGATGTATACACTATCAGGGAAAACAAAAAAATCAACATAATTAATAATGATAATTTACTATACTGTTGTGCAAATTTTACTGCATGGCGATATGAATACAGCGTGTGAATTTCTTTTGAAATTTACAAAACTGGCTTTATTACGGATAATTGATTAATAATAATGGAAAATTGGGGTTTTTCATGGCAGACAATTTTGATGTAAAACTCTCCGAAAAGTATTACACGCCGGATCCTTCCTACAAGCAGAACAGCTGGCTGGGAGATTACCAGAAGGCGTACGATGACTTCTTACAAGATCCTGATGGGTTCTGGGACCGAATTGCCCATGAACTCCACTGGTTCTCCCCGTATACGAAGGTGAAGGAGTGGAACTACCCGTACGCCCGCTGGTTCACCGGCGGAAAAATGAACATCACCTATAACTGCCTCGACCGGAATGTCATAAATGGGCGGCGGAATAAGGTTGCGCTCATCTGGCGGGGTGAGGATGGCAGTGAGCGAATCTTTACGTACCGCCAGCTCTACCGCGAAGTCCAGAAGGTGGCAAACGGACTTAAGAAACTCGGCGTTATTCGGGGAGATCGTGTCTGCATCTATATGCCGATGGTCCCGGAACAGGTCATATCCATGCTTGCCTGTGCACGGATTGGTGCGGTCCACAGCGTCGTTTTCGGTGGATTCGGGGCCTCTGCTCTGAACAGCAGGATAAATGGCGCTGAAGCAAAGGTGGTTATCACCGCTGATGCCACCTACCGGCGGGGGAAGTCCATCCCGTACAAGCAGGTTATCGAAGAGGCTATCATCAACGCACCCAGTGTTGAGTACGTCGTTGTCCTGAGGCGGGAACTTGACCAGCCTGTGGAGATCCACAGCGAGATGGAAGTTGATTTTTATGACCTGATCAAGGACGTCAGTCATGAGTGTGAGCCTGAGGTGATGGATGCCGAGGACCCCCTCTTCATCCTCTATACAAGCGGCTCGACCGGCGCTCCCAAAGGCATTGTTCACACCTGCGGCGGTTACATGGTAGGGACTTATTACACGACCAAATATGTCTTTGACATCAAGGAAAATGATGTGTACTGGTGCACGGCCGATCCCGGCT
>DADT01000067.1:18317-18630 GCA_002495065.1 Methanoregula sp. UBA471 | reverse complement strand
TCGAGCATAAGAACTTCTCTATAGAACCAAATCAGTGCGGTGAGGATTGAGAACCCGAGTCAGCCTGGATCGCACGCATATTTTCTAGCCGTTTTCATCCGTTGTGCAGCGGTCATATCCAGTAATTTATTCGATCCAATCGCATGTAATGGTGCAATTTTGGAATTTTCAGTGAATAGCATGCCTCGCGATGATTGAATCGCATCACCATGGGAATAATAGGCGAGAGAGCATCCCGCCCTGCTGACAATAGCGCATATCATTGACTGTTCCGTTTAGAGGAAGCCGGTTGAAACACACATGAACCGGGAGC
>DADT01000067.1:218-18221 GCA_002495065.1 Methanoregula sp. UBA471 | reverse complement strand
TTTAATTTATTTTCATGGGAAATCTGTAACAATTGCTTCCCGTAAGAGACACATTTGAATGTTTAATTCTGAACTCACATGGTTCGGGCCATTCGAATTTCATGATGAACAGATACCAGGGAGAGACTGATCAGATTCAGGGTTGTTGCTGCATACCACAGGTATGATTCAAAAAGCGTGAGTTTTGTGATCCATCCCGACCAGAGCATGGTACAGATGATCCCGAACGTCAGAAGGGTATCGATTGCGAGAAAGACCCTGGGTTTATGGAAAATATGTCCGAACTGGGCAATAATGCAGAATTCGAACGATGCCGGTCGGCGTAAAAGGTCAAGCACCGATCGCCCGACATTCATCAAAAGATCCGTTAATGCCCAGATGATAACCATCCCTCCGGAGATCATGAGGAAAAGGTCTTCCGGTGCTGCAACCCGGATTGCTGTTGAACCGAACAGCAGTTTGAATACGCAAAAGGGGATGCCAATAGTAAAGCTTAAAAAAAATGGCCGCTGGAAAAATTTCCCTATCATATCTCCATCTTTTTTGTCGGGAACGGTATCGTTCTCACCGGTTTTTAATGACATGATATCAGCGGGATTCTAACTCTGTGATGTAAATATGGCGTATCTGGTATTAGAAATGGGAGATCTTCTCAGTGACCTGAAACATTTTTACGAAAAAGCCAATTACCCCAACGCACAAAATAATACAAAAATCTTACCAAAGAAGGTGAAGATAATGGGAATTTTTGACAAACTAACAGGAAAATCAGCGACGCTGACTCCGAAATCGGCGCTTGTGCTTTCTGCCATAACGGTGATCGCGGCAGATGGAGTGATTGACGAAGCAGAAATCAACGACCTTGCTAAGATCGTACGCGGTGACCGGAAATCCATTGACACTGCGATGCAGGTCATAAAGGCAAACCCGTTTCCCGGCGTCATCGATCTGGTGGCCAGTACCCTCGATGAAAAGCAGAAGATAGCTACCCTCGCAATCCTTTGTGATATTGCCATGTCCGATGGTGTGCTTGCCGGCGAAGAAAAAAAGATACTTCAGATGTATATGGAAAAATTCGGTATCTCCGAATCAAAACTTACTCCGATCATTGAAGCCATTGCAATCAAAAATGATTTCTCAATTTTTACCTAATCTTTTTTTATAGGTGTCTTCGGAAACATATCAGGGTCAGTTATTTTTACGGTGTGATGCTGAACAAATCATGAAATATGCGAAATGATCCCACCGGTAAAGGTTTGGATCGAGTATCCAATTACCATCACCGGAGAGATTTCCTTTCCCGTACTAACACAATTCCGGCCATAATCGCAAGAATGCCAACCTCAACTCCTGATGGGGACGGTTGCGGGGGAGTACTGGTCGTGGGTGGTGCCGTTGTCAGCACTGGTGTTGCAGGTACGGTTGTAACAGGGCTCGTGGTCGCGATTGTTCCCATATTGGTTGTTGTTGGTGGTATTGTTGTTGTTGGGGAAGACACCGTTGCAGGAGTTGTTGGTAATCCCAGAGGGAGTCCTCGTTCGATGAAAACGCTTGCTGCGGACTGGGGATTCTCTGCTTTGATGGAGAATGTACGGGTGGCGGTGCTGGATGATGTCCGGAAAGCGACAACTGCACGTCCGTCACGATCGGTGGTGACAAGAGCGTAATAATTTGTATTCGGCATATCCGGAGTTGAGGGTGCAACATCATCCCGAATTGTGCGACCGTTCCCGTTGTTAAAGGCATACATCCCGATGGTATAAGGCCCCTCAGGAGGATCTTTTTGAACCCCGCTCTGTCCCCCGACAATCACCGGTGGCTGGTCTCCCGGGTTTCCGGTTAAGGTGTACGTCCTGGTCAGCCATACGTAGTAAGCGGTATTCGGCGCCCCGGTAATGGTAATGGTAAACTGTGATCCACGGGTTAGCGTATCACTTGATGAAGTGTCAGTTGCACAGGCAGGAATGATAATGGCAATACAGCAGGTGATTAAAAAAATTGCAATACATTGAAAATCCTTCTGAACCATATCTCGACCTCTCGTATTATGAACAATTGATTTGACATTTTACGTTCATGGATAAAAGGATGGTTATTATCATAGTGAGCGTATCTGGTAATTTAAATCTGGTATGTGTACTAAAAAAACTTGATAAAAATTATGATTTGGGATACAAGTTTTACTAATGGGGTAGTATCCAGACCAGTGATCACCGGATGTGCATTTACCGTATATTCGGACTATGGGGAATTATACTACTTTGTGCCTGCGTATCCAAAATCGATGAACCCGTTATAGGGATCTGTCTTCAATAAGCGGACACGGACCTTCTGGCCTACTCTGAGGCCATGTTCGCCCTGAATGATCCGGCCTTCGGCCGGAGGCATGATAAGTCGTGCATATGTACCTTTCTCTGAAGCCCCTGTAACCAGTGCGTCAAACACGTCACCGATCCTGTCCTGGAGCAGGACTGCCGCTGCGGCTTTTCGCATGAATCGCTCGACTTTCTTGGATCCTTTCTCCCGGCCTGACAGCCAGGTAGAATGGTTTACGAGTTCTTCCAGTGAATAAGGGCTGGGGACCTTGTCGATAACTGACTTTAACAGCCGCTGGATGATAAGATCGACATAACGGCGGTTCGGAGCTGTTCCGTGTGTGTAGTCAGTTACAGCAAGCCCGAAGTGACCATACGGTGGTTCACCCGGTTCTAGAGTCATATATTCACCGGGCCCGATAAGTTTCACTATCGTCAGGGACAGGTCCGGGAAGTGTTCGGGGTCGACTTCTTTTCTCCGGTTGAGGAACCCCGAGAGTGCCTTTGAATCAGGCTCTGGCGGCAGGGTTTCACCATTGATCGCTGCCGTAAGCACGATCTCATCCCAGTAACGTGGTGTACGCACTACCCTCTGTATCATAGGAATACCGGCATTGCCGAGGTAATTTACCATAGCACCATTGGCAGCAACCATAAACTCCTCGATGATGCTTCGCGCCATATTTTTTTTCTGGACGACAAGGTCCTTAACCGTGTCCCCCTCCATAATTGCGTCGGCTTCGATAGTCTCAAGGTCAAGTGCCCCCTGCTCCATCCGGTTTCTTTTCAGCCGCCGGGTGGCCTCGCACTGAAGATGAATCTGGTCTATGAGGCCAGGGACATCCCTGACAAGTTCGGGGATAACCCCTGTCCCTTCCAGCCAGTCTCCTACTTCTTCATAGATTAGTTTTGCCTTGTTGGATACTACTGCCCGGTAAATTTCACCGGGGTGGACATCTCCTTTCTTATTCACTGTGTATTCAATGACAATAGCCAGGTGGTCCTGTCCCGGGAGAAGAGAGGAGATTCCTTTTGAGAGTTTGTCAGGGAGCATGGGAAAGGTCTCGATACCGGTATAGACAGAAGTTCCGTTATGACCTGCATGCTTATCTGTCCGGGATTGTTTACGGACGTAGAAGTCAACATCAGCGATTGCGACTTTCACCAGAATTTCATCGTTCTGTCCTCGTTCGCAAAACTCCATCTGGTCGAGATCCATGGAGTCGTAATTATCGATGGACGACCAGAGGAGCATTCTCAGGTCTTTACTGATTTTTCCGCTGGTGGGGGTCCAGGCATTCATTGTCCTGACTTCTTCAATCACGGGATCAGGGAACCTGGGTTCAAAACCGTATTTCCTCATTGCACTTGCTGCAATGCCCTTTAAATCAATGGCACGGCTCTTTTTCATTTTCAGATGAAGGAATACCTTCCCGGATATAAATATCTCTTGTTTTTATCTCTATGTTTGAAAGGGAAAATTGCGTCCTGGTCACATCCTGTTCCCCCGTACCCAATCCCAGTGAAAAGAATTCCCTATCTTTGTAAACCCACCGGCAGTTTATTTCATGTAATCTTTCCAGCGATGAATTGAACGGAGCTGAATAATAAAAATTTGTATAACCGGTCCACAGTCATGGGAAACTGAGAAAAAATTGAAAGGATCAGGGCATCATGAGACATTCTTTTCGGATTTGGTGATGATATCTTGTTCTTATGGTTAATCCGGCAAATTCATTATCTTTTAATACCCCTTTACTTCCACTGGAGCGACGCTATTTAAAGCAGCAATTGGCTCTGAGCACTCTGTTTGTCCTTTTTTATACCCGTTGGTTTTGGAATAAAAACAAGAGTTCAGGTAAGTGTCGGTGCCACTCATTGCCCGGCTAAATGAGGCGGAAAACCGTTTCACGCTGGACGCGAAAAGCAGAAGCAGTTATTGCCCTTACAAGACAGGATATCGAGCTCTACAAAGAGCATTTGGATGAATAAGGATACCCGTTCCTCAAAAATATTCATTGATCGTTTTTATTTCCCTTCTTTTTTCCGGAGCAGTACCTCTTTTACCTCTTCTGCATGACCCCTGGGACTGACCTTACGCCAGACTGCAACAATTGTCCCCTCGGGGTTGATAAGGAATGTATCCCGTTGGGTACCGAAAAATTCCCTCCCAAACATTGTCTTTGGTTTCCATGAATCGTACGCTTTGAGCACAGCGTGTTCCGTATCCGACAGGAGCAGGACGGAAAGGTTATGTTTCTCTGCAAATTTCTGGTGGCTCTCGGGTGAATCCGCACTTACCCCGATTACCTGGGCACCAATATCGGCAAATTTCTCAAGGGCAGCATTAAACTGCATTGCCTCAAGAGTGCAGCCAGGTGTATTATCCCTCGGGTAAAAATACAGAACTACCCATTTCCCCTTGAAACTGTCCAGGCAGACGGTGTTCCCCCATCCATCCGGAAGACAGAACATCATTGCTTTCTTTCCGATATATGGATCTTCATGTGACTCGGCCATGTGTACCAGGCAAATGATTGGCATTCCAGCTCATCAAGTCATCTGTACGCAGCTGAGTGATACCATCTTGTCAATAAAATCGTCTCATGATCATGATTGAAAAAATCTGATTTTAATTAAAGCTGGTTGTAACGTTGAAAGTTGTAGTTATGCAATCCTGAGTATGACACTTTCACATCCTGGTTGCCTTTCGTTTATCATAAAAACTCTCTGTAATCTGTGATGATACTATGGAACAATCATGGATGGGCGACAGCCGGAGAACAACGCAGATACGGCAAAAAATCAAAGAAATTCTTGGCTGGGATTGCACAATGAATGACGAGATGCTGGTAAAAAATTATGCCGTTACAACAGATGGTGATTTGATCATGAGATTGAGATAACCTTCATCTGGCGGGTAAATACTCCCGGCCTCTCAGGATGTCCCGATCCCGGCATTCAGCAGAGGAAACCGGGAATTTTGCCTGTAACCCCAGGATTTGATGTTATTTTTTGACTACCTCTGCGTATGGATTCTGCGGATGAATGAGCTGACGACTCCGGCCTGAGATGCTGGTTTCCCGGGAGGAAAATATACAAGAAAAGGATTATCCGGGTAAATATTTCCGCCCTCACTAAATGCCCGTCCGACGACCGGTCCGGTTGTATAATACGCAGATCGGAAAAACATCAAAACCGATTACCTGAAGCTTTTCAAGGTCAGGTTTTCCTTGAGTGTCCAGCATGGATTCATCAATTTTCACATTCAGGATTTCACCGATAAACTGGGTATGGGTACCGATTTTCACATGTTTGACTACCCGGCATTCGAGTACCACAGGAAACTCGGCAATACAGGGAGCGTCGACATGATCTGAACGGATTTGGCATAAGTCCCGAAATGGCAAACTTATCCGCAGTATCTCCCGGGACTATGCCAAAAAAATCTGCCTCTCCCATGCACTTTACCGATGGGATGCTTACGGTAAATGCCATCTTCTCCATCAGGTTCCTGTATGTACAGCGTGAAGGGCGGATTGAAATCGCAATACTTGGCGGATCGGATGAACAGATACCCCCCACGCTGCAACCATTGCGTTTGGTTTTCCCTTATGGTCGTACGTCCCACAACAAATACCGGAAGTGGGTACGCAACTGCCCGGGCACCAAAAGAGCGTTTCAAAGGAGTTTATCGACCTCGCAAAGACTAATATTTTTCAGTTTCCGCAGGAATGAGATTTATCTGAAGAACTATCAGACAGAATGTAAAATGAAAAACGGGATACTTGCCCTAAGCCACTCGGAATAAGCACCCGGGTTCACCTGAAGCAGTGGTTTAAAAGAATTTCAGGTAGAAACGAAGTCTGGCTGCGGGGTCGACGTAATCCGTATATTCAGGATACGGTATCCAACCCAAATGTTAACAAAATCTCCGGGCAAAAGAAAAGTAACTGATAATGGTGAAAAAACGTTGCCCGTTCCTGATTTCAGTCCCTCATGGCGGTACTGAAGTCCCGGAAATCATCCGCCCGCTTCTGATGCTCGATGAGGACGAGCTCCATTATTACTGTGATCCAGATACCCGCGTTGTGTTCGGTTTCAGGGACCGTGTTGTTGCGTATATCGATACCCCAATTTCCCGGATGGTTGTTGATCTCAACCGTCCACCGTTGCCTCTCCCCCTCCGCGATCCGGATGGGATTATCAAGGTGAGGACAATTGATGGCCGGGAGGTTTACCGACCCGGTCACGTGCCGGATATGCACCTCATCCACTCCCTGCTCAGGACCCATTATTTCCCATTCCACCAGCATATTGATGAACTCATAGACCGGCAACCCGTAAGGATTGCATTTGATTGCCATTCCATGCTTCCTTTCGGTTCAAGTCTTCAGAAGGATGCAGGGAAAGTTCGGCCGCTGGTTTGTCTGGGAAACAATGGTGACCGGCAGGGCAGAGCAAGAAAAGGCAGCATTGCCACATGTTCTCCAGAGTGGATTACCCTGCTTGCGGATAGTTTCAGGGAGGAGTTTTCCGTTGGCAATGAGGTGGCAATCAACAATCCCTTTTCCGGTGGCTTTATTTCAAATGCACATTACTGGCACAAAGGCATTCCCTGGATCCAGATTGAAATAAATCGGTCGCTGTATGAGCCTGATGGAACATGTTCTCATCCCGACCAGCAGATTCAGGATCGCAGTATCCGGCTTCGGGAGATGATCTGGAATGTCCTGACCGCCTTCTGGAAACAGGTATGGTAACCCTCAGGCATTCAATCAATGCCGCGGCAGAAATGAACTACCTGTCGGGAAACGAAAGGAGCCCAACCAGCGTGGAACCAGGCAGGGACGGGGATTATTCGGGACCGATAAGGAATCCTGATAACTGCTTTTGGCTACAGAAAAATGAGACAAAAGTTTGCCAAAATCTGGATGTACTTCAGCCGCGTATCCGGTGTGGTTCGAGGTTGCCGTCATAAAATACCATGACGGTGATCTCTTCACCACGGTTAAACCGCCTTATCCGGTCATCGTATACTTTCTGCACGTGTCGGAGCCGGTGACGGGTGAAATAATCCTGCATGAATTCGAGAAACTGTATCTCCTGGGTCAGGAATGCATTTTCGAATTCTTTGGTTTCACGGGCTCGATCGAGGCTCTCGTCATCAGTTATTTCAGCATCATATTCCCCATGCTGGTCAAGTCCGGAGAACTGCCGCCAGTCAATGTCCCCGTGTTCATCAGCTTCGCGGTGAAGCATGTAAGGATAAATACGGCAGATGGTAAAACGGCGGTCATAAATCCGGCACCTTCCGTTGTCAAGGAACCAGCAGGATCCACGGGTATCATCCTGTGTCCGCAATGCATACCCTGAAACATAGAATATACCGTTCTGGTCGCAGAATTCCGGGCCAGGCGCGGGTTCGAGAGCGGAGGGTTCCAATGCTTTTAAGGTGGTTACGTCACGGTCGAGCAGGAATACATGCCCGTTGAATGTCCTGGTGCAGCACTTCGCACACGATACGCACCTGAATCCTATCTCCTGAATAACCCCGGCCAGCCGTTCAACGGGATATTCAAGCAGACTGTTACGTTCCTGTATAAGCGCCGCGATTCTCAGGGGAATAGGAGTCAGGGAAACGTGGATCACCTCACAGATTTTACCGGGAACACGTGATGGAACACTTTATTGTTCTTACAAAGGTTTCCCGGATCAAAGGCAGGACATTTTTCTGAAGACTTCTTTGTTCTGCACACACCATTACCACAGAATTATAGTCTCTATAAATAATAGTATGGGTGATGGAGCCATCAACGGCACTTATTCGCAGAGTTGAGATAAATTCGGGAAAGGAACAGTATATCCTTACCCTGAACTCCGAAGATTTTTCAGCGCTGTATCCCGGGATGGTCAGGTATACACTTACCGTTACAGAGGATGAGCAGACCATTGCAGTGTTCCGGACCAATTCGTACGAATACTCCCCGCTTGTCCCGCTTTCTGCTGAGGAGATCTCAAGGCGCACAGCTGACGAATGGGAACGTGAAATCCGATTAAATCCAATGGAATTTGTTCTGAATCACCAACAGAAATTACAGAAACGTGCTGTTCCCCCTCCTGTTGATATTGTAGTGATCCAGGGAAGCCCGCGGGCGCATGGCAACTGCAGCATCCTGGCCGGCTGGGCGGTTGAAGCAGCGCAGGACCTTGGCAGGCATGCTCAGGTCATCTATCCGCATGATATGGATGTTCACTCATGCATAGGGTGCTACCAGTGCTACAATACCGGTTCCTGCGTCTTTAACGATGACATGGGAACCATCATTGACGCTATCAGGAGCACATCGCTTCTTGTTATCTGTTCTCCTGTTTATACCAACACTGTACCCGGCGGGCTCAAGCTGCTCATCGACCGGTGCCAGGCATACCATGCGGAGCGGTTGTTGTCCGGAGGTATAACCGGACAACGGGGTCTGATTTTTTCTGTTGCGGGACGGGAAGGAGAAGAGAATTTTACCTGCATCACCCGGGTAATTTCAGCTTTTTTCAGGAACCTTGGAATTACACCGGTGGGGGAGATCCTGGTCGACCGCGCAGATGCGATCAGGGATATCAGGACAATCCCCGCCCTGGAGCACCATGTACGGGAAAAAGTAAAGCATTATCTCTCGATGAAAGAAACAGCGGAAAAAAAAGCTTAACGAGATATACGAGACAAATCCCATTATTCTTCATGCCGTTTGCAGATCTCTATGTGATTATTCTCATCTCACCTGGTCTTAGTTTTGCACCGGATTTTTACGTCAGAGCGCAAGATCACAGACATTAGAACAGGTACCCGGCGGACCTGGAAAAGTGGTAGCTGGAAGCTGCCGGTGAGATAGGGAAAGATTCAGCGAACGGGTCCCGACTAAACAGAAAGATCGCTGAACAGATGGCTCCGGTACTTCCCGGGTTCTTATTTAATCCCCCCGATGCCTGTTTATTGGAACAACGGTAGTTTATAGTATCCTTGACAGGTTGAACGGATTTATATGAGAAAAACCAGACGATCCGGATTTTTTTTCATGGCTGTATAAAAAGGAAACGGCAGCCTTACACGAATGCAGAGGGTATAAGAAAGTGTCGAAGAGGAGGCAATCGGCAGGCAGGCTCTGAGAATCTCGGTAGAGTGATCGAATTCACATCATCTGTACAGATGAAAGTGATTTATGAGTGCCCCCTTCCATAAAAAATACGGTCTGGAATGAATGAATTATCATGAGGGTTTGTTTATAAACGTATAACTTTCGAAAATGCCAGACTGGAATCCAAAGTTTTTTAGGACAACCACAATCGCAGGCGAATTATTTAAAAAAAGGAGATTAATAACACCGGAAACAAACGTATTCATCGTAAATCTTTACTTTATCTCCCTGAGGCGTTGTCGCCCAGATTTCTGCACGGTCAAGCTTCCCTGTTACACCAGACCCTGTCAAAGTTACGGACTTTCCTTTGTAGAGGGGTTTGGCAATTATTCCGTTTTCCACCGCGCCGTCAGGTCGGGTAACTCTGACATCGATCTGCTGGATAAAGTTGAGCCCTTTGCCCCCCTGGCAGCTGACCGTGATCTGCGGGTCATATGATAAGCCATTGTGCGTGACCTGGACCTCGATATTCCAGATTTCGGGAAGGGTCTGGGTAGGCCCGGGTGTCAGCGAAACCACTGTTGGTGTCGGTGTGGGTGTCGGGGGAACGGTTGTCTCGACCGTGGTTGGCGTGGGTGTAACCTGAGGGGTCCCGTTTTGTGTGCATCCGGCTGCAAGAACGAATACTATGCAAAGAACACATGCGGATACAATTACCAGTGTCTTGTTCATACCGGATAATTTCCCGGGTGTGTATTTTATGTTTCTGTTCTTACGGCACAACGTACGGTTCCGGCACGGGGAATCACGACTAAAAAGAGAAAACCTCTGCCAAGTGGTAGCGATGACAGCGCATTTTCGTTCAGAGTTGCGGGGATCTTCTGGCAATTATCAGCCCTATTCTGACAATAAATCAGAACCTGGTTTCCAGAAAAAAAGCACGAATGAATAATTTTGAAGCTGAACTGGTCACGCCCGCTTCCCTGATGCCGGCTCGATCCCGGTTGGCTGGTTCCGGATCGTCCGCTCTTTCATGATGGTATAAACTTCCGTAGCATATTCACGGGGCACTTCGACAAAGGAGTAAGAGTCGAGTATCCGGATCGAACCGATAGCTTTTCCCGGTATTCCTGTCTCACCGGCAATTGCACCAACGATATCTTTGGGAGCAACTTTATGCATCCTGCCAACACCGAGAAAAAACCTGACCATGCCGGCTTCTGCACCCGTATCAGCAAAATCCATCTCTTCGCGCTTCTCAGAAATTTCCTCACTGCCCTGATCCATCTGCAGCTTGAGGAGTGCAGCAGCAATATCGATCGTACTGAGATCGCCTTCGCTTTCCTGCTCTACGATGCGAACATAAGACTCCATCCCCCCTGCTTTGATGGTCTCGCGGACCTTTTCGAGCATGGTGCGGGTACGGGTCTCGGCTACATCTGACTGAGTTGGTATAGGCATGCGGGGTATCTGGATTTTTGCATAGTGCTGGATCTCACGGAGTTTGGTAAAATCACGCGGTGCAACAAAGGTCACTGCTCTGCCGCTCTTTCCCGCCCGGCCTGTTCTGCCGATACGGTGGACATAATATTCCACATCCTGCGGGACGTCGAAATTGATAACCATATCGACGTCTTCAACGTCAATGCCCCGTGCAGCGACATCAGTAGCGATCAGGATCTCGATCGAACCTTTCCGGAACCCGCCCATCACCCGGTCACGCTGGGACTGTTTCATATCCCCGTGGAGTTCCTCAGCCCGGTACCCCCGTGCCTTCAACTTTCCGGCGAGTTCCTCCGCCCGGCGTTTGGTATTGCAGAAGATGATCGACAGGTGCGGATCGGCAATATCTATCAGGCGACAGAGCACGTCAAGTTTTTCACGCTCTTTCACTTCGATATACGATTGCTCGATCTGTGGAACGACCAGTTCAGCATACTCGACCTTGACAAATTCGGGTTTGTTCATGAACCGTTTTGAGATATCGATGATCGGTTGCGGGAGTGTCGCCGAGAAAAGGAGTGTCTGGCGTTTCTGCGGGATTTTTTTGAGAATCAGTTCGATATCATCACGGAACCCCATATCAAGCATCTGGTCAGCTTCGTCAAGGACTACTGTTGAAACCTCATCGAGCGAAAGAGTCCGGCGCCTGAGGTGGTCCATCACCCGTCCGGGTGTCCCAATGACAATATGGACCCCGGAATGGAGTGCACGCAACTGTCGGTCAATAGGCTGGCCGCCATACACCGGGAGGACTGTTATACGCGGAAGATGAGCGAGAAGTTCAGAGAACTCTTCCGCTATCTGGATTGCGAGTTCGCGGGTCGGACTGAGTACGATTGCCTGGACGGTGCGGTGTGTGGGATCAATTTTCTCAATGATGGGAATGCCGAACGCGGCAGTCTTTCCGGTACCTGTTTGTGCCTGGGCGGTCACGTCACGCCCGGCTTGTATGAGAGGGATAGCGAGTGCCTGAATTGGTGTGGGCTCTTCAAAGCCCATATCTTCTATTGCCTTACCGACTTCACGCGACAGGTGAAAATCGGAAAATTGTATACGAGTATTCATATCGCACCACCATTTGGCGTGAGGGTTCTTAAGATGACGCTCTCAGACAAACCTCATTTTTTTACCAGGCATGTGATTGTCCTGCGATTTTTTTATCTGTTCATGAGAGAATGGCTTAATGAAAAGGAGAAGGAAATGAAGGTCGTCGCATTCAACGGAAGTGCACGCAAGGACGGGAATACAGCGATTCTTGTCAATGCAGTGTTTAAGGAACTGAAAAAACAGCATATTAAAACCGAGCTCGTCCAGCTTGCCGGGAAAAAGATCCGGGGGTGTACTGCATGCAGAAAATGTTTTGAGAATCAGGATAAACGATGCGCGGTCAAGGGAGACATTGTCAATGACTGTATCGAAAAGATGCTCGAAGCTGACGGGATAATCCTTGCTTCACCAACTTATTTTGCGGATATCTCCCCAGAACTCAAGGCTTTGATTGACCGGTCAGGTTTTGTGGCCAAGGCAAATCAGGATATGTTCAAACGGAAAGTTGGTGCCGCAGTTATCGCCGTAAGACGAGCCGGCGCTATTCATGCTTTTGATACCATCAACCATTTCTTTTTTATCAGCCAGATGGTAGTCCCGGGTTCATCCTACTGGAACGTGGGCCTCGGGCTCGCACCCGGTGATGTGAATAGCGATGATGAGGGTATTATTACGATGAAAACACTTGGCGCCAACATGGCATGGCTCATGAAAAAAATCCAGGAATAATTTTTTTCAGATCTCGACCGTCAGGTCGTCAGTTGCCACAATCAGGCCTGGGCATCCCTTCTGGAATTGTTCCTGCACTTCAGTTCGGTCCTCCGGGGATCTGTACACTTCCGCACCGAAATGCGTCAGGGCAAGACGCTTCGCATGTGCTTCTTTTGCTATCTTTAGTGCGGTCTCCGGATTAAGATGCGGCCATCCCGGGCTCTCCTGCCCGGGTTTAAGCCCGCATTCAGTAATCAGAAGATCAGAATGCCGTCCGAGCAGGACTGCATTGGCGCAGTAACCGGTGTCAGTACAGTACGTGATGATCTTCCCGTCAAGGGAAAGGCGGTACCCGAAACAGGGAACCGGGTGTACAAGAAGCCGGGACTCAACCGGGAATGGGATAGCATGATCACCTTCGTCCAGTTCCAGGAACGTTACCGGGTAGGAAAGCTGGGCGACCGGCACGGTGAAAGGTTCGGCAACAAACGCATTTAAAACCCCGGTAGTTCCGGGTTGTCCGCAGATTGTCAGGCCTTTTGGGAATCTGAATTTGACCAGTGTGTGCAATCCCACAATATGATCGATATGAAAATGGCTGATAAACAGGTAAGCCGGCTTGTCCTGGGTGATGTAACGATCGGCTTTTGCCAGACCATTTCCTGCGTCAAGGATAATATCGTACTCTTCTGACTGAATCAGGATGGAGGAGGTATTGCCGGTCCGGGTATCGTACCAGCCATTGGTTCCCAGGAAGGTAATCTTCATGGTTACAGGATTGAGGTCTGCAGGGCAAAAAGGATTCAGGTGAAGGTTTCCAATGGCCGATTTCTCATTGTTTATTCCGGGCACTATCTGTTGATTTGCCTTGCACATTTTTCAGGAATCTGGGAATTTCTGCAACGCAGTACCCGGTTGTGCAAAATCAGATTTCAGATCTCATGCTGTCCCGTGCCTGAATACAAATCTCCTAATATCTCCCGCACACGAATGTTGATCAGATGAGGATAGTATGAGAGGATCTATTCCATGGTGAAGGTGGGTGTCCACATCTCAATAGCAGGATCCCTTGATCGTGCCGTAGACCGGGCAAAGGCCGCCGGATGTGACGTATTCCAGATGTTCTCGCGGAGTCCAAGAGGATGGGGATTTACACCATTGTCCGATGAAATCCGCGCTGCTTTTACCGGTAAAATCCGCTCAAGCGGAATTATCCCTGTTGACCATATGCCATATCTTCCGAACCTGGCATCACCCAAATCGGATATCCATGAAAAGTCGATTGGTGCTTTATCTGCCGAACTTGACAGGTGCGGACGGCTTGACATCCCGTATCTTGTCACTCATCTCGGTCATCACCTTGGTGACGGTATAGCCGGAGGGAGGTCACGCGTCATCGGAGCGATTAATACGGCTCTTGAGAACTCCGGGAATAACGTGATATTACTGCTTGAAAATACTGCCGGTGAGAAGAACAGCGTGGGAAGCAGCTTCGAGCATATCCGGGGAATCATGGACGGGCTTGAAAAAATTAATCGAATCGGTGTCTGTCTCGATACATGCCACGCGTTTGCGGCGGGATATGAGCTGCGCACGGAAACGGGGATTGAGGATACTCTTGCGCAGTTCGATGACCAGATCGGTATCAGAAATCTCAGAATCATACACCTGAACGACTCGAAAGGCGACAGGGGAAGCGCCCTTGACCGGCATGAACATATCGGCATGGGATTCATCGGGGAGGACGGATTCCGGCGCATACTCCATCATCCGGTCCTGTCAGCGGTGCCGCTTATCTGCGAAACCCCGGTTGATGATCGACGCGATGATGTCGGAAATATTAAGAAAGTACGTGAGCTTGCAAAATAGTATTTTACACTTAGTAGAAATCCTCAAAATATTTTTCTGAACGCTCCTTTTGGGCTACGGCACGTTATACCTCTGCCCCGCCGCTGTGGCACCCTCCTGGAGCGATAACTCCAGAGAAGGTAATACGACACAATCACAAAGCGAAGGGGCGGTTCGGGGAGGACAGGCATTGTCCCCTCAGTAAATCGGGGTTTACAATTTGTTGAAAACTCAGGGTTTCTACAACGCCGTATTTCATGCTTTTTTTAAAATGAAATAAAAAATTTTGCGAAACGGGAAGAGCCCCACATATATTTTGAAAAAAAAATACATCAGACCCTTGTACTTCTTTTCCCGCGTTCTTATTATCATAAACACACAATAGTTCCGGTAGTGAAGGCAACATTCGACGGCACTATTGTGCGTTTGGGGAAAGAAGGACGAATCCTTTATGAGCAAAACGGGTATGGTCGCTTAGAAGCAGGTGGGGTGAGACTCTCAAATCAGGAGGCGTTGTATCTCCTCCACCGCCAGAAGATCGAGCTGACCGGGTACACGTTCGAAACCCTGTTTTCTATGTTTGCTGACCAGCCCGGTTTCCTTCGCAGCTTTCTGGTATACCGCGATCTGCGGGAACGGGGGTATGTTGTGCAGGCAGGCCCTCATGATTTCCGGGTGTTCAGGCGCGGTGAAAAACCTGGTACAAGCGAGTCGCTTTATCTTGTCCGCGTCCTTTCTGAACGCGATCCGATCCGTTTTGTAACGCTCATCGAAGAGGTTGTTGCCTCGAGAAACATGCGAAAGCAGTATGTCCTTGCCGTTGTAGACGATGAAGAAGAGCTGACCTACTACGAGATCAAACTCCAGAAACTCCCGGAACCCTGTAATCATTTTCCGGAAATATCACGCTGTGAAGCGATACTGGTGGGGAAATCCGCGATGGTCCTTGCCGCTGCCCATTCAGATCTCGAACAATCAGGGTTCGGTAAACGTCTTGACAGCGAACGCTTGATGCTCGCACCCGTTGAACTGCTCTATCTGATGGGAAAAGGAATCATTATCCTGAAAAAGGGTACGAGTCCCGTCAGCATTGATGAATATTTCGCCCTTGCCCGCGAGTCTGACAGGGAACTTTCTGAAAAGGATAAAGTTTATACCGAACTCAGGGGGCATAACTTCACTCCCCGCACGGGTTACAAGTTCGGACACCATTACCGGGTCTATTGCGGGAAAAACATCCATTCTGATATGCTGGTACATGCAGTCGAAAAAGAGGCATCTATGCCCATGAGTGTCATATCCAGATCTGTCCGGATGGCGCACAGTGTCAAAAAGAAGATGTTGTTTGGCGCCGTACATACAAGCGGAATTCAGTTCATCGAATTTGCACGAATCAAACTGTGAGCGCACCCACCATGCCAGAACCTCAGATTAATCCCTGGTCAAGCAACCAGTCCGTCGATGTCGAAAAACTTTTTTCCGAATTTGGCATCGAGCCTATTGCCCCGGCTATTTCAGAACTTCCGTGCATCCCGTATTTCATGAGCCGTGGCATCGTCGTCGGTCATCGGGACTACCGCCAGATCGCCAGTGCGATACGCAACCATACCCCTTTTCATGTCCTGACAGGATTTATGCCAAGCGGGCACCCGCATCTCGGGCACCTTATGGTGATGAAAGAGGTAGTATGGCATGTGCAGCAGGGTGGTACCGGTTATGTGACGATTGCCGACCGGGAGGCGCACGCGGTTCGCGGCATATCGTGGGAAAAGTGCCGGGAATATGGGAAGGAATACCTTGCCTGTCTTTATGCGCTGGGTTTCGAAGGACAGACGTATTTCCAGAGCAAGAACGAACGGCTGAAAGATCTCGCATTTGAAGCTGCAACCAAGGTAAATTTTTCCGAACTTACAGCGATTTACGGTTTTTCACCTGAAACCGATCTCGCACATGCCTTCAGCGTCATTACTCAGGTGGCAGATATCCTGTTCCCCCAGATTGATCGTGAACCTGCACCGACAATTGTACCGGTAGGAATTGATCAGGATCCTCATATCCGGCTCACGCGGGGAGTTGCTCACAAGCTCCGGATGTTCACCGTCGAAGACCGGGATGGTTACGTGAGTGTGCGGTCAAAGAACGCACCAGAGCAGGCACTCGCTGCGGTGAAAGCAGCATACCCTGGTGCGAAGATGTATGAAGGGCATGTGGACATCAGGGGTGCACCATGCTCTGATATTAGCGTGAAAGTGCGCCGGATAGAGCGTGAATACGGGGGTTTCGGGTTTTATACGCCTTCGTCTACGTACCACATTTTCATGCCGGGACTCACCGGGGGTAAGATGTCCAGCAGCATCCCGGAGAGCATTATCTCTTTCTATGAGTCTGAGGCAGCAGTACGAAAGAAGGTGATGAGCGGGATCACCGGTGGGAAGATGACCCGGGATGAACAGAAGCGTTGCGGTGGGGAACCCGACAGGTGCTCTCTATTCCTGCTCAATCTTTTCCATATGGTGACGGATGATGCAGAACTCGCTGAAATCCGCAGGAAGTGCGTCTCGGGAGAGATCATGTGCGGCCAATGTAAAAAGGAGACAGCGGAACGTGTAGTTATGTTCCTGAAAGATTTCAGGGAGAAGATGGACGCTGCAGCTGAGAAGATTGAGGTGTAAGATGGCTGAACTGACGCAAAATGAAAAAAGACTGCTTGGGGTGCTTGAAAAAGAGAGGAAAGCGGATGCCCTGCATCTTGCAACGCTGTTGGATGCAACGCCGGAATCTGTGGTGCAGTGGGCACACCTTGCCGGGGATAAGGGGCTTGTTAGCCTCGACCGGGTTGTCGATAAAACGTTCGGTTATACTGATGAAGGAAAAGACTATCTCAAACATGGGCTTCCGGAGACACAACTCCTGAAGTTTATATCGCGGGATACACTTCTTGGCGATCTCCAGAAACACGGA
This sequence comes from Methanoregula sp. UBA471, assembly GCA_002495065.1. Lineage (GTDB taxonomy): Archaea > Halobacteriota > Methanomicrobia > Methanomicrobiales > Methanospirillaceae > Methanoregula. The sequence goes on along the minus strand of DADT01000067.1, from coordinate 706 downwards.
TCTTTTAAAATCGGTTTCGGCCAGCTGCGTAAAAAAGGACTGGTCATTGTCAGTGACGGTAAGGTTTCAAAGGCTGATGGGGCGTCAACATCCGCTGATGAATCCGCCCTGAAAAATCCGCAGACAGGGGATCTGAAGACAAAAGAGCTGATCAAGCGTGGCATCCTTCAGGAAACGGAATCAGTCCGGTATATCATTTCCCTCCAGGATGTAGGTCTCCAGCTGGTCAGGCAGGGTCTTGATCTGAGGGAAGAGACCGGGACTCTCACCCGTGATCAGATCCTTTCAGGTGCATGGAAGACAGCAAACTTCCGCCGGTACGATGTGACCAAGCTTCCGAAAAAAGCCTATCCGGGCAAGGTCCATCCCTACCAGCGGATCATCGCCGAGATGCGGGAGATACTCCTCGAAATGGGATTTGAGGAACTCTATGGTGGCATTGTCCAGCAGTCTTTCTGGAATTTCGATGCCCTTTTCCAGCCCCAGGA
>DADT01000067.1:0-147 GCA_002495065.1 Methanoregula sp. UBA471 | reverse complement strand
AGTGCGTGCTCCGGACCCACACCACGAGCGTCTCGATCCAGCACCTTGCGAAAAATCCGACTCCTCCTGTCAAGGCCTTCTGTGTTGGCAGGGTCTACCGGCGGGAGACCATCGATACCACTCACCTTGCCGAGTTCGAGCAGCTCG
>DADT01000021.1 GCA_002495065.1 Methanoregula sp. UBA471 | reverse complement strand
CATAGCAGCATCGGGTGGACGGATTTTCCCCGCAACCTCTTTCTCGATTCTGAACCTTTTCCTTTGCGATCCGGTTTTCATCATCCCTTGGATTTTTGCATTTCTGTGCTTGAAAACTGGTGGGGTTGTCTACGGAGGTGTCTACAACCACCAAAAAAGCCTGACGTCCCAGATACTCTGTGATGAAGATCTTCGCGTTTGATAACACATGACCTGTACTAAAAAAGAGGAATTATCTGGATTTTATCTGGAATAGTTCACGTTTGTCGGGAAGGAATTCCCTGCAAAACATTCTACTGAATCGATGGGATTCCGGGTAGACACCCGGGCAACCGTCCAGATCGAATTTTCCCCGGTATCCGTATATTTGTATGCATTTGCCTTTTTGGCCGTAATCGTGGAGTATCCTATAAAGGTATAGGTGCCGGCTGCACACTTGCAGAACTTCATTGCCTGCAGGTCTGATTTCACGAGATAGGTATTCGCCCCGCTCCAGCATTGCGTTGCTGTACCGCAGTCACCGTCGGTGCCGGAGGCGCAGGTCGGGCCACAGCAGCCATCTGCGAGTCCGCACGCAGGCCAGCTGTAGGTGCATGTGCCGCCGGAATTTGTTTCAATGCATATATCTGACGTGCAACCAATCCCGTCATTACAGACAACATCAGTTCCCTCCTTACACATTCCGGACAGGCACGTCTCCATCCCGTTGCAGTATGTTCCATCGCTGCAGGTCGTTCCATCAGCTTTCTGCACCATGATGCAACCATCGGAACTCTCGTCGCAGACGTTGCTGGTGCACGCATCAGAACCAGCGGAGCATGTCACCGGCTGTCCGGCAACACAGCTTCCCGCAACACAGGACTCCACACCGTCACAGAACAGACCGTTGTCGCAATCCTTAGCATCCGAACAGGTTGTTTTCACTGAGGAATATGCACCGAATGCATCGACCACACCCGCACCGGTTATGGAATCCGTGCAGGTTACCGCACTCTGCCGAAGGCACTGGGTGCCAGCCCAGAAGGTACACTTATAACAGACCGCAGCAGGATCTGCCGTGCTGTACAGCGCCTGCCTGATCCCCTCCGTGTTCAGGCCGGGATTTGCATCATACAGCAGGGCTACTACTCCTGCCACATGAGGGGTCGCCATAGAAGTCCCGGACATCAGCCCCGTTTTCCCGTCCATGGTTGTCGAGAGAATACTGACTCCGGGCGCAAGGATATCGAGCGCCGGACCGCGTCCCGACCAGTAGATCACATTATCCCCGCTGTCTACCGCCCCGACAGCGATTGCAGTGGAGGCACACCCGGGGGAAGAGACCCCGCGGCCGTCATTGCCGGCAGCTATCACCGCGGTCATCTTCGGGCTGACAATAGTGTTGATCAGGTTTGCGAGGTAATCGGTGTCGCAGTTCTCGGTCGTGTAGCTGCCCCCGCCGATACTGATGCTCATCACCTTTGCATCGGTCAGCACCGCCCGCTCCATGCCGCATCGCATGTCATCGTCATAACAGGAACCCCCGGCATCGCAGACCTTGTACATGTAAATACCGGCACCGGGGGCAACGCCTTTAGAGTTCACGAGGAAGTCTCCATCTGCCGTGATGATCCCGGCGACATGGGTGCCGTGCCCGTGATCGTCTTCCGGATCAGCATCGTCATTAACACAATCGTAACCGCCGAGATAACTGCTCTTCAGTTCCGGATGATTGGTATCAATGCCCGTGTCAAGGACTGCAACGTTGACACTGTCTCCGTCAACACCTTGTCCCCATACCTGATCTGCACCTGTCTGCATGTCGGCATTGAGATCAAGGATGTGGTAAATCCGTGCCTCCCGCACCTTCAGGCCGGGGATAATTTCGGTCGGGCAGTCAAAGGAGACGGCATCCTTAAACTCATGCTTCACTACGCAGCCCTGTGCTTCGTAGAGTTTCACCTCATCCGGACTGATGCCATCCGCAATGACACGCTTTGTATGGGCATCCCTGTTCTCACTCAAACCGGGTCCGTCCAGTACCGCAAGCACGGGACAGATCAGAAAACAGATAACAAGGACCACGGGAATTGTGACCCGCCAGGTTCGTGATCGCATTTTATACACTCCTCACTATGGGTTCTTTACAATCATTCTCCCAGATAAATATTTGGCATTGAAGCAGGAAGCACGTGGCGGGGCTGGATTACCTCGCCGGTCAGAAACATTCCTTTGTTCTCACCCGGTGAAGGCCGGCTCCGGGAAACCGGAGGCCCGCACTTGGCGGAGGAACATTCAGTGCTGCTCATGTCTGCCATCGCTGAACGGCTTGTTGTGCAACTTCCCTCACCTCATAGGTTGACCCGGTTCCGGACCGTGTACGGTTTTCCGTCTGCGGACCTGCCACCAAACACCTCTCCCCAGCCTGCCACAACACGGAATTTCCCGGATCTCACATTATTTAAATTACCACGCGTTAAGAATATCCTGATACCCATGGACTATTTCGAGATGATGAAAGGATTCCTTCTTTCGCCGTTGGAGTCGTTCCGGAAGGTGCGGGATACTGACTGGGGAGATTCCCTCACGTATTACCTTATCCTCCTTGTGATCAATGCTGTTCTGTCTGCCATCGTGAGCATTGGTATGGCCAGCTCAGCCTGGACGACGTTTTCCGCTCTCTTTACGCAGGCAGGCGTTCCGCTGCCGGCAGTCGCCGGTACAGGTGTCATCGTTTATGCCCTGGCAATGATCATCGTGCAGTTTGTCCTTGTCTTTATAGGCGCTGCCTGGCTGCACCTCTTTGTCTATATACTGGGAGGGCGGAGAGGGTATCTCCAGACCCTCAAGGCCCTCACGTTCGGCTCAACTCCGGCAATGCTCTTTGGCTGGATCCCTTTCATCGGGTTTCTTGCCGGTATATGGTCCCTGATACTCGGGATTTTCGGGATACGGGAACTCCAGGACATGACAACCGTCAAGGCAGCGGTTGCCGTCTTCCTGTCAGTCCTGGTGGTGATCCTGATCGCGATTGCCATTGCCGCATTCTTCGTGATCGCTTACTCCGTAGTTACCCCGGTTCCGGTCCCAGTGCCCTGATCCGGGTCTCTTTTTTTTTGGAAATTATGACAGCTATCTTAAAAGAGCAGAATAATTCCTTTTATTGATTGCCGCGAAACAAAACCTGAAAACTCAGGGTTTCCCATGAAATTAAAATAAACAGAAGTGAGTAATGGAATGGTTATTCCTCATAATTATTTGCGATGAACCCCGCCGCACCAAAAAGGGGCGCCTCCGCGGCGGATCAGTGCCTGTAAGCATAGTTGTAAACACCGTACT
>DADT01000006.1 GCA_002495065.1 Methanoregula sp. UBA471 | reverse complement strand
GATATGGATTCCTTCTGCAATAAATAGGCCGGGTGAAAACAGTCCGTACCGCTGGTCTTAACCGTGAAAGTTCCTGCATTGCAGTGGCGGAGGAATACTCATCAGTGCCCAGGAACCTGCCCGGATGGGTGAGACAGGCTTACCCTGTCACCACCAGGACAAACTATATCATCCGCATACCCTATAGTCTGCTGAGAGGCATCATGGCAGACGATAAAAAAGAGATTCCGGTAAATAATGTGCAGTCAGGGTCACCGCCACCTGTGCCGGCGGAGAAGGTACCCCTGGTACCTCAGCAGATACCCGATATGCTCATCGAACTGGATGATGTCACCTGGGAGAGAACCGTCGAGAAGAGCAGCAAACCTGTGGCTGTTATGTTTTATTCACCGTCCTGTGCATTCTGTCACCAGATGGAGCCCTATTTCAGGAATTATGCACAGGAATACAAAGAAAAAGTTGTTTTTGCACGGCTCAATATCATGGCAAACCTGTGGACCGCTGAACGCTATGGAGTCCGGAGCACACCTACCTTCAAATTTTTCTGTGATGGAAAACCCATACGGGAGATGGTCGGAGCGGTCTACCCGGCCCTGCTGAAAAAAATGATTGATGAAGTCCTTATTCACGGCAAAGAATGTGCAAAAAATTCTACCGCCATCGATTATGATATCACGGGTTATGGATGAGCAACCGAGATAGTTATCCTGGAGGATCTGTATGGACATATTTGAACAATGGCTGAATATGTCGTGGGAGAAAAATGCAAAGGACCGCAAAAACCTGATGCAAGAAAAGCGGTCAGCCTGCCGATGCCCGGCATGTCCCTCCTACAACCGCTGTGCACGGGAACATAACGAGCTGCTCTTCTGCATCACCGGAAAGAGCATGCTCTGTATTTCAGAAGATGCCGGATGTACCTGCAGGGATTGTCCGGTCACCCCAGAACTGGGACTCAGGCACCATGATTTCTGCATGAAAGGCGGGGAGGCTGCGCAGCGCTACGAGCAGGAAGTCCATTAACCCCGGCAGAATTGTTATATTGGTTACAGACTACCGGAATTGCACGATAGTAACGACTGATAATTACATAAATAAATGTTCCCGGATTCAGCATGAAAAAGGGCTTTGCAGAAACCCCAAGCTTTCAACAAATTGCAGAGCACCCATTAACCGGAGGGACCGTGCCTGTCCCCCCGAACCGCCCCTGCGCTTTGTGATGGTATTGCTCTGGAGTAATCGCACCAGAGGGATGTCACAGCGGCGGGGACGAGGCATTATATTCCGTTGCCCCCAAAGAGCGTTAAGAAAAATATTTTGAGGGTTTCCCATGAAATTAAATTAAACAGATGTGAGTAATGGAATATTTTATCCTCATAATTATTTGCGATGAACCCCGCCGCCCCCGACGGGACGCCCCCGCGGCGGATCAGTGTCTATAAGCATAGTTGTAAAAACCGCCGTGCCCCGCCGTGCCTCGGAGAGGCCCTGAGGCGAAGGAGCCCTCATAGAATTCCAGGGATTAATGATTTTCATGGATCGGGTGTGAACTCCTGTTCATGTATGTGGAGCTTGAAAAAGTTCAATTCTCACAGGATCTAAAAAACCAATCAGTAATCAAGGAGGGACACTGCCTGTCCCCTCACCAGACCCACCCTTTCGTCTGGGATGACTCTGTAGTTCCCGACAGGCGATTTCTTCTCTCCCCCCCGGTATGTCTGAAGGATTTATCGTGAATCGGGGACGTCACAGCAGCGGGGACAAGTCAATGGCGAGTCCCATGGGGCGTCCGAGTGAGTAAGTATCCATGCATAAAAATGAGATTTTTAGTCGCCGGAATGTGACTATACCCTTATATGTTCCTGCTGCACCTGCATTCTTCTGCAGCCTTCGCAACCGCTGCTGCCACCGTTGCGGTTACCCCCTTATCGAGAATGTTGGGCATGATCCGGTCCCGCTGGGGCTTTGACACATAATCTGCAATCGCATGCGCTGCGGCAATCTTCATTTCGTCAGTAATCCGTGTTGCCCGTGCATCCAGTGCACCACGGAAAATACCCGGAAACGCAAGGACATTGTTGATCTGGTTCGGGAAATCGCTTCTTCCTGTCCCGACCACCGCTGCTCCGCCATTCTTTGCCGCATCAGGCCATATCTCCGGCACCGGGTTTGCCATTGCCAAAACAATCGCATCCTTGTTCATCGAGCGGACCATCTCTTCGGTGACAATGCCCGGTGCCGAGACTCCTACAAAGACATCAGCACCCCTCATTGCATCGGCGAGAGTACCGGCAAGTGCTTTATGATTTGTCTCCTCCGCGATGATGAACTTGTACTTGTTTTTATACAGTCCTTCCCGGCCCCGGAAGATTGTCCCATGGGTATCACAGACGATAATCTCGTGCACGGTTGTACAGACATTGGGATCATACCCTATGCATTTAAGCAGGCGGGTTATTGCATACCCGGCTGCCCCGGCCCCGCATATGACGATATTCAGGTCCTCAAACTTCTTCCCGGTTACTTTGCAGGCATTAATGAGTGCAGCGAGAACAACAACTGCGGTCCCGTGCTGGTCATCGTGCATGACCGGAATACCGATGTCCTGCAGGGCGTCTTCCACCTCAAAACATTTGGGTGCCGCGATATCCTCAAGATTAATGCCCCCGAAAACCGGTGCAATATTTTTCACCTGATCCGTAAAATTTGTCTCATAATTTTCAAAACAGATCGGGAAGGCATCGATACCTGCAAACTCCTTGAACAGGATCGCCTTTCCCTCCATCACCGGAATTGCCGCATATCCCCCGATGTTGCCAAGGCCCAGAACCGCAGAACCATCGGTTACGATCGCAATCGTGTTCGCTTTCATCGTATAACGATATGCCAGGTTTTTGTCTTTTGCAATCTCCCGGCATACTTCTGCCACACCCGGGGTGTAAGCAAGAGAGAGATCATGTTTGTTCCTGATGGGGACTTTGGAGCGGATTTCCAGCTTCCCATGATGTTTCGCATGCATGGCGAGTGATTCTTTATAGATCTCATCGCTTCCCGGTGAAAACAGCATTTCAGACCAATCCTCGTACGTGAAAGTGTTCATCAGGGTAATGAATGTTACTGGCAGGGGGTCATAAGGAGAGGCGGACAGGGTCATCAGTTGCGGTTTTGCAAGTCGCACTCATAATAGAGGTCGTCACATTCGGAATAGAGGGCCATGTTATTTCCAAAAAGTTACATTTTAATACATTACTGAACAAAAATATACATTAAGGTTGAAGTTAATCACCCATTCAAGGTCGAACCAACTTACCTGCGATTTACCCGAATAGAGGTTTTTTACCATGAAGTCAAAAGATATTGCAGTTGTCGGAATTCTGCTTGCCATCGGTGCCATCCTTCGCTACTTCCTTGCGATGCTCCATACACCGCTTACACCGAATATGATTATCGCATTTTACTGCCTTGCGATCATCCTGATCCGGCCAACGATCCTTGAAGCACTTGGGATTGGTCTTGTTGCGGGGGCTCTGTCGATGGTGATTTCCAGTTCGATGTTCCCACCGGCAAACCTGATCAGCGAGCCGGTCGGTGCACTTGTCTGTTTCGTGCTCTATGCAGTCCTGAACAACCGGACGAAATTAGCCCCTACCGTGACGACGTTCATTGCAACTCTCGCAAGCGGTTTCACGTTCGCTGCAATTGCTATCATCGCTATCGGCGCGACCTACCTTGCCAAATATAACGGTGACCTGATGGCATTCGTAGCAGTCTTTGTCCCTATCGTAGTCATAACAGCAGTTTTTAATGCAATCATTGTTCAGCTCCTCTACACCCCTTCCAGCAGGGTGCTTCTTAGAGGACAAGAATGATTGAACTTAATAACGTCAGTTACACATATCCCCACACGGTGCAGCCGGCCCTGCACCGGATCACTCTCTCTCTTGAAAAAGGACGGTGCGTCATGGTTACTGGTCCTTCGGGTGCCGGAAAGACCTCGCTGTCCCTGGCCGCTTCCGGTATCCTGCATCACGAGTATGGGGGTAAGAAGGAAGGTTCGGTTGTTATTGACGGAAAAGACGTTACTCAATACCGCAGCCTTTCAGACCTTGCGCAGAATGTCGGTGTCGTCTTTGACGATGCCGAAGCCCAGATGATCTTCACGACCGTTGAAGAGGAGATCCTTTCCGCACTTGAACACCGCGGGCTTTCTGCTGCAGTTATCGAAGAGCGGCTTTCCGGGATCATGAAGACGACCTACCTTGAGGAACTCAAGGACCGGTCTCCGCACAACCTCTCCGGTGGTCAGAAGCAGCGTGTTGCCCTTGCTGCAACACTGGCGCTGGGAAACGACATCCTGATCCTCGATGAACCTACCTCAGAGCTTGACGAACACGCGACAAAACGGATAGCCGAGATCCTGAAGGACCTCAAAGATCAGGGAAAAACCATACTCCTGATTGAGCATAAGTTCGGTCAGTTCCATGAGATGGTTGATGCCCTCGTCGTCCTGGAGAATGGCGAGATCACTGCTCAGGGCATTCCTTCTGATGTCCTCAAAGATGATCATGTCCGGGGCATGGTGCTGCCCGATTTCTCAGCGGTTAAAGGGATTGCCGGAACTGCCACTGACAGCGAACCGGTAATTTCCGTGCAGAATCTCACGCATAATTATGGTAATGTCCAGGCACTGTCCGGTATCAGTCTCACCATCAGAAAAGGAGAATTTGTTGCACTTGTCGGCGAGAACGGTTCCGGAAAGACGACCCTTGTCAAGCACTTCAACCGTCTCCTCTCTCCGACAGGTGGCGATGTCATCGTGCGCGGGAAGAACACGAAGGATTGCAGCATTGCTGCGCTTGCCTGTGATGTCGGCCTTGTCTTCCAGAACCCGGACCACATGTTCTTTGCCGATACGGTTCGGGAAGAAATAGCATACGGAGTGAAGAACCTCGGCATTGAACATGGGAACGAAGTAATCGAATCAGCGCTTGGCGATGCCGGGCTTACTGAATCGGCAGACCTGTACCCGCGCTGGCTTTCGCGGGGAGAGCGGCAGCGGCTCGGGATTGCATGCGTTGTTGCCATGCAGCCCGGCATTATCGTGCTGGACGAACCGACAACGGGGCTTGACGGGTACGAGGCGATCCTCGTTATCAATATTCTCAAAAAACTCCAGGAGAAAGGGCACACCATCATTATCATTACCCACAACCGGGACATCGCAGAACATTGCGCTGATCGCATCATCACGATGGAAGGCGGGAAAGTCATATCCGATACCGGGAGTGCGTAAAGAATGGCCGAGATCCTCCAGTACGTACACAAGGATGCGTTCCTGCACCGGCTCCACCCGTATACCAAGATCGCGTTCATCATCATCGTGAGCATTATGTGTATCATCGCGACGGATCTGGTTTTTCTCACCCTCATGGTTCTTGCGATGCTCGCAGTTGCGGCATACAGCAGACTTCTGGCCGAGTTGCTCCAGCAGCTCAAACTGATCATCGTCATGAGTGCCATTTTCATCCTCATCACGATTATCACGATACCAAATGGCGAAATTCTCGGATACTTTATCCCGCAGGGAATACCGGTCATCGGTGGCTTCATTCCAGTTACCGTCGGAGGGCTTACCATCGGTATCGTCCTCACGCTCCGGTTCATGGTGCTCATCTTTGCGTTCCAGCTCTTCCTGATGTCGACACAGCCACGGGACCTTGTGAATGCCATGGAGAAGATCGGGCTGCCTATCGATTACATCCTGATGTTCATCATCGCACTCCGGTTTATCCCCACGCTCCAGATAGAAGGGCAGCGGATCCATGAAGCCCAACTGGCCCGGGGTTTTAATCCCGGTACCGGTTTCATTGGAAAGATACGGAGTGTTGCTCCTATAGCGATCCCGCTTGTGTCCAATGCACTGCTCCGTTCCAATGTCCTTGGACTGACAATCGATATGCGGGGGTACCGTACCGGGAAGAAGACACAACACGTGCGGGAATCAACACTTCAGCACCGGGATTATGGAGTGTTATTTGCGATGGCTCTTGCCTGTACCGGTTACATCGTCCTGTTGATGAACCAGATTATCTGAACAGGAAACAAAAGGCCAGAAAAAAAATTCTTCTTTTTTTTTGAAAAACCCAAAGAAACTCCTGGAAGAACGTTCATCGTATTATCTGGTACGCCCCATTTTATCCAGAATCCTTTTCCTGCTCATTTCTGCCTCGATATGAGTTTGGTTGATCTGCAGAACTTCATTAACTACTGAAAGCGCTTCCGGATATTGACCAAGTCTCTCATAACAACGACCCATTTCGTATAATGCAGTACTAAAGTTGGGTGCGATGAGGACCGCATATTTCAGATTTTTAAGGGCAGTTTCGTAATTTCCTTTACTCCAGTGGTCCATTGCCTGCCGGTAATGGGTTATGGCTTCCACTGGAATATGACCGGAGGGCGTCATGTTTCTGCTCCCGAACGGCAACCTTAGTATGTCATATTAACATAATTTTATAAATATATCGAAATTGATCTAAAAAAAGATTTGGCAATTCCTGAACAAATGAAAAGTGCTCGAATGAAAAATTTTTTTGAAGAGATTTGGACCGGAAGGCAAAACGCCTCGGCCGGGATTTGAACC
>DADT01000031.1:136880-235577 GCA_002495065.1 Methanoregula sp. UBA471 | reverse complement strand
CAAAGTACGTCTCATGTAAAAAAAATGAGATCTTAGGCTCTGTTGAAACACACATGAACCGGGAGCTCACACCCGAACCATGAAAATCATTAATCCATGTAATATGAGGGCTCCCCGCCTCAGGGCCTCTCCGAGGCACGGCGGGGCAGTGCGGTGTTTACAAATATGCTTACAGGCACTGATCCGCCGCGGGGGCGCCCCGTCGGGGGCGGAGGGTTCATCGCAATTATGAGGATTAAATATTCCATGACTCATATCGGCATGATTTAATTAACAGGGGAAATCCTTGAACATTTTTCTTAACGCTGCTATGGGGGTACGGCACGTGATGCCTCCACCCCCGCCTCTGTAGCTCCCCCGGGAGCGTAACTCAGAGAAGGTACTACGACACAATCAAAAGCGCAGGAGGCGGTTCGGGAGTTACAGGCATTGTCCCGTCCGTATAATTTATACTTTCAATTTGTGGAAAACTCAGGGTTTCTCCAATGGTGATGGGAAGAGTTATTCAGACAAGCTGCAGAGAATGAGCCATGCAGGAGGGGTTGTCGCAGAATACCGATCATTCAACAGTTCTTACCGGTGCCGAACGGCTGTTATTGTTGATCATACGATACCGTTGCCTTCATCGGACAGTTTCATGGCAGCAAGCGTGATTCCCCGGATAAGGCTGGCCAGTTCATTCCCCGGGTGCAGTTTCAGGACTGCGTTGAAGCATTCGAGAGCCTCTTCGTATCTCTTCAATGCTGCATAGGCAATTCCTTTATTGTTCAGGGCCTCGGTATGGTCCGGATGAATCCTGAGAGCCTGATCATATGATGCTATGGCTGCATCGTACCGCTTGAGATTTGAAAGATTTACCCCCTTGTCGATCAGTGCTTCAGCGTTATCCGGGTTAATCTGCAGGACTGCATCAAAACACCCGATGGCATCTTCATCCTCTTCCAGGTCGGTAAGAGCAGCTCCTTTGCTCAGAAGAGCCGGTTCGTTCTTTGGATCAATCCGCAGGACATGATCAAAACAGGCGACAGCTTCATCATACTTTTTCAGCCGGGCGAGGGCACGTCCCTTGTTATACCATGCATCGGCATTATCAGGATCGATCCTCATGACCTGATCGAAACAGAGGACCGCCTCCTCTGTTTTTTCCAGGACCGCAAGGGCTAAACCTTTATTTTCCCATGCTCCGGCATTTTCGGGATCAGCTCTGAGGACCTGGTCGTAACAGAGGACTGCTTCATCGGCTTTTCCCAGGATTGCAAGTGCAATTCCCTTATTATACCATGCTTCCGCATACTCCGGATTAATCCTGATAACTGCATCAAAACATGCAACGGCTTCTTCATATTTTCTCAGCTCGGCAAGGGCTACACCTTTGTTGATCAATGATAGTGCATATTCCGGGTTGATCCTGAGTGCATTGTCGTAACAGAGAATGGCCTCTTCATACTTTTTCAGGGCAGCGTACGCGATCCCTTTGTTGTTAAGGGCGTTGACGTTATCCGGGCTAATACGGAGGACCTGGTTATAGCACCCGACAGCCTCATCATAGTTTCCAAGACTGGCGAGTGTTACCCCTTTATTGTACCATGCATCAGCGTTATCCGGATTGATCCTGATGACGAGATCAAAACATGCACAGGCCTCTTTATACCGTTTCAGATCGGCAAGCACACCTCCCTTGTTGGTCAGACCGAGTTCATGTTCCGGCGTGGTCTTCAGAAGGGCATTAAAAAACAGGAGCGCCTCTTCACCCTTTTTCAAGGCGGCAAGTGCCACCCCTTTATTGTTCAGGGCGTCAGGATTCTCCGGATCTCTCGAGAGGACCTGATCATACCATGAAATCGCCACTTCGAACTGCCCGACAGAAGCACATGCAATGCCCTTGTCTATAAGGGCACCTTCAGTATCTGTTTCTTCCACCGGCTCCTGGTCATACAGAGAGGTTTCATCTTCCGACACCTCACCGGAGCCGCCAGCCTCTTTTGCCCTCAGGCTGCCTCCAACCGATGCCTCCTCTGCGGGCACTTCTTCAAACCAGAAAATCTCCCCATTTTCTTCACCTGCAACCTCAACAGGCTCCGGATTAAACCAGAAAATCTCTTCTTCCCCCGTCAGGTCGCCAGATCGTTCCCCAAGCAGGGTCCCCCCTTCAGTACCTGGCTCTTCCAGGGTCTCCTGTTCATACAGGGATACTGCCTCCTCCGGCTCCTCACGGGTAACTGTTTCACTACCCCGGCTGCCTTCTCTAAACGGTTCTTCCTCGGGCTCCTGTTCATACAGGGATACCGGCTCTTCCGGCTCCATACTGGTAACTGTTTCACGGCCCAAGCTGCCTTCTCTAAACGGTTCTTCCTCGGGCTCCTGCTCGTACAGGGATACCGGCTCTTCCGGTTCCATACTGGTAACTGTTTCACGGCCCAGGCTGCCTTCTCTAAACGGTTCTTCCTCAGGCCCCTGCTCGTACAGGGATACTGGCTCTATGGATTCCCAACCGAAGCTGCCAACCGCTTTATCACTCAGGCCATCTTCACCCGGTTCTTCCTCAGGCTCCTGCTCGTACAGGGATACATCCTCTGCCGGTTCCGGACCTGTACTACCAGCAGCCTCATCGCTCAAAGATCCAGCCGTATCCGGATTAATGCTGAGGACCGCGTCAAAACAGGCGACCGCTTCATTATGCCTCTTCAGTTTCGCAAGGACACGACCTTTGTTCACCAGGACCGTGACATTATGCGGATCAATCTGCAGAGAGCGGTCATAACTCAAAACTGCTTTTTCATATCGTTCAAGACAGGCAAGAGCAACTCCCTTGTTATTCCATATCACGGCATTATCCGGGTTGGTGATGAGGTCTTTTTCGAAATAGATGAGCGCCTCTTCATACCGTTCATGACCGGCAAGAGCAACTCCTTTTGAGTTCAGGTCATCGGCAGTATCAGGTCTTATCATGAGATCCTGATTATATCCCCCGACAGGCTCCGTATCCATTTTCGGGGCAGGATACACCTCGCTTGTTCCGTTCAGCATTTCAGTATCCGGATGTATCGCGAAGGCCTGATCAAGGCAGGCAATCGCTTCATCACCCATGCCGAGACGTGCAAGAGCACGTCCTTTGTCGTACAATACACCGACGCTCTCCTTATTGAGCCGGATGACTTCGTTGAAGAAAGCGACGGCTTCATCGTACTTGCCAAGAGCTGCACAGGAGACACCTTTGGAGTGCAACACGTCGGCACTGTCAGGACTGACCAGGAGAATCCGGTCAAAACAGTCTATTGCCGGTTCATGCATGTGTAAGGCAGCAAGAGCAAGTCCTTTATTGAAGAGTGCCCCTGCATTGCCGGGATGTATTAGGAGAGCCGCATCAAAACAGGCAACCGCTTCCTCATGCCGGTTCAGTTTTACCAATGCACGACCTTCATTCACCAGTGCAACGACATTTCCCGGGTTGATCTCAAGTGAGCGGTTGTAGCTTTCGACCGCACTTTCATACTTCCCTGATGCCGCAAGGGCAACTCCCTTGTTGTATAACGCCTCCGCGTTATCCGGAGTGAGCCGCAGCACTTCGTCAAAACAGGCGACTGCTTCCTCGTGCTTCCCGAGCCGGGCAAGAGTGCGTCCTTTGTTCACCAGCACAAGCACATTATCCGGATTGATTGCAAGAGACCGATCGTACGACTCAACCGCCTCGTCGAATTTTTCCAGGGCCGCAAGAGTGACACCCAGGTTATTCAATGCATCGATATTATCCGGATTGATTGCAAGGGACTGGCGGTAACAGAAAACTGCCTCATCATATCTTCCCAGATCGTCAAGGGCTACCCCCTTGTTGTTCAGCGTACCGGCACTGTCAGGGAATACCCTGAGCACCTCATCATAACAGGTAATCGCTTCCTCGTGCTTTCCGAGCCGGGCAAAAGCGCGTCCCTTGTTGTGCAGTGCGGTAAGGTAGCGGGGCTGCACCCTGAGCACTTTGTCAAAACAGGTAACGGCCTCCTCATACCGCCCGAGAGCGGCACAGGCAACCCCCCGATTGTTCAGGGCATCGGTATGATAGATCTGCATCCTGATGACCATATCATAACATGCAATTGCCTCATCATACCTCCCAAGACCGGCAAGCGTGACCCCCTTATCATACAACGCATCAGCATTGCGGGGATTAATCCGGAGGACTTTATCAAAATGCAGGAGAGCCGCGTCATATTTTTTAAGTTTGGCAAGGGCACCGCCCATGTTCAGGAGGACAAGTTCATTTTTCGGATTCAACCTCAGAACCTTATCGAAATATTCGACCGCCTCTTCATACTTTTCCTGTGCAGCGAGCGCGATACCCTTGTTGTTCAGGGCATCGGGATTATAGGGATTGATCCGGAGGGAAAGGTCGTAATAATAGATCGCCTGGTCGTAGTTACCCAGGCCGGCAAGAGCGACTCCCTTATTATAGAGAGCATCGGCATTCCGGGGGTTGACCTTGAGTACTTCATCAAAACAGGCGATGGCTTCATAAAACATTTTCAGTCTGGCAAGTGCGATACCCTTGTCAAACCAGTCACTGACAATCATGAAGAGATTGCTCTCCTTATTTTCCCGGTCCTAATTTCAATACACCGTTACAACCACATAATACTGCTGATGTATTACGACAGGCATCAGAAAAAATAAATTTACAGCTCTGAAGAAAATCCCAATCTTACGTGACTAACGATAGTCTGACGGCTTCGGATTTCCGGGGGTATCATGTTGGGGATGCCACAGTGGCGGGGGCGATGCCCCGTGAACGTTATAACATGATTTCTCCAGCTCTAAAACTACCAAAACGATCCGGCGAAATTGTTCCGTTGAGGGGAGTCCATATCGCCATGCTGCAAAAAATCTACTGAACCCCTGAGATGCACGACTCCCCAAATCTTCCCTTTTACCTTCCCCTCAATATCAATGGTGACTTCGGGATGTAGGGAGCGGGGAGCCCGGACAATACATGAAAAAATGGCATGCCTTCCTCCGGCGATATATTCACTATCTTCCGGAGGCATCCGGGGATATATCTCCCAGAACACTTCGTGCCCGCTTTTACGCATCCCCTCATATTCGAGCAACTCGTCTTTGGGTATAGTGAATGTGTATCCCTGTCTGGTCAGGGTAAGGGAAATCTTTTCTTCCGGCCCGACCCTTACCTCAAACCGTCGACCGGGATCATCCCCCTCTCCGTGCTGCGGGAGGAATGGGTTGAAAACCAGTGACCGGGATAAAAATAGTTCGTCTCCTGCAGATCCGGCAATTTTTATCATTATCTCCTTTTCTTTTGGGGAAAAGTCAAGAATTTTGATATCCGGAGGGAAAGCGAAGGTCACGATTGCGTTAATAAAACGGGTGGTTGAGGGTTCGTCGAGGTGTATATTCAGGTAGAAAAGCAGGGTGTAAAAATCATAATTGCGGAGGTAAGGTGCCGGGCTGAGAATCCCGTCAAGTTCATCAGCGGGAATGCTCTCTGAAATTTTTGTGATATAGACCCTGGCATCCGGCCCGGGTACTTCCTCATCGTGATGGGCAGACGCGGTCCTGAAAAACGGGATACCGAACCCGCCGTCCTGCTTTTTTAACGACACGGGCAGGTATGCTGCTTTCATCATCATCGCAGACGATTTCTGTATGCCGGAGGTTAATTCACCAGCAACGGATTCTATCTGGATATCGTCGTCTGCCATTTTATCCCCAGTATCACTTGAAATGATGGATGTATAAAGGATTTGCACGGAGTCTGCTGTGCTTGCGCTCCAGGAGATAATCTGCCGGAAAAGGGATACTGGAGAACGGCAGTTTCAGGTACCGATTACCGTCACAGGACAGGAGCCACCTGTGGGGGCAAAGAGGGTGCGTGAGACAGTATCTGCGGGGGAGAAACGGATACCGGGGATCGTATCAGATTCAGCTGCCAGCCAGGGTATACATCACCCCGGCTTTCGTCAGGCAGCAGCGGTGAGGGATAGGAGAGGACTGTTGATGATGAGCGCAGGGATTCCTGGCAGGGGAAATGGTAATTGTGGAATATCTATAAAAAAAATAGTTCCGGATTCAGGTCCGCCCGGGATTAATAATCAGGAACGCTTCGCATCTGGCTCATCGCAATAATCTCGCCGGTATTTTCAAGGAGACCTGCAAGATACTCCCCGACCCACGATTCGTTTGCATATTCCTCGAACGGACGGTAGGATCCCTGCACGGATGAATTCTCTTTGTCGAACCGTAAAAGCCCGATGGGAGACCCGCCACTTTTCACCAGCCTGTTCAGGTCGTCAAGCGGATGGCTGCCCGAACTGAAAACAAATTTTGTTTCCTGCTGGAACCCGACGGCAATCGCGACCAGCCAGGCGTTTTTTGCTTCATCCGCCATCTCTTGCACCAGATCGGAAGTTTTTCTCATTTTTCAATCATTAAGGGGATTGCAATTCATCACATAAATAAGTCGTTAAAAGTATCATGGCAGATTCCGGGGGACGGAGTCCTTGAGTCCTGGGATGGAAGGGCTTCATGGAGGTAGGGAGGGTAAGGGTCCTTTTTCCAGAAAAGTATCATGCACTGCTATCCAGGAATTAACAGGACAATAAACCCGTATGGGGTTTTTATGGATGGGATAGTACCGATTACAATGTTTATGGATACCAGCAACTATCACGTCAGGCGCAGGTGGAAATCGTCATAGCAGCGGGGCTGGACGCAGAAAAATGCTGCAGGTCCCGGGATAATAATAGAGGATATTTCTGATACATCGCCAAGAAAGGTAAGCCTCGGGATGGTGACCGTTCCTTTAAAAATTCACCGGAAGGCAAAATATTCCAGGAATACGGCACAGATAAAGAGGAATACGCCGACCAGGGCAACCGGGACTGTATAATTCCTCACCACCGTCCTGACATCATCTCCCGTGGTACGCTGGACGAGCCAGAAGTAGGGATCGGTTACATAGGACACGATACATGACCCTGCACTGATCAGGAGGATGAGCGGGACCGGGTGTATCGCACTCACCACCGCCGAACCGGCAAGCACTTCTGCGGTTATCACCGCTGTCACGACCCTCGACCCCTGGGCAGTTTCAATCAGTGCTGCAAGGAGAAACGGGACCATGATGATGGGTATGAAGAGGGTGAGTTGTCCCAGCACTGTCTGGGCAAACCCGCTCTGGACGATGACAAAACCGAGTGCCCCCGCCCCGCAGATATCAAAGATGATCATCCCGGCATGACGGGCACCCTGCGACACTCCCTGCAGGCGGACCTGCTGCGGAGCAAGGGCAAGGGCCGTAACAGCCCCGACGAGCATGATAATATTGATCATGCTCACGTGCGACAAACCGAAGATGAAGAATGCAATTGGGATGGATACCAGGATTGCGATAAACGGGGCCCATGCCCGCCAGTGTACCTTTCCTCCCGTACCTTCTCCAGGTATACCTGACGGTTCCCACCCTGTTCCTGCGGGTACCTGAGTGCTGCCTTCTGCTGGTTCGGCCGGACTCCACCACTGGAAGAAAAGTAAGATCCCCCCCAGCGCTGCCAGGGAAATCGGAATGGATATGGCGTTGTAGAAAAGCGGGCTCATCCCTCCAGAGAATGCATCGAAAAGGGGAATGACGACAGGGGTAGGATAGACCAGTGCATAGGAAATAATGCTGCCAACCGCTGCGAGGTACAGGAGAATAGTCCGCTTCTGAGGATCCTTTTCGAGACTGTCGAGGATTGGGTTCAGCATAATGTAGGCGGTGATGCAGCAGGTGATGGGGACTGCCAGGATATACCCGGACAATCCTGAGATTACCGGAGGATTCTTTACGCGCTGCCGGATATCGGCAACAATTTCTTCTGTCTGGTGCTGCTCCTGGAGGAGTTTTGCGATCACGGCCCCGCAGAGGATAATAATACCGAATGCAGAGAAGACCTTTCCGATACCCGCAACGATCCCCAGCATCGTCGCATCCAGCGTGAGCCCTGCGAGCAGCCCGAAAAGAACCGAACCGCCGATCAGCGTAAAAAACGGTGATATCCTGTACCGCACGCTGACCAGGGTGATGAGGGCGAGGGTGATGACGAATGCGGGGAGTAGGTCCATCATTAGTATGTTTGCAGCCGGTTAAAAAAATACACGTGGAACGGTTCCGGCCCAAAAAAATAGAATTACCTTGTTCTCCGCACAAGAAGGATGATGCAGATCGACAGGATGACCGCGATGGCTTCAAACCCGGGGGTTTTCGCATTTGCAGACAACCCGGTCGCGTATTCGGCGGTCTGTCCAGGGGTAACCGTGATGGTTGTCGACAGGTCCTGGAAACCGTCCATCTTCAGGAGGAGGACATGGGTCCCTGCCGGCAGTCCGGGGATTGTGGCGGGAGTAATGCCTTTCAGTACCCCGTCAACATAGACCTGCGCCCCGGATGGCGTTGTAGTCACAGCCAGCGAACCGACCCCGCCGGCTGGAGTTGTCTGCTGCGATGTTGTGGTACCGGTCGGCTGAACCTGGGTAGTTGCCGTTGTTGTTGGCGCAGGTATCAGGACGAGGGAGGCAGTAATGGTCTGGGCATCACCCATCACGGTAACCGTCCGTGAATAATCCTGGTACCCGTCAAGTTTTACTAAGAGGACATGATTGCCATTCGGGACCGCACTGATACTGACCGGGGTCAGGCCCTTGTAGGCATTGTCGATATACACATCTGATCCGGAGGGAGTGGAAGAGACCGCCAGCGTGCCAAACGAAGGTGTGGGGGTTGGCGTGGGCAGGCCGATGAAACGGTCGATCACGACCACGGAGGAGGGAATGACAGCCCCGCGGGAATCAAGTTCCTGTATTCTGACCAGCGTCCTGTTTGCGCCCGGTGCCCACCCGGGAGGGATATCTCCGGCAAGCGATACGGTCACGATCACCTCATCGCGGTTCTGGTATGACAACTCAAAACCGCTGATGGTCAGCACGCGGCCTCCCTCGACCGGCCGCACATTTTTCACCCCATTGACCGCGATGGTATACGACCAGACCGGATCGTTGAGCTCGGTCACAAACTGCAGGTCATCGTAGGAGGGAAAAGCAACTCCCGATGCGGCATAAACCGTATAGGAGATGTTGACGGGATCGCCAGGATCCAGCGTACCGGAAGGGTTGACGATTATGGATGACACAGTAAAAGCCGACACACCTGAAACGATGACTGCCAGCAGACATACAAAGATCACACAGATAGCATTTCGCATCACGTACCACTGGATTTTAGTCTGGTACTCTGCAGGTATATTTCTATCCAAAAACAGGTGACCGAAGGGCAAAGGGAATGAAATGGTCGCGGGGTTTGACCGCAGGTTTCTGAACGTTATCCATAATACCGCTTCCGGTTTTGTATCTCGTCTCAGACTGGCTTTTTGGCGTGCATATCAGAAATATTCATATATCAGGAAAAAACAAGAAAGGTGATCGATGCCGCCGGACACGAAAAAATTTATTACAGGGCTTTATGCCCTTCTACCGGAATTACCCCTCGGAGAGTACCTTTCATCGGAATATTTCGCAGCCTTTTGCAGGGAATACGGGCTGACCGATACATGGAAGGAGCATCTTGAAAATTCAAAGGACAGGCCGGATTTATACGGCAGGGACAGCATAAAAAACGCGTTTATCCTGTTTTTCGATCACCTGGTCCAGACAAGACCGGGTGAATTTTTGGGGATCCTTGCCGCTTTTCTGCGTGATTTCGGGAGGTGGAGTGTATGCCCTTTACCAATAGACGCCATAAAACGGGAGTGCGTACGGCAGGGCCTCCCGGATAAGATTGTGGAGGACGAATTTCTGAAGATCGGGAGTAAAGGAACCTGAGCCTGACCGTTCCCGCAAAGAAAAAGCGATTCACCGGGTTATGGAAAAACCTGCTATGGAGAAATGCTCAATACCCGGGCTGAACGCTCATGGGATTTCACCAGGCCGCTTTGGCTCCCCCGAATTTAATACACTCCGAACAGTTCATCATCACTCTAAACGCGGGGGCGGTATAAGGGGACAGGCACTATCCACTCCTTAACCATTCCGTGCTTTGTATTTCCCATGAAATTAAATTAAACAGAAGCAAGTAATGGAATATATAATCCTCATAATTATTTGCGATGAACCCCGCCGCACCAAAAAGGGACGCCCCCGCGGCGGATCAGTGCCCTTAAGCATATTTGTAAACACCGCACTGCCCCGCCGTGCCTCGGAGAGGCCCGGAGGCGAAGGAGCCCTTATAAAATTACAGGTTTTAATGATTTTCATGATTTGGGTGCGAACTCCCGTTCATGCCCGTTTCTACGGTTACATGAGGAACTACTCTGAAAATCCCCGGTTATTTATCTATTTACCTGAGTCCGTGACTCATGTGCATTTCCCAGGAAATTGTACAATTCCAGTAATTTCAGGAAGTGTCAGTCCCGCTCTTGCGATGACCTGTGCTGCCCCAGAAAGAGACAACGACTGCGGCGCTTCGATTACCAGAAAATTCGCCTCTTAAAAGCCTGTTGCGGATGCAAGTGCACCATCCCAATTTTTCATAGATGGGTAAGAACCATTCCCGTTCCTGCCCGTTTCTCCAAAGCCGAAACTCCGTTTCAGCGTCGTTCTGAGAGCACATACACGGCTCGATGAGGGCCAAACCTGCCTCTGACTTCGATGGTTTTCAGTTCGTGGATGAGAAAAAAGGGAGAAAACAGGTCCCTTATTTCGGATTCAGAAGAGAAATAGAGGGTTGTCCCGATCGGTGTTGTACGGAATTTTCCGGTACCGCCGAACTGGGGATCGGTCTCAGAAAAACTCACGGAAAGGTACGGTGCTCCCCGGTTCAGGATCCCTGCAACATTGCGAACGTAGTTTTCCCTGTCCTCAGGGAATACATGGTGTAAAAATTCCCAGTCAAAGGCAAAGTCAAAGTGTTCCTGTACTTCATGCAGGTCACCGATCAGGTCGGCAACAATAAACCTGCACCTGGCACCCTGTCGCCGGGCATTCTCAGTTGCGATCCTGATAGCCTCTGAAGAACTGTCAACACCGGTCATATCAAACCCGTGTGCTGCCAGGTATATCGTGTAATTGCCGGCGCCGCACCCGAGATCGACAGCCCTGCACGGCAGCACTCTTTTGCTTTCCACCAGTTCAACGAGTGCATCAGGGGGAATCTCGCTGTTCCAGGGAATTTTATCCAGGGGAACAGTCCGGTAAATCCTGTCGATATCGGCATATTTCATTTCCGTCCTCCCTGATCCGGTAATCTGGTTGACGGAGATGTTTATCTTTTTGGAGCTCTGCAGGTTCTGACAAAACGTGAATCAGGATGTACCGGCCCGAGGAATGAGAAAGAGGCCTGTCTCTGGTGTCCGTGCATAGCAGGCATCCCGGTACCGCTCCGGTGTCAGTTCGCAGAACGGTAATAAAAGTTCTTTACCAGTTCGGCGCATACGAAGAACGCCACGACCAGGCCGAGGATAATGCCAAGGTGCATGGCCGATGGTGGAGTGAAATGGAACACTGCCTGGCCAAAGGTGGTGTAGGGCAGTACGAGGGTCGCTGCACCGGCAAGTGCTGTCAGGACAAGGACGTACCACGACGGGCGGCCTGCCTTGTAAAAAGGCAGTTTGCTCCTGACGGAGAAAAGAAACACGAGCTCGGTCAGGATGCTGCCCACGAACCAGTTGGTCTGCAGAACTGGTGCTCCCTGCTGGACAAAGACTGCAAAGAACATGAAGTCAAAGACGGTACTCACGACGCCAAGCAGGGTGGCGATGAGGACGATCTCCCTGATCTCGTACTTGCTTGGCCTGCTCAGCTCTGCAGCATCAACATTGTCGGTCGCGATCGAGATCATGGGAAAATCGGACAGCAGGTTCAGCAGCAGGATCTGGAGCGGCAGCATGGGTAAAAAGCTGATAAACAGCGACCCTATCGCGATGGCATAGAAATTCCCGAAATTGGATGCAAGGGTGGCTTTGAGGTACTTGATGGTGTTTGCAAACACCGCTCTTCCGTCCCGGATCCCCTCAATGATCACCTCGAGGTTCTTCTGCAGGAGAATAATGTCAGCCGCCTCCCGGGCAATGCCGGCAGCGCTGTCCACAGCAAGCGAGACTCCGGCAAGCTTGAGGGCGGGCGCATCATTGATTCCCTCGCCCAGGAACCCTACGGTGAACGAATCCTGGAGGAGGCGGATGATCTCGTATTTCTGCTCCGGGGTGACCCGTGCGATGACCGCATACTCCACAACGGCCTGACTACGCTTATCCGGTGGCATCGCCATCAGGGTGGAACCACTGATTACATGGGTCGGATCGTCAAGGAGCCCTATCTGCACTCCCACGGCCCCGGCAACCTCACAATTGTCCCCGGTAATAATCTTGATCGATACGCCAAGCTCTTTTGCCTTTTCCACTGCACGATACGCGGAAGGTTTGATCGGATCGGTAAATGCAACAGCACCGAGAAATTCGAGGTCCCGTTCGTCCTCGGGAGAGATGCCCGTTGTTCCGGGCGGCAGGACCCTTTTTGCGATGGCGATGGTGCGTTCCCCGGCCCGCCCTTTCTGGGATAACCAGTCAGCAAGAGCCCGCTGATCCGGCTCCGGAACTGATGAGATGCGGAGGACCTCTTCAGGAGCACCCCGAACGATCATGAGCGCCTGTGCAGGGTCCCGGACCAGCACCGTGTTCCGGCGGCGCTGTGGATCAAAGGGTATCTCATCGAGGCGTTCCGGGAGGGGGCCTGCGGACAGGTGCCGCTCCTGCCCGGCCTCCATGATTGCGATATCGAATGGCTCAGTCTTCTCCGCGGTCTCTGCCACGGTGAGGGAGGCATACTGCAGCAGGTCGGGATGTGCTCCGGGCGACATCCCCGTTACATGCAGGGTGTTTTCCGTGAGGGTCCCGGTCTTGTCCGAGCAGAGTATTTCGATACCCCCGATGTCCTCGATCGCCGTAAGCCGTTTGACGATGACTCCCTGCTTTGCAAGCTGGATCGCACCCCGCGAGAGCGATACCGTGGTCACCACCGGGAGCGCCTCCGGGACGACGCTGACTACAAGTGCGATAGAAAAGACCACAAGCTCGATGACATCAGCGCTCTCGCCCTTGATCAGCAGGTTTGCTACGAAAATGAAGACCAGGGTGACGAGGATCATCCGCAGGATGAACTGGCTGAACCGCCCGATACCTTTGGAGAATTCACTCTCCTTGGTTGTCTCCACGGTGAGTCGTGCGATAGTCCCCATCTCGGTATGCGCACCGGTCCCGGTTACCAGTGCGACGGCTTCACCTCCGGCAACGGACGTGCCGCTGAAGCAGAGGTTGTAACTCTCGTAGACGCTTTTTGGCTCTGTTGCAAGCGTATCAGGACGTTTTGGGACCGGGACAGATTCACCGGTCAGTACTGTTTCATTGACGACGAGGTTATGGGAGCTGAGGATCCGGACGTCCGCCGGGACGGTATCTCCCGGTTCGAGCCTGACGATATCGCCCGGTACCAGGTTCCGGGAATCGATCGTATGCCAGCGTGAGTCCCGTTTTACCTGGGTCCTGAGGGTGATAAACTGCTGGAGTGCACGAAGGGACTGCTCGGATTTGTATTCCAGGTAGAACCCGAGCGCGGCATTGATAATCACAAAACTCAGGATGACTCCCGCGTCGATATACTCTCCAACAACAAAAACAATAGCTGCAGCAATCAGGAGCAGGTAGATGAACGCCGACCTGAACTGTCGTATTGCGATTTCCCACCAGTGGACCTGGGTGGCGGTGATCTCGTTGTATCCCGCCGTCGCGATCAGCTCTCCGGCCCTGCGGGAAGATAATCCCTCCGAAAGAGAGGTATTGAACTGCTCAAGGATCTTCTCTTCAGAGAGCGTGGCGTCGTGATACATGCCTGTCCTTCCCTGCGTTCATCCTTTCCGGATGCTCCGGCTACAGTATCAGTTTTATTCTTTTTAATGTATGGCTGCGTCCATGTCTCTGGTAGGGATGGAGGTTTTCAGCCGGTCAGAAAACCGGTTCCCTGCCGCACCATCCTGAAACAGGCTTTTTTTAACACAGGAAACCAACCAGAACGCCAGAAATAAAACTCGGGAAACCAGACACAGGTACCGGGAATTTTTTGGGGCAGAACCATGAGTGACTACCTGATCGTTGCGGCATTTCTCCTGTCCTGTGTCTTTTTTCTGGCCGGGA
This sequence comes from Methanoregula sp. UBA471, assembly GCA_002495065.1. Classification (GTDB taxonomy): domain Archaea; phylum Halobacteriota; class Methanomicrobia; order Methanomicrobiales; family Methanospirillaceae; genus Methanoregula. Next base: position 221,355 of record DADT01000031.1, on the reverse strand, counting down.
ACCAGAAAAAGTACGCGGCGATCGGGGGATGGACGCTCATCGTCATCAACCTTCTCTCTGAAGTTCCGGCTTACCTGGAAGCAGACAACTTCCTGTACCCGGTGCTGGCAGTCGCATCGCTGCCGTTCCTGCTCATCACGGTCAGGCACCTCCTCCGGAATGATCCGGTAGTACTGCAGCTCTCGAAAACCGCTGCAGTCGCAATCATAATCTATGTGCCGTTTGCATTTATTCCGGTTTTACGGGATGCGCTGGTCATGACCGTGGTAAACCAGGCGTTCTTGATCATCCAGGCCCTCGGTCATCACCCGCAGATGCCGGCCTGGAACATTATCATGGAAAACGGGTTTGCCAACCAGATTATCCTCGGGTGCACGGCAATAACAGCGATGGCGATAATGACCGGGGTCATTGCAGGCGTACCAAACCTCTCATGGAAACAGGGCATGACTGCATTCCTCATGGTAGTCCCGCTGTTATACCTTCTCAACCTCCTGCGTGTCGCCATCGTCTTTATTGCAGTGTCAGACGCCTGGTTCTGGTTTCTTCCCAACCTTACCGGTAACCCGGGATTCCGGGCTGCTGATTTCTTCTGGGCACATAATGTGTTTGCTGAAGCCCTTGCAGTGATAGCTCTTCTCGCAATTACCCTCGGTTTGGCAAGGATGATCCCATCCCTTGCGGTCTTTGCACGACGGCTTATTGATCTCTACACCGGCGATATAAGGGCATTTTTCGGGAAGGGGACCGACTTATAGGTCCTGATTCTGTGTCTGTTGACAGCAATCCTGGTCATTATAATGTATGATATGGCTGTCAGGTCCTGTTCGAACCCTTTTTGAGCGAAGGTTTGCACTGCCCATGAAAATCGAACTCCTCTGATATACACAGAGGCAGTCTTACTTTATCTGGTGTATGAGGAACGACCACGCCGGACGTGGCTCACCTGTGCCGGATCGATGAGCACCGTCGCTCCCAGTTGAGACATCTCAGTGGTTGATTAGGGGTCTCAATGGTATCAGAAACCTTCATGCCCCGCCGTGCCCCGGAGGGCCCTGAGGCGGGTGACTATCATAAATATCAATGATTTTCCTGAAAACGATAAACAAAGCACTCAATCCTCAAACAAGTATCATCCAAGATAGTATCAGGAGCCCGACAATTTATCAAAAACGATACATGATGAACGCCGCCGCCCCCGATAGGACGCCCCCGCGGCGGATTTGGGATCTCAGCAGTATTTGAAACCTTCATGCCCCGCCGTGCCCCGGAGGGGCCCTGAGGCGGGTGACTATCATAATATCTATGATTTTCCTGAAAACTGATAACCAAAGCACTCAACCCTCGAACAATTATCGCATATGGAATAATCAGAGCCCGACAATTCATCAAAAACGATACATGATGAACGCCGCCGCCCCGATAGGACGCCCCCGCGGCGGATTTGGGATCCCAGCGGTATCTGAAACCTTCATGCCCCGCCGTGCCCCGGAGGGGCCCTGAGGCGGGTGACTATCATAAGATTAATGATTTTGCGGAAAACGGATGATCAGAAAAACTCAACCCTCGAACAATAATCGCGAAAGGAATAATCAGAATCCGCTAATTCAATGAAACGAGTTAAAAAAATGAATGAGAATGTTAAATATGGACCAAAAAAATAAAAAACTACTGGCTGGAAGCCGCCTCTTTTATTTCAAGCGCAGACAGAGCAATTCCCTTGTTGTACAGGGCGTCAGCATTCTTCGGGTTGACCGTGAGGACTGCATTAAAACAGTCGAGAGCTTCCGAATACCTCTCTAATTTGGCAAGAGCACGACCCTTGTTCACTAACACAAGGAGGTCGTCCGGGACGACCCTGATCGATTGTTCGTAGCACCGGAGGGCCTCCTCGTATCTTTCCAGGGCAACCAGCGCGACGCCTTTGTTGTTCAGGGCGTCAGCGTTCGCCGGATTGAGCCTGAGGACCTGGTCATAACAGGCGATGGCTTCATCATATCGTTTCTGTTCGTCCAGAGCTACTCCCTTATTGTTCAGGGAATCGGCATTATCCGGACTGATTGTCAGGACCTGGTCATAACACGCGACAGCTTCTTCAAACCTTTTCAGCTTTGCCAGGGCATGTCCCTTGTTGTGCAGGGCACGCAGGTATTTTGGATGAATTGCCAGGACGCGGTCAAAACAGATGATTGCCTCTTCAAACCGGTCCAGGGCAGCAAGAGCGACGCCTTTGTTGTTCAGGGCATCTGTATTCGCCGGATTTGCCATAAGGACGAGATCGTAGCATACAACGGCCTCAGCATACCGGGTGAGATTTGCGAGAGTCACTCCTTTGTTATACAAAACATCGGCATTATCCGGATGAAGGCTGAGAACTTTATCAAAATAGATAAGTGCCTCTCCATACCTTTTTAGTTTTGCGAGAGCACCTCCTTTGTTGATCAGGACGAGTTCATGGTCCGGGTTCATCCTGAGAACCTTATCAAAATAGGTTATGGCCTTTTCATACTTTTTTAATGCAGCGTACGCGACTCCGAGGTTATTCAGGGCATCGGCATTGTAGGGATCGATCCTGATCGATTGTGTATAGTAGATAGCGGCCTCTTCAAATAATTCCAGACCCATGAGGGCCACTCCCTTATTGTACAGCACATCGGCATTTTTCGGATTGAATTTGAGGATTTCATCAAAACATGCGATAGCTTCATCATAGTTACCCAGATTTGCTAAAGCTACCCCTTTGTCGAATAGTTCCTCGGTAAACATTAAAAGAAATCTGCCTCCCTTTTGCTCCCCCTCTGATTTAAGTACTCTCATTACTGGATAATTCTGCTGATATATATAGAGTGAGGTCTGAAAACGGGTAAAAAGACTGCAAAATATAAATTTTATTGCATTTTTTAAAGCCGGCAATGATAAAATCACTAATATTGGTGATGTAGAGAATCAGAACATTCTTTAAAAAGATACCGTGCTATCGTCAGACTTCATTAACTGCACCTGCATCATGTCGATGAATTCCGTCGTTTTCAGACAGGTTTCCTGATTCTGCAACCATATCAAGAATATTTTACCAATCCGGCAGATTGATCATACTTTTATACCCCTTTCCTTCCACTGGAGCGGGCGCTATTTAAAGACCCGATTGTTGCATGACGGCTTTATAAGCGAGTTTGATAAACCCGGGTTACCTCCCGCGACCAGGCTTTTAAAGTGGACACGAAATTGAACTATCTCCTTTCCACAATAAAATTTAAAAACGATTTAATCAAGGGTGAAACCTGAATCAGAGGCAAATCCGTGTTTTTTCCACAGGAAAAAAAGGGGTCAGTGGTCGAACCCTGTCAGCCTCAATGGTGATTGTTGCCCTTTTGCACATCTGACAGTTGATGTGTCCCGATTATCAGATCACTCGATCTCTGTTCCCGGTATGGTTCCGTCTTCCGATCCGGTAAAATACCGGAATGAGGAGACTACTCTCGTGAACTCGCTCAGCTCATCGGGACGGCTCCCCTTTGTCGTGAAGGACAACACACTCGCATACCCCAGCTCGTTTGCGCTGCTCTTGCGCACTACATAGGAAACATTTGTCGTGCCGGCCAGGGATGACTCGAACCGGTCATAGGTAATGCCATGGATAACGACCGTACTTTCTGTCGGCGTGGGTATCCAGGTTCGGCGGATCTCATTCCGGTAATCCTGGTCCTCATTGCGGGAAACGGTATAGGTCAGGATATAAAACCGGTTGTTGTCGAGCAGGTCGGTCCGGTAAGCCAGGCCCTCGGTCCCTTCAGGTTTTGAGAGCTGGCGGGTGGTGACAACCCAGTCTTCCGGAGCATAAAACGCAATCCGGAGCCGGCTGTCCTTATAGGGTATCATGGGCAGCAGGGCCCTGTTCAGCGTTTCCACAGCAGTCGGGCTGGTGGCGGTTTCATTCCCCCCAGGAGTAACCTTTACCGTCTGGTTATCCATAGGGGCAGGTGCCGCGGACTGAGTGCATCCCGCAGCACCCACCAGGATAATGGAGATGAGGATGAGGATTGGGTAATAATTCATGGAGAATCGTTTTGGGTGGCAGACACAATAGGTTTGTGCTCGCACGATGGCAGACGGTTCCATACAGGGACCGTCCGGCCATGTTCTGCACGGAAAGCATGGGAACCGTAAGCCGTTTACCGTATCCCTGTGACACCTGGAAAAGAGGTTCTGATGGAGGGAAAAGGGACGATGAGGAGTGTAAGTATTCACTGACTTTCGCGCGCCAGAAACTCCTGCTGCCCGATATCTGCCTGCTGGAGAATGGAAAGAAACGTGCCCGCAGCAAACTCCATGTGGCTTGGCACGGTCACGAGCCGCTTTTTCTCATCATTCCAGAGGTGAATGTGGCTGATGCTCTTTTGTACCGGGTGATAGCCGAACAGGAGGAGGGTCCGGATTATGTCATGAGATGACAGGGGCGTTCCTGACAAGGTTGTCCACCTCGATATCCAGCCAGGCAAGTGAGTGCCCGGGAGGGTTAAGTTCAATAAGGAGCTGGCAATGGTCTGCGACTCCTTTTTTCAGGTTCTGCACCGCCTCGTTTCCGGTCAGACCCTGGTCGGCGATCTTTGTCAGGAGATCACGTGCTATGAAAAATCTCCCTTCCCGGTAGAGTTCTACGAGTATCTTCATGATCAGGTGAACTTTTTCATTGCTTCCCCCAGATAATGATTTCTGTCAGGGTAACCTGTCCCGTTTTTCGTATCCATGGGGCTGATGAGGCATTGGCTACCTGTGCCAGACGGGAGATCTTTGTGTTGATTCCCATGAATGCTCTTCATGGCAGGGCAGTGGTACATCACAGGGGAGGGGAGGTTCGGCAAAATTTATTAGCTTGGAGCATAAGTATCACATACTCCTGACAAATAATCTCCACGGTGAAGTCCTATGAAAAGCAGCGTTCTTTTTTCCCTTATTATCGTGACCGGATGCATACTGGCAGCGGGATGTCTCACTGAACCAGAGGTGGCTCCCATTACGGGAAATGTGTCTCCTCCCCCCACACCTGCAATCACTCCGTCTGTTACCATGACGACGGTTCCGACTCCTGCAGGAACTGATTATAAAGGAAAACTGACCGTAACCATCGGCAGCTGGCACGGGGAATTCCCGGTCTCTGTAGATACCCTGGATGTCGGAGTCGTCGCAACGGACAAACCGCTCATTCTCATGCTTGAGGAAGGAAACCATTCCGTTGAACTCTGTTGCAATTTGAGGTGCGAACAGGAAATCGTGGATATCCGGTTCGGGAAACAACGCTTCATCGATTTTTCAGAACATCTGAGAAGAGATCTGACATATGCAGTACCGACAGCGGAAATAGTCAGTTATCGTCCGTTCCGCGACCACATTACTATTGATGTGGAGTTCATCAATCCCACTCCCGGGCCCCTTACCATGTCCGCCGATGTCAGCTGCGGATATTCCTATGTTGAAAATATCAATTTCAACAGGATACGCAATGTTGCAGAGGGTCAGGTGACTGCCACGGTGAACGGGTGCGATCGCGCGACACAGACGCTGAGGTTCAGTCTCGGCAATGGGTATAACTACGTATACGATAATGTCCCGACAATAACCAATTTCAGGTCAGAATAACCAGGCAGTTTCAGCGTTTCCCTGCCATGCTGATTTTTTATTGGCCAGGATACCCCACCGGTAACATTCACCGGTAAAAAACTTATGAGAATGGGGGTCAGTGCGGCCGGTATACTATTACGTATTTCTCGTTCAAAGTATCCGGACCGGCAGCAGGTCAGTTCGGGTGGAGAAGCGAATCCAGGCGGAAATCGATAAAATCGCTTTCCCTGCGCCAGTCGAGGAATTGCTGAACTCTGATCCAGATAATGCTCTCAAGGACCTCTTTGTCGCCGGGATTACAGGCACTTCTTGTCATTACCCGGTAGATTTCCTGTCATTGGTTTAATATTGAAAAGATCATGCGGGTTCTGTCATTGAACCATGGATTTCTTACAGCAGGTTCCGGATCACCATCGATCAAAAAACCGGCCGCGAACAATCTTTTCTGCGGATCTCTGGTTACTCATAGTTCAGCCCCTGAACCTGTAATCGCTCTTCTGGACCAGATATCAGCCGGACCAGAACAAAGTGGCAGAGCCTCGTTCTGAGAAGTCAGCAAACGATCTGCTTCATCGTAGCCGGTCACCACTTTCTCCACCTGCCATGGTACAATACAATACTTTTATACATCCCCGGGCATATCAGAACCGTACGTAAAAGAGGAGAAGCGGTATGGATATCCCGACGATTATAGCGATCATTATCATCCTGATAATTGCTATCGTGCTCATTGCCCTGAGCATCAGAATTGTCCAGCAATGGGAACGGGTTGTGGTGCTGTTCCTGGGGAGATTTGTGGGAATTCGCGGGCCAGGACTGGTCATGATCATCCCGTTCTTCAATACGATTCCCTACGTTATTGACACACGGGTGATCACGACCTCGTTTAATGCAGAACAGACCCTGACCAAGGATACGGTGCCGGTAAATGTCGACGCGGTGCTTTTCTGGCAGGTCTTTGACGTTACAAAGGCAGCACTTGAAGTGCAGATGTACAAGGAATCGGTGCTTCTGGCTTCACAGACAGCACTCCGGGATGTGATTGGCAAGACCATGCTTGCCGATATGCTTGCCGGAAGAGAGATCATCGATTCCGAACTCCAGAAAATGATCCAGCACAGGATCGACGGCTGGGGGATCAATGTCCTCTCGGTCGAAATCCGGGACGTGGTCATCCCGGTTGACCTCCAGAACGCCATGTCCATGCAGGCGCAGGCGGAACGTGAACGCCAGGCACGGGTCATACTGGGGGATTCCGAGCGGCAGATTGCCAAAAGCTTCGAGGACGCTGCCAAGACGTACGCGGGTAACCCCACAGCCCTCCACCTGAGGGGGATGAACATGCTCTATGAAGGACTCAAGACAAATAATTCTGTCCTTATCCTTGTACCATCGTCTGTCCTGAATACCATGGGCCTGGGAGATACGACCGGCATAATCGCACTTGCCCAGAATTTAAAGAAACAACACGAGGAGGGTAAAGAAAGCCCGTCAGAATAATTCCCTTTTTTCCGCGGGATCTCGTGTGCCTGGTTTGCTTCAACCCGGAAGGTTCAAAGGATGAACCAGGACCGATTGATGATTATATATCGGAGCGGTATCCTGTATGTGTAAGAATTGGATACAGGGTTTTACCTGCCCACCGGGGAAATCAGGATTCAACACCAAACACCTCCTCTCCTCATCATGCCCTGACTCCCTGAAAATCCAGTTCCTTTTTTCCCTCCTTTTCTCGTGGATCAAATTCCGGGTCCATTTCCAGATACTGGTTACGAGGATCGTGGGCTGAAAAGATATCACTATGCCCGTTTTTACCGGATCTCTGTCCCCTTCCTGACCATGGGACAGACATTACAACCCTCCATCTCGCCAAAGCAGAACAGGAAGCGTTCCTTTATACTTTTAGGGAGCTGGTCTTCGGGGATGGGTGAGAACCCGAAGGTCTTATAAAACGAGATCAGGACGATGGTTGAATGAATGAAGATCGTCTCAGAACCGCACCGTCTTATCAGCTCTTCCACGACATACCGTGCGTATCCCTTACCGCGGTACTTGTCAGGTGTAAAGACACAGTCCATCTCCACGCCATCAGGGTGCTTTGTGTACCGGGCGGTAGCCGCAAGATCCCCGTCTGCAAATACCCCGAATATCCTTTCGTGCCGGGGATCTGCTTTCTGGCCCCGGTACTGCTCCCACAATTTCTCTGCAAGATGAAACTCATCGCGTCCCAGTTCACGGGTCTCCGTCGTCATGTCTTCTTTCCCCCTGGTACGATTCTGTCACACAGGGTCGTTTAAGTAAATTTCTATTTGCGTGTATCGGTACTGTCTGCCGGAAGCCTGACCATGCAAATGTGGACCTGATCGGGCTTGTCGCGGGATTTATCTGTTATGCTGTGTTCCGGATTCGTCCTGCACCTCTCCCGGGGGTTTCTCATCCCAACGGTACAGCACTGTTTTTGTTTTAAGCCGCTCCACACCGCAGTCAAAACAGATACCATTGTGGCAGCAGATCGTCCCGCTGCAGTCAGGACACTTCCATTTCTCCTCTTCTTTTTTTAAGAACGCCCCAATCCCATGCTCCCGGATAAACGCCAGGTTTTCAAGCATGCTCATCCGGTAGCGTTCACGGTAGCGTTTATCGATCGCCTTAAGCCGGTCACAGGGAAAGTCAGGACATTCATAGCAGAAATTCACCCTGCCTTCTGAAAGCAGCCTGCACCGTTTTTTTAAGAATGCACAGTTTTTGTTTCGTGGCCGGCACCCTTTACAATACGACATCCTGATACCCTGTTTTTTTATATCACGGGTCGCAGCAAGGTACGCACTGCAAATCCCGCAGTTCATCCCGCAGGGTGCGATGAGGTCGGCTTTTTCATCCATAATGGCTCAGGTTTTCCTTCTGTTACAGGTTTTCTTCAGAGTACCGCAATGGGGAAAGAATTGCTGATGGGGGGAAGAGGATGCCTCCATAAAAAATCAGGGTGAGCCTGATCCCGTGACCGCTGCCCAGTTGTTCCGGACCGCATACAGGATCGCACCGAACCCGAGGCTGGTACTGATCACAAATGCGAGGATATTGATGACCGGGATAAGGAAGAGGACCATGAGCACCAGGAATCCGACGGTATAGAGTTGCCATTCCTTCCCGTTCCACTTCAGGTATCCGCTGATGACCCTTCCCAGGCCTGACGCGACAAAGAGGTTGGCAAGCAGGAGCCCGATAAAGGCCAGGCCCCCGAGAACCAAAGCCAGGGGAAGGAGGATAATGGTGATGGCAAGGAGGACGAATGCGATGACGGCGATGATGATGGCGGCAAATCCAACAACAAATTTAAGAATGGCCGAGGTGTGAACTTCCGATTCAACCTGCAGGAACCGGGCCGGCATGACCCTGATGAGGAGCAGCCCGACAATGTACCAGCCGAGACACAGCAGGACTGCCAGCACGGAGAACACCCAGAGAGCCGATGCACCCATTCCCCGATCGGGCTTCACCTCATAGGTTCCGGCGCTTCCGGTGTTTTCCGCCGACTGGCTCCGGACCGTCAGGTTACCCACCACCGTGCCGGCGTTCCGGACGGTCCCGCCGCTGATCATGGCATCTTTCCCGATGGTTGCCGATTTCCGGATGGTCACGGTCCCGCCCTGGAGCAGCGCATTGGTCGTAACATTGCCTGCAAGGTCGATCGTACCGCCGACAGCAACGACCTTTCCCCCGACATCGCCGTTAATGGTAACCGTCCCGCCCGCCGCGATCACGTCGCCGCTGACCGGTGCATTGATGGTGATGGAACCACCGGCAGCAGTAACGCTCCGGACCGGCGCATTCACCTCTATCATGCCTCCTGATGCAAAAACGTCATCGGGGACAGGATCAAGGATGTTCACCTGGTTCCCTGAATACGTGACAAGTGCAGAAACGCTCACAGGCACTGCCAGAAGGGCAAGGAGGACGACAATCAGGAACTTCTTCATAGTATTACCGGACTGTAGATTACCTGAAGCTGATATTAAGTATGCGGTCGGAATACACCCCGGGGTAGCAGTCCGTCTGCCTGCAAGCCGATTCTTTTTCGTAACGGAGAAGGATGAAGGGACCAGGAGCGGGGGCATAGCAACCCATTTATCCTCCGGCACACTCATCTCACTGCTGTGGTGGAAACGATGGGTGGAGCACCGGAGTTCAGTACGGTAACGATAAAAAAGCCCGACGATGTCAATTTCATTCTCGGCCAGTCACATTTCATCAAGACGGTCGAGGACATCTACGAGACGGTGTCGGGATCGGTCCCGGGAGCGAAGTTTGGCCTGGCATTCTGTGAATCCTCGGGTGACTGCCTAGTCCGGGTCGAGGGGAATGACGAGGACCTGAAAGCCATGGCACGGGACAATGCCCTTGCGATCGGTGCCGGACACTCGTTCATCCTCTTTTTACGCGACTGTTTCCCCATCAATGTCCTGAATGCGATAAAAAACATCCAGGAGGTCTGTACGATTTACTGTGCCACGGCAAACCCCGCAGAGGTTGTCATTGCCGAGTCGGCACAGGGAAGGGGGATTATGGGGGTCATTGACGGGGAAAAACCAAGGGGCGTTGAAGGTCCTGACGGCATTGCCTGGCGGACAGGACTGCTCCGCAGGTTCGGGTACAAGAGAGGGTAAACGCGTGAAGCGATGGAGATATACGGCAGTTCACCAGAATTTGTCGGGGCAGTGCATGAATACCTGCAGGACATATAATACGGGCTTTTCCCCGGGGCGGGGGCTCCGGTGAGCCTGGTCATTGCATTCATCGGTACGCAGGGCGCGGTCATGGGAGCGGATACCCGGGAGATTATCACCGGCGGGGACAAACTCCCGACAGAAACCCTTGAACAGGAACTCTATACCGGGCAGATTGTTACCGATGAAGCGATGGTCAGGCGGGCCGGGGAGCTCGGTATCTTTCTGACCATCCGCGATGACAAAAGGAAAATCACGCAGCGTTACGGAGCTCTTGTTGCGGAGGTATGCGAGACGGAAAGGGGCATCTGCAGGAAAAGAAGACTCTATGCAACAGCCGGGGAGTATGCACTTACCGGCATAACGGATGGTGAGATCCGGTTGACCGGGAAAGGGACGGCCAGCAACTTTGTCGTCCTGGGAAACCAGGTCACCCAGAGGATCGCCCATACATGCATTCAGGAACACTGGAAGAATGGCACCATGCATGACGCAATCAAAATAATCATGCTTTCCATGCAAAGAGCATCGGATGCATCTGCATCGGTGAGCAGGTCATTTGACCTGATACAGACAAATGGGAAGGTCAGCCTTTCTGAAGTGATCGAACAGGATATAAAGGATAGAAAATGAGGTGCCCTGCTTCCTACGCTACCCTCTTACCCCTGAGCACCAGGGCCAGTACCAGCCCGGCGATGAATCCCCCGATATGAGCCATATAGGCAACACCGCCGGTATCCGCTGATGCCGCGATGGACCCGATGCCGTTAAAGAACTGCAGGACAATCCAGAACCCGATTACTGCCAGGGCAGGCATGGGGACCACGATGTATCCCAGCAGCACCGTAACCCGTCGTCTCGGGAACAGGAGCACGTACGCCCCGAGCACACCGGCGATTGCCCCTGATGCTCCCAGGTTCGGGATGTCCGATCCAAGGCTGAATGCCAGCTGGGCAAAGGTTGCCGCAACACCGCAGATCAGGTAGAACAGGAGGTAGCGCAGGTGCCCGAACCGGTCTTCCACATTATCGCCAAATATCCAGAGGTAGAGCATGTTCCCCCCGATATGAAGCCAGCCGCCATGCATGAACATGGAGGAAAAGAGGGTCACAAAATCACCCGCAGGGTTGGCAAGGAAGCGGGTGGGGACAAATGCCCAGGTCTCGATAAATGCATCCCCGCTGACTAATTCCACAAGGAAAACAAGGACGTTCAGGGCAACCAGGGCATACGTGACTACCGGGAACAGCTTTCGTGAACTATTGTCATCCCCGATCGGAAACATCGATGCACTCTCCCTGGCAGGAAAACCTCTGTGGATTATATTTTCCCGGCTTGAGCCGGGCAGATGCGGGATATACGCGAGAATTGAGCCTTAACCCATATTAACTATCCGGAATATGAGGGGACCAGGGGGGGCAGAACCCGTCCTGACTGAAAAATCAAAAAACGGCTTTGTTGAAATACACATGAACGGGAGTTCACACCCGAACCATGAAAATCATTAAACCATGTAATTCAATGAGGGCTACCCGCCTCTGGGCCTCTCCGAGGCACGGCGGGGCTGTGCGGTATTTACAAATATGCTTATAGATACTGATCCGCCGCGGGGGCGCCCCGTCGGGGGCGGCGGGGTTCATCACAAATAATTATGAGGAATAAACAATCCATTACTCACATCTGTTTAATTTAATTTCCACGGGAAATCCTTACACTATTTTTCTCAACGCTCTTTTAAGTCTACGGCACCTGATTCCTCCGCCCCCGCCGCTGGGGCATCCTCTCGATAATTCCAGAGTAGGTAATACAACACCATCGCAAAGCGCAGGGGCGGTTCGGGGGCACAATCCCCTCCGATAGAGGTGATTCACAATTTGTTGAAATCTCAGGGTTTTAACCGAGCCCAAAAAATGAGATCAGTCCCTTTCGACAACGAAAGCAATTTTGACGACCGCACGATATTCCACAATCCGGTTATTCTCAACCTTTGCTGTCCATCGTTTTACATCAACACCCTTGATCTTCCGGATGGTCAGGGATGCTGCCTCCACGGCATTTCTCACGGCTGCCTCCCAGCTTTCCGGTGAGCCGCCAATCAATTCGACTACCTTGACGACGGACATGTGCTCCTGTTCATGGGTATCCTTCATTTCTGGTCATCTCCTGGTCAAACCCTTTGGGGGTTTATGGGTGAGATGTCGTTGCAGGGTAATATGCATTTCGCTGAGTCTCACGCCATGGAACGATACACTGCTATTGCTTCACGTGAAACCTTTCATCTGACACTATGAGTCCTGAACATGCTTAACAAATGAGAGGAGGGGTATACCCTTTGCGTCTGACACGCTCAGATGATTACCTTCGATAGTGAAGGACGTTACCTGGCCGAGACGAGAAAGGTAGGTGCTCTCCTGCTCCATCACGCCCGGTGCACCGCAGTACATCTTCGTTGATCCAATCCCGCTGATCGCGAGCGATGTTCCTGTGCTGGTGTAGTGGGCGAAATAGCTGTTGCACCCGGCCGAACCGGAGACCCGCCCATCCTCACTGAAAACGGCGGTTAACGTTGTACCGGCAATGACGGATGAGACCGAATCTGCCGAGTGGAAGGATTCCAGCGTCCAGTTTGTCCCGACAAGGGGTGCCGGCACCGGCGGGAGGATTTTATTAAACGAGAGTACCGGGGTGCCCTTTGCATCCGACAGGGTCAGACGGTCACCATCGACTGTCACGGTCGTTGCCTGGCCGAGAAGCGACAGGTAGGTGCTTTCCTGTTCCATAACCCCCGGTGTCGTGCAGTACATCTCCGTTGAACCTGCCTGGCCGATCGTGATCCCCGTTCCTTTCACCTCATAGGAGGCGAAATAGTGGTTGCACCCGGCCGAGCCGGTGATACGCCCACCATCGCCGAATGCAAGGGTGACCGTGGTCCCGTTCAGGACCTGTACCGGGGTGCCATCATGCACGTAACCCGTCAGGGTCCATCCGGTCCCGTTCAGCTGTACTCCGGGAGGGGCCTGCCCGGTGCATCCTGCTGCAAGGATGAGGGAGATGAGAAGCATGACCCCCGCAAGAGCAGGAAGTACAGGTATCCGTAAAATCTTTCCTGTGTGTCGCATGCAGGCTTATGGAACCCGGAAAGGTATAAATGACCCTTTGACTGCAAAAAAATTCGCAGTATCATGGGAGCTCTCATGAAACGGGAGGCAATCAGGGTTTAATGCGATTCAAATTTTCCTGTCACGGCCTGTCTTCCGTTTCACGGGGGAGAGGTGAGTGGAATTGCGTAAAAGGTCCCCTGTTTTTTTTTTGGACGGGGCACCTGCCTGATGGGGCGGACTGCCTGTGTCCCACACAGGGCGATGGATTTACTATAAATAATACCACCTTCCAGAAGGGGTACGTGATCCAATGGGGGTCATGGGGGAGACCTGCTGTGAAACGACACATTATCAGCATCGATGAGGAGAAGTGCACGGGGTGTGGGCAATGCATACCGGATTGCCCGGAAGGAGCGCTCCAGGTCATTGACGGAAAAGCACGGCTGGTGGGGGACCTTTTCTGCGACGGGCTCGGGGCGTGTACCGGGACTTGCCCGGAAGGGGCGATCAGCGTTGTTGAGCGTGAGGCCATTCCGTATGACGAACCGGCGGTAATGGAAAACATTGTCCGGCAGGGAGGGGCGGTCATCAAAGCGCACCTCGAACACCTGCTCCGCCACGGGCAGCGGGACCTGTACAACGAGGCGATTGAATACCTGATAGAACACACCATGATGATCCCTGACCACGACAATTCAGCATCCCCGACACCCCGCCAGGTGCGTTCCCGCGGGAATCCTTTTGCCGGATGCCCGGGTACAGCCGGGCGGAGCTTCGCCCGGCACCGCCCTGCCGTCAGCGGGGAAGCACACCCGGCGACAGGATCAGAACTGCGCCATTGGCCGGTCCAGCTCAGGCTCGTGCATCCCCAGGCCACGTATTTTGATAACGCTGACCTCCTCATCTCTGCAGACTGTGTCCCGTTTGCCTACGCGGACTTTCATAAGGATTTCCTGCGGGACAAGAGCGTGATAATGTTCTGCCCGAAACTGGACCAGGATATCGATGAGTATAGTGCAAAACTTGCAGAAATTTTCTCCTCTCATACAATCAGGTCGGTCACGGTCCTCCATATGGAGGTGCCGTGCTGCGGCGGGGTGAGCTACGTGGTGAATAAAGCCCTGGAAAAGTCGGGGAAGAAGATCCCGGTCACGGACACGATTATCACGATTCAGGGAAATGTCAGGTAAAGGATGCAGGACGGTTCGGAAGCTGTGCTCCTCTGTTCAACAACAACCAGGGATATAATCCTTAATTATCCGATAAAACAGGTAAAAATGATAGTGCTTCAGCCGGCAACGCACGCTGTGCCATTAAAGCACAGGCCAGATCCACAGGTGCAGACCTTGATCTGATGACTGTTTCCGGGTGCACATCCACATGCTCCCATCAGGCACAGGTCCGGGAAATCCTTTACCGAATTGCAGCACAGCCTCGTGGTGACCGTGCCTCCCGACCGCAGGCATACCTGCTCCTGTTCTGACATGCCGGAGAGTGTTTCAGAGAGTACTGCAATCACGGGTTTCAGCTTGTACTGGTCAGATCCTGTCCTGATGACCGACTTCTCCACATTAAAGTCAAGGGTGAGTTTCAGGGTCTCGTTCGGTGTAAGGACGAACCCCCGGTTCAGTTTGAGCACCCCGCTGGGGACTTCAAGAGGGTGCTCAGTGCCGTCGACCGTGATGGTCCCTGAATCGATTTTCAACCGGATCTGGGTATACCTGCCCGCGTCCATGGACTTCTGGCCAATCACTTCACTTATGTCGGTGAGCTGTATCAGGTCAACCGTCCGGGGCTGGCTGACAACAACGGTCCAGCCTGCCGTATCTGTATCATCCGATTCTGTTGCGTCCATCTCCTCATCAGTTTCCGTGGCATTCTGATTCGCCGATGCCCGGTGGACGCTCACCTCGCCGATGTTCAGGCCAAGGTAGGTGATCGTGCCAATCCCGGTAGTCTTCGGAGCATCCTTGACCGCTATGACAAGGGTTGATTGTCCGACCGGGGCGCTGACGCATCCTGCCATCATGACAGATGCGAGAACTGCAAGAACCAATGCACAATTCGTGAATTTCATACTATGAAGTCACCTCATGTACCTGAATACTGGGATTCCCTGCTTAAATAGTGAATCACGTATCCGGGTGGAATGCATGAACTATCCCTTCCCGGACCAAAACAAACGGTATGATACGGTTTTTTGGGATACTTCATTTTTCATTTCACAGAATGAAAAATGTGCATACCTATTTATCGGCAGGTGGTGGTGGTTGGACGTACTACAGGGAGACTTTGTACCATGCCATACATTACCGTTGGAAAGGAAAACTCCGGAGATATCGATCTCTATTACGAGGACCACGGCACAGGGATGCCGGTAGTCCTGATCTCCGGGTGGCCGCTGTCCGGGGCATCGTGGGAGAAACAGGTACCTGTCCTGCTGGAGGCAGGCTACCGGGTGATCACGTACGACCGCCGCGGGTTCGGGTGGTCGGCCCGGCCGGCCTCAGGATATGACTATGACACGTTTGCCAGCGATCTCGACATACTTATGTGCGAACTTGACCTCGGGGATGCAACCCTCGTCGGTTTTTCCATGGGGGGAGGCGAGGTCGCCCGGTACATCGGCACGTTCGGGTCCCAAAGGGTCAGGGGTGTTGCCTTCATTTCGGCGATCCCGCCGTTTTTACTGAAAACTGACGATAATCCCGAGGGGGTTGACGGGAGTGTCTTTGACGGGATGCGGCGGGCGATCGTAGAAGACCGCCCGGGATTTCTCGCCCGGTTCTTCCAGGACTTCTACAACGTAGACAAGTTCGGGGGCACCCGTATCAGCGACGCGGCGGTCCAGCTCAGCTGGAAGGTGGCAGTCGGGGCTTCGGCAGCCGCGACTCTTGCCTGCGTCTCAGCATGGCTGATCGACTTCCGTGACGACCTGTCCCTGATTAAAGTGTCAACTCTCGTCTTCCATGGCGACGCGGACAGGATTGTCCCGTTCGAGGCCTCGGGGAAGCGCACCCATGAATTGATTGCGGGCAGCCGCCTCGTCGTCGTCAAAGGCGCGCCCCACGGCCTGAACTGGACCCATGCGGCCGAGCTCAACCATGCCCTTCTGGATTTTCTCAAAATCGTGTCGGCGGCCATGCCTGCCCGCGCGAAGAAGGCGGCGAAGAAAAGGCGCTGAAAACATGGTCACGGGCTTCTGCGATAACCAACTCTGGATTACATAGCGGTAGAGCGGACCGGTTTCCGTGATATTCTCCCGGTATACGGTTTAAATCCTGATCATCCATGGCGATGCGGACAGGATCTTCTCTTTTTTAGCCCCGGGTGAACTCACGGACGGATCGATGGCAGTCGGCTTATCGTCGTGAAAGGAAATGGCATAACCGGACAAGGGAAGCAGAACTTACCTGGGCTCTTTCCGGATTTTCCTCAAACAAGAACCTGTTCATCACCGATACCCGGAGGTGGTATTAATCCTCCTGATGGGCATTTTTATTTTTGCCTGGCTCTGTTGAAACGGGCATGAATGGGAATGGTTCTCACCCGACCATGAAAATCATTAAACCCTGTAATGGTATGAGGGCTGCCTGCCTCAGGGCTTCTCCGAGGCACGGCGGGGCAGTGCGGTGTTTACAAATACGCTTATAAACACTGATCCGCCGCGGGGGCGCCCCGTCGGGGCGGCGGGGTTCATCACAGATAATTATGAGGAATAAACAATCCATTACTCCCATCTATTTAATTTAATTTTCATGAAATCCTCACACTATTTCTCTCAACGCTCTTTTAGGTCTGGGCATGTAATGCCTCCGCCCCCGCCGCTGTGGCATCCCCTCCGGGGCGATAATTCCAGAGAAGGTACTACAACACCATCACAAAGCAGTTCGGGAGGACAGGCACGGTCCCCTCCGAGGGGATTCGCAAATTATTGAAATCTCAGGGTTTCCCATGAAAATAACACAATTCAAGTAATTTCGTGAAGAGCCAATCCCGTTACTGCGATGACCTGCGCCGCCCCCGAAGGGACGCCCCCGCGGCGCTTCAATTACCTGAACCGCCCCTGCTCTCTCGAGAGCCTGTTGCGGATGGTAGTCGTACCTTCACAATTTTTCATGGTTTGGGTGAGAACCATCCCTGTTCATGCCCGTTTCAACAGAGCCTTTTTCCCGGCACGTCCCTCATTTTCCCTGATTCTTGCCTTGACGATTTTTTCAACAAGAGCCGCAGGGAGCGGGTGTGCGGGAGTAAAGTGAATGGTTGTCCCGGAAATATCGTAGTCTTTCAGTTCGTTTTTGAATGTTTCCAGGACCAGCCTGCTCACCACAATGAAACTGCAATAGCTGCCCCGTGCGACAAAGTGTACCAATGGCCCCTGATATTTGTAAGTCGGGATCTGGTAGCTGATCGTCTCTTCAGCTTCCGGTGCAGCAGCCTTGACCGTCATGCGAAGCTGTTCAAGGACGGCCCGAACTTCCGGTGCGATGGCCGAAAGGTACTCATCCACCGTTTTTGCAGGTTTTTTGCCCGGGTCCTTTTTCATGGTATTTTCCTTATCTTTTGCTTTTATCAGGGCAGGATATATTTTTTCAGGGCCGGTGGGGTGAATTTCCAGCTAATTACTATGCTTTTCCGAAGCTCCGTGCGATAAACCAAATACCGACAAGGATCAGGAACCCGGCACCGATATAAGGCCAGAAGTTCTGGGGGGCCCAGACCATACTGATCCCAAGGATAATGAAAAAGATCCCGAGGAGTGCCGGCATCCAGCGGGACCCGTGGTGTATATGTCGGGCGGCGTCACCTGCAGGATACTCTTGATGTTTCAGGGCCGCAGACCCGACAAACCCGAGCCCAAGACCAATCATCAGGCCCGGCGCAGCATAACCGGCGAGCAGGCCGACACCAAGCCCGATGAATAACCCGGCAGGGATCAGGAGACCGCTATGGTGACGGCTGTGAGACTCTTTTCCCTCTTCAGTTGTCATACGGTCGCCGTTTGTTCTGCGGGAGTAATAAATGTATGGGATTTTTCGGATTATGGGAACATCCCGGTGCGGTTGAGCGGGAGTGGCGATGATCTCAGGAGGCTTTTCTCCGATCGATCCCTTCAAAAAAATGATGCTTTAACAAAAATTCTTTCACCGCGTCGATGCCCTTTTCAAGGTAGATTACGGCAACCAGCATCTCGAAACGGTCAGCCAATATGACCGTTGTCGGCTGGTCCCATTTCTGCTGTTTCCGTTCATCGGGACCCCAGAGGATGTAGTTCTGCAGGTGAAGGCAGTTTTTGGCAAAATACTGGAGGTTTTCATTATTTCCATACCATTGCCGGAAATCGTCAATCTGCTGCGCAGTGTACCGGTCTTTTGTGGCGAAATTATCGATGATCACAAAGTCCAGGATGAAATCCCCGATGGTTTCCAGGCTTTTGTCGACATGAATGGCGCTGAGTTGTTCGAACCCGACGGGTTCATTGAGGAGGGCATTGCTTATGATTGCACTGATAAGACGTTCTTTATTCCTCACGGGGTAGCCAAGGAGGTAACGTTCCACGGGATAACATATTTTACTCAGGTAGGGATCCGGACCTGGTGCATCTTCCCGGGATGATCCGGCGCTGGTTGCCATATACACAGCAAGAGTATCGCTCAGGACATAAGGGTTACCAATCAATCCGACAGGAAGAAGCTGGCGGGAGAAAACGGATGCATAATTCTCATAAGCAGAATCCGGGGATTATTATAAATTGATAACAAATTTTTTATACTTTCGACAGGCTCAATAACCTTATGGTGCCGGAGGGTTCTGACCCCGCAGATCACCCGGCAGCGAATCACCGGCGGAAAGGAAAAAACGTGACAACGGTAAAAAAACAACCAGCCCGTAAAAAAAAGATACCCGGACCGTGTGTTCCCCGGCCTGAAGATATTCCCGAAGACGTAAAATGTACCTATCCTGAGTGGCAGAAATACCTTGAGCAGTATCCTATGATTAATTCCATACAACGGGAAGATTTCCCGAATCACGGGATAAGTTTTGTCTATGTGGCACATTTTTATCACACAAAGGATAAGGCGGATGAAAGTTCCCACTCGCAGGAACAGTTTGAACATTTTTTCAGGGATATCGGGTATGAATATGATTATTCAGGGAATTTTGAGTCCCGGTGGTTTGAGGGCATCGGGGTAAAAATCTCCTGAAAGGACTCTGAATAAACCTTCCTGCCCCGGAGGGGTCCTGAGGCGGGTCACCATCACATACTCTATGATTTTCAGGAAAACCACGAAACTGATTCCGAGTCATTTACCCGAATTTTTTCCTTAATTGCTACCGGGCCTGCCCGTTGTCCGTCCTCACCCGCTGGTACCGTTCGCGATTCTTTCCGGATTACCGAGCCATGCTCCCCGTTTGCCCTGCTATGGCTCCCTGAATAGTTAAAAATGACATGATTAAATACCCTCTTTCACCAAACATCTGTGAATAGCAGCAGGCCTGACAGGTATGACGGGGGAATGGAGGGGCAGGAAACCGGAGGACTTCCGGAAATGGTTTGAATTATTATCCCGGACTTTCGAGGAGCTTAATAATTTTCCTCCCGATGGCGATCTTTACCAGTTCATAGGAGTGACCCTCAGGCATCTTGTTCCGGAAAGCACCATCATTCTTGTCAATACGTTTGATCAGGATGCAAAGACCATCACCCTGCACGCGGTTGAAGGGCTGGGGCCACGGCAGCCTGAAATTGAGAAAATTCTTTGCCGCCCCCTGAAAGGACTCGCATTACCTGTTCCCGACCAGGTACTGCCTGAAATGATCAACGGTGAATGCAATGAGATACCGGGGGGGTTGACCGATCTGTCCTTCGGCTGGCTTCCGCATGAAACCTGTGAGAAAATTGAGATACTGCCTTTCTTTGGAAAGGTATACGGTACCGGCATCAGCTGGAAGGGAGGACTCAAGGGTGCTGCCATATTCATCCTCCCCACGGGAACCGAGCTTGAGAACCATGACCTGATAACGTTCTTCATCCGCCAGGTCGCCGGGTTTCTAAGCCGCAGAGATGCCGAGGCGGCCATGAGAGAGAGCGAAGAGAAATTTTCCGCGGCGTTCCATTCCAGTGCAGCCCTGATGGCAATCTCGACAAAACAGGACGGAAAACTGATTGATGTGAATGAAGCGTTCCTTGACACGCTGGGTTTCACCCGGGCCGAGGTGATCGGGAAACGGGTGCTTGAACTTAACATTTATCACCAGCCATCTGACCGGGAGAATGCCCTCCGCGTGCTGGAGGAGAGGGGCACGGCGAGAAACCTGGAGGTCCCGGTTCGGACAAAGGATGGCTTGGTCCAGTACGGTTTGTTTGCCATGGACAACATCATGATCGGAGAGATTCCCTGCCTGCTGACAACAATGGTGGATATCACCGAACAAAAAATTCTCGAAAAAGAGATGGAGTTCCACGAGCAGGAAGTCATGCAGTTCTCCCGGTCGCTTGACATGGCCATACGGAAACTTAACCTGCTGTCCAGCATCACCAGGCATGATATCAACAACCAGCTGACGGTGCTGATGGCATATCTTGAGATACTTGAGTTAAAGCAGCCTGACACCTCATTTGAAGAGTATTTCCGGAAGGCTGCAACCGCTGCACAGCGGATCTCCACCATGATTCAGTTCACCAAGACTTATGAGAGCATCGGTGTCATGGCCCCCATCTGGCAGGATATCCACACACTTGCAGGCATTGCAGCAAAGGAAGCCCCGCTCGGGAAGGTCATCCTGAAAAACGATCTTCCTGCAGGTGCCGAAGTGTACGCCGACCCGCTGATTGTCAAGGTGTTTTACAACCTGATGGATAATGCAGTGCGATATGGCGGTAAGATAACGACCATCCGGTTGTATTTTGATGGGCGGGACGGTGATCCTCTCATCGTGTGCGAGGATGACGGCTATGGCATCCCGGCAGATGAAAAGGAAAGAATTTTCGAACGCGGATTTGGGAAGAATACCGGCCTCGGACTCTTCCTCACCCGTGAAATCCTTGGTATCACCGCCATCACTGTCCACGAGACGGGAAAACCGGGAACCGGGGCACGTTTTGAGATCGCAGTGCCAAAAGAAGCCTACCGCATCCCAGGAATGCACTAGATCCTGCTGCACCCGGGACGACTTCCCGTGTCACGTTTCTGCCCCGGTTTTTTTCTGCCTTTCGCTTCGTCAGACCAGAGTGAAATTTGTTCAGGTTTTTGATGGTTCAGGGCAGGGCTGGCAATGCAATAATTTTTAATCGGTTCATCATTGAGAAATGCCTTTTTTCATGCATAAGATATTCCGTATGAAGTCAAGACTGATCGAGAGAAATTCACAGTATTCCATGAGATCGGGTAATACTGCATTATCGCGATGAGGGGGCGCTTTCGTGGCGGGGGCAACGCCCCCGGGAACATCTTCATAGTGAAAAACAGAAAAAATTCTTTAAATGAGCTCCGTAAGAGGACAATATTGCAGAATCGTTACCGGGCAACACCTTTTTCACATTTTTTCCAGAGAGCGGATACTCATGAGTACCCCATCAAAGGACTTCACCTCAATCACCGAACTGGCATGGTTACGCTTAAGTGCCTTCATCACCGGGGCAAAATCTATCGTGCCCTCCCCGACGGGGCTGTGGGTATCCCTTCTGCCGTCATTATCGTGGATATGCATATGGGAAAACCGGGTCTGCAGGAACTCCGGCAGGCAGTGATTGATATGTGCATGGCCGGTATCGAGGGCAAAACCGCATCCTTCAATGCGGTCGAGATCAGAAGGAGTGCGAAGGTTGAAAAAATTCATGTCCCCCATGTTCTCGAACCAGAAGGTCAGCGAGAGTTCCCGTGCGGCGGTGCAGAGCTCGTGCAGGGACTTTTTGAACTGCCGGCCGGCCTGCACACGCTCCTGTTCCCAGGCAAAATATCCCGGGTGCATGACGACGCCTGCACCAACCTCAGCGGCAACCGAGAAGCAATCGGTCATGACCTGTACACTCGCCGTGCGGATGGCTTCAAAGAGCGAGGCAATGTTCATCCCGTGGTAGGGTGCATGGAAAACAAAATCTGCAGAATAACTCCCGAACAGGGAGGCATCATGCACAAAATGGGGGCCTTCGTCCACCACCTCGATCAGGTCTGTGATGGCAGATAGCCGGTCCAGTGCTTCAGGGAGCGGCCGGTCGAGAAGACAGTATGTTGAGATGCCAACCATCACCAGCGATTGAGTATAAGGGAATATAATAATGCCGGAAACGGCAGCTGGGGGGGAGTTTCTGGATCTGAACCGGGGAGGCGATCGGTATAATCCTGTTTCTGTCAGGAAACGATCTATAAAAAGTAGTGGCGATTCCCTGACCATCCTGGCCGCATTACCTCTGATGTCGCCCCACGATCACCTGAACGCTGCAAACCTTCCTGGTCTTATTAGGCCTCAGCGGATAGTAACTCAACGGATACAACATCGCTGCACCGCAACAGTGCGCTCCCGTTCCCATTCAGTTTCACATCTTCGACTGGTCCTTTGGCTTTGCCGTGCCGTGGACACCACGCCCTTTTGCACCAAGGCCGAGCATCGGGTCCCGCTTCTTTTTCTTGTGCTCTTCGGCCGGCTCTGCCACCGGGACCTTGTCAAGGAAACATTCGACCGGGTCCTGTCCTCCGGCGCAGGTCCGGTCCTTAAACTCCCCGCACTCCTCGCAGGTCGGCACCTGGGATGGCAGCAGCGAGGGGAAATGGTTCTTCCAGAGCGTAGCGTCAATCTTTCCCGCTTCTAAGAAACGCTGGATATGCCGTGCCGTATACTTCATACTGATAGAATGGGTGGTGGGGGGATTTATGAGATTCGTTCGGGGCAGAAGGATCGCAAAGAGGGTGACCGGGTAGTTTCCGGTGACGTGAATGCGTTACGCTGGTTTGACGTGAAGACACGTTCCGTCCAGTGGAAAATCGAGGGGCTGTCTAATATACATCACCCGGAACATCCTGGTTTTCCCGATTGAGGACCTTGATACGAAGTGATTAATGGTAAAAGGATGGTCTCATGGAGTACCGGCACCGGGCTGTCCGGGGGTTGCCGGTTCCCTTTGATCCGGTTCCCGGTTATCATGAAATGCCCTGATTGTTTCGATGAATGCCGGGCCGTACTTTTCCAGTTTATGGTCTCCCACTCCCCCGATATTCCTGAAACTGCCGTTATCCCGGGGCTGTACACGGGCCATCTCCCGCAGGCTCCTGTCATGAAAGATAACATACGGGGGAACATTTTCCCGGTCTGCAATGGATTTCCGGAGATTTTTGAGCAGCAGAAATAATTTCTCATCGCAGGGTACCGTCTCATCGCTTTTCCCGGGGGCTGACTTCTGTCCTCTGTGTTCGGGGACCGAGAGCATCACACGGGTCTGCCCGTTCAGCACGGTCATACTCTTTTCGGAAAGACCGATAACCGGATAGATGTCCCCCTCACGCGAAAGGTAATCCTGCCGGATGAGTTCATGTATCCAGGTCCTGAACTGCTGTTTACTATAGGGTTTGCCTGAATTGTAGGAAGGAAGCGTATCGAGCTGGTAACTCCTGATTTTTGCACTTTTCGAGCCGGTCAGGACATCGGTGATAAGTTCTACCCCGAAATGCGAGGGTAACTGCCTGATACATTCGATGATCGTCCGTGCGGTCTCCGTTGCGTCGGCCAGCTCCCGGGGGTTGTCACAGTTATCACACGACCCGCAGTTCGTTTCCGGATACTCCTCTCCGAAATACCTGAGCAGGTATCTTCTCCGGCAGGTCGTCGACTCGCAGTAATCGGTCATATCCTGCAGCTTGCGGACCGCGAGCAGGGTATGTCGTTCGCCGGACCTGTCGCTTTCCAGAAGAGCCCTCACACGGGCGACATCCGCACGACTATAGAAAAGAATGCATTCCCCGGGCAGGCCGTCACGCCCGGCACGCCCGGTCTCCTGGTAATAGGACTCGATGCTCTTGGGTATGTCGTAATGGATGACATAGCGTATATCCGGCTTGTCGATGCCCATCCCGAAGGCGACCGTTGCACAGATAATGTTCACATTGTCGTGGATAAAATCGTCCTGGACCTTCTCTCTCACCGGCTTTGAGAGCCCGGCATGGTAGGCAAGGGCGTGATACCCCCGTCTGCGGAGATCTTCTGCCAGCTCTTCTGTCTCTTTCTTGCTCAGGCAGTACACGATCCCGGAATCATGCCGGTGCTGCCCGGCAATACCCGCCAGGGTCACCAGGGAATTTTTCTTCGGTATGACCCGGTACTGGAGGTTCCGGCGGTTGAAGCTGCCGATAAATTCCCGCAAACCGGAAAGACCCAGCTGCTGGCGGATATCATGCCGTACCTGGGGAATGGCAGTGGCGGTCAATGCTATCAGGGGAGTGTCCGGGAACTGTTTTTTCAGCACTGCCAGCTGGCGGTACTCAGGGCGGAAGTCATGGCCCCATTCCGATATGCAGTGCGCTTCGTCGATGGCAACAAGGCGGACCCGGGAATCCCCGAGCGAATCCAGGAAATGCGGCTGCACGCACCGTTCCGGGGAGATGAAAAGGAGCCGCAGGGTATTGTTTTTCAGCCCGGTTTCGATCGCTCCCCGTTCACCGTACTGCATCGCGCTCGTGTAGGCTGCGGCAGGAATGCCCCGTGCATTGAGGTCATCCACCTGGTCTTTCATCAGGGAGATCAGCGGGGAGATCACCAGCGTCAGGTCGCCGAACCAGAGGGCGGGCAGCTGGTAACAGAGGGATTTTCCCCCGCCCGTAGCCATGACCGCAAGGATGTCGTTTCCTTCGATGACTGATGCGATGATCTCCTTCTGGTGCGGTAAAAAAGAGCTATAGCCCCAGTATTTTTTTAACAGGTCATCGATTGAATCCATGCAAAGCTTCCCGGGATATACTGTACCTGTGACGGGAGACTATTTATCGGGTTTCTCGGAAAGGCTCCGGTGAAAACTGCCTTATCATTTAAGAATAACCAGATTGCCACGGATGTCATAAATATCATGGGGGGATTCAATAGTGGCGGGGGCAAAGCCCCGGGATCGTGATATATTGACGATTTCCCAGGTCTGAAGAAAATCCCGATCTTACCTGAACAACGGATATTCAGGGATTTCGACAGATATCATTGTGGGGATTTCACAGTCCCCGGGAACGTGATGGATAATGATTCCACGGAGTCGATTTTCTCAAGGGTTCCTTTCAATTTTCTTCTGAATGCCGGTGTCGTTGCACAGGGAGAGGGGAGAGATATTTATAGAGGATACCTGAAGAATAGAGAGAACAGGGGGAGAGCAGGAATGGTAATGAGGAAAGGTTTTCTTACGGTGGTGAATCAGCAGTGAAGCTTATGCATGAGGCCCGGTTCGGATACGCCGCCGGACCTCCCGGTAAGATCCTGGACATGACCTATCCCTATGACCGGAATACCCTCTACTGGCCGAATGCATCGCCGTTCAAACTGACGCCGGAGTTCCACGGGATGAAGGAACGGGGTTACTGGTATGCCGCCAACTTTTTTGCCGCTTCGGAACATGGCGGGACCCATGTCGACGCGCCGCTTCACTTCGCGCAGAACGGACGCTCTGTTGACCAGATTCCCCTGGCGGAGTGGATTGGGCCGGCGGTGAAGATCGACGCACGGGAACAGTGCACCCGCGACCGCGATTACCTCCTGTCCGTGGAGGACATTACAAGCTGGGAGGAAAAACACGGGCGGATTCCGGCGGGGGCATGGGTGATCATGTACACCGGGATCGGCACGCAGTTTTATCCCGACCCGAAGAGAGTCCTGGGAACAGATAAGAAAGGTGAGCCTGCGTTTCCTGAACTGAGTTTTCCGGCATTTTCCCGTGAATCGGCAGAGTTCCTGACACAGGAACGGGACATCAGGGGCATTGGCATCGATACCCCGAGCATGGATAACGGGAGGTCGCAGGACTTCTGGGTCCACCGCGTGATATGCGGTGCCGGTAAACTCGGACTGGAGAATATCGCCAGCCTGGACAAGCTCCCCGTCACGGGCTCAACGCTTTACGTTATTCCCATGCTGATTAAAGGCGGGACGGGAGCACCGGCCCGGGTCTTTGCAATCCTCCCCTGACTTCTTTTTCCCGGGCGGTACATATCAGGAGCCGGGTCATTAACCTCGCGTACAAATCAATACGTTTATTGTTACGGTTTTGGATTATTATCTATGCCAAAATTCTGTCCCGCCTGCGGGGTACCATTACAATATCAGAACGCTGCAATCTGTCCCAACTGCGGTGCGAGGACTGCGCTGGCCATTGAGGAACGGGAGAACATCCGGAATCCTTTTTTTGCGGTCATATTCAGTTTTCTTTTTTTTGGCTGGGGCCAGTGGTACAATGGAAAAACCCTGGCCGGACTGAAGTTTTTCGGATCTTTTCTGGTTTCCTGTTTGTTATTCTATATTTTTTCAAGATCGGGGCAGGATTTTGCTGCAATGGTTTCAGCAATTATATATGCGGTAATCGTGGGGATCTGGATTTTCGGAATGTATGACGCGTTTAAAACTGCAGACAGGATTAATCGAAAAAAGGAGAGTTTTTTCAGGAAAAGCTGGATGTTCTGGTTTCCTGTTGCCCTTGTTGCGTTGACGATCGTTTTTATTATTGCAATATTTGCTTTGGGGATGGCAGGTGCGATTATTCCAAAAATGCCGCTCTAATTGTCCAGCAATCCCATTCAAATCATTTCCTAAAGCCGGGCATTTTCCATGAGGCACCTGTTGGTAATGCAGGTATTCCGCACATGAAAAGATTGGCAACCATTCCTTCAGAGGCTGGCAGATCAGGTATCAGGAAAAATGATAAAAGGTAAAGTGCAAAAACAACCCCAAAAATTGATCTCACATTCAGACGTGAAAATTGAATAATTTTAATGAACTAAAAACAGATGAAAAAAAGCGCATCACTTTTCTTTTCCAACGACCTCTTAAGATCTGGATAAGGTAATACGACATAATCACACCGTGGGGAGGGCGCCACAGCGGCGGGGGGCGGAGGCATTGCCAAAGCCCCCAGGAGCGTAAAATATCCTGATGCTCATTCAGTTTTCGAACACCGTATCGAAAAGTCAGGTGCTAAAACAGCATAGTATCCATGATAAAAAATGGATGGCAACTGCGCTGAGTCCCTGAACTTATGCCGGAACCGGCTGCCGCTTCCCCCGCCGGAGAGATGCTCCAATCCCCCCTATGCAGAGTATAGTGAAGAGCATGAAGGCGTAGTGAAGGCTGGCTTCAAACTGCGGGTAATACTCCGGAGTGATCTCAACCCGCCCGATCAGAAGGGCAAAGAGCATCATCGCCACCCCCATCGAAAGCATCTGGCCCAGGAGACGCATGGTCCCGTTCATGCCGGAAGCAACCCCGTAATACCGTCGTTCAACCGAACTCATGATCGCGTTTGTATTCGGCGAGGAAAACATCCCCAGGCCGGCACCGAGCACAATAAGGCAGACAACCAGGTACCACACCGGGGTCGATTCGACCAGGAAGACCAGCAGGAACAGGCCGGTGGCACTCAGGGCCATTCCCGCCGATGCGACGATCTGGGGATCGACCCGGTCAGACAGCCGCCCGGCTACCGGTGAGACGAGCGCCATCACCGCCGGCTGGACAATCAGGATCAGCCCGGCCTGTTCCGGTGAAAATCCCTTGGTGTACTGGAGGTCGAGGCTCAAAAGAAAGGTCACGGCAAAGGTTGCACTGTAGCTGATGAGGGCGGCAAGATTTGAAAACGCAAAGACCCGGTTTTTCGTCAGGAGGCGCATGTCGAGGACCGGCATGGGAACTCTCATCTCATACAGGGCAAAGAGAATGCCGATGAGACACCCTGCAGCGATGAGGACAATCCCCGTGACGGACGGGACACGGGAGAAACCGTACATGATGCAGACAAGAGCACCCGCATAGATGACCGAGCCGGCAAGATCGAAACGCTCACCCTCGCATTCTTTCCATTCACCTTCGAGCTTCCACAGGATGAGCAGGCAGGCGATAATCCCGATAGGAACATTGACAAAGAATATGCTCCGCCATCCAAGGTTCTCGGTCAGCACGCCCCCGAAAAACGGCCCGACCGTGAGCCCGAAGTACACGGCGGTTATGTAGATCCCGAGGGCTTTTCCCCGTTCTCCCGGGGGAAATACGGAAGTAAGGATAGCAATGCTCGTCCCGAAGATCATGGCCCCGCCGATCCCCTGGATGATCCGGACTGCGATGAGCAGGTTGGTGGAAGGGACCATGGTCATGACAAGGGAGGCAAGAGTGAAGAGCGCAATGCCGTACAGGAAGATACGTTTCCTTCCATAGATGTCGGCAATCTTGCCGAGGGGTACTAAAAAGAGGGCTGCGGCGAGGAGGTATGCGGTCGCGATCCATGAAAGGGCGATGGCGTCCATGTGGAATTCCGCCCCCATCGCCGGCAGGGCGATATTGACCGCCGAACCGTCGAACGGGGTAATGAACCCGGCAAGGATGGCGATGAGCAGCACGACCCGTTTGGCAGCCGGGCTGACAGGTATGGGCGGTACATGGCAGATGGCCGGCACATCAGCGGTCGTTTCAGGCGCCATGTTGGGGGTTTCCAAGAGGATCACTCAGGTAATGTTTCTATTCTGGTACAATTCTGCTGATACGGTAATAGAAACTATGACCGGCCATTCACCATAAAGGTATAAGAAATTCCCGGATCCAGCATAACTCCCCTGAATATTGTGGACAGTGCTAAAACAGGGGAGTTCCCCCATCGGATTCTGAAAAACGGAAATTGAAGAAAAATCCGTGAGGATTCAATTGAACCCGCTCATCCATATAATCAGCCACAATCCGGTAAGAAGAATCGATACTGCAAGGTAATTTTTCGTCCTCTGTGCTGCACAAAATCCTGCAAGGCCACAGACTGTTGTTAGAATAGCGATAAAGGGGAATGTACTGGACTGAGGGAGAAACACCATATTACCCGGATGGAGCAGGATAAACCCGAAAATACAGACAAGGGGGAGCGCAAGTACCCCGACAAGGAACGCACCAATTCGATTCCCGGTTCGCCAGCCATAGATGATTGCAACTGCCGGGAAAAGGGAGAACAGAATACAGAAAGTGACGAGCAGGAGGATCCATTCTGCAATATCCCAGGGTGATCCCCGCGGCGGCATCCTGGTGAAGGTATAATACCCGACTGCAAGGATGACCGCAGCAACTGTAATCGGCAGGATCTGTTCCTTGATTCGGGCAAGTAGGGTCATACTCGTTCAGCTCCCCATAGCAATGCGTCCACTGATGCCAGATGATCATACCGATAGGTTTGGGTAATCATATCCTGAAGAAATGGAGTCTGTGACGTAAGGTTTGCCTCGGCTGTTATTCCATAATATACAATATAATATTCTTTATGGTGTAATCACTCTCTGACGGAAGCACTCCCACTCCGGGGATCGTCACGGTAAAAAAACAACCCGATGTCTTGTCACTTCTCTATCCGGTGGTTGTAAGGAGGGCAGGAAGCGTATGACGTTTTTGTGAATCCTGACGGTCCGTGACAGATTTCTCAAATAGTATAATTTGCTTGGTAAAATTGAGTTCAACGGATGAGATTGTTCCCGTGGTTTTCAAAACCCGGGGACACCTGTACCGTCAATCACCCATGACACGCTCCAGGAGATATTCATAGCCGGGAACCAGGCGAACCATACCGGGACGCACTCCGGCTTCGTTCCCTTTTGAGTCTCTTGTTGTTGCCGGGACGAATAGCTGGTTTTTTACCTATAGCCACCTATAGGTATTACTATGCAGGCAGCGAGTTCCATTTATATCCGGGAAGATCTCAAAACACAGTTGAATAACTTGAAACGTAACCCGAAGGAATCATACAACGACGTTATCGAGCGCCTGGTGAATCTCACTGTTGATGATGAACCGCTCAGTTCAGATGCCATCAAAGGGCTGGAAGAAGGACTCGAAGATATCAAAAAAGGAAATCTGATTTCTGAAAAGGATATCCGGAAGAAATACGGGGTTAAATGAGTCTGTACCGGGTCAAGTATACCCATCGTGCAGACCGGGATCTGGAAAAACTGCCACCGGAGATTGCCCGAAACGTTGTGAGTGCGATTCAGAACATCAAAAAAGACCCGTATCAGGTTATAAAAAAGATAAAGGCGTCAAACCCGGACCATCCGGTTTACTCTCTCCGGGTCCGGAGAGACGTCCGCGCCCTTCTCTCAATCCATAGTGATGTCCTGATTATCCATGTCCTTGAAATTGATTACCGAAAACAGGCATACCGGGATTTCTGAAAAAAGGTTTAAAAATACCTCTGCATCAAGGGAAAGATATCCGTTATTCACACGTTCCTTGAGCCATCGGGTGAAAGAATACAATACGGACCTGCCTGCAAAGATGCGGGCTCAACGGCATCTGTCAGGATAAGAACTTCGATGATCGTATCAGATTCCGTTATCAGGTGAGGATTATGCGAAGCTGCTGCAAAATGCGGGACAGACGATTTGTTGCAGAACACCGGGGCGGACCCCTGAAAAAAGAACAGCACATTCAGCTCATTACCTGGGGCTGCGACTGTGCAGAGCATGTGTTGCATCTCTTTGGCGAAACCATAGATGAACGACTGAAAAATGCCCTGGTGACTGCCAGAGCATGGGCTCAGGGAAACGCTTCAACCGGTGACGCGATGAAAGCTTCAGTAGCCGCACACGCTGTTGCACGGGAATCTTCCCATCCGGCTTCACGAGCGGTTGCTCGATCTGTCGGGCAGGCTGTCGCAACTGCTCATATGGCTGACCATTCACTGGGAGCAGCGTGGTATGCCCTGAAGGCAGTGAAAAATGCCGGCCAATCACCGGAAGCAGAAAGACGATGGCAGGATGAGCAAATGCCACCAGAGATTAAGGATCTTCTCCTGAGTGCACGGAAAAGCAGGAAGATTTAAAGAGATAATGAAACCCCTGGCTCCGTTTCAAAAATCCGATCTTACTTTAGTAACGGATAGTCAGATTTCCACGGATATCACATAGGGGGTTGCCATAGTGGCGGGGGCAAAGCCCCCAAGAATGTTATAAATAATGATTTCACCAGAGCCAATTTTCTTGTGCATTGATTCAAAAAAAGGTTGTACCTTCTCACCCCGAAATAATCCCGACAATCTGCGGAGCTGTCCGGATCCACGACCGGTCCAGTACCAGCCCGGCCAGGGCCGTATAAAAGATAGTTTTTTTAAGATACCGCTTACCAGCATGTAGATATGGCAGGACTACCCTTCGGAACGAACACTGCAATCTTTCTCTTATTTTTTGGGGTTGCTGTTATAGAAGCCATACAAACCCAGAACTGGCTGAAAGTTGCATTCTGGGTAGCAATCTCGTTTGTCTTCCTTCTTGCAGATATTAAGAAGAAATAAACATAAAAAAAGCAGCCCCACGTTCCCTGCATCCGTTGGTATCGGAACGAGTACTGATGGTTTGCAGGAAAGACCCGGAAAACCTGATGCCGTGGTCTGAAATCTCTGCCGCCCCCGAACCATACCACTGGTTGCGAGGATGAGGTTATGGTACTGTGGAGGAGGGCCTCATCCTGGAGATCAGCCGGGATCGTTTCCCCACCACCATTCCTCAACAATCCCATAATCTGCCGGGTGAGTCTCCGGATCAATAACCCGTGCCATCTCTGCCCTGCATTGCACTATCCCCGTTCCCCCTCCGGCTCCACCCATCTGCTGTTACAAGTTTCCAGGCCAACATATTTTCTGCATGATCGCTGGGCATGCCATTCAACGATCCTCCCGATTGCCCTGTACAGGGGGTTGAGCGGAACATCCATGAACCATTTCGCATCAGGTGAGAGCCAGCCCTGCCCTTTCCAGTACTGGTAATCGGCAGGCGACACTGTTTCCATCTGCGAGAAATTCCCCCGCCCCATGGAGAAGTGGATCACATCCAAGACCCCCGGTCTTCTTGGCGTTGTGCGGAGTAATCCGGCAGAAAATACCTGTGCACCTTCCTTCAGCAGCTGTGTATTTTTTTCAGCCCGTTCACGGGGCACGGCCCCATTCGGGGTAATGAGCCCGGCGGTTCCTGTACACTCAAATCCCCACGCCCATGCGAGCGTCTTCATGTACTTCAGGACATCTCCTGCGCCGAATAAACCGGTTGTCACCAGGAAAAATGCCTTCTTCCCGAAGAACCGCGGCCTGTGCCCGGTATAGCTGATCCTGTCGATGAAGGTCTTCATCAGCCCGGACACATTCATGCTGTAGACCGGTGAAGCGAAGATCACCCCGTCAGCATCCAGCATCTTCTGCTCAATGACATGGACATCATCACCACGGTGGGGACACTTATCCTCACCCTTGGGAAAACAGACAAAGCACCCTTTGCAGGGCTCGATGCGAGCGTCCTTCAGCCAGAGGTATTCAAATTCCACGTTACAGATCTTCTGCAGGTGTTCGCGGAACTCCTCGCATGCACGGAATGTGTTTCCCTTTCGCGGGCTTCCTATAAGTGCGACGATTTTCATGTCCTTCCTCCGCAGATCGCTGAGTTAATTTCATGCTCTGCATATATCCGGGGAGCCGTCACCCGTTTGATCACAAATGGGGATGGAAACGCCTCCCCGATTTTCACGTTCTGGTGATATAAATTCTGAATGGTCATTATTCGATCCTTCCATGGTATCCAATGTGATTCGTTTGCGTCCTGTTAATCGCTCATGATAATCCTGGACTGAATGCCGGATTATGCGGATTAAGTAAACGCTTGATTACTTATTGGCAGTAAAGGCTTAAAAAGTTAACGCTCACTTACTTGTGCAGTGGTAAAATCCCCCTGCTATCTATTGGATCATACGTATGCACGAGGCCGATGATTCAAGAGATGGTGGTAGGAGAATCAGGGTTCCAGGAGTTGCTCGAATAATCCGATGGGGGCCTGCAGGTCCTTTTCCATCCTGCCGGTCTCCCGTGGTTTATCAAAGTCGAGGATGAATGTCTGGTAGAGCCAGGCAAACCGGAACGCGTTGAATACCTTTGCCAGCGCCCGTGGATCGCAGGGACGGATGTTCCCGTCTTCGATGGCTTTCCGGAACAACACTTCGGTATACTCGTCAGCTTTCTCCCCGTATTCTTTCTGTAGGTAATCCCGGATTTTTTCGTTATGGTGCATTTCGATAAAAAGGATGTGTATGATTTTGACAAGACAGGGATCTGCCATGATATACCGGGGCAGGCCTTCCAGCATTTCCCGGAAAATCGTCCTTTCTGTATGCCCGTCAGGATTCCGGGCGGGAGGGAGGGGGGTGTATACCCGGGTTTCCACGTACGTGAAGATCGCTTCGAGGATGGACTCTTTGCTGGGATAGTGACGGTAGACGGCACTTTCCGTGATCCCGACTGCGCTTGCGATATCCCGGACAGATGTCCTGTCATATCCCCGTTCCGCGAACAGGTCAACAGCAGCGTCGAATATTTTATCGCGGGTAGGTTTTTCACCCGGCACCTTTGCCGGCCGGCCGGTCTTTCCCCCTGATATTTTTACCGTCATGCTCGCAACCATTCAGATTGTTTGTTAACCTTTTTCATTTTCTCAACTTCAGATAATAGTGTTTTTGCCGGGCAATTTCATCCAGTAGTGCATGGAGAACTCCTGATTTCTCTTTAATTCCTAATCCTTCAGAATCCGCACGAGCTTTATTCAGGGCTTCTTTCAATTCCTCAATTTTCATAACGGCAGCTGCGATGCAATAATAGCTTTTTGAACGTCCTTCATTGAATTCCCGCACCATCTCCTGAATCAGGTGCTCCCGCCTTTTTTGCATCTTTTCAAACTCGTTTACCCCGTGCGTTTGGATATATGCAATATCATCCTCAAGTTTCTGATAACACATGAATGAATCGGCTTTTTTCCCGGTTTCCCGGTGCTTTCTCCACTTTTCACAGGTTTCATGTTCTCCGCAGTCCCAGCAGAATTCGATTCCTTTTCTCTTCAGGGCACACGTGATAAAAGGGCAGCCGGCACCCATCCTGGATTCGGTTTTACATCCCCCGCACCTGCTGGAACCTTCTGTATGATAATGGGGGCACAATCTGCAGGAAAGCCCGCAAATACCAATTTCAGGGTAGATAATTTTCGTTGTTATCCCTTTTACCGTAGTATCACCAGTATTTTTGACAATAATGGATCATGTGGCGGCTGATAAAAAGAATTATTCTCTGCCTGTTTTCGGCAGGCGGGTGCACATCAAAAAAACGCTCCGGTAATTGGAAAAAGTAAAGGATAAAGAGACGGGGAAAAATCCCTTTATCATATCCCTGATCCGGTAATCATCGCAACAACCTGCTGTGCAGTCACCGGGTCCACAACACGGGCCAGCACCAGCCCGGCCATTGCGGCAAAAAGGGTCCAGAACACTTTTTTAACCTGATCGTTCTTCCCGAACGCCTCAATGACAATCTCGGGATCAGCCTTCATCCCCCGCTGGATCACCCTGGGCAGGAACACAAAGAGCGGCAGGAACAGCACTGCAGCACTGATGAATGCCAGCGTGATCTCGGTCATCCCCGCAAGAAAGATCCCGAGAGGGATAGCAAAGGTGCCGGCGATGCCTGCCGCCGTAGCCACCTCCCCGAACCAGAAGTAATGCCGTTTCTCTGCGTAATTTGCTAACTCAGCAGGGTTCAGGGATGCCGCATCAAAGATCCCAAGCGTATTGAGCACCCCGTACCACACAGCGTGCGTTTCCTCCGGGTCCGCAACGATGCCCAGGAACAGCACACCGACCGGCACTATGAGAAGGATATGCGGAAGATGGGCGAGGAAAAAAATGGTTGCGAGGAGAGCTGCAGTACCGCAGATCGCGGTACGGGTCTGCAGCTCATTCTCGAACATGCCCGTCTCCCGCAACCCCGCTCCCGATACGGGCTGTATCCGGCGTCCTCAGGTCATGTCCGGACATTCTCTTCTCCTGCAAACCGTATCTCAAAGAGCGGGCTGGTATACCCACCGTTCTCCGGGCTGAAGTCCC
Organism: Methanoregula sp. UBA471; assembly: GCA_002495065.1. Taxonomy (GTDB): domain Archaea; phylum Halobacteriota; class Methanomicrobia; order Methanomicrobiales; family Methanospirillaceae; genus Methanoregula. The sequence goes on along the minus strand of DADT01000031.1, from coordinate 185,801 downwards.
TGACCCGCCCCATCTGTGCAAACTTCCGCCGGCCGGTCCGGACCTGTACGGTGTGGATACCCGGCGCACGGGGATACACCAGGCGGCCATCTGTATCGTGCATTTCCCTGTACGGGGGGATATCGAACCAGTCCGGCCAAAAACGGACCCCGCGTGGGATATCGGTCCCCCTCCGCAGGTCCTGCAGGCGCAGGGGCGAGAGGTTATCATAGATTACATCGATGATCAGGTTCTCGTCACAGGTGTCGCTGTTCAGGTCAAGGATATAGAAAATCGGGTTGCGTCGCACCTCTTCTTCAGTGAGCGGTGTACCAGGACCGAGCGGTTCAAACCCGCCGGATTTTCCCCTGAATATACCGATCACCTCGGCGACTGCACAGGAAGTGCCTTCAGTTTCCATGCCATGTCTCCCGGCAGGCATCGTGTTCAGCCCGGAGTTTCCTGAACTCCTTTACAATCTCGTCGTACCTGCCAATCTTCCGGTGGATGGCAAAGAGCATCGGGTAGATGGGGAGCACCACCCCAAGGATAATGCCCAGAATTTCGGTTTCCATAACGGTCCTCCGCGGCGATGACGATCAGACCCGGAAAAGAGGAGACTGACAGGTCCCCTCTCTTCGGGTTGTTCGTCACGGTCTGCGTTATGCGAGGGCCGGGACAGTGTCCGCCCAGGTCTCGACCGAGGTCCGGATTGCATCGTCAGAATAGGACGTGAGGGTGACCCGGCTGCGGCTGAAGTTCACCATGTAGAGTTCGCCGTTCACATCGTGGCAACGGAGGGTTGCGGTGAATGTGTCATTCTCCGCATCATGGAGTGCTGTGCCGCCATGTGCCGTGCTGACATCCGCAGCAGCCAGCAGTGCGGTGACACCGCCATTGAACCCGGCAAGGGTGCTGAACCGGTGCGACCCGTTCCCGATGGCATTGGCCTCCCCGTCCTGGTACACAAGCCGTGCGGTGTAGGCCTCACGGGTCTTTTCAACCGGGGCATGGTTCTCCCCGGCAGTCATATAAGCGACGCATCCAAACGGGTTGTCGGTGACGACCGACTGGGGGATCGTGTTAAACGCCGCTACGTCTGGTATCGGGCTCGCGAGTTCGCGAACCGCGGTCTTTGTCTGAGAATTCTGTATAAAATCTGCCATTGTTGTTTCCTTCTGTGTTTTTTTGTCTGGTGTCGCGGGGCCCTTTGACATATTCATCTTGGTCGTCCGTGAGTAAGGTCTTTTATTATAAACGGGAATAACCAGGAAACAACGGACGCCGGGAGGGGCAATGGGGAAACGGGGCAGTTTACCGGGAGGAACGGGAGGAACAAAAATGTTCCCTGTGCGAAATCAGGGGATGTATCCTGCCAAGATTAGATGATCGGACGTTATAAGGAGTGCGTACACAGAGGCAGGACCTGAGGGGTTGTAATGGATGGCTCAACGATCACTTCATACCGTTGAATTCTCTTTTCAGAAATGGGGAGAAGCAAATAGAAAGGCACCGTTTTCCATGGACAAAAAATATTAACGGGAATTATATACTATTCATATATGCCAAAGAAGAGGAAACCTAAAACCTTAGATGCAAAAGTCAAGAGCGATTTATTTCCTGGTGAAGACAGGAGAAAGAGCTTTAAAACGCTCGCCCGGGAAGAACTGGAGAAGCTGGGCATTCTGACTCCCAAAAAAATTCTGAAGGCAAAAAAGAAATAAGAATATTTTCTGCCATTGCCGAGTGGATTTTTTTAAATAATTTTCTTGCCATTCGCCGGGCTTACCCAATACTATCTTAATTACTCCCTGTTTTCTGAATATTAACCCTATCCGATCAAGCCTCATTAGAATATCCTGGATTTTGCAGCACCGCCGTTATTTCATCCCTGCTGCACATCGTTACCTGGAATTTTCCTGCATGCCAAGGGTGCGGCAGGTACTGGTATCTTTTAAATGCCACACGCTGCCGGGCAATAATTCACTATCCCCGTAGTATCAAATAATTAATCAGCGGATGTACCCTTAGGTCCCTTCTTTTTCTGGTCCCTGCATAGTTCTTTTGCAATACTGAGGATCGCACAATGGTTATTAAAAAACCACGCACAGTCGCTGCCAATGCAGGGAACTTCAATGATCATCCCCTCGATGCTGACCGCGGGTCCGAACTTCATGGGACATGATTTTTGGGATGGCATACAGAAGAGTTGGCTGCAACTACAAGAACCTTTCCTGCAATAAATCGCGGAGAGACAAATCGCGATGTCCCCATCATCCCCGACGATAAGAACCGAAGGATCCTTCATCAGTTAATGCTTGAACCGGAACATGAACTCCGTTCCCTTTCCGGTGTTGACCTCGATCGTTGCCCTCAGCTGGTGTTTTGCGAGAAATGTCACAAGTTTCAGTCCCAGGGATTTCGAGGCCGGAAGGTCGATTCCGGCTGGCATCCCGATACCGTTATCAGAGACGTGAAGGAGGTACGATCCGTTTTCCTTCACCAGCCGGATCCCGATAGTGCATGGATCTTTCTGGTCCGCCCGGCATCCAATCGCTTCCTTCGGGAATGCGTGCTTGAGGGAATTGGTCACGAGCTCATTGACAATCAGGCCTGCCGGTGTCGCCCGGGCAAGATCAAGGGATATTCCCTGAGCTTCAATGACCATCCTGATGGATTGTGGCGAGGTGTAGGAATTGACGATCTGCCCGACCAGATTGTTCAGGTATACCTCCATGTCAACTTCCGAATACTGGTGCGTACGGTATAAAGTCTCGTGGATGAGTGCCATGCTCCGTGCCCGGTTCTGCAGGTCCTGCCTGAGCATTTTTCCTGCCGGAGATTCTTCGGTTGCTCCTTCGAGGCTCAGAAGCGAAATGAATGCAGCCAGGTTGTTTTTGACCCGGTGATGGACCTCGGAAAGGAGGGCCTCTTTTTCAGCAAGCGACTGCTTCAGCGCTTCCTCCGTCTGCCGCCTGTCGGTCACATCCTCGATCATAACAAGCCCGATCGAAGGTTTCCTGTCCGGACCCCTGATAAATGTCCCGACAACCCGGACGAGGATGATCCGCCTATCCTTCCTGATGTAATGCTTCTCGAATTCACGTGAATCGTGATCGCCATCGAGCTCCTCCATGAACATCTGCTGCTCATTGTCGATATCACCGGGATCCGTGAATTCTGCAAAATGCCTGTTCCGCAGTTCCTCCATCGTATAGCCAAGCATCGATTCGAAGGCAGAATTGGTCGCAAGCAGTCTCCCGGTCAGATCGCACGTCGCGATACCAAAGGGAGAATGTTCGAAGATCGTCCGGAACCGTTTCTCGCTCTCCCGCAATGCTTCCCCAGCCAGCTTTTGCTCGGTAATATCGTGATTGACACCTATAAATCCGTCCACCTTCCCATCACCATCACGCAGGAGCAGGGTGACTGATTCAAAGACAATGCGATTACCTGCTTTTGTCGTATGCCCGACCTGTGCGGTCACACTTCCTTTTTCCATCAACTCCTGGGTCAGCCTGGTCCGCTCTCCTGGATTGAATTTCGAGCCCACGAACTCAAATACAGGCTTTCCCAACACTTCCTCTTCCTTCCAGCCGTACATTTTCTCAGCAGCCGGGTTCCAGGAGGTCAGGCGCATCTGTGTATCGGTTGCATAGACCACATCCGAAATATTGGCGAGCAGGTTTGCCTGAAATCTCATACGGTCTTCTGCTCTGATGCGTTCTGTCATATCACGGATAATGCAGGTACTCAGATTTACCCCGGAAACCGTGTGCCGGGACAGCGCTAGTTCGGCAAGGAACGTGCTCCCATCCTTCCGCAAGCACCGGATATCAGTTTTTGTTTTTCCTGATAATTTGCCGCCTGTGAAAAGCAACTCACCATTCCCGCTGGTCTGAACCCTGTCGTTACTGTTCCCGCTGAGGAGCCGGGTGAAGGAGAGTCCGACCGCTTCATCCTTTGTGTACCCGAACAGTTTCTCCGCAGATGTGTTCCAGATAATAATCCGGTAGGCCTGGTCAAAGACCACAATCGCATCGGTCGCGGTTTCTACGAGCGTTTTGTACCCCGCTTCAGCCTCACTGAAGAACCTGCTGAGCGTCTCTTCAAGTGAGAGGCCCCGGTCCTGTGCGAGCCTGCTGGTGACAACAATGGCGACAAGCGCATAACCGGCGCCTATGTATTGCATAACCCTGCTGACCCAGTTTACCGGACTTCCCAATGCCGGTGTGAGGAAAGCGGCGACCAGGCCGATGGCGATTACCGCGAGAGAAACCGAATACCAGAAGAAGAAATCTTCCCTTTTCAGGGTGAAAAGACGGAAGAGCACAAGAGATGTGATGGCGAGGATCGCGATTGCATAGCTGAGAACGGTCTGCCGGAGAATGGTCGGCCCGGTACCAAGGATAAAAAACAGCGGGATCGATCCCATGATCGATAAGGAGGTAAACCCCACTACGAAAATGACAATGCCTGCGGTCATGGCCGCGATCTTCCACAAAAGCCCGGCTGTTCCGGCCGCTTTACTTCTGGTGAAAGTCAGCAGGGCTCCCGTCAGGTAGAAGACTGCACTGATAAGGATGCAGACGTTATAGATGGCGACACTGACATTTGCACCATCCGTTAACCCGATGACCCACCCGGCGGCAATCGAGCCAATCCCGAAGATCATCATACCGGACCCCATCATGAAGAGGCTTGCTGACCCGCTGGACCGGTAACTCCGGAATGCAATGATCGCGATAACGAGAGGGATTATCCCGATGAACAGGGTATTGAGGATGGCGAGCAGGAACGGCGGGTCCGTTGCGGTTCTTATATTCAGGACCGTAAATATGACAATGAGGATCAGGGAACAGGGAATGAGGGCAAGGCTGGCAAGCTTCCTCCTGTCAAGGTAAGTATTCGTTCCCTTCATTGAAGATTCACCGGAAGATCAGGATATTTTCACCTGAAGAAAAATTGCAGGTATTCACAGGTTTTTTCCAACAACTGGTAATCCTAATTCCGTGCGCCCGGTGATAAAGGTGCTGCTTTTTTAAAACTGATATGCCTGGTCATGTTCATTCGTCCCCGCTGATGCTTCTGCTCCGCTGGAGATCACCTCTCTTTTTCTTGTTGCCCTGATGATATGATGACACTCCAGGCTAGCAACGATACTCCGGGGCCAACGGCTGCCCCATCCCTCTCCTCAGATACCGCTTCGGGGGCCAGGGACCTTCATCAGGACCGTTTTCCTGGCATATGGATGAGTTAGTTGTTGCTCCGGGAACCTGTCCATCAGACAAACCGATACCATCCTATCATACTATACATCAGGAACACCAATAATAGGATAATCACAAACGATTTTGGCACCACCACCGCTTTTTTGAGGGATCGCCCACAACCAGCGGTAAACTCCCCACCCCTGCAAAATCCTCTTTGTCAGCAAGGGAATGTACCAAAGGGTTGGGACACACGTTCAATCCGGTGCGGGTCCTGAAGGATGATACTATGACAAAATTATCGTTAAAACAAGAGGTCACAGGAACACGATCAGGTTACATCATCCGGTATACCTGTCCTTCCTGCCATACGGAAAATGCAATCATCAATAAAACGCCCAAGGATTTTTACAAAAAAATACGGGATGCACGGTGCCACCACTGCAAAAAATGTTCGATAGTTATGACTCATGCAGCGAATCATAAACCAGAGTCTTCTTTCGGAAAACCTGCGTAATAATCAAAAAAATTACAGCAAGCCCCTGGCTCCGTCAATCAGTTCAATGGAGTAATGATGGGGATAATCAACTTTTTTAAACGCCAGCGTCCCCAGAATATAAAATCCGAACCGGGACTCCCTGATGCGGTTGCTGTATAAAAAATTCAGCATTGCGCTGATTGACTGGGAGGATTTACGGGTCAGATGATGAAATTTTGCAATATCCCGTGCTGTTACTACAGCGTGGGTGATATTTTTCTTCAGTAAATAATCGCAAATCAGGGATGCACACTGATATCGCCTTGTTGAATCTGTCCGTACACGTCCCATGCCTGCCTCGTCTTCTGATTACCCCTGTTTGGTGTGTCATACGATATAGTTGCGTACCGGTGAATTCATGGGATACCCCGATTATCCTGTCGGAATAAAAATTATGGGCTTTGTAGAAACCCTGAGTTTTCAACAAATTGTTAAGCATCAATTAACGGAGGGTACAGTGCCTGTCCCCCCAAACTGCCCCTGCGCCTTGCGATCGTGCGTATTACCTTCTCCGAGTTATCGCTCCAAGGGTAGGCCACAGCAGCAGCTGGGGCGGAGACCATGCCGTAGCTCCCGGATTACGTAAAGAAAAATATCCTGATGATTTCCCATGAAAATAAATTAAACGGATGTGAGTAATGGAATGTTTATTCCTCAAAATTATTTGCGATGAACCCCGCCGCCCCCGACGGGGCGCCCCCGCGGCGGATCAGGTCTATAAGCATATTTGTAAACACCGCACTGCCCCGCCGTGCCTCGGAGAGGCCTGGAGGCGAAGGAGCCCTCATAGAATTACAGGGTTTAATGATTTTCATTGTTCGGGTGTGAACTCCCGTTCATGTGTGTTTCTACCGAACAAAATTACGGCCATTAACTCGAAACCTAAAGGAAATCTGGTTTCAATTGATCCCTCCGGGGGTTCTGTGTGAACTGTTCACCCGTGTACATGACCGGTCTTGCCAACCGTGGCAAGATAGATCAGGAACTGATCCACGCCATCGATGCCAAGAATCTCATGCATGGTATCGTCATCGTATGCTGCGATGGCACAGACCCCGCAGCCGACTGCCGGTGCCGCGAGGTACAGGTTCTGGCAGACATGCCCGGCGTCCTTGTGGAGTTCCCGGTAACCCCGCTCGCTATACCGCCAGGTCATCCGGTACGGGACAGCGACCCAGAGGAAGACCACGCCGCACCGCATGATATACTGCTGCTCGAGACATGCTTTGGCGATCCGGATATGCAGTGTCGGGTCCAGATCGAGCTGCTGGAGACGGTGGGAAAGAGCGAGATACCGGTACAGCCCCGGTTCAAGCCCCCCGGCATCATTGATGAGCAGGTATGTCTCGAGTGCATGGCGGGCTCCGGCTGACGGGACCGTGCGGAAGGTTGCATAGGTGCCGGCAACCTTTTTTACTCCCTGGGTGCACCAGAGCAAAAACGCCAGCTCCGGCAGGGTGAGAGGTTCTTTTGCGTACATGCGGACGCTGTGCCGTTCTTCGATCGCGGTCCTGAGATCGCGGGGTGGGACCTTAATTGTCTCCGGTTTCGGGAGATCGAAGATGGGTTTTTCCGGGTCGGGTGGGAGTTCAAGGGGCGGCTGGAGCAGGTGCTTTTCCTGGTCCGAGGGGGTAAGGTACCGGTATTTCGTCATTTCCATGAAGACCTGGCCGGCACCGGGATCGGGTGGCATGCATCATCCTTGTGTCCGTTGGGATTTTAAGGTGTATGGCAGGGGACCATTCCCAGGCACACCGGATCGGTTGTCTCACCGGACCAGTCCGCTTCTTTGAATCGACATGCCAGTACCTGCACTTCCCGCATCCTCCTTCCTGACACTGATTATGAGCGGAGAATTGGGGATTGCCGGTATTCCAGGTGCATGAGGTGACTCTCCGATGAAATCCTGGGTATCATGTCGTGGTTAATTGCAGTTCTCCCATCCGTGGCAGACTTTGAGGGGTCTCTGAATTTTTTTTCAACCATTTTTATTCTCCACAATGGATAAATACCGGAACGTTGGAGGGGTATCTGGAGATACTTCATATGCCGACATTCCTGTTAATTTCCCGACACTCTCCCGAGAGCTGCTGGATGTTTAATGAAAAAACCCGGCAGGTACACCTGGACCTGCTCAATAAGCTCGAATCGCTCATGGAGAAGTACAACATCAAAATGCTGGGCGCCTGGTTCGTTCTCCCTGAACATACCCTGTATGAGGTGTTTGACGCTCCAAGTCTGGACGAATTCCAGAAAATGGCGATGGAGCCGGAGATCCTTCAATGGTCTGCGTTCAACACCATGGAGATGAAACTGGTGGCAACGGTTGAGGATGTAAAAAGGTTACTGGCACAACCGGTTCACTCAGGGTAATTCCTTCATCATTTGCAAGGGCAGGCGAAGAAAGCTTATTTCCCGCAATTTCACATGAACATTGAATTATATACATGTGAGTAATGGAATGTTTATACCTCGTAATTATTTGCGATGAACCCCGCCGCCCCCGATGGGGCGCCCCCGCGGCGGATCCGTGTCTGTACGTATATGCCGCACTGCCCCGCCGTGCCTCGGAGAGGCCCTGAGGCGGGGAACCTTCTTAAAATTACCTAGTTTGACGATTTTCATGGGTTGGATGCGAACCATTCCCGTTCATGTTCGTTTCAAATGAAAAATCATTCCTGCTGACCCGGGAGTATGTGTGGGGGAATACAGGACGGGAAAAAACAGGTGAGTGTTCCCGGGTTCTCTGGAAAAGCTCACATAATCGTGTAAGGAATAGGAAGGCCACCATGCCTGCATGGCCGTATTGTGTACGTTCCGGGATGCTGGTTGACCGGGTAATATATTTATATGAAGTATACTCAAAAAGGCATTGAGAGCGACAACTCCACTCCTGGCCAGGACAGATGTACCATGACAGATGACCCTCAGCATCCGAAAGACCCATCTCCGACAGACAAAGAGATAGCTGAAATATCCCAGAGAATTATGGTGGACATTGAATCTGCAAGTTCCAATGATTTATCTGATGCCAGGTATGCCCGAAAGATACTCCAGTTATCAGACCTGAACCAGACAAAAAGCCTGTTCCACGAGATAGAAAGTGTTCCGCCCGGACGTGAATGCGTTATCGAAAAACGAGCGGTAATAAAGGCATTGCTGCTTTCCACATGGCTGCAGAGGCTCTATTTTATCATCAGATCCGCACTTCTGTCGTTACTGGCAATGGTCGTCACCTTCTTTTACGTATCGTTCTTTGGCGAGATTGGGGTAGCCCTGGCAGTCATCATGGGCGTGCTGATCTTTATCATCGGGCTGGCGGTAACCAGATTATTTGATGTCCAGATAGTCAAGGTAACAAAATATATCGTCAACCGCCTGGCTGACTATCCAAAGATCCGGGATTTTATCATGAATCATTTCTAGGAAAAGAGAGAAGATTGATCATCATTTTCGACCGTTTGATGATATGCTTGTACTATTAGCGGGCAGCATTATACCGCACAACTCCTCACCGTTGGTCGTACCAGTCTCCCTCATTTTTTTGATATCGACGAGAGCCAGGCACGGGGCCCTTCAGGCCGGGTGCGGCTCTCGAAGGTCGCTGCCCTGATATAATTGATGACCCAGCCGTCCCGGAAGCTGTCCCGTATCTCCCGTTCTGATACCCTCCTCGGGCCGTAGCCGGGGGGCTCCTGGTCGGAAAAGCAGAGCATGAAGTATTTCCCGCCGGGAGAGAGGACCGCTGCAAGGTTATCCACGAAGACCGGGCGGTCTTCATTGGACAGGGTATGGAAGAGCCCTGAATCGGTGGCGGTATCGAACTTCCGGTTGAGCCGGGAGAGCTCCAGGGCATCCAGGACCTGAAAATGCACCGGGAGTCCTCGTCTGGCAGCCTTCTCCTGTGCCTTCTGGATTGCCAGGGGGGCGGAATCGATCCCCCACACCTCATGTCCTTCCTGTGCAAAGAAGAGGGCATGCTCCCCTGTCCCGCACCCGATGTCAAGGACAGACCCGGATATCTCTCCCCTCCGGACCAGCCCGACGAACTCCTTCTGGGGATGGCCGATGTCCCAGGGAGGGGTGCCCTTATAGGCGGAGTTGAAGAAATCCATACCTCACCATAGCTTCGGTTATGCTTATCAGTATTTCTTCGGGATAACTGCGATACATTGACAAGTAGTCGAAATCTTTCTCAGGTTCCCGGTTGACAGCCATTCTGAAAATTGTATTCAGGAACACTGGAGGGAAGTATTATCTCAAACCGCGCGAAGGGGACTATGGTGATGCCTCATGTTACGTCCAGAAGATATTGAAGTGATCCTGACGACCTACGATCTTTCCGTGTTCCTGAAGACTATGGTGCAAAAAGAAGATCGCGACCTGAAAATAAACATTGATTATGAATCCGGTGAAGTATTCATCAATTGTCCGGGTTTTTCCTTTGGCCTTTCCGTGACTACCGATCCCTTTGGGGTATGGGTGATCAATGAATTAATCTCACAGGACAATGACGGTGTTTATACCCAGAGCGGGAATCTCCATAAGACCGAGAAGACCATGACCGTGCTGAGGGCAGTTGCCAGCTGGATACATGATCTTGAAGACAGCACGAGAAAGTGCTGAGAAAATCATCATTATTTTTGAAATAATCTGGGCATGGTATTCTTCGATAGAATCTGTTTTTTGGCTTAGTAGAAACGGGCATGAACGAGAGTTCACACCCGAACCATGAAAATCATTACACCTTGTAATTTTATGAGGGCTCCTTCGCCTCCGGGCCTCTCCAAGCCACGGCGGGGCAGTGCGGTGTTTACAGCTATACATTTTAGAAACTGATCCGCCGCGGGGGCGCCCCATCGGGGGCGGCGGGGTTCATCGCAAATAATTATGAAGAATAAACATTCCATTACTCACATCTGTTTAATTTATTTTCATGGGAAATCTTCAAAATAGTTTTCTTAACGCTCTTTTTTGGGCTACGGCATGTAATGCCTCTGCCCCCGCCGATGTGGCACCCCCTGGAGCGATCACTCCAGATAAGGTAATACGACACAATCGCAAAGCTAAGGGGCGGTTCGGGGGGACAGGCACTGTCCCCTCCGTAAACAGGTGTTTACAATTTGTTGAAAACTCAGGGTTTCTGCAAAGTCGTTTTTTCCTCTTTTCAATTCTGGGTAAACGGATAATCCCGGGTCAAAAACCAGGGACAAACCGGACGGATGCCGTTGAATCGGGAGAGAGCATGGCAAAGTTCCGTTCATAAAATCAAAGATTTTCCCCGGGTTGTGAGGGTTCGAATCGCAGCACAAAGTGAGACCAGATGGGTGAGCTCGACGGGGGAGGGAATATATGGACCGGCAGAATTTCGTTCATACTCAGCGGTATCCTGTTCTTATTAAATACATGATACAGCCTTGTTTCAGATTTTGCTTTACACGGTAAGGTTTTTTACAGATTCCTGCAATGTACCGTTGCTCTGGTATGAGTATCGGAAAATTATTATATATCATGATAATTTTCCGAAATAATCATACCAGGAGAGGAGTTGGAAACTTATGGCTGATAATCTGAAAGTAAAGGCAAGCAAAGCCATCGATGATGCCCGTGTGGCGGCACATGCCGTGTATGATGATGCATCGGTCGCCGCCCACAATATTGCCAAAGGTGGCGGAAAGGAAGCTGAGAAAGGATCGGATGATGTAAAGATCGGTGTCCATAAAGCAGTTGCTGATGCCAAAATTGCGGCACACGAGACCGTAGCAAAATTGAAAAAGAAGTAGATGTGAAGTGAACAATGGCTGATTTAATTTATCTTGCGGTAGTTTTCCTGATCCTTGCCCTGGTTGCATTCATACTGGGAGCACGGGGGATTGCCGGTTTTTCAATGGAAATCGCAAAATGGCTCGTGATAATCTTCGTGGTTATTGCCATAGTCACGTTCCTGTTGTGACGTGCTCCTTTGAGGGAAATTTGAAAAAATCGGCGATGATGTGCCTGAAATAGTGCATCTCTCTAAAATACACCCGTTTTTTCCCGAGCTTCAATCTGATCATATCGGCAAGCGGAGAGTTTGACAGCATCGACCAGATCAGGGACTCTGTTGTGAAGTAATCATTTTTCGACCGGGAACCAGGCAAGAGCAGAGCACTCCATGCCGGGAGAGCCGGTAATACTTATCTGGCAGGATAAAATTCGAAGAATCAAAAACAGAGATTTTTTTAATAACTGGCCGGTTTTTTTTCCACATCCCGTTACTATGAAAAGTGGAGGAGCGATATGGCTTCAAACCGGCTGCGTGCTGGCAACATGGTGCATGTTTTTTCCCTGGATGTTTTGGAGAAGTGCCGGATACTTCAGATTTTGAAACAACCGGTAAGAATTTTATAGGTCTTTCACTCTATACGCACTACCCTGATGGATTGGAAAAATCTGACAGGTCGCTATTGATTAAACCCATATCAGTGAAGGAGTTGAAATTCTGATGGATAGTTCAAAAGAGAAGGCCAGTAAAGTCGAGAAAGCACAGAAAGCATCCGATAAATCGTCCAAAAAAATGTTGAGCGATGTTACCAGCTCACTTGACCAGCTGCAGCATCCGGGCGCGAAAGCAGCAGAGGCAGTAAAAACCGGTGCCCACAAGGCCGTTTCCGATGTTAAAACCGCGGCGCACGAGGCCGGATCAAAATTAAAGAAGAAGAAATAACCGAGGGGCAATAACTGAATTTATTTTGCGGTAAGTTTTCCTAGTGCACGCTCTGGTTGCCTGTCGCATTTGACAGTCTTTCGGTATTTGATATGTTAGCCTGTCAAGGAGCAGACAGACGTACCGGATGTATATATTCCTGCACACATATTTCGGACATATTAATATTCCGGAGAATGATTATTCCTATATCGTATTCAAAGGTGCACCATCACGCCGATTCGTGATGCTGACATCGCCTGAACTCAAGTCCTAAAACTCCCGCACCATTTCATGGCTGTCGGTACATATACACTACGGTAATGTCTGAACAAACTGATGCCGGGGTAACAAAATGAAGGGAAAGACCAGGTCCACGGGAGCTCCAAAAGTCAGGAAATCTGCCAATACAGGAAAAAAACGTGTCGTGAAGAGCGGTTTTCCCATAATCGGGATTGGTGCATCAGCCGGAGGGCTTGAAGCTTTTGAGGTTTTCTTCAGGCAGGTCCCGGCCGACAGCGGGATGGCATTTATCCTGGTTTCCCATCTCGATCCGGCACACTCAAGCATGCTCGCGGAGATCCTGCAACGGATTACCGCTATCCCGGTTACCGAGGCCACAAACCAGATGACCGTTGAGCCGGACCACGTCTATATTATCCCGCCAAACCGTGAGATGACCATATTTCATGGGGAGCTCCAGCTCAGCCTGCCGCCGCAGCTGCGGGGACTGAGGATGCCGATCGATACATTCCTGCGGTCCCTGGCAGAAGACGAAGAGGAAAAGGCGATAGCAGTTATTCTTTCCGGCAGCGGGACCGATGGCACACTCGGTCTTCGGGCAGTACAGGGAGCAGGTGGAGTTTCCTTCGTGCAGGACCCGGCATCTGCGAAATATGACGGGATGCCCGCGAGCGCCATCCAGAGCGGGCTTGCCACGTACGTCCTGCCGGTCGAAAAGATATTTGGGGAGATTGCGACCTATGTCAGGAATTACACCACACGGAAGATAATCCCTCCCCCGCCGTCCCTGGGAGGGAAACAACCGTTTGCGAAGATCCTGATGTTACTCAGGACAAAAACCGGCCATGATTTTTCCCTCTACAAGCAGAACACAATCCGCCGTCGCATCGAACGGCGCATGGGTGTACATAACCTTGAAGACCCGGAGGCGTATGCCCGGTATCTCGCTGAGAATCCATCCGAGGTCCACCTGCTTTTCAAGGAACTGCTCATCAATGTAACCAGCTTCTTCCGCGACCCGGAAGCGTTCGAGGTTCTCAAAACAGAAATCCTTCCTGCAATGTTAAAGGATAAGCCTGAAAATTATGTCTTCCGTGTCTGGGTTGCGGGATGTGCGACCGGTGAAGAAGCCTACTCGATCGGGATGATCTTCCGTGAATGCATGGATGCTGCACGGCACCAGTTCAGGGTCCAGATCTACAGCACCGATATTGATGAAGATGCGGTCGCTATTGCACGTGGCGGGGTGTATCCGGCAAATATCGCGATCGATGTCACCCCGGAACGGCTCAGGCGTTTTTTTACGAAGGAAGAGACCGGGTTCCGGATAAAAAAAGAGATCCGGGAGATGGTGGTCTTTGCAGTACAGGACATGACCAAGGATCCAACCTTCACCCGGCTCGATCTCCTTTGTTGCCGCAATCTCCTCATATATTTCGAGACAGAACTCCAGAACCGTATCATCCCTTCGTTCCACTATTCCCTGAACCCCGGCGGGATCCTCATTCTTAGTCCGTCAGAGAGTATCGGGAGATTCACCGATCTCTTCACCCCGGTCAGCAGGAAGTGGAAGATCTTCAGCGCCCGTCAGGTCCTGTTCCCGACCAGGACCGCAGGGATCGCCAGGCTCGTGCCGATCACCGGTCAGACGGGCGGTGGCACCCAGGTGCCGGGCATGAAACAGCGGGAGACAAACTTTGTCGAACTCACCCGGGGGATCCTCCTCCAGTCCTATGCACCCCCCACAGTAATCACCGATAATGAAGGCAACACGCTGTATGTGCATGGGGATACCGGTAATTATCTCCGACCTGCTCCCGGCCAGGCGAGCCTGAACATTATCGAGATGGCACGCGAAGGGCTGCAGCTGAAACTGCGAAAAGCGCTGCGTGATGCAGTAAAACAGAAGATCCCTGTCACTATCCGTGGATTACATTTCAGGATGCAGGGTGAGATACGCTCGGTGGATATCATCGTCCGGCCGCTGAGCGACCCTGTTACAGCAAAGGAACTCCTGCTGGTAAGTTTTCTGGAATCCCTGCCACAGGAACCGGAGAAGCCCCTGCAGAGCAGGAAGCCGGATAAGAAAGGGCAGTCAAAACGGGTCGAGGAGCTCGAACAGGAACTCTCGTATACAAAAGAAAACCTCCAGGAAAACCTTGTCCAGATGCAGGCAGCAAACGAGGAACTTAAGTCCACGAATGAAGAACTCCAGTCAACCAATGAAGAACTGCAGTCAACGAACGAGGAACTAGAAACCTCGAAGGAGGAACTCCAGTCGGTCAATGAAGAGATCGTGACGGTCAATGCAGAACTGCAGGCAAAGATCGAACAGCTTACCGATATCCAGAATGACATGAAGAACCTTCTTGACAGCACCAGTATCGGGACGATATTTCTGGATGAGACCCTGGCAGTAAAACGGTTTACCCGGGATGCCACCCGCGTGTTCCGGCTGGTCGCGACCGATACAGGGAGGCCGCTTGCCGACATCAAGTCAACGGTTGTTTCCGGTGATATCGTGGCTGATGCACAGGAAGTACTCGATACCATGATCCCCCGGGAACACGTGGTGCAGACCTCGGAGAACCTGTGGTACCTCGCCCGGCTCACTCCCTACCGTACCTTCGAGAATGTAATTGATGGCGTGGTGATTACCTTCACCGACATCACCGCACTAAAATCGATGGAGGCTGAAGTCCATCATGCCCGGGAGCTTGCGGAAAACATCATCGATACGGTACGGGAACCTCTCGTCGTTCTCGATCCTGAGTTCAGGATCGTTTCTGCCAGCCGGTCCTTCTATTCCACCTTCCGGACCGTTCCCGGGGAGACAACCGGGCGCTCCCTCTTCGAGCTGGGCGACAGGCAGTGGGACATCCCGCGGCTCAGGGACCTCCTGGAAACCGTCCTGCCCGAAAATACCATATTTGAAGACGTGGAAGTAGTACATGAATTTCCCGGGATAGGAGTGCGGAAAATGCTGCTGAACGGCCGGCGGGTACTGAGCGACCTGGGCGAACCCCGGTTCATCCTTCTTGCCATGGAAGACCTCACCTCCCGTGCACCAGTACGGCGGACTATTAAAAAAAGACGGGGGAACTGAGGTGGCGCCCAGGACAAAAAAACAAAAAAAGAAGGAAGATTCGGGTACTCTCCGCAGCGAGGCCGAGAAAACACTCGCGGGGCAGCCACAGGGATCTTCGGCAATGGAAGGCAGCACCCAGGAAAAGCTTATCCATGAACTCCAGGTCCACCAGATCGAACTCGAAATGCAGAATGAGGCGCTGCGTGAAGCCCACCTGGCCCTCATGGTGTCACGGGATAACTATCTTGACCTGTATGAATTTGCTCCTGTCGGATACCTGACCCTCACCAGCAAGGCGGTAATCAGGGAGGCAAATCTTACGATCGCAGCTCTCCTTGGGGTTGCCCGCCGGGATCTTATCAAAGACCGGTTCAGGAAGTTTATTGCTCCGGAAGATCTCGAGTGCTGGGACCGGCATTTCCTGGCTGTCATGCGGAGCAGGGAGAAGCTGACCTGCGACATCAGGCTCCTCAAAAGTGACGGTTCCTTCCTCTCCGCACGTCTTGAGAGTATCCGCACAGAGAGGGAACATGAGGACCCAGTGATCCGGACAGCCATCAGCGATATTACTGTACAAAAACGTGCAGAAGAAGAAATGATTGACCGGAGCGGGAGGATAGACGCGTCAAATATCAATCTCATCGCAGTCAGCGAAGAACTGCAGCGAAACCAGGTGCGGCTCAGCACATTACTTGAGGAAAAAGAAGTCCTGCTCTCCGAGGTCCACCACCGGGTCAAGAACAACCTCGCGGCATTCATATCACTCCTGGCACTTGACGGGACCTATGAAGAAACCCCGTCCGGCCAGAGGCTGAGAAAGGACCTCCAGAACCGGGCGCGAAGCATGGCGCTCATTCACGACACCCTGTACAAGACCAGGAATTTCACCCATGTGGACATGAGCCTGTACCTCACCAACCTCTCCGACCAGATAGCAGGAACGTATCACTCTGAAAACATAATCAGCATCATCATAGACGCAGAAGGCATCAACCTCGACCTTTACCGTGCAACACCCTGCGGGTTGATCGTCAACGAACTCGTCACCAACTCCTTCAAATATGCATTTCCGCCATCGTCTGACGGTGAGACGGTCCGGCACGAACCCTGCACTCTCCGGATCTCCCTTACCCATAGTGATGGATACTACAACCTCACCGTCGGAGACAATGGTGTCGGGCTGCCACCGGATTTCGACCCCTTAACCGCAACGTCTCTCGGTCTCAAACTCGTGAACTTTATCGCAAAGCACCAGCTCAAGGCGAACGTGAAAGTGAACACGGCGAAGGGAACAGAATACTCGATCCGGTTCAGTGAACAGACGATTGTGCCGGAATAGTCGTGAAGACCAGCTCTTTTTTTTGTGAAGGGGGGGCATGTTTCAACAACAACGTGTCCCGCCCGGTTATTTCAATGTGAGCCGGAGCATGCGATACCGTGCAGTCCTAGCTATGTTTCCTGCCTGTGAGATTCCGGAGGGTAACCCCGCAGTATAATTCAACCCATTGCGTATCTTTTAAAATTCTCCCTCAGGAAGTCTATCCGGGAGTTTCCTGAAAAAAAATGTTTTTACATTCCGGCTTTCAGGTCTGATTCAGAGTGGAATCCCCGCAAGGTGCAGGATTACCACAATGATCACACCCACCAGGCCACCAATTGCCGAGACCAGGACCGTGACCCAGTCGATTGGGATATCAGGAGCCCCGAAAAGGCCCATGACATGAAACACGTTTAAGAGAAAGAGGATGATAATCCCGACGATAGCATTGATAACCAGTGCAACGCCCTTTTTCAGGAGGTAATAAATAATAACTGCCACCACGATGGCGAGAATAATAACGGCAACAGAACCCACGATATCCATGGTCTAGCATACCTTCGATTCCCGTATTAATATCTTTGCGTGAAAAATAGATTTTGAACTCACTTTGCCCCTTCCTGCCTCATTCGACAACATATCTGCGTATGCGGGGCAATCGTCTGGCAGTCAGTTTTTTATAGTTGATGATATAAGGTTTTCGTGTTACCATGGCAAGTCTCCGGTGTGACAACCGGAACTGGTGCCAGGTGAAAAAAGAGCGGAAATAGTGAAAAGGAGGTTACAAAAAATGGTATCAGTGAACTGGGCTGCGATGGGATTAGGAGCAGTAATAGCATTTCTGATTGGCTGGTTTATCTTCGGTCTGCTGGGTGCGGTAATACTGGCCATCATTGCGATGGTAGTGCTGGGTATCATGAAATTTTAGGTGACTATCTCCCTGACCTCCCGGTCCGACGGATTTAGCGATCCCATGATTCGCCTTGTCTATACCGGAAGTGATTGCGGAATATCCGGAAAAGAAAACCTTTTTTTTTATAGCAATGTATGTCCGAAAAACCATGTTTCCTTGAGTATTCAATAGTATCGGGGAATAAAAAAAGATAAAATCTTCAGCGGGCAACGCACGCTGTGCCGTTAAAGCACTTACCTGATCCACAGTCGCAAACCTTGATCTGATGGCTGTCTCCGGCTGCGCATCCACAGGCTCCCATCAGACAGAGGTCCGGGAAATCCCTCACCGAATTGCAGCACAGCATCGTCGTGACTGTGCCTCCTGAACGTATGCATACCTGCTCTGGTTCTGACATCCCTGACAGTGTTTCAGAAATTACCGCAATCACGGGTTTCAGCTTATACTGGTCCGACCCTGTCCTGATGATCGATTTCTCCACGTTAAAGTCAAGGGTGAGTTTCAGGGTCTCATTTGGTGTAAGGACAAAACCCCGGTTCAGCTTGAGCACCCCGCTGGGGACCGCAAGAGTGTGCTCAGTACCGTCAACCGTGATGGTCCCTGAATCGATCTTCAGCCGTATCTGGGTGTACGTGCCAGCATCCATTGTCTTCTGGCCAATCACTTCACTCACATCGGTGAGCTGCATCAGGTCAACCGTTTGGGGCTGGCTGACAACAACGGTCCACCCTGCCGTACTGGAATCATCCGATTCTGTTGCGGTCATCTCCTCATCAGTTTCCGGGGCGGTCTGGTTTGCCGATGCCCGGTGGACACTCACTTCGTTGATGTTCAGGCCAAGATAGGTGATTGTGCCAATATCCGTATTCTTCGGTGCATCCTTGACCGCAATGACAAGGGTTGATTGTCCTGCCGGGACGGTGGTGGTGCATCCTGTCATGATAACGGATGCGAGAACTATCATAATCACTGCAATATACAGGGATTTCATCGATGGATTCACTTCCTTTACCTGAATACTGGTATTCCCTGCTTAAATATTGAATCAATGAAGAGGTATCCTCCATGAACTGTAGTTTCAATGCCGTTGACCGGTACAGGACAAACGGGACGTACCATAAAATCCACGGGTTCTTCTTCGAAGACTCCGTTAATTTGTTATTTTTTTGGCTCTGATGAAACCCTAAGATTTCAACAAATTGTAAATCACCTGTTATCGGAAGGGACAGTGCCTGCCCCTTCGAACCGCCCCTGTGCTTTGCAATGGTGTTGCAGTACCTTCTCTGAAATTATCGCTCCAAGCGGGTGCCACAGCGGCGGGGGCGGAAGCGTCACGTGCCGTAGCCCGAAAGGAGCGTTGAGAAAAAGTAGTGTGAGGATTTCCCATGAAATTAAATTAAACAGATGTGAGTAATGGAATGTTTATTCCTCATAATTATTTGCGATGAACCCCGCCACCCCCGACGGGGCGCCCCCGTGGCGGATCAGTATCTATAAGCATATTTGTAAACATCGCACTGCCCCGCCATGCCTCGGAGAGGTCCTGAAGCGGGGAGCACTCATAGAATTACATGTTTAATGATTTTCATGGTTCGGGTGTGAACTCCGTTCATGTTGTGTTTCAACAGAGCCATTTTTTAAAAATAACGTTTCAAATTCTGGTTTTCAGGTGACTGCCTTTAAACCCTGTCCTCATATGCTGTGCAGGTACATTCACCATGTCATCAACAAAGAGCACTGTAACCCGTATCGCATCGGCAAGAACCCGTCCGGAACAATTCCCCCGGGCCGTGGCCAGACCTCTGAATGCAGGAGACTTTCTTTCCCCGGCCTTCATGAAAACGGCAAACTCCGTGATGCTGGACCGGTTTAACGAACGCTACCGATCAAACAGTGTCGACATCAGCGCTGAGGACCCCTCAGAACTTGGGGTCTTTTATGAATTCCTGGCGCACCATGTCCAGCCGAGCCGGACCTGCGATGTCCAGTGCATGCGGCTCTGGAGTGAATGGGTCCGGACGTTCCAGCGCCGGACCAGCCAGTTCCCGGCCCAGATCCTGGAAAAAGAATTCAGCAGTGCTGTCACGGACTTGTTCGGGGTAGCGGTTGCCGAAGACGGCTTTTGGGGCACAATTTATCCCGGCCTGCGGTTCGTACCGTAACCTCCACCATGCAGGATTAAAGACCTGCTTTCCATGCGACATAACCCAATCCCTCCGGGACCCCTACGACCCGGATCCCTGCCAAACCCACCCGGAATTTACATGACTGTGTAGTCAGGCATACGATGATGGGTGTTGATCAGTGGTACAGCAAAAATTGGCACGTTTCAGGAAATGGGGGGAGACACGGTGATTTTTTATCTATAGCGGTATAGTATCATCTGACTTCGCCGGTTTTTTAATTGGAAGAGCTGGCCGGAGGGATTAATGGCAGAAGATCTTCAGATAAAACAGGATATTACCAGAAACCTTCTTGATCGAATCGGCAGCCCCTTACCGGATGTACGGGAGGGTGCGGTGGAAGCCCTCGCGGTCAGCACCGAAGATGAGGACTGGCGGCCGAACGAACTGATCCGGCAGGGGGGCATCAATATTATCATTCCCCTCCTTCACGAGAAGAATGCACACATTGTTCTGTCTGCTCTCAATATTATCATCGCCACTGCTGCGGCCGGTGAGGAAGAGGTGCTCCTTGAAGGCGGAGTGATTGACGTGCTTGACCAGATACAGGACCACAAGGACCCTCGGATACGGAAGAAGGTTCAGGAGGCCCTGTGGCTCCTGGTCCCCAAAGTTGAAGAGGTGGTGACATCCAAACCCCAGGATGACTACTGAATGCGAAGGGTCGAAATACCGAAAAATCCGGGATATTTCGATGCCAGCCTTAGAGGAGTTTTTTCCCGACCGCCATTTTTTTGATCGTCCTGATAAGGTTGGGACTATGCTCCATACGGTGCCACTCCTCGTTGCTCATGCCCATAAAAAAGCCGCAGGATGAACATTTAATCCAGGCTTCATAATGATCGGGGAATTCTGCACGAAGGGTTGGTTTTCCGCAGCGGGGGCAGGTAAGTATCTCCTGGCTGACCGAAGTGGTAACCTCGCTCTCCCGGTCGTGGGGTTCAATCTTTCCTTCACCGGGAACGGACCCGGGGTCAGCGGTTTTTGCACCCTCTGACAGGTGGTGCGGCGCTACGCTGCCGTCACCGCGGGCTATCCTGGCCCTGACTTTTAATTTGTCGGTCATTCTTGTGTTCAACGCCTTTATCCGGTATGATTCTTTTTGAAAATATCATGGCAGATACTCCATAGTGTATTATTTTCCGGGACACCCTCCATTGAGCGTGGAAGTATATCCCTCTAACCGGTTGATGCAGAATCTGAAACAACCGGAGAGGTTCCGATGGGTGAGTGGGAAAACGATAAAAATACCTGGTTGAGGAGATTACTGGCTTTCAGGGATCTGTTCCTGGAACGACAATACGTATTGAAGCATGCGGAGGGTTGATTCAGTAGTAAAGACTATGATCGCGAATGAGGGTGAGCATTTGACAGCAACGATACAAAAAATCCTCGAATCGCTCCAGGTGACTCCGGGCAAGAAGATCGATCTCCGGCGCGATTATGACCCCGGCGACACCGGCAATTTCATGTCAAAGGAGGATGCGGAAGAGACCCTGGCGGCCGGTATCCGGCTGCTCGCACAACAGCAGGACAAGCTCTTTGCCCAGAATACCTATGCCGTGCTGATCGTCTTCCAGGCCCTCGATGCGGCCGGGAAGGATAGTACTATCAAACAGGTCATGTCAGGTGTGAACCCGACGGGTGTGCAGGTGACCAGCTTCAAGGTGCCGAGTGCAGAAGAACTCGACCACGATTATCTCTGGAGGTGCGTTGTAGCCCTCCCCCGCAGAGGAAACATCGGGATCTTCAACCGCTCGTATTACGAGGAGGTCCTCGCCGTACGCGTTCACAGGGAATACCTGGACCGGCAGCAGCTGCCACCCCTGCTGAATGACCGGGACATCTGGAGCCGCAGGTTCCGGGAGATCAATAACTATGAACGATACCTGACAGACAACGGCATTATCATCCTGAAATTTTTCCTGAATGTCTCAAAAGAGGAACAGAAGAGACGGTTTCTTGAGCGGGTGGAAGAGCCGGACAAGAACTGGAAATTTTCAGCTGCAGACATTGACGAGCGGGCCTTCTGGGGCGATTACATGGACGCGTACGAGGAGATGTTCAATGCCACGAGCACCCCGTATGCTCCGTGGTACATCATCCCTGCCGATCACAAGTGGTTTACGAGGCTTGCGGTCGTTTCCGCTATCCTCGACACCCTCGACCGCCTCAAACTCGCATATCCTGAGGTCACACCACAGCAGAAAGAGGGACTGCTCGCGGCCAAGGCGAAGATGGAGCAGGAGGATGATGGTAACGGTGGACGAACGAAGAAGGAAAAGAAGAAGAATGGGAAGAAATCCTGATCCTGTTTAAAGTCCGCTTCCTCTTTTAGGCCATAACGTCCTCGTATCCGGTAACCCATACAGCCCTCCCTACAAAAAAGATAATTAAAGTCCATATCCGATGAAATCCGACTGTAATATAAGTATTACGGTAAGTTTACGGATTCCTGAACTTTTTGAAAAATCCTTTTATAATAACCACCACACCGATTATGAGGAAAACAGCCCCAAGTAACCCGGTTATGAGCATAGGTGATGCAAGATAGATGCCGGCACCAAATATCATTATTATAATGCCCTCAATAACGGTTATAACCTCGATCCTGTTCACGTCTGTCATCCTTACCTGCCTGAATTGATTTTGTCTTTTGCAGATTTCACTTCGATCATATCATGGCCTTTTGAAGGACAGAATATCTGATTCTCCCGGGTTGATAATCGCAATAGTGCTTACTGCAAATGGTTTTCCACATGCTCTTCCGAGCGCTGCGCTCGAACCTTCAAACGTGTGAATGAACAAATTCTCGTTTGCAATAATTTTTGTTTTCAAGTCTTTTGCGCAATTACCCGCAAGTATGATCATCTGTGCTCTGCCGTCATTGACACATTTTTTTGTGTTGTTTGGGCCAAGAATAACGCTTCCGGTCTTTAATGCTCGTCTGAGTGAATCATTGAAATCCATATACGATGCTCCATTTTTTTCGTGGTGTCAGTTTCAACGGTTCTGACGCAATGTTTTGAGATTAAGGTTCTTCCCGGTTTTTCCCGCGATCTTTCCGGGGTTATTTATTTTACGAATTTTACTTAAGGTGGGTGTATCGCCCTTTCCTATTCTGTGGTCTTTCCGTCGAAATGCTCTTCCTTTGCAAAGGCCTCCCTCTTTGTCTTTCGCACAATTTTGTCCAGGTGCTCCGGCGGAGAGTAGAGGGTATACAGCTTCAGGTCCGCAGTCTTTGAGGTATTTATTACGTTATGCTCCGCGCCACAAGGCACTATCACTCCGCCGCCATCCTTTACATTATGCTTCCTGCCATCGATTACAACAGTACCTTGTCCCTCTTCGAACCGGAAGAACTGGTCTGTGTCATCATGTGTTTCCATTCCTATATCCTCCATCGGCTTAAGAGTCATCACTACGAGCTGACACATTTTTCCGGTGTATAGTACCCTGCGGAAATCCGTGTTCTTCCTTGTTTCTTCTTCGATATTTGCTACAAATCCTTTCTTCACGCCTGTGTGGACCCCGGTTTTTACTTCACCGGATCCTTTCTGTGCTTTCACACCAGCATTTTTGGGGGCGATAGGGGCGGCGACCTTTGCATCATCAGAAACCGCTTTGTGAGCACCGGTTTTTGCATCATGTGACACTTTGTAAGATTCTATGCCTGCATGTATGTGCGGGTTAGAGGAGCCGGCCATTGCATCATCTGACTCGGCTTTGTGAACCCCGGTTTTTGCATCGTATGATATTTTGTGAGATTCCTTTCCTGCATTTTTGTGCATGGTATGGGCGGTTGCCTTTGTTTCATTTTTTTCTTTTTGTGCATTCATTTTAGCAAGAGAATGCATGGAATGAGCAGTGAACTTTGCATCATCAGAAACGGCATGTGCGGTTTCCCGACCGTGATGGACGGCTTTCCCGGTAGTAACTTTTGCATTGTCAGTCATTTGTTTCAACTCCTTTCCCTGATATATTATAATTTTTATATATCAGCACCAAGGCGAACTACAATAGAAAGGGTGAGTATATACATCCTGCCTGTTGCTGCAAAATTTGTCACAAAATCTGATTTTCAGAAAACATTTGATAAAACTTCCTGAACAAAACCCGTTACGGACAAGGAAAAATTCCCATTGAATAGTCCCTGCTGTAGTATCCAAAGGTTCATTGGGAACCCCTGTTTCTGTCCATTCGAGGAAACGGAAAAAAACCATGTACGTCAGAAAATGCGGCTGATGTCAGGTCAACAGGGAAGAAATCGTTGAACAGAACGAAGAGGTGAAAAACAATGGATAAATTTGAACAGATGATGAAGGATGTAAAAAGGACGTCGCCTGAAGAGTTGAAAGCGGATATGGAGAAATTCAAAGGCACATGTATCTGCCCGAAGTGTCCGACCCATACTACCTGTGCCAAGAATGCACAAGAGCTTCTTTTCTGTTTACATGGAAAAAGTTTCATGTGCATTTCCGAACAGAAGGCATGCCTATGTCCGACCTGCCCACTCACACCGGAGTTAGGACTGAAGAATAACTCCTTCTGTATGAAGGGAGCGGAGAAAGCCCAGCGCTATGAACATGCGTTATGGGGAACAAAAATGGTCTGATTTTTCCTTTTTTCTGAATGAATGTATCATCAGGAAGAGAAGATCATGACGATCGAGACCCGTGAACTGCAGCACGACGAGTTTTATCTTGCAGAGAAACTGTGGGAACAATACCATGGCCAGAAAGCAGATCCAGTACATGAACGGATATTCGGGGTTTTTGTTGACGGGAACCTTGTTGCATCTGCCCGGTACGTGAAGCATGCGGATGGCGTGGAAATGGATTGTGTCTTTGTGCCCGAACCCGAAGGCGGGAAAGGGTATGCCCGGGACGCCGTAGAGGATCTGGTAAAACATTGTGGTTCAGAGCCGATCTTTATTCACTCAACCCTTGACCTGATCCCGTTTTACACGACGGTAGGTTTCACCCCTGTCCCCGAATACCAGCTCCCCCTGAGTATCAAAGAACGGTTCTCGTTCTGCCTCGGTAATATGAAGGGCTGCAATGTCTCCCCCATGGTCCGGAAGACAGGTGTCAGGTAAGGCCGTATTAGGGGTGTTTTGTCCGAGACTGCACTATCCTTCTTTGTTATCCGATTACCAGCTGTGCGAACGCTTACACGCATAATTGCCTGCATTATTGATGGCTGTCACGTGCTGGATCCGTACCATGTCTCCCCCTACGAGACTTCAACGATGACCTGCTCATCACCGTCAATGACTGTCTCCCTGCCGGGTTATCATTCATCCACCAGGTTAGAGAATCGGAACAAGGATATCTAGTAATCAATAATGATTGATTCGGGTTCTGACTTCATGGACTGTGTCCGTTCTTCCGTAAACCGGAATGCTCCTTCCGGTACCGCGATCTCGAATTGTGCACCCTTGCCCGGGATGCCGGTTTCGCAGATGGAAATGCCGGTTATTGACAGGATCTCCCGTGAGTGAAAAAGGCCAAGCCCGGTATTTTTTCCAAAGCCGCGTTCGAACAAATGCGTTTTGTCTCCGGGGGATATTCCCCTCCCGTTATCAGCAACGGTGATAATGAGCCCGTTACCGGCTGGCTGATGTGATATGCATATCCGGGTGACTTCGCCCCCGTGCTGCTGGGCATTGTCAAACAGGTTATAAAAGACCTTTAGCAGGAGCGGGTCAGCATATATTTCAAGGCGATCCTCGGGGATTTCGAAGGTAATGTTAGTGGTTACCAACTGTGAGACAGCTGAATGGATAATGTCAGAAAACCGCTGCCACTCTGGTGCCTTGACCCCGAGATCCTCATATTCCCGGGTGAATGTGATCTGACGATGAATGGTGTCCGCCGCTTTTTGTGCCAGGTTGATAAGAATAGTTCCTTCAGGATCTTTAACGGTTTCCAGCGCAAGTTCCAGGGAACAGGAAAGCCCCGTCAGCTGGTTCATGATGTCATGTCGTGTGATACCTGACATCAGGTTCAGTTTCCTGCTGGCAAGGGCAAGTGCTTCTTCAGCACGTTTCCGTTCGGTGACATCCCGGATATTGCACTGGATAATCCTCCTGTCACCTACACAATAGACGTTGCTGACAAACTCCACGCTGATTGCCTTGCCCTGTTTTGTTTCCAGGGGCAGATCTTCATACCGGATATACCAGTCAGTTTTCAGCTTTGCAAACGCTTCTCGGGCAAGGGATTTATCCTTGAGAAATCCCAGCTCCCAGAGTTGCCTGCCGATAAAATCCGAAAGCGGGTAGCCCAGCATATTGATGATAAACGTGTTCGCATCGATAATTTCTCCGGAATCCCTGTCAAGGATCAGAATACCGTCCTGTGCCGTCTCAAAAAGACGGCGGTACCTCGTCTCGGATACCTGCAGTATTTCATGGGCCATTTTCCGTTCAGTGATATCCCGGATGTTGCACTGGATAATCCTCCTGTCACCTACACAATAGACGTTGCTGACAAACTCCACACTGATTGCCTTGCCCTGTTTTGTTTCGAGGGGCAAATCTTCATACCGGATATACCCTTCCGTCTTCAGTTTCACAAACGCTTCTCGGGCAAGGGATTTATCCTTGAGAAATCCCAGCTCCCAGAGTTGTCTGCCGATAAAATCCGAAAGCGGGTAGCCCAGCATATTGATGATAAATGTATTCGCATCGATAATTTCTCCGGAATCCCTGTCAAGGATCAGAATACCGTCCCGTGCCGTTTCAAAAAGACGGCGGTATCTCGTTTCGGATACCTGCAGTATTTCATGGGCCATTTTCCGTTCAGTGATGTCCCGGATGTTGCACTGGATAATCCTTTTTTTACCGACAAGGTAGACGTTGCTGACGAACTCCACGCTGATGGCCCTGCCCTCTTTTGTTTCCAGGGGCAGATCTTCATACCGGATATACCCTTCCGTCTTCAGTTTCACAAATGCTTCTCTGGCAAGGGATTTATCTTTGAGAAACCCAAGTTCCCAGAGGTGCCTGCTGACAAAATAGTCCAAGGGGTATCCCAGCATATCGAGGATAAATTTATTTGCATCGATAATTTCCCCGGTATCCCCGTCGAGGATCAGGATCGCGTCCTGTGCCGTTTCAAAGAGGCGGCGGTACCGCAGTTCTGATATTTTCAGTTCATTTTCAGCCGTTATCCGCTGCTCCTCATGGTCAAGGTTCACGAGAGCAAACGAGATATCATCGGACTGTTCTTCGAGAAGCCGGACTATCGGCTCGTTAAAAAATCCCGGTTCGGAGGCATAGAAGGTGATAACGCCGGCGTTCCTCGTATCCAGTGCGAAGGGAAATGCGGCAAGTGAGTGGTAGCCCCGGGCGAGCGCCCCGTTGCGCCACGGCGCCATCTTCGGATCGCTTTCGATATCGTTACAGATATTATATCTCCTCTCACGGAATGCAGTTCCTGTCGGGCCCCGCCCGTGAGGAACGTCATCAGTCGATATTGAGATCGCATCAAGATAGCTTTCGACATGGCCGGATGCCGCAGTCGGTTCTATGAGATGTTTTTCCGGATTGGCGATGCCTGCCCATGCCATCGTAAAACCGCCGTCGTCAACAACAATCCGGCAGATCTCGTTCAGCAGTTCCTTTTTATCATGAATACGAACAATCGCCTTGTTGGTCGCGGAAAGCACCGTATAGAGCCGGTTAAGAGTGGCGATCTGCGCATTAGCCTGGCGATGTTCGACCGCTGCCTTAATCTTGTGAACAAGCTCGGCAAACTGCGGTTTGGGTGCTCCCCCTTTCTGGATATAAAAGTCTGCACCGCTTTCAAATGCCTGGATAACGATCTCTTCCCTTCCCCGGCCGGTAAAAACGATGAAGGGGATATGGGGGTCTGTCGCCCGGACCTGTTTTAAGAATGCAATACCATCCATCTCCGGCATCTGGTAATCGGAAACAATTGCCTGGATGCCCCCGGATTTCAGAAGGTCAAGTGCAACAGAGGCCGAGGGTGCGATAGTTACCGCAAATTCTTTTGTCCGCTCCAGATACAATTTTCCTATTTCAAGGAGGGCGGGTTCATCATCTACATAGAGAACAGAAATCGGATGGATCATTTTTTTGAGGAATTTAATGAACAATATTATGTCATTATTAATAAATATTTCGTTTAAAATCAAAAAATGAAACGTGGGTTTTATATGATTTTATGGCAAAAGCAATACGAAAAAGCAAAAATGGATGCAATTTGCGAGTTTCTAAAAATAATAGGCTTGTTTTTCACGGTTTGGTGCTGTTTTGGTGATCGGAAATCTTTCCCGAGGATTAGGTCGATTATTTATCAAATTTTCAGATAGGACTACCCGTCAGAAAGAGGACCTGCGGACCTCCCATTCCGGATCCTGATTTTCGGAGACCTGCCTTCCCTTCATGCTCCATCTCTTTGCACGTGTCGGTTCTTTCAGCAAATTATGAACAGTTCATGCCCTGGAAAACCATCGAAGGAGAAAAACCTGCACCTCCATCCCTGCCTCAGAGGGAACTCCTCATAAAAGGAGTCTTTGAAAAACGCCGGTTCGTTGAAATAATCCGTCATTTTATTGTATTCGGAGATGATGGATCCGAAAACATCACCAGAAAGATTTCCGGCATCAGGGGATATCACTGCAGGATCCTGATATATCCTCTGTTGTGCATCGGGAACATCAGGATGCCGCAAAAAATAGAAGATGAGGATATATTTTTATTTTAAGAAAAACATGCTACCCCATGGCTCAGAACTTCATGAACACACGATCGTGGTTTCTCATCGCGATCTTTTTTATTGGCATAGCTGCCTGCATTGCACCGGCAGCAGCAGATAACATTTCGTATATTCAGGTTAGTTCGAACCCTTCTGGTGCATGGGCATGCCTCGACCACTGGAATTGTCAGAATACGCCGTTCACGTTCGCAACAGACCCAAACAGTTATCATTCCATCACGGTCTACAAAGAGGGCTACCAGATATCTACCCAGACCGTCTACGCGAACAACACGGGCGTAACAATAAGTGTAGCAGTAACTCTTGCCTCGAACCCGGCGCTGACCGGCAACCTGAATCTCGCTTCCAGCCCGACCGGTGCAGATATCTGGCTTGATGAGCGGTATTATGGCACAACCCCGCAGGTTATTGGCGGTCTTTCTGCGGGCATCCACTCCCTGACGCTGAGGAGTGCAGGTTACTTTGATTACACGGAACAATTCACGATAACAGCCGGCCAGACCACGACCCGGTCCCCAGGCATGTCTCCTTATACCCAGCCATCCGGTTATGGCGATCTCCGGATACAATCGAACCCTGTGGGAGCGGCAGTCTACGTTGACAATAACTACAAGGGCACCACGATTTCCTCTACCGCACTCTACGTCACCCAGCTCAATCCGGGATCCTATCTGGTCCGCGTAACCCTGGCGGGTTACCAGACGTATACCCAGACCGCCATGGTTACTGCGGGGACAGTTTACAATATTCAGGCGAACATGGTGCCACTTACGCCCGGCCCGACTCCTAACACAAACGGCCAGATCACGGTCAGGTCAAGCCCGTCAGGTGCCAACATTTACCTCGACAACGCATACCGGGGACTCACGCCACTTACCCTTGTGGATATTCCGCAGGGGAGCCATGCCATCATATTGAAATTGAACGGGTACCAGGACTGGCAGTCATCGGTGAACGTGCTCGCTGGCAGCAGCACCGACGTGTCGGGGACGCTCTCCCCCAGCCCACAGCCAACACCGACGACATTACCCCCCAGACAACCCGGGCACCGATCGCGGTGGTCAGCATAATCTCCGCCATCGGGATCTGCAGCGCAGCAGCCATACTGTATAAAAAGAGTGGATAATCAAAACTTTTTTGAGGTACAGTGGATATTCCGGGACAATCTCCTTCGTATCGATTGATAAAACCCTGAAAAAAAATCTGGCCGGAGAAAACCTGTCTCAACAAAAGACAACCGGAGAAACCGGACGATCAGCAGAACGCGATCTCCGGCTGAACACCCTTGCGGCGATCAAACAGGTGTTTCATTCAAAACCACGTGATGGATAATTCATACCCCGGTTGATGAACATAAGCGAAATACATATTACCCCGCTACGATATCTCACACTATCCCAAGGTAGGGTTCAGATAAGGAGTTGAAAAGCTATGGAACATGAAAACGAGCACACGTCCGTTGTAAAAGTAGTCGAATTAATAGGCAGCTCACCCAACAGCTGGGAAGAAGCAACTGCACATGCCGTGGAAGCAGCCGCCCAGACCGTCCGGAATATCAAGGGTGTTGATGTAAAGCGATGTACGGCAAAAGTCGCGAACAACAAGATTGTGGAATATCGAGCGGTTGTTAAAATCGCGTTTATTGTAGAGCGGGAATGATCTTCATTAAAAGGATTTTTTATTCAGCGGTGGTGGTACTTTCTTTGTGCCCCGTGTCCCGGATAATTTATAGGGTAAAAGGCTGTATTCTCGCATATATTCCGCATGTGTTCATACCCCAAAAAAAAGGATATATCGTCAGATATTTCTCAATGAAGGAGTATAACGAATGATTCCGGTCGGTGATGACAATACCTCCCGCAGGATACAACCCGTGGTCACGTATGCCCTGATCGCTTTAAACGTCCTGTTCTTCTTCGTAGAGTTAATGGGAGGAGATGCTTTTATCGAGACATGGGCTTTTATTCCCAGCCGCTTCCTCGCAAATCCTGGCGGGGATTTTCTGACGATCTTCACGTCCATGTTCATGCACGCCGGCTGGCTTCATATCGGCGGCAACATGCTGTACCTGTGGATCTTCGGCGACAACGTGGAAGACCGGTTCGGGCACCTGCGGTACCTGGGTTTCTATCTGCTCTGCGGTATTGCGGCAACATTTGCACAACTGGCATTCAGCATGGGATCAAGCATACCCAACCTGGGAGCGTCCGGAGCGATTGCTGGTGTGCTCGGGGCATACATTGTGTTGTTCCCCCGGCGCAATGTCAGGGTTATGGTCGGCTCGGGAGTATCTCAGATGCCTGCACTGATTGTTATCGGGCTCTGGTTTGTCCTTCAATTATTCAGCGGGATTGGTTCTATCGCTGCCACAGCTGACACGGGTGGTGTTGCGTACATGGCGCATATCGGCGGATTTATTGCAGGGGTTGTGCTGGCCTTTATTTTGCGGGGTAACAAGGTGGCGTAAGCGACCCCGGTCCAGCAAATCCACGGGACAAAAAGGATCCTGATAAGGATCTCTGTCCGACTGTTAACAAAGAGCGGTTATCCGGCCGGAAATCCCCGGCAACAAAAGCCGTTTCCCGATATGATTTTTCCAGGGGAAAAAAGAGAGCGGTATAACCATGAGTGAGCCTTTAGCACCTGATGAGGACGTGGTGTTTCGTGAATTTACCCGTCTGGATGGAGAACCTGATCAGATACCTGCTGAATTATATGCAGGGTTTTTAGAACTGATGGCCAATTCATGCAACCTGTCCTCAAGCGTGCAAACCTTGCAACAGGGGATTTCTGTCAGGATTAAATGCGGAATCCTGCCCCCCCGTGAGATGATAAAAAAGAGCTGGATTGGTATTTTACCCTTACATTTTTGTTATTTCTTCACGTTTTCAACGATGATATTGCCATGTTTATCCCGGGGAAAAGAGATGGTGTGAGATGCACAATACCTGTATGCACGTACAAGCTCATTCACACACTGGGCATGAGATGAACAATCACACTCAGGTTGCATTCCATCTTTCATAAATTCAAAATCTTCAACAAAGATATCAATGGATTTCTTGTCGGAATGTTTGTGTGATGTCATTTTGCATTCTTGTACCTGGCACATTATTAAGATTTCCGAAGACTTACCCACATTTTTTAAAAAGCTCATACTGCATTTCTGGCAGATCTTTTACATGATCGGGCAGGTCCCAGTCGCTCTGAAAAGTCTTTTTACCGCAATCGCAGCACAATAAAATTATCCGGCCGTATTTCAAAAGACAGTATTGGTTTTGAGGTTTCTGCGGCTTTGTGGAAACCCTGAGTTTTCAACATAGTGTGAACCGTTTACGGAGGGGACAGTGCCTGTCCCCCCGAACCGCCCCTTCGCTTTGCGATGGTGTCGTATTACCTTCTCTGGGATTATCGCTCCAGTGGGGGTGCTACAGCGGCGGGGGTGGAGGCATTACATGCCGTAGTCCAGAAAAATGCGTCAAGGAAAATACTTTGAGGATTTCTACTAAGCCGTTTCTGCGGTAATTAAAAAATCATCGGCATACCTGGGAAAGGCGGAGTACGGGGATGGTCATTCCTTTCCTCCCCTGCTTTTTTTAACGGTGGTTTCAAGTTCGTCAAAAGCAGAAGTCCGGATAGTCTCGACAGCATCTGCAGGAATATCTTTGTTCTCTCTCCGGAGTTCACATGCAAATGCAAACAGTTCCGACCGGTTTTTCTCAATAATCGGGGCGGCCCCGGCCTCCAGGTAAAAACTCACCATTGATTCGGCATCCTTCCGGGTCTGGACTCTCCTGATGTCGTCTTGTAAGGATTCAATGACACGATGATCGTCGTTGGCTGAGAGGAGAAAGAGGATATTTCCTTTTTTCCGGTCATTGGTACGGTCTTTACAAAATACTTCGAGAACGGTATGCAGATTTTTTGAAAAATCATGAGTATTTTCCGGGTGTATTCCCCGGGAAACAAACATTCGCAGGATTTGTAATCCATAATCTGCGATTTCGGGATTGGTGGGTAACAGCTTTACAATTTCATCCAGCTGCTTCGGACGTAACCGGTATTTTTCTTTATACCGGATCAGGTCCCTGAACGCAGTTTTCTGAAAAATGATATCACCTTTAGCCAGGCCATCAATAAGAGCGTCAATATGCTTTTTTCTCTCGACGGCAATGGCAAGATCGATATATTCGGCCCTTCCATCGGTATCGGAATACCCGAGAGCGCTGACTTCATCATCGGTAAGACGTTTTATTTTACCTGATGCCATGAGCTGCTTAAGTCGCCGGTACAGCGTCTCTTTGCTGTAGCCGCGTCCGATTTTATGAAGGTCCCGGATGGTCTCGATAAGTTCTGTTGTGCGCACCGCACCATGAACCGAAAGATAGTCGATGATCTCATGTTCAATGTTCATGTCAGACACACTCCGGAGTTACTGTCATTTTACCGCAATCCACCCCGTAGTACGCACCCATTTTATGAAACAACCGATAGCCGGTGATCCCGGTGTCAGTCTTCATGTCACGTACTCCAGGGTAGCTGTCATTTTCTTGTAATCCCCTCATCATACTCGCAGAACTATAAACGGGAAGACCATCGGTGATCCCCTTGTCAATATTCGTGTCACGTTCCCGGAGGTTGCTGTCATTTTCATGCAATCCCCCGGTCGAACACACCGCACCTTGAACCGGACAGGTGGTAATCTCATTGTCAATGGTTATGCCAGGGATCCCAAAGGTTACTGTCATTGTCCCATAATCCGCACTGTCGTACTCACCGCCCATGAACTGGACCGGCGATGATCTCATTGTCAATGTTCATGTCAAGAACCCCAAAGGTTACTGTCATTGTCCCGTAATCCTCCATGTCATGCGCACTACAATATGAACCATAATATTGTCAATGATCTCGTTTTCAGGGTTCATGTCATGTACCCGGAGATTACTGGACATAATATATGTCGTTATTACTTTCAAAGTATATAGTATTTATCCAAATATCACTGTCAATTGTTAGGAAATAAAGGTCATTATTACTGTCAAATTAAGTGTCATTTAGAAGTTCAATACTCTGGAATGACGACGGATGCGATGGAAAGTTCATGGTCATTGTTTTTGTTACCAGCATGGCAACGGGGCAAGGGTAAAAGAGTTTGAAAAATATGATATCCACGGACTCCGGTAAAGACAGTGAACGGCTTCCAAAATCACGTTTCTCTGCGCCAGGTATTCGGTCTGGTTTTGTATCGGTGCGAAGCTATATGAGATCGGATAATAATCCTATCAGTGCCCTGAAACCTTCTTAGTGTTTTTGTGTTCCCCCGCATTGTAGTTCGCGCAATTCAGGGCAGAAGGGGTAGTCAGGCAAGTGAGGTGAGGAGACATGCTGTTTGTTTTATGGTTCAAGTTCGAACCGGAAAATACCCACAAGGTGATCGAGCTCTGGAAACACTTCAAATATCCATCGGAGATAAAGCTCATCAACCGGTACCTGCTTATCGGCAGGCACACATCGCTGGCAATATTTGATGCCCAGGATGAAGAGTCCTTAATCAAGGTCGTCGGGCCGTTCGCAAATCTTGGCGTTGCCCATGTCACCCCGGCTATGAAGCTTGAAGAGGCACTGAAAGTCACCTGGTAACGGCTCTTTTTTCAATAAGTCATCTTTTTTTTTGTTCTTCATTCTGGAAGAGCGACTTGTGCGGTGGATACACCCGCAATTACGGTACCAATAAGATTTTTTGAAGCTGTTCGAACTATCCAATCAGAGAGAGTTTCATTACGACCTGAATCGTTAGAGAACACTAATGTTAGGGATAGAAAGAGAGACAGCGATAACCGGGCGGACCTGGTGATTTACAACTGTTGTGGTCTTTCCAATATCTTTCTATTTCTCTATCCCTTCTCCAGTGTTAGTCCGGCATGTACAAACGGAATATAAACGAGCCCCATCGGGTCTCCAGTGTCCAGGACACTTATTCGTGCATTGCGGACTGCAATGCCGATAGGCACGCCGTGTAAAAACTGTTCGAAGAATTTTTTAGCAAATACGGTCGCCATTTCTTCAAATATGGTGATATTCGTCCCGATAACCCCCGCAGACTTAGAGGTTTTAATAAACGGATCGATGAGATTGAAGGAATCCTCCGGATCGATTTCAGCAGTATGACAACCGTTGAGAAATACCAGAGGATGGGTTTTATTCCACAGGATTTTTTCATGGGGGTTGCCCGGATG
Organism: Methanoregula sp. UBA471; assembly: GCA_002495065.1. Lineage (GTDB taxonomy): Archaea > Halobacteriota > Methanomicrobia > Methanomicrobiales > Methanospirillaceae > Methanoregula. Next base: position 150,661 of record DADT01000031.1, on the reverse strand, counting down.
GAACTCCTCCATATTACTAACCGGGCCTATCTTCAGGAAAGGCAGCTTATCACGGATCTCCCCGCCATGACAGTAAAAATAGACAATATGCGGGGTTTTGCTCAGGAATTTTAAGAGTTCAACCCGGGAATGAGCATAATTCCAGTCTGATCCGGGATACGAACTCTGGAGCATTCCCCGGAGCGTCTTACAATGGTCCTCCCACTTTTGCAGATCCTGTGCAAACGCAACCGATACCTGCATCTCGTCTTTGAACGGAATGGTAGGGAAGATCGTATCCCCTTCTTCTTTTCCAACAGAGAGCGGCATCCCGAGGTAGTGACGAAAACCCCAGAACCCGCTCGGGCATACCCATGCCCGGTCAGCGGGTCCGGGATTCGATAATTCCTGGTACCTTTTCAGGGTTTCGCAGTGGCCTTGAAAACAGGGGGTCTTTTCCAGGCTCTCTCCGGGTTTCAGGTTCAGAAACGCATCCTCAAAAGTCTTACATAAGCGGTACGGTCCTTTAAATTCGCCATCAAACGGGTAGTCGTAGATCATAGCTGCCGGCAACATAAATTTCGCCGACGATTCGATGGATATCTGGATGTAGGCAGGGCTGGAGAACAGTCGTTCAAATGCCTCAGGTTGATTCTGGTAGAACAATGAGTAGAAATCATTCCCCCATTTTGCCATATTGAGGAGGTCTTCTGCCAGACGGTTCAATTTCTCTCTTCGATTCTCATTCGAAGGTTCATACCGGTTTTTATCACCCTTCTGCCACTTCTCCAGCGTTCCCCATGAGGCTTTTCGCAGGGTATCCCGGGCTGTTTCCAGTGTACTCTTCAGATCCCCCCGATCGATCTTCACGGGAGCAGGTTGCACTAATTCTCCTTTGTCTTCACCGAAAAAATAAAAGGTGTGCGTTCTGTCGTCACTTTGATTCAGGAAGATGCTGAGCCGGTGTTCTTTTAATTTCCTGAGGTCCGTCGTATCAAACCTCTGCATGAGGGTATAATCAACTTCAGAAGAGATTTGAGGATCTTTTCTGTCAGCCGGTAGCTCCACCACCTCAGCTTCGACCAGCCGGGACTGGAGGAGGAGTTGTTGGTAGTAAATATTGCACCGGAGGTAATATTTCTGGCTCCTGGCGGGAGTTCGGAACGGGAAGAAAAGGCGGGAATGAATGTAAGCTGATTCCGGCTCCATGCCGGATCCCTCTAACGGCTGGTGCAGCACCGACACCGTGTTATCTTTCTGGACCTCCATCACACCGGTATCAGCTCCATTCTGGACTTCGATGCCTCCCTGCGACCCGAAGAGGACTACGACAAGATGTGCTCCGGCTGACACCTGAGGAATATCGACAGAAGTTTTTTCTATCGAGCCCTCTTTCCATTGCGGACCGATATCGAACAGGAAAAAGTAATCTGAACCACATTTCAGGGGCATGGTTTTCTGAAGGGGCTCATCCGGAACATTATTCAACGCAAAACCGGTGTTGACGACACGTTTATGCTCAGGTTTCGTACCTGTCGAATTCTCTTCTGATCCTTTTCCGTTTCCAATCTCACTTGTGGCTTCATATATTCCGGCGTTATTTCTATCATCGGGAAAGCTGTCTCTGCTCCTACCCTTACCCCCGGTTCCACACAATGCGCCTGTATTTCGATCACGATAGAACCCGGTTCCGTCCCCAAACTTTCCTACATTGCCAAATGGGACATCTAATTTGGGAGTTTTTGTATGTTCTTTTTCCGGCAGTTCAGGTATTTCAGGAATCGGTATATCCCCTAAAGGTGTATCACCGCCATATCTTGGAGGTTCTGAATGCAGCTGCCATTTCACCACTTCTTCAATCAGTAATGCAGCCGCTGATCGTTCTGTTTCATCCTTGGCAGTGAAGTGGGGAGCGATTACAGAGAGGATTCTTTTGAGATCCGCCCTCGAGATTACCCAGGCAATCCGGTACCGGAGGTGGAAATCATCATCATTTCGACGAATTCTGTAGGATGTCAGATAACTCTCAAAGAGTTCAGCGACATTGGGAACGAATGGATGGATAAAATCATGAGCGATTTCCCCAATCCCATTATTGAAAGGAGTCTTATGATCGTTCTTTGGCCAGTCTTTTCTGAGCCATGACGCAAAAAGCTTTGAGATGAATTTTGTCGCGTGACTGGGTTCCAGATACATGAGTGCCGGCTTTTTCTCGTATGTTATTTTTGAAAAATCCAGCATTTTATTATCTTCATAGAGATCCAGCAACTCCTTGGCCGTTCTTCTGGCCTCACCTGCCATTTTTTTCTTTCCTTTCTCATCTCTCTGTCCCGGTATCTCCACCAAAATTTCCGGAAGACTTTCTATCTTGTATATTCCACCCCAGTTATGACTGAAACACTTTTTTGCCGCTTCGGGAAGGAAACGCCTTTGTCTTAGACGCAGCTTTTCCGAAAAAAGATGAATTTCAGGAATTCCGCCGGGTATCTCAAATATCCCATCGATTCTTTTTTTAAGATCCGGGTCTTTTTTTAATTCCTTAATGATCTGCTTTATCGGTTCCCGTTCACCAGTTAGGGCAAGCGCGAACGCCAGCCAGAACCGTGTCCGTATATCTCTTTCCCGCTGAAATGCCTGATATACCTCTCCACGTACGGACTGAACATCGACAAACGATAATTGTTCTGCGGTATCGCCACGACGCTTCGTACCAGGATCATCCAGTTCCCGGATCAATTCCGGAAGCGCCAGGGGATCGTGTGCGTGGGCAAGAGCGTGTGCGACTGCGCTCCTGACAGCAACATCCTCAGAATCCAGGAGAAGCTGAAGGGATTTCCGGACATTCATCCGGGGAATAAAAATTGCGGCATCGATAATCTCACGGAATTTTATTCCATATATAACCTGATTTTCAAATAGATCCCCCACAGGGGTCATTGTAAGAAACTCGTTAATAAGGTCACTTACTTCATCCCACGTTTCGGAAGACAAAGGAAGCCGGACAAGGGATCTAAGAGCCCTGGTCCGAACTACATTGGACGGGTCATTTCGGAGGCAGAGGATAAGTTCTGCGACATCAGACCGGGTGAGTTCTGTCATATGATGCCTTTTTCTGCTTCATTCCCTGTGACCCTCAATACCGCCGGATGAATTTGCATTCATTGCTGCTCCAGCGCCTCGATCACTGAGCGGGGGCACCCTCATCTTCCCATTTTCATCCTTATTCCTGCCATCCAGGAAATAGTCGGTATCAAAATTATCTGATCTCTTAACCAGGATGATAAGCAGAACGAAATATCCAAAGAACCCGAATGCAAGGCCGACACCATACGCACCGAACAGGTCCGATTCTTCAGGGAATACGGTAAGGACCGTCGCCCCGCCGAGTACCCCTACCAGAGTCACCAGGTCACTAAACTGTACATCATCCTTTCGGTGCCGGTTGATATAGTAGATATACCAGCCAATAAGAATCCCAAAGCAACACGCCCCGAGAAGCTGCAGGAATGTGGACATTATAACAAGACCTCCGGATAATCAGGCCGAATCTGCCCGTAACGCTTCTGCAATTCGCGACGCCAGAGCATATGAATTATCATGGCGACCAGAACCGATATCGCAAGCAATGTAAGTCCGGATATCCTTGAGGACCAGAATAGGTAAGCTGAAACGGCCAGACTGGCAGAAAATAATGCGGGAACAGTGAAAGAAAGATGGTGCACCCGGCCGGTAAATGTCCCGAGGTACCATCCCCATACGATGCCAAGCCCGATTATTCCCATGAGATTGAGAATCATGGCCCAGTGCCCTCAAGGATATTCGATTATCTCACGTCAGATGCTGAATTGCTGAGCAATTCGTTAATTCTATTCTTCACAATATATATGTTCCGTGACAAAAAAATTCAAAAAGTGCCCCTGTGTGGAAAATGCATCTGAACCGGCTGGTCAGACCACCATGAGCAGACATGTCCCAAAGATAACAGTTTCTTTAAAAAAATAATTTACCGTCGTTTCAGCACTGCGAATATCCCAATACCGAGTATGCCGAGAAGCACCGGTATCACGCCGGCTGGCGCCTTTGCAGTGGTCGGCACGATCTCAGCGAGGTTTACCGTAACCGGTGTCACCGATGTCCCGGTCACCGTTACGGTCTGGGTCTGGTCCATGTAGCCGTCGATCCTCACCAGCACGACATGTGAGCCGTCGGGGACTTCAGAAAGGGTGATCGGCGTGATGCCACGGAAGGCGTTGTCAAGGAAGACATTTGCACCGCCGGGGGACGATGTTACGGCGATCGCACCGGTGGTATCTTTCACCGGGCCCGGGGGAACCGGGGTGAGCGAAGCAGTGATGACCATGACCCTGCCGGCCGTTACCTGGACGGTCTGGGTATAGGTCTGGTAATCATCGAGCGTCAGCTGGACCGTGTGGAGCCCGGGGCGGATGCTCGTAAGGTCGGATGGTTCGGAGGAGCGTGTCAGGCCCATGTAATGCCCGTCAAGGAACAGCGACGCTCCCGCCGGGGTTGAACTCACCTCGATCGAGCCGACATCGGGAGGCGAAGGGGAGAAGGTTACCGGGACCGGGGTCCGCTGCCCTGCATACACGGTGACGGTCGTGATAAACTCATCATAACCGGCCTTATGGACTCGGACGGTGTGACTGCCGGGGGCGAGGCCGGGGATAACCGCCGGAGTTGAACTCCAGTAACGGCCATCGATGTAGACATCGGCGCCATTCGGATTCGAGGTGACGGAGAGCGAACCGGTCTGCTGGGGGGCCGGGACGAGGTTGGCATTCACCGGTACCTGGGTGCCTGCCGGAACGTATACCGTTGTGGTGTATGTCTGGTACCCGCTCATGCTGACCTGAACCGTGTGGCCGGCACCCGCTGAAACCGAAGTAAATACAGCCGGCGTGTAGTGCCACTCTCTCCCGTCGAGGTACACGACCGCACCGCCCGGGTTCGACGAGACGATAATGGAGCCGAAAGTCTGGACAGGATTCAGGGTTGCGTACAGGTGCACGGTCTCGCCGTCCAGCGGCCAGCTGGTCACCTGTCCGGTATAGACCGCATAGCCCGGCGCCTGGACCGTGAAGGTCCTGAAGGGAGTACCGGTGACTGCCACCTCGCTTGTGCAGGAGCCGGCGGTTATGGTGCAGCCCGCGGAGCTGCCGTCGAAGAAAACGGTCGCCCCGTTAACGTTCGCGCTGATCTGGAACCATCCCCTGCCACCGCCGATCGGCTGGCGGGTCGGGATAACAGTCGGTTCTGTCGTCGGGACCGGTATTAACTTCAGTTTCGCATCAACCGCAGACTGCTCACCGGCTTTGACCGTGATGCCCGTAGAGAAGGGTTCGTACCCCTCCATCGAGATCCTGACGGTATGGGAGGTTCCTGTGCCGAGCTCGATACCGACCGCCGGCGTTGCACCAATGACCCTGCCGTCGATCTCAACAGTGGCCGCCGACGGGGTCGAGGTGATGCTGACCCACCCGATGTCAGGAGTGGGTGCAGGGGAAGGTATTGGAGTCAGCGGATCGAGGGTGACCCCGCCGATGACTGAGGGTCCAGGTATTACGGTCCCGGGCATTACCGGTTCCATGGTTTGTGCTGCCACCGGTGAAGCGATAGCAAGCATGAGGAGAATACAGAAGAGCGGTGCAGTGTGTTTCATACAAAAACTCCGACAGGTACTATAGTTGGGTTGCAGCATATCTGAAATTTTTGATTGGCATGCGGTGATCCAGGTTTCCTGCGGAGCACAGATGAAGCATCAATCGCAAGAACCCTGCAGAAGGGAAAAAAATAGGATGGAGGCTTTTTGTTCCCGCTACGCCTCATGTCCCGGGTTTACTGCCAGGTCCTTTGAACCGCTACCCGGTCAGGCAGACAAAAAGAAAACGTATCATCGTGGCAAGTACCTGGAGAGCGGGACTATCAGTGCATACGCTTATGGCCGGGGACCCCGTATCGCATGCCCACCGGCTGCACGCAGGGTGTCTTCGATCTTTATGAGTAATTCTTCGTCATTGAGGGCAAAATCCAGGAGTTCATACCGGTTCACGAGTGCGATGGGCTTGAAGATGACGAGCGGTTTTTTCCCGGCGGTTTCCCCGGGATAATCTGCCGGCACGACGGTCATCGTATCGTCAGCCCATACAGCGACGTTCCCGAATCCCGCGGTATCCCAGAGTTTTTTTACCACATCCTGCGTAATCATTGCATTTCCTCCTCTCTCTTATTATCATTCAGGTCCCGATCCGTGCTTTCTCCAGCCTGATTGTCTGCATTTATGGGCCTGGCCAGGGATGCTTTTTTGCCAAATTTCTTTATGGCGACAAACATTGGGTAATCTGTTGAGATCATCTGGTCCTGAAAGTCCCTGACGGATACCAGATGCAGGGACAGGTGATGGTTCAACCCCGGGTCTTTGGGCTTATCGTTGTACGTGAGTACCATTACTTTTACCTTTAGGGCCTCTGGCACCAATATCCTTTGTCTATCCGGGTAGGATAACCTTCAAAAAGAGGGCTGTACTTGCATGAACGGCTTATGAGCTGAAAGACTCCGTTATACGGATTGTGCAGGAGATACCGGAATACCTTTTCCTCACATCCATATTTAATCCCGGTAGTCACTTCACCGTCGGGAGATGACGGACTTCTACAGGGGTTAAGCTATTCAACACGACCAGGAGGGTCGCATAAAAAACACGGGTGTTATTTCTTCAGGTCTTCACTCATTTTCTGGAATTGCTCGCTGGTAATCTCACCCTTCGCGTACCGCTCTTTCAGGATATCCATGGGGGTCTTTTCCCCGGTCACCGGTCTTTGTGTACCGGTTTCCCGTATAACGATATAGATGACCAGGAACAGGAGACCGACCATCGGGATGATCACAAGGATCCCCCAGAGCAGCCCGTTCATCCCCCGTTTGTTCGCGTCCTGGTATACCTGGTATCCAATAATGAGGAAGAGGACAAGCCAGATCAGCATCATGCCAAAACCCCAGAATGGAAATCCAAAGCCACCGTAACCCCCCCACATGTAGTCCATCATGCCCATGAGGGAGGAATATGCTCAGGAGCTGATAAAAGATTGGCTCTTTTTGCAAGGAGGAGAGCCGGATATGAATAGTGCGGTTCGCAGGTTTGATAAGGGTGTTTTCCGGAGTGTCTCTTTTTCACGCTGAAGAGACAGGGTTACCAGCTGAAAAACGATCGAATCAAAAGTGGTTCAGCTTCCCACAGAAGGAGCAATGAGAGTTCCATCATTTTCCGTGATACCGGACAACAAAAATTAGCTTTTCGGGAAATCATCTGAGGCTAAGACAATTATTTATGTCAGTATCCCAATTAGCCGTATTATTGCTTGATCCGGGGAGGAATGATGTATTACCGGGACGGGGATTGAAACAAAAAGGGATTATGACCTTATCGTCATCGGCACGGGAAATGCCGGCATGGCGATGTCACTCGAGGCACGGCATGCGGGCTGGAAGGTCGCGATCACCGACGAACTGCCCTATGGCGGGACCTGTGCGGTGAAGGGGTGTATCCCGAAGAAGGTGCTCATCGGGGCAGCAGAAGTAATCGAACGGGCACATGCCATGAAGAATAAGGGGATCTCCGGGGATCTCCGGATCGTATGGCCGGATCTGATCCGGTTCAAGCGGACATTCACCGACCTGGTCCCCGTAACCAGGAAAGAAACATTCGCCAAAGAGGGAATCGACACCTTCCACGGTCATGCCCGTTTTCTCGGGAGGAACACGATCCAGATTGGGGAGAAGACCCTGAGCAGCCGGTTCATCGGGATCGCAACCGGGGCAGTCCCGGGGAAGCTTGGTATTTCCGGAGAGGAGTACGTGAGCACCAGCGACGACTTCCTCGCGATGGAGTCCTTGCCGGAACGGATCCTCTTTATCGGGGGAGGCATTATCTCGTTCGAGCTGGCACACGTGGCAGCAAAAGCAGGCGCCAGCGTGACGATCCTCCACCGCAGCGGGATGGTTTTAAAGGAGTTTGACCCATTCCTCGTCGACATTCTCGTGCAGACCCTGAGGGAATCAGGGATTGGGATTCTCACCGATATGCCAGTCGCCTCGGTAGAAAAAAGCGCTGATGGATTTCGTGTTCATGCCGGTAAGGCCGGGGAGAAGGTCTTCGAAGCGGATATGGTCGTGCACGGCGCCGGACGGGTGCCGAATATCGCGGGGCTTGATCTCAATGCCGGCGGAGTAGCGGTAGACGAGCGGGGGATAACAATTAACCCGTACCTCCAGAGCATTTCAAACCCGTCCGTGTACGTCGCCGGCGATGCAAATGCGAGAGGAAAACCGCTCTCACCGGTGGCGACCAGGGATGGGCGTGCCGCCGCAAGGAACATGATCCAGGGTAATAAACTTGAACCCGGCTACATGACCGTCCCGGGTGTTGTGTTCGTATCCCCGTTACTTGCGTCGGTGGGGCTGCGGGAGGACCAGGTCGCGAAAGGAGGTATGACTGCAGTAGTCCACCAAAAAGAGACTCCTGACTGGTACTCGGCCCGGCGCGTTGGCATGACCCGGTCCGGCTATACCATCCTCACCGAAGGGAAATCGGGCAGGATTATTGGCGCCCACCTTCTCGGGTATAACGCCGATGAGATGATCAACATCTTCGCTCTCGCTATAAGGACCGGCGCGACACTCGCAGACCTCCAGGAAATGGCATGGGCTTACCCGACCGGAGGGTACGATATCAACCGGATTCAATGATCGATCATCAACTTCTTTTCAAAATAATTAGGCGGAATATTCGTGGAACATCCAAAATACGAGGTTTTTTTGGAAGTGAAATCCGGTATAGTATTGTATGAAAGTTGGAATCATCCGTTGTCAACTGACTGAGGACATGTGTCCGGGTACTACTGATTTTAAGATTGCCAGGGAAGGGACGCTGGCCTTCACTGAAACCGGGCCGGCCGAGATTATCGGCTTTACTTCATGTGGTGGCTGTTGCGGGAAGAAAGCCATCACGAGGGCAAAGATGATGGTCGACCGGGGGGCAGAGGCAATCGTGTTCGCATCCTGCATGTCAAAGGGAAACCCTATCGGTTTTGCCTGCCCGCATTTTGCAGAAATCAAGAGTGCTGTGGAGAAGAAACTCGGGGCGGAAACAAAGATTATCGACTGGACCCATTAGAACGGATTCCGGGAATTACGTGGAACGACGGGGCCCCCATATCGGATCGCCACCATACCGGTCCATCCAGGTATCCATAGGGTCGGTCTCTGTGGTCTGCATGAGGTCTTCGGGACGGAATGAAATTTCGTACTGCATACAGTAACAATGAGGATGTCGTAAGCATCATTGAGCCGGACCATGGTGTTGTGAGTATCTTCAGAATCATAGTCTGATACATCGGGGTGCCATTCTTTCACAAGGGCATGATACCGGGAACGGATTTCGTTGATACTTGCCTGTTGGGCAATTCCCAGAATATCCGCAGCTTCCCGTATTGAGAGGGAGGACCGGGCAGTCATCACCTACCTGTTCAATTCATCCTGCGATAAGGATGATCATACCATTATCCCTGCAGAAACTCATTCCGGGACAGATCTCCGGGGAAGGTATCCTGCACCGTCATACCAATGCATTTTTTAAAGGGTTGCAAGGAATGTTAATTGAAACAGGAACGTGCCGATGCTACCGACATCAGAGAACAATCAGCCAAATCTGATTTACCTCAACAATGCTGCGACGACGTGGCCAAAGCCGGCTGAGGTGCTGGAAGAAGTTGCCCGATGCCTGCGCCTGCCGCTCCACGAACCGGGGAGAACAACGGGGAATGGATCGATGGATTATCCTTCGGCTGCCCGAGAGGCCCTTGCCGCGTTTTTCCATACCGGCCCTCCTGAGCACTTCATCTTTACGCAGAATGCAACTGATTCACTCAACCTCCTTATTCACGGGTTCGCGAAAAAAAGGGGAATGCCATTCCATGCAATCACCACGGAACTTGAACACAACTCGGTGCTCCGTCCGCTCACTGCGCTGGAACAGGACGGGATCATCAGGCTCACCGTTGTACCGTTCACCGGTACCCGCGTGAACCTTGCTGCGATAAAAAAGGCAATCCGCGAAGATACGTATCTCGTTGTCATGACGCACGCGAGCAATGTGCTTGGGTCCGTGCAGGATATCAGACCGATCGCGGAATACCTCCATGCCAATGATATTTTCTTCATCGTGGATGGCGCCCAGACCGCTGGCCACATCCCAGTCGATCTCTCGGACATCCCGGTTGGTGCTTACGTATTTACCGGGCACAAGGCACTCTTCGGCATCCCCGGTACTGGCGGGTTCTTCATCTCCGAACCGGATGCAGTCGCAATCACCCGTCAGGGAGGCACAGGTACGGATTCGCGGACCCTTACCCATCCCTTTGAGATGCCGGTGCGCTTCGAGGCAGGGACCCACAACTATCCCGGCATTGCATCGCTCTTTGCCGGGATACGGTTCATCAACGCGACCGGCCAGGAAGCAATTGAGAAGAAGAATACGGATCTTACCCGGTATTTCATCCACGAACTGAGGAATATACGGGGTATCACCATCTATAACGAACATCCCGATCTCCCGGTCGTATCGTTCGACATCGCCGGCATCGACAACCATGAGGCGGGATTCATCCTTGCCCGGGCCTATAACGTCATCACGAGAACCGGCCTTCACTGTGCCCCGCTGGTCCATGAACGTATTGACAGGGGGAATGGGTGTATCCGGGCAAGTTTCTCGTATTTTACCACCCGTGATGAATGCACAGCAGCAGTACAAGCGATCCGTGAGGTGGCAGGGAGTGCGGATTCTCAGGTCCGTCCAGACTAAAGTCTGTGTTGACGGTTCACTTATGAAAGAGTACGTGCTCGATGAACCGCTGACCGGAGGCTTCCTGAAGTTCCTGGAAAACTTCGGCACCCTCCGGTTCCTTGAGCAGCTCAGGAAACCCTACTTCTCGTTTGAAAAAGAGCTCTTCATCTCCATTAAGGGTTTTACTGGTGACTGCACCGTCGAGGTACGGTACAAAAAAGAGTTCCAGGACCTGGTGGCGGATTATTTTCATCTCCTGCTCTATTATTATGACCAGGGCGAGCGGGGGATTTCATCCCTGAAAGGCCAGGAGGACTCCATCAGGAAAAAAATGAAGACCCGGTCGGGTCCCGGGCCGGGGAATGGCCCGTGATCCCGTCCCGCCGTATCTTTGATAAGCATGCCGGAGATTATGACCGCTGGTTCGATGAACACAATGATGTTTACCAGGCACAGGTAAGAATGCTCCGTGGTGCGGTCCCCGGCCACGGGAGCGGTCTTGAAGTCGGCGTCGGGTCCGGACGGTTCGCGGTGCCTCTCGGCATCTGCTGCGGCATCGATCCGTCCCGCGGACTCGTACGGATGGCACAGCAGCGGGGCATTGAGGTTGTGCTGGGTGAAGGCGAGCACCTGCCGTACCGTGCGGGATCCTTCGATTACGTCCTGATGATGACGGTCATCGGTTTTCTTGAGGATTGTTACAGCGATTTTCCGTGAGGCAAACCGTGTGCTCAGGCCCGGGGGGATCCTCGTTGCCGGGTTCATCGAAGAGGGCGGGGAAATTCAGCGGAGATACCAGCACGAGCCAACGAAAGGGAGGTTCTTACGATTTGCAAAATTCCGGACGGTTGGAGACGTTGAAAAGTTTTTCCGGGATGCAGGATTTGTGCAGGTTTCTGTTCCTGAAAGGACCCGCGGGTTCTGCGTCATGAACGGGTGAAAACAGAATGGCGGAAGGAAACAACCGGCTGCGATCTGCTCTTCGGAGTCTCATGACATGTAGCTGCCGCTATGAGATTGTATTTAAGCATCTTTTCTGCATAGTGTACCTGAATGAAGGGACAACTCTGCCGGGTATTCCTGGTCCTGTCGCTGGCCATGCTTGTCGTATCCCTGCCAGCACAGGCTGCCCAGGGCGGCCAGGACGGATCTTCATCCCCGATGAGTGATCATGGTATCCCCGTGAACGTTTCTTCGGGATGGTCTGCGGGTAGTTCCCCGGAATATGCGGGAGAAGCACCGGGAACTGTTGCCGGTAGCAGTTCCTCTTCGCCTTCGTTTGCCCGGAGCGGACCTGATACAAAAGCTCCCGATGAAGCCCTGGATAGTCCGGGTACTACTGATAAGAGTATGGAATCCGGGACGACCGGTTCCCGGGACGGATCTTCTCCCCCGGCCGGTCTGTCGGGCGACAATGCAGGCCAAGTCGATCCCGGCAACAACGTACGAACTGAAGCGGCAGGAGGTATGGGATCCCCTGAGGGAACCGGCAGGGAAAATACAGCCGGCATTCCGGATGATCGGGGACAATCCGGAGAACCGGGGAGACTTGCCGGTATGATGGCAGCACAGGGTGGTGCAGTTGTCGCCCGATCCGCATATGGGAGCGAGAGCGGCACGGTCCCTGTACCGGGTTCCGGTCACGGCCCCTCCCCGCAGCGGCAGCACCATGGGCCTTCCGCACCATCCGGAAGTTATCCCTGCGGTCCTGCGCAGGCAACCCCGCTCCCTCCGTCATCAGGCCAGAGCAGGGACGAGTCCGGGGAAGAGCCTTCCCCGCGGCAGAAGTCCCGGCGGACGGGGATCCTGTCCCGGATACTGGACCCCATCGTCCCCGAACCTGCACCTTCCTCGTTCCCCCTGCAATCACTGTTCCCCTTTAACATGCTGTTACTCGGGGGATTCCGCAGGATTTCGAAGAAGAATGTGCTGGAGCACGATGCACGACAGGTCATTTACCAGGCAATCACCGCAACACCAGGTATCGATGTGAAGACCCTTACCACAATGACCGGCATCAATGAGAATACCCTGCGGTATCACGTGGACAGGCTCGCATCGACCGGCAAAATCAGCTGCTTTACCCGCCCGGGTGTTGTCCGGTACTTCCAGAACCAGGGTGCATACAGCCCGTTCGAGCACCTTGTGTTCCACTACCTCCGGACCGATACTCCCCGCGGGATCCTCTGGCTGCTCTACCAGCACCCGGGACTGACCCGCCAGCACCTTGCAGATGCCCTGGCGATCTCCGGCCCGTCAGTCACCCGGCAAATGGAAAACCTGACCGGAGACGGCCTCGTGGAGAACCGGTTTCCGGGCAGGTCAAACCACTATTACCTCACGGCAGAGGCTGCCCTGGCCATCGGTAAGGTAATGAGCCAGGCCCCGGTCATGATACACAGCGGTGTTGAGGCAGGTGCCCTTCCCGCCACAGCCGGATGAGTTACTCCCCCATTTTTTCAGACATTCTTTCCTGTTTTCGGAATTCTGCACCCAACCCGGGGCGGCCGGGTGTCCGAATGCGTCCATGGTGCCGGGTGATTCATGCCTCATTTAGGTCCAACTCTTCTTCCTATTCCCAATTCGAGCGGATGTGTAGCTTACTGTCCGGGAAAAGGTTTGATAACCCCTGCCGATGGTTTGATGGCGACGGGTGAACCGGGATCAGCCGGTCCACACCCGCCAGGAATGAAACCATGTTAAAGAAGATAGCACTGTGTGCAATGCTGGTCCTGTTCCTCGCTCCGGCAACCGTGATGGCAGCCGGGCAACAGGGACAGGCACAGGGCATTGGGACCGGGGCAGGCAACTGCCAGGATGTACAGCACCAGATGGCCACTGGCACAATGGCCCAGGAAAAATACCAGAATGGCGAAAGCCAGGGGAATGCACTGCAGAACGGCGACACCGATATGATCCGGAACCGTTCCTGCGACCAGGACTG
>DADT01000031.1:129764-136866 GCA_002495065.1 Methanoregula sp. UBA471 | reverse complement strand
GAATATGACCCGAGACCAGATCCGGCTGGATTCTGATTCCGCCCGGCAGCAGGATGGATCAGCTGATCAGGTTCAGAACCGGTTCGGCATCAGCAAAGGGAATGGTCAGGATATCCTGGCTGGTTTCGCTGAATTCCTGGGAGCACAGTTCCGCTATATGGGCGGGCTCTTCCAGGCCCAGGGCCAGTGAACCACCCCCCAGCCAGTATCTTTTTTCCCCTCTGACCCAAATCAGGACATCCCTTATGACTCATGCCGGACATGATACGAGAACGTCCGGAACGGGTCCCAGCATGAAGGATTTTTCTCAACTACCGCGACAACGCTCTCAGGTTTTATCCGGATAACATCGCTGCGACTCCTGTCCCGGGCCCGTTGGCGGCTTAAAGTCCTCAGCTCACCGCTTTCTTCACGAGCGCAGCGATCCCTGCCTCTTCGGCGGGAGTCAGCTCCTTCAGCGCAAAGGCGGTCGGCCACATGTTACCCTCGTCGAGGTTCGCCTCGTGCATGAAGCCGAATGTCGCGTACCTCGTCCTGAATTTCTCCATGCTCTGGAAGAAGCAGACTACCCTGCCGTCCCTGGCATACGCGGGCATCCCGTACCAGAGTCTCGGCGAGAGGACCGGCGCACTGGCTTTGATGATGGCATGGAGCCGCCCGGCTATGACGCGATCCGGTTCCGGCATCGCAGCGATCGTCGCGAGCACGGCGCTTTCCCCGTCAGCCTTATCCTCGTGAGGGCCGGGCTGTGGTTGACGGGGAGTTGTTGGTTTTGTTGGTTTTTTCATACGGTACCTCCTAATGATCCTTCCATTGCAAGCACGATGAGAGAATATGCTGATGAATTCTTCCAAACGATAAAAAGGTAATCGTACTTCCCCTTGTGCCTGTATACCATATGTTGTCTTGCCGTTACGTCAGGATACTTCTGAGTATACTAAAAAATCACTCTCATATCCCGTGAAATCAGGGTACTCTCTCCCGGGAAAAGGTGGCAGTTTTTCCCGATTTCTGGTGAGCGGATTGTGAAGGTTCGATGCGACAGGCAGGTTGTCCTTTGGGAGAAGAGGGCACGGATACAACACGGTTCTGCCGGGTTACGAATTGTACGATAATACTTGTACGAATTAAAGGGATGATGCCCGGGAAGGATATTAATCTCTCCTTATGATATCCTGTGTTGTGAACGTATCATGAAAACACCCAAGGATGATACTCAGAGCGTGGATGATACTGAAGAAAACCTGGAACAGTGTATTTGTAAAATGTGTCCGACATTCAGGGAGAACAAGCTTGCAGACTATCCTCCCGCTGCACTCTTCTGTGCCCGGGGAAAATCAGAGATTCCCTCAAAGGTTAAATTTGCCAAGTGCTTTTGCCTGGGATGTGATATATTTATAAGACACCGGCTCGTCATTGATCGCCTCTGTATTAACCAATAAAAAGTATCCTCTTTTTCCGGATTTGGCTGGCCTGAAGTGTGTTCACTGGTTTGTGTTTCCGTCTTTTCATCCCGTTGATTTTTGCCTGCAACCCCCTTTTTGGACCAGCTCTCCCCTATTTATCAAATCAGGCTCAAAATGGCAATCAGGGCTCAATCAGGGCATATTCGATGTTCTGCCTGTCCCGGGTAACCGGTCTTATTGGGGCACTTATGACCCTATATTTTCGGATAACGTATATTTTCGCATAGAATCCGGAATCACCTGTTTTGCGGGGAGAAAAACCGGCCTTAATATTCCCTTTTGGCTGGCGGATCTCCTTTTTCATGGGCTGGAGTACCCGGAAACGGAAAAAAGGCTGTTTCGGGGGTGGTGGTTTTTGGGAGAGAGTTTTTGGGAATGGGGGAGTTTGCGGGCAATGGTTTTTCTTTCCAGGTACATCAGGAATTCTCTTCTTTTACACCAGGATTTTTCTAAGGGATTTTGTCCACCATCTCAAGTTTTTCCTCATACAGTATAAAAACCCCATTATTTCCCGTGGAGAACCGGATATGTCTTACCTTTTCCCGACACGCAAAAACAATCATGAATGGTATGCGGTTTTATAACACGAAAAAATTAAATAAAAAATAATTTATAGGCTCTTATTTTAATGGTAAACAACGACCCCCTGGAGAATTTTTTAATGATACCTGAAATCCTCGAGATCCTTATTGTTGAAGATAATATCATCCTCCAGCAGGTCATCGAAATGTGCCTTCTTTCTTTGGGATATGCAGTTTGTGGGAAAGTAGCGTCCGGCGAAGCTGCTATTGATTTTGTCAAAAAAAAGAAACCCGATGCTGTCCTTATGGATATCATCCTTAACGGTCATACCGATGGGATTGATGCAGCTATTGCAATGAAAAAGTCAGGTCCGATTCCGATAATTTTTCTCACATCTTCTGACAGGGCAGAAGATCTTGAACGGGCAAAAAAGATACCTGCCGACGGTTTTATCAGTAAACCATTCAGGGACGAAGATATTCATGCTGCCCTGGAATCAGCCATTCCCCGCAATACCATCCCGTAATACGATTCTTATTAATAATTATGGCATTTAGAGTGGAATTCTTCCTTCTTTCCATTCCCCGTTCGTGAGTGCTTTTTTTGTATAAGGCAGTCTGAGATGCATTCCAGGAGACATTTTAATTAATGATAAGAATAATCAACTTTTCTCAAGCGTGCATCGCTCAGGGAGGTTTCTGATGTCCGATCATGTTTCCAAAGAATTGTTGAAGGGATTCCTGGAAGCGTTCAATCGCCATGACCTTGATTCCATTATGGGCTATTTCGCCGATAATTGCGTCTTCTATATGCCGAGAGGCTCGGCGCCTCGTGGCGATCAGTACATCGGCAAGAATGCGGTCCGGGCAGGCCTGACAAAACGATTTGAGGGAATTCCGGATGTGCATTACGGAGACGACCTGCACTGGGTCTGTGGCGATTTCGGAGTCTCTGAATGGACGCTTACCGGCACATCTGTGTCTGGCCGACACATTGAAGTGCGCGGGGTTGATCTGCTTGAGTTTGATCAGGGGAAGATCATCCGCAAGGATTCTTTCTGGAAAATACTCGAATAACGGTCATGAGAAACATGATCCGATTCAACCAGGGAATATCACCGTAAAATCTGGTATGAAACTTTTCTGTTCCCGATGGGAGATGAAAGTCAAAACCCCGCAGATCGGGGGTTCTGACCCAAATTTTCTGGATTATTTTAAAAAGATGCGGCTGGTTTTCAGCATACTGAAAACAGATTCCCGGTCATGAAAAGAACGTTACGTGGGGATCTCAAGGTGAGAAGGTAGCTCATCCAGATGAAGGAGATCGCCAGCAAAATGACTGTCCGTAACCTTCATACAGTCTTACCATTTTTGCTCACTGAGGTTTTCCTCAGAACAATTTAAACGATTTTTTTTTAATTTTGCCAAAAATAATACTATTTCATATCGTGGTATCGGCCATTCTTTCCTCAGGGATTTTTTTGGACCGGATCTTATCTTTTGGTGGTTGTATCACCATAAGAGCGGATATTTTCGTTCCCAAGGTTTATCATGGCTCGTGCTCATCCTCTCCGTGAAGTGATCACCCATGGTTACGATGCCGGAAGAACTGCTCCACCTGCTCACGGAATGGCATACGGTCCCCGTAGCAACAGTCGGACCTGACGGGACGCCCAGCGTTGCGCCCAAATCGGTGATGATCATGAACCCCAACACCATTGCCTGGGGCGAACACTGGTTCATGCAGAACGCAGGAGAATCTCAAAAACAATCCCCGTGCATCCATCTGTGCCTGGCAACGGACTCTCCCATTCAAGGCATATAGGGTGAACGGGACAGTCACCATCCATGAAAATGATGAAGTTTCTGGGACGAAGCCATGCGTACCGGGCATCCCATGGTGTTCAAGGCCAAGAGGGAGCAATTGGCTGCGGTGGGGTTAATGGGTTATAAATAATGATCAATAATGGATTTTCTTAATCAGCACACCCTCGGCGATATGAAGAATGGATGAAGTGTCCGACGGAATTGATCTGTGCGGGTTCGAATCCCATCCCTCGCATCCAGGATTCTCCTTTTTTCCGGCAGGGAGGGGTATTTTTATGGATAGCTTATATAAATGACTCTCCGGTACCCGCATCTCGTTGAAATAGTAACCAGGACATGCCGGTGAGTTCGCATTCGTTTTCGAACTGAAAATAAATCTAACCCGGCGATTATATCAATGAATCGTCTGGTTACTCCAACATAATCCGGAGACTATAGTAATTTATCATTCTTCAATCTGATGCCAATTCAATGCATCAAAAAATGCATTTCGGAATCAGATTCATATAGTAGTATGAAGATCCAGTATGGTTACAGGGAGGTAACCTGACATGAGTAAAAAAGTAGTTATCGGAATAATTGCAGTTGCATTCCTTTTAGGTATAGGAGCAGCATCTGCATTACTACAGGTATCAGCCACCGTTTACAATGTAGATGATCCTACGATTTGGTACAGCCAGGTCATCAAGGACGGCCAATTAGGTGATGATGATGGACTAGTGAATGGAGAAATTGATATTAATAGTCCGTATACACCTATTCCAGGCTTTAGTGTGCAGGGATCCTTCCATACCTCTAAAGCGGCGGGATTGAGTCTCCTTACCAGTGCTGAATCAACCGTAATAAATACGAACGCTTATCCGGTCCGCGCTTACGTTGTGGTTAGCGATACGGATTTCACTTCACCCGCAACTCTCGCCAGCGTCACCGGCAGTGCTACATTCACTTCTGCAACCGGCTCTACGATGCAAATGGGCTTTTATAATGATCCGGGAAATGTGCAGGGAGCAGATCTTGCTTTTTCGGATTTGACCGATTTTAATGCTAATTTCCCTTCACTGACTCCAGGTGATCTGATCTTTGAGGACGGTTTCACGGCAGCAGATGAAGATGACTCATTCAGTCTTAACGAAGACAATATCGTTGTATCCGATCCAAGCCCATATTCAATGGCTATGGTATTTGATTTCACCCTTGAGGGGCCCGGTTTAATGACCGGCCACGCCCAGAGTATGCAAAAAAATGTAGCAAGCGTTCCTGAATTTCCCACTTTTGCCCTGCCAGCCGGAATGGTCATAGGTCTTGTTGGAGCCATACTGCTCATCCGGAGAACCAAAGAGGATTAATAAGAACGTATTTTTTTTAATAACGCATAGCAATGGATATTTTCCCCGATTGACTTATACCAGGTGTGGATTATTGATCCGGTGTTCAGGGCTCCGGCCGTTTTTTTATAGAATGAATAATTCATTGACTTAAGATGGCTATGCAGGAAGATTTGCCGACCAGCATACCAGAATGCAATTTTAGTATTTAATCAGGGTGCAGGAAGCCAGATCAACTCCGATGGACCTGAGATACATTCCTGATGAATGCGTTCGAATCCTATCCCTCACATCTGTTTTGAAAAAAGGGTGAAATCAGGTAATCGGGTTTCTCATACACCTTCATCGCAGTCTGCGATCGGCTCTCTGTTTCTCAAGTTGCATGAAATTTTCATTCCGTGGACATTCGTGCGGATTCACACCATGTGCTGGAATCCACTTCCCTTCCCTCGGGTTGAATCGGGCGGGGCATGACACTTCTTTAGCCATCGGTTCATGGAGTCCGGGGATTATCCTGGTTTTGATGTGTTCACAATTTGTGCAAAAATGGTATATGCTCATGTACGGTTTCCTCTTTGCTGGCTGTCAGCAGACATGGGTGTATTGTCTGAGTGATGTTTCCTTGTGCCAATACGCATGGCGAGGCTCACCATTCGGCGAATACGGTGAGCACGGGAAAGGAGAACGGGAAGATCCAGTGAAGGATTTGTTGCTCCTGAGAAAAACCTTGGTCAGACCTTCCTTGATTGACTACATATTCATATGACAATATAAGCGTTGGTACCCTCACCATGAGAAAACGTCAACAGAACGCGAATATGAATAAAAAGAAAACGAATGCAATAAAATGAGCTGGTCTCCTGTATTTTTTTGAAAGAACAGTCGCTCAATCCGGCACGATTACGTTTTGGAAGTTTCAGCAGGATCTTTAAGAAAGATATTCTTCTATCCGTACTCCGTCATCTCAACCTTTTTTCAATGAACGGTAGTGCTTCTTTGCTTCATGAACCGAGAGGGTCTTGTCACCTTCTGCCTCTTCCATGAATTTTGCAAGTCCCTTGTCTTCGATGATGGTTTCCCTGCGGTTGAAGGTTTCCAGGTCGACAATCACCACCTGCTTCTGGTTTTTTGCATCAGTGATATATTTTCGGGGTATTGCGGTCATGCACGTATCATTCCCTTGTATATGCGGGAGAGTATAAAGGAGCTCCGGGCAGACATCCTACGGGCTCCAATTCCCTGTTCCGGAAGACATTTTAGCACTAATTCGTTAAAAACCAGCCCTTTATTTTGGGATATTCCCGATTCTTTGGCCGTTTGGTTATCGGGGGCAATTTCGAAGCGGGAAATGACCGCTAACAGACCCTTTTGGTTGGCGAAACACAACAAAGATGGGCAGGTGGGTTCCGACTCGCCTTTTGATTCGGGAATATCCCCCCCTACTGACAAGATCTGTTTCAAGCCACATGTTTTAAATAATTATGCGCATATGAGTGAATATGGTGCCAGAACAGGTGCCAGGAGAGGTTCAATGCCAGGAAGAGATGGAACGGGACCCCAGGGAAAAGGTCCGATAACGGGGCGGGGAATGGGAAACCAGCAGGGAGCAAAGAAACGCAAACGGGGGGGTACAGTACCCCAACAGGAACCGCAAAAAAGCAATGAGGAGAAGTGAAGTGAACTGCAGAGTCCTGGAATTGTTATACCTGCAGGAAAATAATGTACCGTGAGCTGAACAAGAGAAAAAAGCAGAAAGGAAAGGATGATCCCGAATACCTGGTTGCATGATCGTTACGGGTAGCCGGGTGATTGGATCGGAAAAGCGGATGATTTTTGACTCTGCCCCGTTGCAGGATTAATAATCGTCCTCCCTTTTGTTTGTTTTTTGACCCCTCAGGAAGATCCGGTGCTGGTGACGTGATTGCGGTTTTGCGTTTCATGGGTGGATTTTCGTTCCTGTATG
>DADT01000031.1:71039-129652 GCA_002495065.1 Methanoregula sp. UBA471 | reverse complement strand
GTGGAATTCGACGGGTTGAGAAAACAGTCCGGGTTGAATAGTTTTACTCTTACTCCAAACAGTAGATTGAGAAGACCAGGACGATGTCCCAACGTTTATCATGGCCCGTGCTCATCCTCTCCATGATGTGATCACCCATGGTTACCATGCCGGAAGAACTGCTCCACCTGNNTCACGGAATGGCATACGGTCCCCGTAGCAACAGTCGGGCCTGACGGGAAGCCCAACGTTGCGCCCAAGTCGGTCAAGGTCATAAATCCCAGCACAATAGTCTGGGGCGAACTCTATTTCATGCAGACGTATGAGAATCTCAAACACAATCCCCGTGCATCCATCTGTATCTGGCAAAGGACTCCTCCTTTCAGGGCATATCGGATGAACGGGACCGTCACCATCCATGAAAATGATGAAGTCTCTGCCCAATTAGACGAAGCCATGCGTACCGGGCATCCCATGGTGTTCAAGGCCAAGAGGGAACAACTGGCTGCGGTGTGGTTTTCGGTTGAGGAGATTTATGACCAGACACCGGGGATTGATACGGCTGGGAAATGGATTGGGTGAGACAGGCTCGAATTCGGGTAACAGCTCTGTGAGGCTGTGCTTCCCGTGATCTAATGGGCAGAGAACGGATACCACTGATCACGTCAGTGGTTCTGTGTAATCTCGTGCTTTTCCGCCTTTGCCTGTGCCGGGAGTTTTGGAAATTCCGCTTCGAACTATCTTACAAGAGCTATCCGGATACTCTTTTTTTGGGAAATGGGTTTTTTTGAATCCCTTCCTTTTCGCCGTATCCGATCCATTTCAAAATCTTTTTTCCTTCCGTAACCCATGGTTACTGAAAATGGCAACCCTCATGTTCCCGTTCAGGAAGGCCCCGTTATGCTGAACCGCGTGGGAGAGATACCTTCACGGCAGGGGATGCCCCTGGAGAAGGGGAGGTGGAGGTTCATCGCAACAGGGCTGGTGATCAACCTCTGCCTTGGGACGACCTACGCGTGGAGCGTGTTTGTCCATCCGCTTACCGATTATTTTACCCTGCACCTCGGTCAGACGGTCACGGCAAATGATGTGCTGATGCCATTCTCGGTTATCCTCGCGGTCTTTGCGATCACGATGGCCCTGACCGGAACCTATATCGAGACCCGCGGGCCACGGAAGGTTACGGCCATCGGGTGTATCATGGTCGGCCTCGGCTGGCTCCTCGCCTCAGCGGTCACATCCATACCCATGCTGTGCGTCATGTATGGCGTGATCGGGGGGATTGGTCTCGGGATTGCGTACGGTGCAACCGTTGCCGTTGCGGCCCGGTGGTTCCCCGACCGGAGGGGGCTTGCCCTTGGCATGACCATACTCGGGGTCGGGTTCTCGGCATTGATCACCGCAAACCTTGCGGGGTACTTCATTACCGCATATGGCATCATGAGCACATTCCGTATGTTTGGTATCGGAATTATCATCATCACGGTTCCTCTGGCACTCCCGCTCACCTTCCCGCCGGAGGGATGGAAACCACCCGGCTGGAATCCCCCGGTGCCACGGGAAGGTGAGGAGGTGACCTGCGAGTGCAACCGTCCGGCAATGCTCAGGACCCCGGCATTCTACGGTCTCTGGATGTGTTATTTCATCGGGTGTATCGCGGGGCTGATGGCGATTTCCATTTCCCAGCCCGTCGGTACTGAACTGCTGCACATCGAAACAGGCCTTGCAACAGCCCTCGTAGGTTTCTTTGCAATTTTTAACGGGAGCGGGAGGCCGTTTTTCGGCCTCCTCACCGACCGGATCACCCCGCGGTACACCGCCATGCTGTCATTCGTCCTGATTGCTCTTGCCTCCCTCGCCATGTGGCAGGTGCCGCTTGTACCGGTCTATATCATTGCCTTTGCCGTCCTCTGGGGTTGCTCGGGGGGCTGGCTCGCGATTGCACCGACTGCCACCGCACGGTATTTCGGGACCAGTGATTACCCGAGGTGCTACGGCATAATCTTCCTCGCCTTCGGTGCCGGAGCGATTGCCGGCCCCCAGCTCGCCGGCTTCATCAGGACCACGACCGGGAACTACCTGGGAATCTTTCCCTGGGCGGTCGTCCTTGCGATCGTCGGCTTTTTTATCGCGTTTTTCCTGATGAAGCCGCCGAAAGTGACAACGGGTGGATGAAGATGAGGAAGGATTGGACGAGGCCATGCGTACCGGGCATCCCATGGAGTTCAAGGCCAGGAGGGAAAGCTGGCTGCGGTGTGGTTTTCGGTTGAGGAGATTTATGACCAGACACCAAGGATCGGGATGGCCGGGAAACGGGTTAGGTGAGAATAGTTACCTAGGGGAATCAATGCTCGCTTGAAGGAAATACCTCATAATGGAGAAATTTTTTCAGAATAGAAGCCCAATACGTTCGTAAAACCAAAGACTTAACGGCACACACGATGAATTGCTGATTTGATAGCACATGGCTGAATTTATTCCCGACCGGCTCCCATCGAGGGCGAGCCGGGGGGAAGAACGAACATTTGCTCTTTTAAAAAAATTGCCGGATGACTATCTCGTTTATTATGAGCCTAATATTGACAACCGGTATCCGGATTTTATCGTAATCGCGCCGGATCTTGGTGTTATCGTTATCGAAGTAAAGGGGTGGTATCTCGATGACATTCTTCGTGCCAGCGATACCGAGGTCATCATCAATTTTGATAACCGTGAGAAGAAAGAGATTCACCCACTTTCCCAGGTACGGGCCTATCAGTGGCGGCTTGCACGGATCTGTGAGAAGAATCCTAAACGATCTCTCCTCCTCCACCAATACGGCAAATACCAGGGGAAGTTCATCTTTCCCTTCTGCCATTTTGTTATCCTCTCCAATATCTCACGAGAGAATATCGACCGGAAAAAAGAGCATGACCTGTATTCGATCTTTCGTCCGGAGAATACCCTGTTCCGCGACGAGCTGGTTGCCCTTGAGGATGCAACCCCAAAAGAATTACGTACAACGCTCTTGCGGTTTTTCAATCCGTTCTGGGAGATTATGCCGTTTTCCTCTGAACAGGTCGATGTCCTTCGCTCAATCATGCATCCGGAGATCATCCTGAGCTATATCTCTTCCCGTCCCCTTACTGAAGAAGAGACCGACCAGTGTTTCGATCTGGTAGTCCTCGACCGCCGACAGGAGAACAATGCCCGGAAGATCGGCGAAGGGCACCGGATCATCTACGGGGTTGCCGGATCGGGAAAGACCGTGCTCCTGATCTCCCGGAGCAAATGGCTCAATGACCGGGACCCGGAAGCAGAGATACTTTTGCTCTGCTATAATGTTTCATTGAGTGCTTACCTCCGTATGCAGTTAAAGGACTATTCCCGGATCCATGTCTTCCACTTCGACGGATGGGCAAAACATAACGGGATTGTCCGCAGTAAATGGGACCCGAAGACCGGAAAGATCGAGAATGACGAGAGTCTTGGGAAACGGTTGCTCGAACACCTCAGGAACAAGGCCGGTGATTTCCGGCAGTATGATGCCATCCTGATTGATGAAGCACAGGATTTTCCTTCCATCTGGTTCTCCTGCATTCTGGAAGCCCTGCGGGACCCCCTTGACGGCGATCTCCTTATTGTCTGTGACGGGAACCAGGGTGTCCGGCTCATTGGTGCGGTCAGCTGGAAGTCGCTCGGGATAAAGGCGGCCGGTCGGACCATCCACCAGGCCTTTGACCTTGACCGGAATTACCGGAACACAAAGGAGATCCTGAAACTGGCCCAGCACTTCACCGCGAAGAACATTAAAAATTCCGAGGACTCGATCTCCATCGTGCCGGTCGACCCGGCCCAGGCGACCCGTCACGGCCCCCGCCCGATTCTGTACGCGTGCAAGGACCATGCCGACGAATGTGCACGGATCGTCCATCTTGTGAAGCGGCTCCTCGAGGGGAACGTGAAATTCCAGAACAAAACAGTCAAAGTCCGCCCTGACGATATCGGTATCCTGTATCACGGGATCAGGAGAAATGACCAGGACCTTTTTGCCGGATTTATCGATAACCTCAGGAAGATTGCCCCGGTCACCTGGCTGAACGAGAACCGGCAATCGCGGTCGAAAGTATCGGAGCATTCACTCAAGGTCCAGACGATATATTCAGCCAAAGGCCTGCAGTACCGTGTCGTTATTGTGATTTGGGCGGACCAGTTCCAGTCAAGCAAAGCATCTGATCGCGACCATGAGGAGCGGCTGCTCTATGTTGCACTGACCCGGGCGTCGGATATTCTGATTGTGTCGTACTCGGAGTCGAATGAGTTCATCGAGCGGATGGTTAAGAGCGGGGATGCGGTGGGGAAGTGAAGAGATATGTACGGGAGTTCATCGACAAAATTCAGAGCTGAAGAGTTGCAGCCACTCCTTTATGGTCGCTTAGCACTATGGGACGGGTCTTTCTTCTGTCCTGATTCCAGCATTCTGTCTCAAAGGATGAGATTGGATGAAATGACTCACTGATAACAATATGATCGATGTTTTCGGGAATGTCTGCTGTGAGATTCTTCATCCTGAGTGTGGAAAATAAATCACTCAGCTGGCTCCTTGCTGATTTTTTCGTGTAATAACTGTCACAGAATGACATGTTGAAGTCACCTGAATAGCAGATATTGTATCCCGCTTCCACAAACCGCCTGAGATCCTCCATCTGGCCTTGCAGGTCAGTATCAAATTCATCCCGTATACCGTGTATTCCGATGATAGCCCCAAAGACGGCAAGATTCCCTACGGGAGTTTGAAGAACTGCACAGGTGGTTGTCAGGTTATTCTTAACTTTTAGTCTTTCTACGATAGGATACTTTGACCAGATGCTGACCCTGCGCTCTCCTTCTTTGTAATAAGAGCCCCCCGCTTCCTTATCGAGCGCCTCCGAATGGAGTACATGATCGATGTTTTCCGGGGAAATGCATTCATTTGTTTCCGTGAGGATGAAAATATCGGCAGGGTGGTTTTTTAATTCTGCATTTATTGCATTCGCTCTCTCTTTCTCTTTTGTCGTTGTAAGATTTGGCCGCTCTACATTCCAGGTCGCAATTTTAAGTTGTGCAGTCATTTTTTCACAAGCAGCACTTCAAGCTGCAAATCCGTGCTAATATCTTCAATCTGAATCTGATAATAGCTACCTGTTGCTTGTCCATTTGGCCAGTAATTGAGCAACACCGATGCTCCCAGTTTCGCAGATAATTGAATCAGATGCTGTCCCACCTGACTGCTCTTGCACGAGAGCGTGGAGCAATACACTCCGCACAAAACGCTTTCTGATATTAGTTTTGCCTAATCCATGTGAACAGATCTTCTGCCCGCCCGCTCTCTTCTGGAGTGATCGGTTCACTGCTCCACTGCAATGTAGCCGGATCATTTTCAATGAATCGTTCTTTGAGGTTCTTCATGATTTCATCTCCATCGCAAATATCCGGAGATTGCGAGGGGAACCATCAGGCGCAATATGTGCCGAATCGAACATCGCCACTCCGATACATTTCAGGGTGAGATCACGTTGCAGGACAATCATCTCCTGCTCAGCAACATACAGTCCATGTGCTCCTTCCGGAAGATTAATCGCCATCAGGTTGTGATACGTGTCGCGCCGTTCATCATCCAGCGGTTCGCATGCATTCCAGGGATTAACGGTTGTGTCGGTAAATCCTTTGTTGGTGAACACGTTTTCTTTTAATAAGCGCTGTGCGGTTTCTTCTGTCATGCCACGATAAACTACACGGAACTTGGGGGAGCTGTCAGTCATAGGAAATCCTTCGATTTGTCCGGGGATCAAATTCGACATGGAGAACTAAGTAGGCTGCATAAGGTGGTGTCAAGGACTTCATTCCAATTTTTGTCGTTGTCTCCACCGTCCAAGGAGGGCTTTGCATTCTTCTCTTGGAGGAAATCTTCGATTTTTTTGTATCAGATTGTATGCAGCGATAGCTTGTGCATAAGAAATCAACTTTTGATCTGTAAGAAAATCTATCAACCAGCAAGTTCCGTAACACATTATACCATTTTCAACTGCGGCATGCCGTAACGGTTCATCACCGGTGATCAGGATAGTTTTTTCCGATTTAGCGAGAACTAACACCGATAAATCCTCATATGAGGGTTTCTCGTATCTCTCCATCATTGCTGAAATTTCTGCAACTTGTTCTGAAGAAAGTGATTTGACGAACAATCCCATTGTTGATAATGCTTGAAAAGGAGGATCTCTTAATTCATGAACAATAAAGTCGGTGATAATGAATTTACAGGGCAACTGGAATACAAACGGGAGCAATTGACCGCAGTGTAAATCGATGATAGTATTGGTATCAACCACATACCGTTGCGGATTGCCCTGCGTCAGATTCACCTTCAAATGAATAAAAAGTACTCATATTCTGGTTTAATAATTCAGCAGCTTTGGATGTTGAAATGATCCCTTCGGCATGGGATTTCAAAACAAGTGAGGCCATGAAGATCGGTTCCTCTCTTTTTTCATCATCATAAGGTTCTTCCTTGTTCCATCCTTTGACTGAAAACAATTTACGCATATCTACATAGAGATCTGGTGAGATTACGCCCAGGTCTTTTGCCCGATACAACCAAGCCCCCATCGAAAGGCCATATTTGTCTTTGAGGAACAGGAGTTCCTTTATTGTAATTTTATGTCGTGTCTTACCGAGTTCTGAAAATACTCTTTCCTTAGGAACTAACAAGGCACCTGCAAACCGGTGCATCACACTTTCCTCATTGATTCCGCTGTCAGCTTCAAGAATACAATGACCTAGTTCGTGGGCAAGAGAGAACCGCTGACGAGTCCGCGAGAGACCATCTTTAATGACAATAACTGAGTGATCATCGCATCGCGTAAACAAGGCATCAAATTCCGTGATCCCTTTTATGACCCCAATCTTCATGCCTTTGTCTTCAAATAGTGTTGTCATGTTTTCCAGAGGACCTTTTCCCAAACCCCAAGCCTTCCTGAGGCTTTTTGCTGCTTTTTCTACTTCTTCAAAGGATGAAACCTTTTTTGGAAAACCCTTCGGCATTTCAAAGATTCTCTGAATTCCGGATATTTTTTCTATCTGAAGATATCGCTCCAACCAATCCTTTGTCTCAGCGCTGATTTGTCGTTCGTCGCGCTTACGTATCTTTTTAGACCGGAACGCGAGGCACGTCAGTTGTATCTGTTGACTCGGTGGTCGCAGCAGGGAAGCAATTGGTACTTGTAATGTTGTACTTAGTTTGATCAGGCGCTGCGAGTCCGGAACCAACAGATCTTTTTCGAATTTATCTACCGTCGTATGCGATACGCCGATTTTTTCTGCCAGATCCCGTAAGGAAATCCTGAGCGTTTCCCTTCTTAATTTTAAATTTTCCCCGAGGCTCATGGATTCACCAGGTTTACAAAATGATTGGTTATACAAGTATTTGTAAACTGATATTTAAACATGTAGCAATTGGATGTTTAACGCTCCAAGCATCTCGCAGTTCAAAATTCTCCAAGCAAAAATAGGTCTTAAAAATCTGATAAGTGTTTATTTTTTGGAATTGCATCCGATACAATTTTAATCATATCTCCAATCCCTCGTGCCTTCAAAAAAACAAATCGTTCATCAGAGAAAAGATTGAGTAAAACCTTTCTGTATTTTTCTCCGGCAATGACGACAATTGTTTCATAAGGAGCAATTTGATCAAGTAATTTTTCTTCGACTCCTCCCTGAATTTCTTTCACATCGTTCGATGTTTTAAGACGTTTATTATATCCATTGATGTGATCAGTAGGGAGCAAGAGTCCATATTCGGCTGATATAATGCGATAATCAAAATGCATGATATCGGCATAGGTTTTTACTTTTTTAAATAAGGTTCCCTGATACATATCTTGTGCCATGGATCGATGAGAATCATCGTAGCCGAGTTTATTTTTAGTACAGCTTGTTAAAATTAACACCTTTTTCTTGCCTTTTAAAAATTCAAGACTACTTCTCTCACGATTTTTCATCTTTTTAGTAATTTCTTTTGTTTTCCACCATTCCCATGTGGTTTCGTCTCTTAATAGGTTATAAAAAGTATACAAATTATGAAATCCTCTTCTGCGATTACGATTATTTCCTCGGAAAATAGCAACTTCTATTCCAATTTCTTTACATATCGGACACGAACATTTTTTCCACACTTTCGATTTCAAAGTTCTTCGGTAATAATTCAATAATTTTTCATCCCCCATATTCATTGTATTGAACTCCTTCAACTTTTCCATTGTATCATCGAGGGTTGAATTGTTATCATCATAATTTCTTAAGGTATCCAGACAATCTTGCGCAAGAAGTTGATATTCAGATTGGCTGATGTTGTTGTCTTTTATCGGATTCAGGGTCTGTGGAATTCGTATTGCTGCATATCCTTCCCATGAAGGATCAATATAATTGAATTGAGTATTTGCTGAAGTAAGCCATGCTTTTCGTAAATACGATGCAGAATCGAATGAAATACTTATACCAAGTTCTTCAATTTCTTTGAATTTTGGAAAAAGTGCACATCGAGCAATACCAAATAAGTGAATAGATTCAGGAGATTTTCTCGTGGATTTGATGTCTGCAATTAAGGTATTGAGTAAATTAGTAATGAAAAAGGTTGGAGCACGTACGAGACTTCCCAATGCAAAATGACGGATACCTCTCCGATAATAATTGTTGAACATTGTCATATAGTCAGAGATTTCTGCTCCCTGTACTGCAACGATTAATTGAAAATTTTCTTTATAATGCAATTTCCATTCATTGAAGGCCTCAACTCCATTTTCGTACGTGATTCTTATCCTTGCTTGATTCTGCTCTTTGAACATCGGAACTGTGAGGTGATCGACACTAACTCCGTAATTAAATCCCAAATCTCCGTAGAGTTTCAATACATCCTTTGTCTTATATGGGGGAATTTTTTCTTTAATATATGAAAAAGCGCCGCAGTCTGCAATAATCTCAAAATCTTGCGGTAAGCGAAGGAATTGGTGAATTCCATTGTCTAAAATCGCATGATATTTTTTACTATTCTGTTGAATTGTTGCAATTGATACAAGAACGCCGTCGAAGGGAACTTTATCGATTCCAAAAATATCCCACATATAGTGATCATTTTTCAGAGGATTGGCTTGGTGTGACGCCGAATGAGTATCGGTAAGAAAATCATAACCGGGGTCGACCCGGTCGTCCCATTCGGGAATAAAGAAGCGCATGATTCATTGAATTATTCTCTACTAAATCAAAAGAAGGTTGTGTTACAATGTTAATAATAATTAATAGTTCAGGGAACGGTCATCCTAAAATGATTGTTTTGCCTTGGGCAAAAATATCGTGAATCACACACAGTGCAAGTATTTTCTGGATTAGAA
The DNA here is from genome assembly GCA_002495065.1 of Methanoregula sp. UBA471. Taxonomy (GTDB): domain Archaea; phylum Halobacteriota; class Methanomicrobia; order Methanomicrobiales; family Methanospirillaceae; genus Methanoregula. The sequence continues at coordinate 120,272 of DADT01000031.1, read as the reverse complement.
TCATTTGCGGTCCAACATTGTTTAATTTGTCCGGTATGTATCTCATTGACAACAGATTTCTCAATTTCTGCGACAATAGTATCAAATTCCATAAGGGCCGTTTCAATCCTCTCATCAGTTATGGGGATAACACGGATAGATCTTCTCTCTCTTAAATCATTGCTTAAATGTTCACGGATATATCGTGGATTCGTTCGTCCTAAAAGATCAATATCACTCGGATCTGATGGGATAATATCGGTCCGGGTTTCCCTAATCTCCTTCTTTAAAAATTGAATCTCTTTTAAAGCTGGAACTAATTCATCGAAATAAAAAAGAATCCCAGCGATTGGTTTTTTTGATTCTGGTTGATGTGATCGAAGCCAAGCATATGTGAGAATTTGCCATTCATGGGAAATCCAAGTTTGATTTGGGTGGTTAGGGCTATCAAAAATTGAAGGTCGTCTCATCCCCTTATAATCAATAATTATTTCAAATTCGTCATCTTCATACACACTCATCATATTTCTGACCGTTGGATCAGATGACAAATATTGCATTATTTTATTATCGGCATCTGCTTCTCGTAATGAAATTGAACTTATTACATCCGCAATACCCGTGATACCATAATAATCAGAGCGGCGTTCAGTTTCAGGACTATGTAACTCCCTACAACCTTTTAGCTTAACTTCAGCTGTATCAACTAGCGGAAATAGGTGTTTTCCCCACATATTTATCGCAACATCCGCTCGCTGACTTCCGATTAATTTATGGGGATGATGATTATCTCTACAACCCATTACTCTATTCTCTTGGTCATTATAAGGACACAATAGGTTTCGAGGTGTACTAAGGCCACGGGCATTTAATCTGCGATTAATTGTGAGTTCTAAAGGTCGAATATCCATTAGCCAGTCCCATGGAAAATCATGAAAATTGGTATTTTCCCGCCATTGATTGTATGACTCTTCCATTATCCCATGAATAAACTCTCCAAACCAAAGTTGAACTGGTTTCGAAGGTGGAAGAGCCCCACGATTATTATATCTATACTGAAGAGGACAGACTTGATAACTCAATAAATCCCCAGTTAGGCTGTATTCAGGAATGATATATGGTGTTTCTCGATTTGTTAACGTCATAATCAATCTCTCCGGCTAAATATGATATAAATTATTGAGACCCCTAGCCCAAATCCATTGTCCATCACGGGTCCAACCAGTTGCAATATGGGGGATTTCTCCGATAGGATTCTGTCGATTACTTATTCTTAAATAACCATTTCGGACGCTATTAAGTCCAGTGAGTATTAGAATGTCTTGTGGTCTACTGTATGCAACAAAATATAGTCTAAATAAATCATCAAAACAGCGGTCTTCTCCGATTCTTGAGGGAATGTCTAATTCACTGTGAGCTCTTAAAGAATCTTCAATTCTGCAAGTTTTATCTTCGGATTGAGGGTATCTCCTAAATCTCTGAGAATGGTGGTCTATTTTAAAATCCGCTCCAACATCAACTATTACTAATGGAAACTGAAGTCCTTTTGCTTGATGGATAGACATTATTGGTATTCTATTGTTAGGAATAGTTTCAAGAAGATCCTCATTTATTTCAATTACACCCGAGGCAATAGGAACGAAAATTGACCAAACAGCATCTTTTATGGACGCAGTTTCCGTTGTCGGTCGAGTTGGATCATAAATTATTCTGCTTTTATATCTAGAGAAAACAGAAGATTGACTTATTGTTCTTAAAATTACTTCAAGGTATACTAAACCTTCCACATCATCTTGCATCTCTGGTATCCAAGCAACAAGATGATACGTCAATTCTAATATTGATGAATCTCTTCGCCATGTACTCCCAGATTCACCAATTGGAATTTTTGTTTGCCATGCATGGACATAGTCTTCTAAGGTAATTCCTCCGACTCTCGTAGTATTTGCCGCAATAAGCAATTGGGCTTCCTGTATCCATGTTTGAATCATTGTTCTTACATATTGAGGAAGACGTGGAAATACGCCGCGTGAATTGGCAAGATTCGTCGGATCTATACATAGCATTATCAAGCCACAAAGTTGTTGAACGACGGGGATATTTTCAAGGGGCTGACCTCTTGGGTTGAAGACATGAATAGGGTTTTCAAGTCCTAGCAATTGGTTTCTAATCTCTCCAGGTAACCGGTTCTCAGTATTAGCGGAATTTCGTTCTTGTGGCGAATGACAGAGAAAACAAATATCGTTACGTGATCCGTGATTTGCATTCAAAGCGATCCGATATTGTATCCCATTAATTGTGAAATTAAATCCATTATCGTGTGTGACATCATCGATAAATAATGCAAGATCTCTTGCAAGGGTTTGAAGATCATCTCTAAAAAAACCTAAAATTGGAAAATCAATGTGAGGACTTGTTCTTGCATATTCAATTTCAGGTTTTTCTTCAACCCGCATATCTTGATAATCGGGATCAATTGTGACAAAATCTCGGATGTAGTTTACAATTGATGAGGTAGAACGATAATTTTTTGAAAGATATATTGTCTCTGGAGTAATAGATAGGCGCTCTTCTATTCTTGCTGGAAAGTTGGTAAATAAATCAACCGTGGCGCCTCTAAAATGGTAAATAGATTGGTCATCATCACCAACAACTGTAATACTTCCATCATTGGATATTGCAATTTCTGCAAGTTTGAAGTAAATTTTTTCTTGCAATAAATTGGTATCTTGATATTCATCGACTAAAACAAAACGTAATTTTTCTTGTAAATCATCAAATCTTTCTTCGCACAAATGTTCATAAAATTGGTTTTCAATTTTTGAATAGTCATAGAGTTCTAAACGATCTAATTCTTGACAATAAGCTCGAATAGCTCTACATGTAGGTTCAATACCTGGATGAGAAGGATCATGACAATAATCATCAAATCTAACACGATCATGATATAATCGATCTTTGATTTCAAGTAGTGTTTTAGTTATTTCTGCCGCATTAGGTCGTTGAGGTTTATCAGACAATGAATGAACGTAATTTTTTAAATCTGCATTATTAACTAGACCCTGTTCAAATAGACCGGTCTTGAGCATAATTGAACTGGCAATAAAATTTTCAATTACCGTTGGAGATGGATTTGCAGGATCACGATATTCTCGTAACATCAATTCAGATATACTATCCAAGGTTCCTGTAATGATTAAATTAAAATCTAATGATGATATCCAATTCTTATCGTCATTGTCTAGAGGGGAATCAAGAAATGCATTTTTTAAACGAATCCCCCAGCGAAGAATATTTGATCTCAACTCCGCTGCAGCCTTTTTTGTAAATGTTGTTACTAATATCGTTGATGGGTCTATTCGATCAAGGAAAATTAGTTTTAAAACTTTTAAAGTAAGAACTGTTGTTTTTCCACTTCCTGGTCCAGCAACAATGAATAATGAATGATTAATTGGTGAGCTAACGGCTTCATATTGTCCAGGGTGTTCTTCATCCTCGGTAGGCGTTATATTTTTTCCTAAAACCTGAAGAACTAGTGCATTAAATTGATCAAATTGAATCATTTCTCGCACCTGTAGTAAATCATGAATTAATTATCGACTCTATTCTTTCATTCACGTCAAACACCCGAATTTTAATCGGTGTATTCTTCAATCCAGTAGCCTTTTCCGACACAAGATACCAATCTTTCCCACCAAGATTGACTGAACTATCAAGAATCTCTGAATTAATATCAAAAATCTGTCTTATCCGGTCTCTATCGGTTTTCATTCGGAGGTTGCTGATAAAATATGTTTTCAGTTGGGCCATAACACTTGTATTCATATATGTACAACGTTGAGAAGCAAGACACAGACCGAGTTTATATTTTCGTCCTTCTCGTGCCAATTTCTCTATGGCCTTCGAGCTGGGTGAGGGATCGATAGACGCAAAATTATGAGCTTCATCGACGACGAACATCAGACTATTATTGGCTTTACCTTTTTGTAAATTAAAAGCGTTAGAAATTGCATTGGACATCAAATGTTTTGTATCATCACTGATGTCACTAATCACAATATGTAATTTCATATCTCCATCAAGCAGGGGTCGAACGAGATCCCGTGGCTCGATAACCTGGTTTTTGTCGAGATGTTGATTGTTGATTTCTTTGATATAATCTGTTAAGATGAGATTTCGTTGGTCGGATTTATGAAGAAGTAATTGATATGTCGATTCGTAAAATTTGTAGGTAATATTCTTATCATCTCCTATTGTATCCCGTTCGCCTTGGATGAAATTCAAGATGTCATTGATATTTTTGTAATCTGAGACAAAATTTTTAAGATCCTTTACATTTCCAGCAAAAATTGCGTCGGGATATCGGTCTTCAATAAAATATTCAATAGTCTGAGCAACGGTTTCTGCCTGGGGGAGACGTTTTATCGACATGGAATAATTGACCATATTGATAATTTCAGAGGATGTTAGTAAGGGGAGCATTATTTTTGGGATAGGTTCTCGCTGCCATCGTAATTGTTCAAAAACTTTCAACATTTTGTCATGATATTTTTCACGCAACGGTTCTGGAATGTTTATCCGTTTTAGTAACTCTTCACCACTACTTACGGCGAGAATATCTTGCTTATCTCTGAAAATTAATGCAATTTTATAATCATTGTTACGATTCATAACATAATCATAAATTACATCGAATAACAACGCGGGAAACTCAGGAACAGTATCAAAAATAATGGCCCTCTTTCCTTTGGATAATGTTTCCTTTAAAAGATTTGAAATGAGGAAACTTTTCCCAGCTCCTGTAGATGCAAATACACCAATATGATGGTGAATCAAATCGTTCGGTTCTAATAAGATTCTAATCTTATCCAAACCATGGTGATAATCTCCAATTTCAATAGCCCCACTTTCAATGTTAAGACCACGGTTAAAAATTTTATTTAAAATGAATGCAGTTGGATGAAATACCTCGGATCCAATAAGGGGCTTTTCTGTGCTTGGATTAACCGTTCTTTTTTGGTCATCAACAATTTCATATCCCGATAGAATGCATCTGACTTTGATTCCAGCCAGACTAATTTTTTCAGGATTTCCTTCTACAAGTTCTTTGAAAGCACGAGAGGCAACTTCCACAACAGTAGCGGGAAATGGGACTTTCGTTGGATCCAAGTCAGTTAAACCCGAATGAAAGATGTCGTAACTCACAATATTTACTAGCGAGAATATTTTCTTATCAGCCTTTGACCTGACATTTTCCAACGCTAAAAAAGCTCCTTCAGATATGTTTGTAATTGCTTCTTTAGTATACGGGAAAAAAATTTCGATAACGGTCGCAGCTCCACTTCCAGAAATTTTGATTACACGACCTTCTATGTTAAATCGCTCAATAATCTCTTCATTCATGTAAATCCCCTTTTTACATCGTTATAACCATACTCTCTTCCAAACACATAACTCGATGCTTTCAATCGAGGTCGAACATAATCGAAATTTGATTTTGCAAAACGATGAGATAACGCTAGAGGCAATGGATAGTAAAGTGCTTCAGGAAATGCTCCTGTACACATGCCTTTGAGAATGTGAAAAATGGTATTTTGTTTTGTATTTCCCTCTATCGTAAAAAGGAATATTTCAGAGTGATCGGGGAGGACAAGAACGGGCGGTTTTTCATCAACTAAAACAAGTCGTTCAACAGCAAAGACATATCCTCCTTTATTCTTTAGTCCAAAACTCATGTACGAACGAACAATGGTTTTTCGGGGGGCTACACCTCCCCCACCGATATCTTTGACAGTTTTTGATTCATCAACCATTATGGTCATTAAGGCTGTATCATATTCTCGTGTACAAACTATTTTTTTATAGGGCTCTATCCAAATGTCGAGCATTCGGCAATCATCAATCTGCGAGAAAATTTTTCGAATTTTCTTCGTTGATAAATTTTCAATTGAGTGGATAGTGATTAACATTCGCAAAAAGGAGCAATCATTTGTGGTTTTTGTAATTCCGATCAGGTCGATATTTCTTTCTCGGCAGGTCTGAAATAATTTCTCCATCCCTATACGACAAAGATACATAAGATCGTCGCTCGAAAGATAGCGGTCTTGAATTTTAAGGGGTTCGGGATGAGAGTCAATAAAAAGTCTTTTACACAATGTGTCAAAAATCGGCATTAGATCATCGATTTTTATTTTAGAGGTGATATTCCGTGCACCCATTTCTTTTAGGATACTGTTATCAGCCATCTTAGTTCGAGTATGGGCAAGGGTTCCGCATAATGGACGATCAAGGAGGATCATATCAACGTTTTTTTCAGAATAATCCAGGGCTACAAAAATCTCCGAGAGCAGCATGAGAAGATTTGCAATTGTCCCAGCATTTTCAGTTTCATAATCGTTTCCAGAAGTCAGAATTTTATAGGGTAAAGAAACGATGCTGAATGCACATCCTCTTTCAATTTCAGTTATATCCACCTTTTCTTCGAATGAACCGCAAACTGCGTAGGCACCTGCAAATAATCGTGCATGTGACTGGCCTTCAAGAATATCTCGAGTTCCATCAATTGCAACAAATTTTATAGTTCTACTTTTTTCTAAAGGATTTGAATCGGGATCGATTAAAGATGCATTCGCAGATAACGTATTATCTATTCCTCGTATCGTTCTCTCACATTCTACTCGACTTTCAGAGAATAAAACTTCAGAGTCTCGAATAATTACTCCCAATCGTGTGGTATCATACGCATTTGTCGGTAGATACGAGCTCACAGACATAGAATCTACCATGAAAGATGATAAACTCAACTCATTAGATTAATAAATAATGGTTATCAATGGTAGACCTAAGGCGAGGATATGGCACAAAGACGGAAAACCGCAGATATTATTGATAATTTTGAAAATATTAACTTAAAATTCATCCCTTTTGAAAGTCAAGGGGATTATGAGCCTGCAATTTCAACAATTAACGCACAATTTCGGACGAAGGAGTTACACGACTGCAATGACGTAATCAATATGGCTCGAAGAGGGGGCAAACTGATTGCTGCAGTCATTGAAGGTGAACCATCATCAGGAAAAACAGCTCTTGCATACAAATTAATGGAAAGTTCAATCCACCATCCAAAAACCAAACATATCATATTGAAGATGCAGTATGGTTCATTTGACGATCCATTCTTTATTTTAAAATTAATCATCGATAAATTGGCGATAACTACAGGAGATCTAGATCAATCAGAAGTCGAATCCTGTATAAATGAAGCATTGGATCTAACATTCAAGGGAATTAAATTCGAGAAATCGGGCGAAAATGATATTCGTGAAGCTACCCGATTGATGAGTCTTTGGTTTGGTTATATCAACGCTCTAATAAAAATTGGGGGGTGTGATTGCGTAGTAATCCATCTTGATGAAGTGGAGGACAGGTGGGGTATGACTGCCATGACTCGTCCTCAAATCGAGAGGGATTTAAAATATCTTCGTGATTTGATTGGTTACATTCAAGAAGGGAAAACTAATCAAAAATTCCCTGTTGCATTATTTTTGTATATGACTGCGGCGAGTTTCCAACACATCGGTGGAATAAATAATGCCTTAAAAACACGATTGGAAAGAGTAATTCCTCTGAGACCATTCACCGAGAAAGAAGCAATAGAATTCGTTCAATTCCGCTTGAAAAATGCAAGAATCTCAAATGATGTTGATGAGAATTATCCTTTCACACAAGACGGAATTATGTTTCTTACAAAAAAATCTGTTGATGAAAAAGGATTGTTTTCTTGGAGGATTCTCATTAAAAATTGCCACGATATCCTTTATTCTGTTAATCAAATCGGTGGTGGATCCATCGATAAAAAGAGAATTGCTGAATGGTTGGCGGGATCAACCAAAGTTACTCTACTGAAGCCACCTGAGGGAAAAACAAAAAAATTTTCTGCTATATTAGATGATGTAGAATTTAAATCAAAAATGGGTCGGGATAAGGCTGAAGGTCTTATCGCAGAAGGATTTTTGGAAGATAAAGAATCACAACTTCATTTTGCCCTCAAAAATATTGGTGAGATGTTACATGATTGTTCGGACAGATATGTTGCTGATTCAAGATTGAAAAAAATATTTTTCACCATTCCTAATGAGAAAGCAAGGATTCCCATCTCTATAAAAATGGTTGGAGATCCAAAAATTAGTTCGGATATTTTCACGCTCTTTATCTCCAATTCTGAAAAGAAAAATCAAAAACAATCTGATGATGATGCTTTCATATTACTTCCAGATACCCCAGAAATGGCTCTAAGATTTGCACTTTATAATCCAATGTTGATATCTTCTGGAGAAATTACTACAGCCAAGGATCAAATATTCAATCAAGTAATGGAAATGAATGATAAAATCATACATTTTTTTGAGAAACATCGAAAACAACATTATGTCTCATCATTATTCGGATCAAAATTACGATCTGACGACGAATTTGAAAATTTTATAATGGATATTTATTATGTATCAAAAAACGATATGAAAAAAGCGAATGTTGAATTTTTATCTCTTAGTGAATTTTTCGACGGAGCAACAATAACCGCACCGAGTTGGTATAACCAGATTCTCTCTGCGGATTATTTTATTCCTGAAAAATTGTCTCAAGAGGTTTTTTATTTTAATTCTGAAGTTAAGCCAATCGATTCAGCAGTAAAATTACTGAAAAAAATTGGAATGACGGATGGGTATAAATTAATTCAATTTGATGAAAGAAAGTCCTCCTTGATCAAAGAGATTGAAAAAGAGAGAAAAGGGATTACAGAATCATTGAAAGAATGTCGTGATCAAATCGGTGAACTATTATCAGAAAAATTTGAGCAAAAAACTACTCAATTTATCCGTTCGTTAGAGTTAATAAAAAATAGTATTAACACTTTTAAACCTACAGAAAATTCGATCGTCAATTTTGTTGAGTTATACTATCATGAACACCGAATGAAAAGTGTTCTTTTCACATCGACAGAATATATCAATCAACTCAAAGAGATATCCCATATTTATCATGAGAGGACTTCGACAATAAAAAACGCCATCAAAGTTTTAGAGAAAATTCAATTTAAAAATTCTCGATTAGAATCAGAATTAAACTCCCTGTCAACAGATACTGAAAAAATTTTTGAACAGGTAAATATGTTGGAATATGCAGAAAAAATTCGCCCGAGTTTTGATGAAGCAATTTCAATATATAACCAATTCTCAACAAGAGCAAAAATCCTTGAAGGTGAAATCAAATCTTTCAATATCGATGAACTTGAACGGGCAATTAAAAATGAGATGTTGGATTTAAGCAATAAGACACTTTCAGATGATTGGAAAATTATCCAAGAAAGCACAGATATTGAAAAGGTTGATCAAAAATTCAAGAATTTACGAAGTCTCTACACGGATTTGGATATCAAAGCCGAGAATCACATAAGAGAAATAACCAATAAAAATAGTGACGGAAAAATCCTCGTTCAAAAGTGTGAATTATACCTTAAAGATGACCAACTGGAATCAATGCGGAAAATTATCAAAACGATGGAGGCAAAAATTGATGAGGCAAATAAAAATTATAGAAAGGGAAATTTTTCATCTGTGTTTTCAATTAATATCGATACAGAATTTGGACAACTAGGACCCAAATTCAAATCACTTTTTAAACCGAATAAAGAATACACTCTCGAACTACTTCAAAAAGAATTCAATATTGACGATAAAAAAGCAAGTGATTTTGTAAAATTTTTAATGGAGAATAAGGTTTTAGTCGCCACATATAAGGTTGTTTGAATGTCTAAAGATACTGCTCGTAATGAAATTACAAAACACCAAATTTCGACAACAATTATGAGTACATGTTGTGAAATATTGGAAATTATTTCTGAATGTGAACGATTTGAAAAAAAATTTCCAAACTTTGATGAAGGAATTTTGTTTGAGTATAATGAAAGGAAACGGAAACACGAAGGAGATTCTTTCTCACCAGTAAAAAATGATCACTTTTCATCACAGATTCAATTATTAAAAAAACTTGAGTTTCTTGATAAAAATATGCTTACAAAACAAGGAAAACAAATTGCCCATCATTGCGCAAATGGCGAATACGATTCATTTGTCTCATTTTATTTTTTTAAAAATCTCTACAAACACAGCATGATATTTCGCAAGGTAATTGAAGAAATCCGATCGAATACATTCGAGTTGAATGAGATCATTCAAGATTTTTCGAAGAAGGAAGGACTAAATAAAACTGCATCTGGGAGATTGAAATCTTGGATTAATTGGTTAAATTTCACAACGACATCAAGAAATAAAATAATGTTTGATCCGATATTTGAGGACCAAGCTCTTCAATTACTGAGTATGGATGAATTCGGACAGTTTATTGAGTCAATAATTTCTATCAGTGACTCAATTAAAGAGAATAATTTGTATTCTGAAATTGATGCAGGATTTTCATATGGGACTTTATCGATAGAAAGGATAAAAGCATTGATTAAAAAATTAATTGAGGGAAAGTATCTGATCCTTTCTCGAGGAAAATTTGAAACCAATTACATCTCAATTGATATTCCTTTAAAATTTGAAAAAATTACATTAAAAAAATATCTTCTCTCTTAATTAATAAAAAATAAATTTAAGAAATCTCCGCACAGCTGGTCGGTGACTCCCATACTTTTATCCGCGTTACCTTCGCATCAGTCCGTTTGAAATCACTATCATTTTCGAGAATATTTTTGATATGATATGCGAGCAATTCACTCGTAGGGTCTCCATTTACCTGAATCACAGATTGATATTTTTCAAGACAACTTACAAGAGGATCTTTCTTATTCAGAATTACCATATGATCGAACCGCTCAATGACTTGTTTTATTGTGTTGTAATCAACGACAATCTGAGTCTTTTCATCAACATTTCCCTCAACCCAGACTTCCACTTTCCAGTGATGCCCGTGCAGCTGATTGCATTTTCCGACATAATACAGTAACCGGTGACTGGCATCGAATGTGACAATTTTATATAATTTCGCTCGCATGGGGAGTTCTCCGCTGATTCAGAATAATAAATTATTGAAATAAAGTTTTAGATTTTATCAAACCATTCTAATCGTATTTATCCGGCGATGACCGAATCCAGAATCTCCTGATCGATTTGAGGTTTATTGAAATCCAGGGACGCATCAAGGGCCTGACTACATAAGGAAATTATACGTCGTGTATTTCCCTGTGAATGGAAAAATATTTTTTCAATTGAATCATCGGTAAATGGTAACAGGGAATCACTCTGATTAGTACGTTTATTGTTCAGATATGACACCAACAGCAACCGGATCTTTTCCTGATCCATGGGTTTCAGATTGGCCTCTTTTGCGATGCGCTCTGAAAAGGCATGGTATTCAGCAACAATTGTTTGCCAGACCTCTGGAGCACACGCAATAATAATTGACAGCCTATCCCCATTGAGATCGATGATGTGACGCAGGGAATTGAGCAATTTTTGTTTCTTTAATTGTGGAAGTGTTTCAATAAACTCAAATTCGTCGATAAGCAAAACGAGAGAAGAAAAACCCAGTTCTTTAAGCACATATTTCATTGCACCGAATGCTCGGACTGAGTTGATGTCATTGATATTTTTTCCGAGAGAAAGTTCCTGTCGTTTATTATATTCAACACCTTCCCCACAGAGCCACTCCCAGGAATAGATAGAATTTTCTTCATACGATAATGCAATGAATGCCCTCGTGTAATCAACGAATTTTATGCCGTCATTCAACCGCTGGATGGCTTTTGGAACGATATCCGAAATAAGAACATCCCCTTTTTCGATCGCTTTCCAACCCTGCCCTTTTCGGATTTTTTCTTCAATCAGTCCATCCTTTGATAGTTGAAATGCAATATGACCGAGATATGTCTGAGACAGATTCTTAACAAAGGAATATCCCAAATCGTACATAAATTTGGTATAAATCTCAAGAAACGTCTCTCCGGGTTGGGATACATATCCTACACAAATCCTGGTGTCGGATTTTTCTGAAAACTGGTCTCTGATATGTGATTTGATAAATTTCAGAGTATGACTTTTTCCATTACCATAGGATCCGGTTACAATGAGATGATTCGATTGTGATGACAGAACTGTCGACGATAACACAGAGTTTATCTTCTCAAGAACATCATCCTGTCCGATATAGACATTCGGATGTTCATCCGGAACGCCGGAGAATGGGAAAGGGTTTCCCAGAAGGCCGTACTTAGCATAGTCTTTTCCTTTCAGAGTCAGGGTAAATTCAGTCATTAAGTTCGCCGCCATGATATGCAACAAAATAATAAGATTTTTTTCCAACTGTCAGGCCATTGAGAAACTGATTTGATGACAATTTCATCGTTATTGTGTCAGGTAGTTCGAGGAAGTGCACACTTTTTACTTTTTTGGCAGACTTCTTTGCATGCGTAGTCACCGGAGCTCCGGCAAGCTCAATTTTACCAATATTTTTCATACATAACTCAAGAAAGCGTAAATCAAAAATCTCCCGTGAGATTCGCAAATTCTGACAAACGTATTCCCGGATTCTAGGTATCTCAACGTATCTCTGGCGGAGGGACAATCCGGTTTTGACATTTAGTAATTGATAGGTTTCAAGAAATGCAGGTGCAAGAATAATTTCGGAATCAGCTATCGTAAAATATTGGTTCGTAAAGATATTTCGTTGGAGAGATCCGATTCGTTCACCCCAGTCACACAGAACCTGGCGGGAAGCCTCATTGAAGGGAATAGTTGAGGATGATAGGGATTTGAGAATCTCTTCAGGTGTTGCCGGTTCAATCGACGGAAGATTTGTATAAAACGATTGGTAAAAGGAATACTCCAGCATCTGTTCATGAATGCCCTTCCAATTATTTTTTCGAATATTTTCAAGAAAAACGGCGCATCGTTCTGTAGGCAGGTAAGTTGTCTCTTCTTTTTTTAACAATCCAATATTGACAGTCTCTTCAGATACTTCCCGTGCCCTTCTTTCTGATGATTTCAAAAATCCGGCGAGTTCCTGGTTGGTGAATTTTTTTGTTTTCTCTGCAAAGAATGCAGTTTCAACCACACGACTGAGCGAGACCGGGCGCATCGTCAGTCTCATACAAATCCCCTGACTCTTCCTTTTGCATATTTGAAAGCAACTTTAATGAGAGGGTTATTCATGAATCTATAATCGAGATAAGGTTCCAGATCATTTTCCTGAATGTGCATCTTCAATTTCCGTAACTCATACGCAATCATCCACAAATTATGCATACCAATCAACCTTCTTTGGGAACGGATTTCTTCAAATGTGTTCTTACTGCATACCGGACAAACACATGGAAGCACCTGCAGAGGTTTTATTTCCTGGAATTCGAAGGAACCATATTCCGGGGCAAAATATACACGGTTTGAACCTGCGGAAAGATAAGAAGACGAATCAAAAGAATCGACACCGAGATAGGTCAATAAGGGGATCATGAGTGGTCCCCCCAGTCCAAAAACATGGAGTGGTTTTTCACCTGCTCTTTTTCGAAGAGCGATAATCAGATCTATCAAAGTCCGAAAATCTGATCGCTTGAAGATCAATCCCCCAATTGCATATCCATCAAAATCTCCTTTTTTTTTCAGATAGTCGATTGTATTGATCATGACTTTGATATCATTACCATGAATGACAGCGTACAAGCGCATGTCCTCGCGCTCACGGTTTTCCAATGCAGTTACTGCATTTCGGACAGTAGTTTTAATCTGTTCAGCGTGATTGAAAGCAGAAATATTGTCGTTAACAAGAACAGGCAAATCTAATGTGGCCGCAATATCTGCCCCTATTTTCTCCTGGATTCTGAGCATCTCAATAGGGTCCATCTGAATATTATAGAGCCGACTTTGTAGTCCCCCGCTATCAACAAAAAAAATTCCCTTGAAATGAAGATAATTTTCAAGGCCACCCGAAAGAATTCGTTTAAACTTTTCGGATTTTTTTATCGCATATGCATTCAGCAGCATAGATTTCTGTTCAGGAATTTCATTCCAGTATTTCGGGCAGGATCCTGAACCTCTTTTATTAATATGGAATACCGGGAAAAAACAAGGAGTCTCTATATTTCCATGAGGTGTTTCGATTGTTTTCAATGTAGACAGCATGACAAAACTCTAACAAATAATTAGACTAATAGATGATTTGACTACTCATAACTATAAGTATTTTTCGAATAAAACTTGCTCTGAAGGAATATGGCCGCTTTCATTCAAAAATTCCTGTTAAGAGATCTTTCAAAATTATTTTCAAAATTTAATTACGAGGAATTCGAATTTCAAAATGCGGTAAAACACTTAAATCATACTGACAGATACACGGGACAAATTTTATCAAGACTTGGAAAATCCGGATATATCTCAAAACGTCAAGATCCATTGAATGGTACAAAAAAATTCTATCGGATAAATATAGTGAATTTTGAAGATATCATGAATGATATCGCAAATGAGTCCAAAAATGAATGAAAAAAAACCGATAAAAGCGGTGCTTATTCTCTCCGGTGGAATGGATAGCACAACACTCCTATATGATCTGATTAGCCAGAAGTACGAAGTCCATGCAATCACGTTTGACTACAACCAGAAGCATAAGAACGAAATTACCTGTGCAAAGAAAATTTGTAAAAAATTACATATCCCCCACAAAATCGTGGATATATCGGTCCTTAACGACCTGGCTCCCTCCTGCCTTACCAGAGATCAATGGGAAGTCCCAGAAGGAAATTATGCAGAAGACTCGATGAAACAAACAGTAGTTCCGAACCGTAATATGGTTTTTCTGAGTCTTGCAGCCTCCTACGCCATCGGGATCGGAGCAAATGAAATCTTTTATGCAGCTCATGCGGGGGATCATACCATTTATCCGGATTGCCGGTCGGCGTTTGTTAGCGCGATGAGCACGGCATTTCATCTCTGCGACTGGAACGATGTTATCCTTCAGGTCCCTTATCTGTATTGGACAAAAGCCGATATCGTGAAACGAGGAATTTTGTTAGGAGTGGATTACTCCATGACGTGGACCTGCTATAAAGGCGGAAAACTCTCGTGCGGAAAATGCGGCTCATGTGATGAGCGATTGGCAGCATTCAGCGAAGCAGGGGCTGTTGATCCCATACAGTATCAGTGATCTTTCCGATAACTCGCTTCATTTCATGATTAAAGAACGACAAGAATTTCAGAAAAAACTGTGGATCGCAACCGTTACCTTACAGACCGTTAACGATAAATTTCCCGATAGTAGTCCGCAAAAAAATGCAACACAGATTAAAGACCGGATGGCGGCTCTTCTTCGTATAATTTCCAAGATCTCATCGGAATCTCAAGGTGATGGTGTGATCCTGTTTCCTGGCGGTTGGTTTCACAATGGAAGAGAACCAGCAGATTTTTTATTCCCATTCATCGAGGGAAAAATCAAAAGAAATTTGAAAAAAATTCCAGCTCATATTGTTGTCTGTCTTGGGATCGATGGATCAATGGATGAGGAAGGATATGATGTCGACCAGCTTGCAATAGCTGTTGATAAGGCCGGCATTATTGCAACATGTCGAAAGTTTCACGTATTAACCAAAACAGAGCGAGAGCGGGTTCATCTCTCTCCGGATTATTTACACGGATATTTCGGAAAACCCAGAATTTTTTCCTTAAACGGTGTTCGATTCTATCCTGCAATATGTTACGATACCTATGGACCACAACAGTGGAATCTTGTGAACCCAGGAGCGGATGTAATCTTGAGTCATGTTCATTACTTCGTTCCGAATAACGAGATTGGTCCGAAGGGAGTTGTCGATTTTGTCAGGAAAGGCTTTGCAGGAGCATCAGCAAAATGGCGTTGCCCGGTCTTTGGTGCTGCGATTTTTGTCCGAAGACAAATACCAAAGAGCTGGCGCACAGGGATAAATTTTAGGACTTATTCAAAATCATATTTGGATAGTAAAATCGATGAAAATAGTTTGATGCCAGTGAAGACTCTTTCGGATTCCAACTTAATCGAAGGTTTAGTGTTGATTCAGATATTCGATCTCGGCGATTTAATACCAGAAAAGCAAAAACTATCAATAGAGGATAAATCATGAACAACTTGTCAAATGGATTGGAGACTATCGAAAATTTGTCTATAAATCACAATCTTCGTCAAACAATTTCAGTTTTTGAAAGTTCACTTCAATAAAAAAAATCTCATTGAAATCAGTGAACAATTGAAACGAGGTCAGTTCGATCCAAATGTCCTTGAAGCAGCGCTTCAGATAAAGTATATTGTAGGCCAGATTAACACCATCATCCATGCCTGGGGAATTCTTGTCTCACTTTCATATATTTTATCACCAGAAGAAAAAATCGAATATGTATCATTAGGAGCAGGGAATACCGGGAAAAAATTTGATTTGAAGACAACAAAAAGAGTTGCGGAATTCAAGTTTATAACATGGAGAGGTGGTCCTGAGTCAATACGACAAAATTCTCTTTTTAAAGATTTTTTTAATCTTGTGGAAAATGGCGGAAATCTTGAAAAATATCTATATGTGATAGGAATCGAACATCCGAGTCGATTTTTTAATAGCAGTCGAGATCTCAAAAGTGTCTTATCCAAAGATCGTGCCCTGTCAGCGTCTTTTTTTGAAAAATATCAGGATAAATACATTACAGTAAACGAATATTTCAGTGACTTTCAGAATTCTGTGAGGATAGTAGATTTACAGACAATAGTCCCAGAATTTTCAAAATTGACTAAATCATGACGGATTCTCTGGGATTTTAATCCGGAAATCCGGAAGACAATTTCAACAAACCTGATATACCGGTTTGCTGACATTATCTTGCCTCCTTAATCGTTAATAACATAACCAAGTAAGGAGGCACTGTACCTTAGATCTTTTGGTCGCCGTTTTTTCTTCGAAGAAAAAAAGGTTTTCCATAGAGCGTCTTTTTATTTAAGAAAAATTTCCTCATCTTATCCCGAAATTATTTATTTGATCATTTTAATTTATCCTATATGGATGATGAGTTGTGGAAATCGATTCCGCCCCAATTGAGGATGGAGATTGAACCGGAATACTATTTTAAAATCAAAGAATTAGATTTTTTTTTAAGAACAAGAGAAAGACAAAAACCTCGGAGAAAAACACTTGAATACCTGATTTTTTTGGGTGTATTATATCGAAGAATAATCAAACCGATTGATGGAACACTTTCATTTTCTTATAGTTTAATGAATGCTGGCGCAAATGGGTTAAAAGTCGGAAAAAAACAGTTCAATCATGAAAAAAATAAGCAACTATTCAAAACGGTGATTGAATTTAAAAAAATTCTTGAAAAATATAACATTCCGGCTGAAATTTTGGAATATATGGCTATCGAGGATTTCATGAAAAGTATTGAAAGGATAGAGAGAAAAATATGACCGAGAAATCACCGTTTAGGGAAGCAACAGATTTCATGGTTGACATCAATCAGTATTTACTAGATTTCGGGCAGGTTCTCAATAATCAGGTACGTCGGATTGCAACATATTTCGAAATAAATTGTTATAATAATGCTGTTCGATTTTACCAAAATCAAGATTTCGAGATAACCATGATAAATCCAGATTCAGGAAATGGCAATTTTGTATATCAGTTAAGTCCAGCCGGAAATCCAAATAATTTCTCTTTTTTTCTTGCCAGAAAAGATTATCAAGAAAATGGAAAAAAATTTACCGTTATTTGCTCAATAAGGCAAAATGTTCGAGTTCAATCGAAGTCAGATAATAATATTTTTTTTACTCCTGATATCGTAATTTCCCACTTTTTTGAGGACCAGACCCAGTCTGAGATCTCTTCAGATCAAAATTTATCCTTCTATCAAAATCAAAAACAAAAATTTTACTTTATCGCAAATGAGAATTTGATTACCTTCGCAGAAGCTAAACATTATAGTCCTTTTCCAGAACTAATTGGAAGCTTTATTGGAATCGTTCATGTGTTAAAACCTGACTTTCTTCGAAAAAATAAAAGAAAGAAAAAAGGGAACCATTTTGCACCATCCCTTTTAATTTCTGGTGAAGGCGCAAACCATGTCTCACAAATAAAAACAAGCTTCGAAAACCGCTATGCCATTAATATCCTTTTCGAATTAATATCTGATGGTAGCCAATTATACGAAAGAGAGAAAATTAAAAAATTAAATAAATTCTAACTACACCTAGTAGAAGAGGCTTACACCCGGGGGAAAACCCACGCGGCGCAAGGGGCAGAGCCCCGATGAGCGTCAAATCCTCAAATCCCCTTCCCCGCCTTCTTCATAAACCAGGCCGGAATCTCCACATCCAACCGCCACACAATACTCATCGGCTTGCTACCCTCATGACTCACATACCGAGCAGTCCCTAAACATACAAACGGCTGTGAAATATTCCCAATTTTATTAAACTCCCGGACAAACAGCAAAACCTTGGAGCCGCTAACATACCGCTGCCCGGTCGGGGACGATGCCGATGTCGTGCTCTGGGACTGCCAGTGAAAGAGCCGCTCGCTGATCGCGTAATCGTTGTACATCGTAGAGGGCGAGAAGTGCTTCTCGGATTTATTGAGAGTGATGAAGAACACATCCAGATTCCTCTCCCGGAGAAACAACACTCCCTCACGTTTGCCGGCAACGCTCATCCGGGACAGCGTCCAGTGGCCGAGACCCGCAAAGATTTGGTCACGGGAATAGGTGCAATGAAGAGAAAGTCCGGTCGGAAAACCGACATTCAACGAACCTTCGAGGACTTCCGTCTTGTCCTCCAAGTACCCAAGCAGCCCGTCTATCTCCTGAACCATCCACTCATGAGAAAGGAACGGTTGCATACCAGAGACAATATCCGTGATAAGCGGCTCGGTATGGAACGAATACCAGAGCATTGAAAGAAAAGAATCCCGTGAAGGATCCGTGAAAGAAACCTCCGGATGAGCGAGGAACCGGCGGATGAACCGGATAAGAGAGACGGAAGTGAGCGGGAGTAACCTTCGAGCAGCAGTAACGAGAAGGTCCTCCTCATCAGGAGAAGGAGGATGACACAACCCTGCTTTCGCACACAGATGCCTGAAACTCGACCGTCCATAAATTTCCCCGGGCGAAAGATCGTAGTACGAAAGAAAATTCCCGATCTCCAGCGTTTTCCCGGACTCCACTTCAAACCGAGCAATCTTTTGCACGAGGCCCTTCCGCTTCGTAAGCGATTGTTCAATGTGAGAGAGCACGGTCTGCTGCGCAACTTTCTCTAGCGTGATGAAACAACCCCGGGGGAGAGAGAAGGTGTTTGTTCGGACCTGCTGGGTAATTGGTACATGAGCATCGCCCACCAAGGCTCGGTATTTTGCATCAAAATGATAGTTCGCGTTCTGCCGCCCGACAAAATCCAGCACCGTGAGACATTCCTTCCCAGGACAGAGCCGGAGCCCACGGCCCAACTGCTGGAGAAAGACGGTCATGCTCTCAGTAGGACGCAAGAAGAGGATCGTGTTGATCTCCGGGATGTCCACCCCTTCGTTGTACAGATCGACGACAAAGATGAAGCGGATCACCTTCTCCCGCAGACGCCGCTGGACCGTTCGCCGCTCTTCATCGGGACTCTCGGAGCTCAAAGAGACCGAGGGAATACCCATCCGGGTGAAGATGCCGGCCATGTAGTTCGCATGCTCGATACTCACGCAGAACCCGAGGCCCATGATCTCATCGATGTCGGTGACATACTTCCGGAGGGATTCTGCGATAAGGCCGGCCCGGGTATCATTCCCAGTATAGCGAAGGGACAGGATTCCCTGGTTGTATTTTCCCCGGGACCACTCAACGTCATCAAGGTTCACCGTATCCGTGATACCGAAGTAATGGAAGGGTGCGAGAAGGTTCCGGTTAATCGCCTCCGCGAGCCGGATCTCCGCAGCAATCCGGCCATCGAAATATCCCAGGATGTCGAGATTGTCCATTCGCTCTGGTGTGGCCGTCAGCCCGAGCAGGACATTCGGCCGGTAATAGGATAGGAGATGCTGGTACGAGGCCGCTGCCGCATGATGGAATTCATCGATGATGATGAAATCGTAAAAATCGGGAGGAGTCCTTTTTGAAAACCCGGAACTGTTGAAGGTCTGGATTGACATGAAGACATGATCGGTCTGCGCAGGAATTTTACCGGCTACAGCAATATCACCGAAGTTTTGGTCCTTAAGGATTCCCCGGAAGGTATAGAGACTCTGCTTCAGGATCTCTTCGCGATGTGCGACAAAGAGAAGTCGGGACCGGGGATTCGTCTCGCGGAACCGGCGGAAATCAAACGAGGATATAACGGTCTTGCCAGTCCCCGTAGCCGCAACAACGAGATTCTTGTAATGGTTGTGTATCGTCCGCTCCGCCAGCAAGCGTTCGAGGATCTCCTTCTGGAAAGAAAACGGGGTTATGTCAAAAAAGTATGGGGAACTTTCATCAGCAGTTCCTCTTCGTTCCTTCCGGACCGCCTCCTCGAACGTTGCCCTGTCTTTCTCTGTGTATTCCAAAAATTCCCTGTCATTCCAGTAACTCTCAAACGAAGCCTGGATCTTCCGGATCAACGGTTTGGAGTCTTTTTCTGTTAGTTTTACATTCCACTCAAGACCCGACGTAATCGCGGGATTCGAGATGTTCGATGATCCGACATACGCAGTGGAAAACCCGGAGTCCCGCTCAAAATAGTAGGCTTTTGCATGGAGCCGGGTGTATGCGGTATCATAGGATATCCGGACTTCGGTATTCGGCAGCGACGAAAGGAAATCGATAGCCCGAATGTCTGTCGCGCCGGTGTAAGCGGTCGTAATGACACGTAGCCGGCCCTGGTCACAAAACTGCCTGAGTTCATCCATAAGAAGCCGGATCCCGCTCCATTTGATGAATGATACGAGGATGTCGATCCGGTCGGCGGACAGAATCTCTGCCTTCAGCTCTTGAATCAAACTGGGTTCGAGAGAAGAACCGGTAAATAAACTGCTTTGGGCGAGGGGCGTAATGGGCCGGAATGAGGAGAGTCTTTCGTCACCGATGGAGAGGAGAATTTCTCCGCCTTCAGAAATTACGCATTGATCAAGACACTCTTCCTTCGTGATTTTTGCGAGAAGACGGATAATCTCGTTGCAGCACGCTACCTGTTCTGATGGTGACCCCTCAGAACCGTCCAAGAATTCGAGAGACCTTTTCAGGATCGGGCCGAGATATTGAGAGAGAAGAACTGGTGAATCAAAATTTTTCAGGGTATCCTTGCTGATACTTTGTCCTCGAAGTTTTTCTTCGAGATTCGTATTGATAAGTTGTTCATAGAGACCATGAGGAAGGGATTTCATGGAATTTGCCTTGCAGGGAGATTGGAGTGGGAGGTGATTAAGGTGCCAGGTTTGGCGTTTCACCAAGCTTGAATAATAGAAAATTGAGAGGCGAAATTATATTTTTGGATCAAGCGTGGTCAATGCATCTAAAGCTGCCCTTTGTTTTGCTTGGGAATGATTTCGTCCTGAACCTCGACCCTTTGGCATTCCATCGATTAGTACCTGAAACTTAAACGTATGGTTATTGTTTTGATCAATCTCATCTTTCCCTATCTGCTCATATTCGGGAATTTTCTGATTCTGCTGTGTCAGGATCTGAAGTTTTGATATGTAATCAGTATCAGGATCAAATCTGTCGATATCGTCGGAAAACATTTTCTCGAATCTGTTGATTGTCGCTTCAAATTTATGCTCTAAATAGTAGAATCCAATATATGCTTCTATTGCATCAGCGATCGAGGTTAATTCATCGGGTCTATATTTAGATTTAAATTCTAGAATTTCTTTTTTAAGATCACCAGGGAAATTCTCGAAAATTTCTTCAAGATTGTTGTTCGAAGTAAACCTCATCCTATTCGTGAGATCCCCCTCTGAATATTCAGCGGGGTTTTCGAAAAGATGATGAGAAACAATAAGATTCAAAACACGATCTCCGAGAAATTCAAGCCTTTTATACATTTTGAGTTTATTTTGAGAATCGGACAAAGATATCCTCCTTGAATATTTATTTAATATTTCAAACGTTAAACCCCCTTATTTTATCCCATCAATTTTAGAAATTTTAAGGTAGTCTGAAAATATGGCCTGTCAAAAATGTCGAGGTGTTGTCAGATAATATCCAGTGAAGCTAACGCGGCGAGGGGGGCGGAGCCAAGTTGAGCGTAAAATTCCCTCCGTCGTAATCCCATTCTCTGTCGATAATTCTCGCCCGTTATGCCTCCCGTTTGCCAATCCAGCCTCATATTATTTTTATTCAGCACATCGTTAAAAGCCATCTGCTGGTCGTCCGGAAGCAAATCCGGACATGACTCGCCCATGAGTAGCGATTTTCCCGGTAAAGGGAAATCTCACCCAGCTCTGGGGGTACTATAAAATCGCCCGTTTGGCAAAATACGCCCGGTTTATGGATATTGAAAAACGGGGCACGTACCGGGCTCCTTTTACCCTGATCGGAGCCCGTAGCAAGCCTGGATTGCTTTACGCTATTTCTTCCCTTCCCTGAATAGGTTCACTGCCGGAACGCCGGCATACTTGTCGACGGACTCATTCCACCCGGTCCTCCTTGCATCGCTTATGTCGCCGGGGGGAATTCCGGTGTGCCGCAGGGTGAGTCCGGGGGAAAGATGGGGGTACCTTCTGAAAACAGCCGATAAGAGAAAGCGAATCACCGGAAAACAGGATTTCAACAGACTTAAACATCACAAAATCTGTTATTTTTTTGCTATTCCTCATTCTCTCATCAGGAATATTCCGGAAAGGACAGCCCGGGTAAAATTCATGTCACCGGAACCAAAAAAAAGATTATGCTTCCCGGGCAGCACTATCGTAAACCCTTGTCATGTAGCGTGCCTGGAAGACCGCGAAGAGGGGAGCAAGGGCCAGTATGATGAGGATCGCTGCTGCAATAAACCCGAAGAGGGTAGCAGCGTTGCCACCCAGCATATACATGCTTATCCCCCCGATCAGGATCATGCCAAAGATGATGATGCATACAGGGATGGCAATAACAATGGTGATGAGGATCAATGCGATAAGGTAATTGATCCACCCGATCTTTTTAATTGTTTCAAGGATTGCACCAACGTTGAAGGCTTCAGAAAAACTCGCCGTGCGGGCAAAGCGGATGGCTGCTACCGGCATAATAATACCGATGATGATCTCGAGAAGGTAAAAGAGCCCCAGGAGTCCTACGTTGGGAGACCAGTTCTCCATAGCGGCGGGATTTCCCTGCATGAGGGTAAGCAGCATGCTCCCGTAGGCAAATGCCCAGATGATCATCACAGGGATCGCATAGATAATTCCCACAGCGATCAGCTTCAGGCCGTCAACGAACAGGGTACCCCACTGGTCGACTTCCGGGGCCGGGTCTGCCCCCCGGTAGATCCGCATAACATACCCGTTCATGGGAATGCCCAGGCAGATGATCGCAAGGATCAGTTTCATCCAGCGATCCGCACTTCCCAAGATGCCCTCTTTTGTATAGTGAAAGGCATCGTTTAACATATGAGAATAATCCATTGATTCACCATCGTATCAGTTTGAGGTGAGTGACAGATAAGGATAGCGCTGAAAAAAAATGGTTGCAAAGCGTGGGGAGAAAAAAACTGCCGTCTGAAACATCCGGCCGTATCCAGGCATTCGTTTAAAAAAAGTGGTTCATTATTTTCCCCCCGTTATTTCACCTTCCTGATCTTCCCTTCCTTAAAATCCACAGCAAAAATATACGACGCCTGGTTAAACCCCGCCTCAAGTTCCCTCTCGGGAATCGACTCAGCACCTATGAACTGATGATATTTCGTCCTCTCCTTTCCGATCGCATTGGCAATCCCGAAAAACTCCATCCCGTCGTGCACGGCATCTTTTGTCTCACGCTGTTTCCATTGCTCCATAGCTTCTGCCAGGACGGAATGAACGAAATCCCGGTCATCAATAAATATCGGGAAATACCCTTCCTTTGTTCCTTTTTTCGTGACTAAAATCCCTTTTCTCATGGTTCTCATGGTATCGCTAAGGATTCATGTTCTGAAGGACAAAACCCTTGTGGAGACCGCTTCCACCTGAACGTGCCTGAGTTTCAGGTTGGGAACAGAGCGATACAACCCGGGGGCAGGCCGACGCGGCAAGGGCGAGGAGCCCTGTTGAGCGTCTAATCCCCACCAACACTTATCCTGTCTCTCACCCAATCCCTGATCACCAATGCCGCCCGATCCCGACCAACTCCCCGCAGAACTCCCCGGGAGAGATTACTTCTCATACACCTGGTCCTCCCTCCCCTGGTCCCCGTGGGTACCATTCACCGCCACCAAAGAAGAATTCCGGCAAATTCCCAGAGAACCCGGCCTCTACAGGATAAAACCCGTTGGCAAAGATTTCCTCATGTACATCGGTGAAACCAGAAAAACCGTGCACGAACGACTCAATGAACTCCGCCACACCCTCAAACGAACCGACCTGATGCCATGGAACGATCCGATTACTGAAGCCCCCGCTCTCTGGGCCTGGCGGGATGCAGAAGGATTTGAGTACGAGTGCTCTGCCGCTCCAATGGATGCATCACAGGGAGGAAGACGGGGAATGGAGAGTTATCTTCTCTACCGGTACCGGCAGGAATGCGGTGAATCAACACTCTGCAACTTCGGGCGGTTTCACCCGAGATACCGGAAATCCACGAACCGGAACGAGAATAAACGGGGCGGTAAACTGGATGAAAGCCATAAGGATAACCCGGCCGGTGGTTCAAGCATGCCACCGTTACCCGTCACCGGACCACCGGGCGACCGGGAATGGATGGGGCTTGCATGGAGCGGGAAGAAATCACTCGATGGTGAATCAATAGGAGATGTGCCATCATCTGCGGGATTGTATCTTCTTTTCGAACGCGATACCGGGGACCTCGTCTACATTGGCCAGTCAGCTGATTGTGCGAAACGACTGAGGACTCATGCGATGAAATTTCTTGATGGGAACGATCTCATGTTTTCCTGGTATAGTTCGGAAAAGCCGCTCCTTCCCCACAATCTGAAAGAATGGGAAAATGATTTGATCGGGAATTATTTTGAGGTATACCGGAGAGCGCCGGAATACCAGTTTGGAAATAGAGAATATT
This sequence comes from Methanoregula sp. UBA471, assembly GCA_002495065.1. Classification (GTDB taxonomy): domain Archaea; phylum Halobacteriota; class Methanomicrobia; order Methanomicrobiales; family Methanospirillaceae; genus Methanoregula. The sequence continues at coordinate 95,088 of DADT01000031.1, read as the reverse complement.
AGGTTTTTTTATAACAATTCAGTCTTTCCAGGTTCACCGGTGTTTTGCATCGCTGCCTTGCCAGCATTTATGAATTCGGCAGGATAAAATCGACTAATCGACATCGCATTTCTTCTCATAATTCCCAGGGGAGTTACAAAAATAACAAAATAAGGTTCCAGGGAGTGATAGTATGCAAAAGGAAGAGTTAATCCACCTCCATATGCTGATGATACACATTAAAAAATACTGTGAATCCATCTCGGACAATGAAATCCCTTCAGAACGCTACAAGTCTTTGGAAATATCACCTCTTCACATCCATAAAGAAAAAAATGCTCACAGAATTGCTCTCCTGACTCTTTCCGATGAGATTGTCACTCATCTTCATGGGCAATCCATTCATGTGATGAACTCTCCGCCAGGCAATGCATCAACAAAAGCTGCGGCAGAACGTTGATTTTTAAAATATAGCGCTGACAGGCCACCTTCGGGAAACAGCGATGCTGCATTCCTTTTAGGGTCCTAAATTTCTAAAAAATTATTTCCTGTCTTACGGTAAGCCTTGGTCCTTCCCGATATTCCTGTTACGTTCAAGCCGATCCTGTTCTTTTTTTCCTGCTTTTTCCAGCAGATCCCGCTCTTTTTTGAGGAATTCATGGTAGATATACCAGATGATGCCCGTCATCTGCTCTTATCCCTTAATCATAGAATTGAAATTTTTGCCTGACGGGGGTTTCAGGATCTGAAATTATCAGTTTTTCACTTCGACAGGAAGGAATGCCCTGCACGATCCGTATCACCTTTGCACGGGCAAATGATCACATCGGCTTTTTTTTATGAAATACTTCGGATAACCGGATACGTCTTTTCACTACCGCCCTTTTGACAGGGTTTTTTTGATATATACCGGTGAAAACTGGATTGTTTTGAATTTTTTGTCTCTGATGAAAACAACTTTTGCCGGTGAATCCCCGATCTTTTTCTCATCAATCTCAAAAAGGTCGGTTGCTTCCACAAGATTTTTGAGTTTTTTATACCCGTAGTTACGGGGATCAAAATCCGGAGACTGGTTGACAATGTTACCCCCCACATCTGCCAGGTTTGCCCAGCCATCATTATTGGAACACGCGTCAACTGCAGATCGCAGCAGGCTGAATAATCCGGTATCCCCTTTGAGCTGATCAAGACGTTTACCCGGTTTTGTTTCCTTCTGGGTTTCGGGAGGTTGTTCATCGGCCAGCCGTGTCTTTCGCAGGATCTCGGTATAGACGAACTTGTCACATGCCTGGACAAAGGGTTTTGGTGTTTTTCTCTCTCCAAACCCGTATACCAGAAGCCCGGATTCGCGGATCCGTTGTGCCAGCCGGGTAAAATCACTATCACTTGAAATGATACAAAAACCATCGAACTTGTTGGTATACAACAGGTCCATTGCGTCGATGATTAAAGCAGAATCGGTCGCATTTTTCCCTTTCGTATAGTCAAATTGTTGTATAGGCTGGATTGAGTAATTCAGTAATACTTCTTTCCAGGGCTGGAGGTTTGGAGTTGTCCAGTTCCCGTAAATCCGTTTTACGCTTGCAATACCATAGAGGGCAATCTCAGCCAGCAAACCTTCGATAATTTCAGGTTGGGCATTATCAGCATCGATGAGGACTGCCAGTTTTTTTTGCGGCACAGCTTGAAGAAAGGGATCTTTATCAAAACTCATATGCGTCTGATATCAACGAATGAGATATTCAACTTGTTCATGTATACCGGAAAAGCCGGTAATGCCAGGGGTGCTTGGGTGTTCTTTGGATTTTGTATCAGTACCCTTTCCTGACAGAATGACTGATTTTGGATCTCGCTGGTGTCCCCCCTATTGCTGCATGCTCCACCCCAAAATTCCCCTTGACCACAACCCCCAAAAAAACACCCTTCTTCTCCCCACGACCGTGCTACCCCCCTGACAAAACCTTTTTGACTACCGAAAGCGTCCGTTGGCGTTCATTTTCCCCAAAAAATTGCACTCAGTTTGCCATAAAACAGCAAATTTCCCGTTATTTTTTAAATTATCCGCCGTAATTCACTGAAATGTACAACCTGTCATGTTCAAGATACCCGAAAAACACCAATCTGAGCTCTATAGGGCCCCGGATTAAGGATGGGGAGATACACCCCTTAAGGGTGCCGAAAACAGGGTATCACTCGTCGTAACAAGAGAGCTCCGCCAGGGAAAACCCGGAGGGCACAAACCGGTTTGTCATCGTAAAAAGTCCCAGGAAGACTGGCGGTTAAGCACGTACTAAACCCCGGAGAAATACTTTTATACATTAGTAATGTAAATAATTCAATAAAATGTATATTGGTAATGTATATGATGACCGCCTCGCAGCTGGAAGAACTGGTATTGATCCAGAAGGAATCGTTCCTCTCCCGTGATCCCGGGACCCCACGGGAAGTGGATGCTTCCCGGTACCAGAGAACCGGCCAGATCGTCGTGATATCCGGCATACGCAGGAGCGGCAAGTCCACGCTGCTGCGGCAGTTTTCCCTGCTCTACAACAATTTCCTGTATATTAATTTCGACGATGACCGGCTGCTGGAATTTTCGCTTTCGGATTTTTCCACCCTGATGCTGGTATTCGAAAAGATAAGCCCTGGGACAAACGTCATTTTCATCGATGAGATCCAGAATATCGCCGGGTGGGAGCGGTTCATACGCAGGATCCATGATGATGCCTACAAAGTGTTCCTGACCGGGTCAAACGCAAAGCTGCTCTCCGCAGAGCTGGGGACACACCTCACCGGACGCTACATGAAGATCACCCTGTACCCGTTCTCGTTCCGGGAAGTGCTGCGGTTCCGTTCGGTCAGCGTTGACCGGATCACCGAAAAGAAGAAAGCCAGGATACTTGCGGAATTTGACCGCTACCTTACCGGTGGGGGGTTCCCCGAGTACCTGAAATACTCAGATCCTGAATACCTGAAAAGGACGTATGATGACATCCTGTTCCGTGATATCATCGGGCGCTTTGGCATCCGCGAGGTCAAGGCATTCAGGCAGCTTGCTCATTACCTCTTCACGAATATGGGAAATATGGCGAGTTATAATGCCCTGAAAAAAGCACTCGGGTTTAAAAGCGTTGCATCCGTCCGCGATTACGTGGGATTCTTAGAAGAGGCTTTCCTTGTTTTTGAGCTCTTCAAGTATGACTACTCGTTAAAAAAGCAGTATGTCAATGATAAGAAAATCTATATCATCGACAACGGGATGCGGAGTGCAGTGGCATTCCAGTTCTCTGATGACCGCGGGCGCCTGCTGGAAAATTGTGTATTCATCGAACTACTCCGTCGCAATGCACCTTTATACTTTTTCAAAAATACCGGGGAGTGTGATTTTGTCACCGAAGATCATGGGAAAGTGACGACTGCGCTCCAGGTCTGTTATGAGCTGTCACAAAAGAACCGGGACCGGGAACTGGAGGGTCTAACCGGCGCGATGCTCACCCTCGGAATAAAAAACGGCATAATTCTCACGTATCACCAGGAGGAGACCATCGTCCATAATGGTTTTTCTCTCCAGGTACTTCCGGTCTGGCGATGGCTGCTTGAATACCGGCTACCGGGGGAAAACAATCCATGACCCTTCCATTGCCTGAAAAGATCCCGCAGAAACGGGGAAACGTGCTGCGGGTGATTATCAATCCAAGTACGGATCCTGACCGTGTCAATACTGTATTCTTTGACAGGAGGGTACAACTATGAAAGTGACCATTGACCCGGAAGCCGATGCCCTGTATATGCGCCTTTCCGATAAGATGATCAAGGATACCGGGGAAGTGAAACCCGGGATAATCCTCGATTATGATGACAAAAACAATCTTGTCGGTATTGAAATTCTGCACATATCAAAGCGGGTGCCGGCAGCAACCCTGAAATCGGTTCTTATCGCTTTTGATTAACCCTTGTAACCATGCAGGGAATTTTTTTCAATGCACACTTGTTGTGCCGGAAATAATTATCAGGCTGCCGGACGAAGGAATCGTGGTGGACGGAATGCTGGTTGGCGTTATGTCGGATACCCACGATGATAGTGTGCAGACAAAAAAAGCTGTATCACGGTTCAACCGCGAGGGTGTTGAACTGGTGCTGCACGCGGGGGATTTCGTATCCCCCTTCATGATCGACACCCTGAAAGAACTGAGGGCACCCCTGACAGGAGTGTTCGGGAACAATGACGGGGACCGGCACCTTCTCGAAAGGAAATCTGCAGGGCTCCCCTCCATGAAGATCGAAGGCACGTTTGCCCGGATCGATGCGGGAGGGATGAGGATAGCACTCCTCCACGGCAATGACCGGGAACTGCTGGAGACGCTTGCGGCCTGCGGTTCTCTCGACCTGCTGGTGTACGGGCATACCCACCGCCCGGAGGTCAGGAAGGCCGGGACCCTGTTGATCGTGAACCCCGGCGAGGTGTACGGGCACCTGACCGGCAGGAGCACCGTGGCACTTGTCGATACGGTGAAGCGATCGGCCGAGATTGTGGAGATATGAGAATTGCCCTGCAGGTCCTGTGATTATGCGGCATTGTCCGTGGTCCGGGAGACCCAGCAGAGGTCTGCCGTTTTCTCTCCTTTCCCCACCTGCAAAACCCTCCCCGGTGCTCACACCCCGGGTATAACCGCCCATGCCGGAAGCTCCGGTGAAATCCCGAGTGCTGCCGGGATAACGAACGTCATAAAGAGGGTGATCAGGATGCAGCCGATGATATTGAGGGCAAAACCTGCCCTTGCCATCTCTTTTGTCGGGATGCACCCGGTCCCGTAGGCGATGGCGTTGGGCGGGGTTCCTACGGGGAGCATGAAACCTAAGGACGAGGCCATTGCTGCCGGCACCATGAGCATCAGCGGGTTGATCCCCATCGATACCGAGGTGATTGCCATCAGCGGGATCATGATCGAGGCCATCGCCGTGTTGGAAACCACCTCACTGAGGAAGGTGATAAAGAGGGTCATCAGGAGAATGATCACGAACAGCGGGAGCACGGCAAGGAGGATGAATGAACCGGCGATGATCTCAGCAAGACCACTTCTGATGATCCCTTCGGAAAGACAGATGCCTCCGCCGAACAGGATGAGGATCCCCCAGGGTATCGATTTTGCTGATTCCCAGTTCAGGGTGTAGATCCCTTTCTTTGCATCCACGGGGAGCATGAACAGGACCAGGGCACCGCCGATGGCAATGGAGGCATCGGTGACACCCGGAATATACGTGGTAATTCCCGGAATGACAAGAGGTCCGATCACCTTGGGCGTCCTGATAATCCAGGCAATCGCAACAAAAAGGAATACCAGGAGTGTCCATTTCTCTGCTGTCGTAAGCGGGCCGAGTTTCTTCAGCTCGTCCCCGATCATATCCCTGGTCCCCGATATCACCTCCGGCATATGCCGGTTGGTGACATACGTGAGCCAGAACCAGGCGATGAGCAGGAAGAGTGCCATGAACGGCACGGCAAAGGTCATCCACGAGAAGAAATCGATGCCGGGTGCCATGGGGAAAATTCCCGAGCTCTGGGCGACCAGGATTGCATTGGGCGGTGTGCCGATAAGCGTCCCCATTCCCCCGATGGTTGCCGCATAGCAGACCCCGAGCAGGAGACAGGTGGCAAACTGGCGCCTGCCTTCCTCTTCCCCTTTTGTATCCGTCTTCTCGCCGGGCATAAGCGTCGAAACAAGGGCAAGTGCGATGGGGATCATCATCATTGCGCTGGCGGTGTTCGAGATCCACATGGAAAGGAACGCCGTGGCAACCATGAACCCCAGCACCAGTTTCCTTGTTTCGGATCCGGCAAGGACGATCACACTGAGTGCAATCCGGCGGTGGAGGTTCCACCGCACCAGGGCCGCGGCAATAAAGAACCCGCCCATGAACAGGAACACCGTCTCGTTTCCGTACGAGACCGCCGCTGCTGTGGGAGACAGGATCCCGAGAAGAGGGAGTACAACGAGGGGTACCAGTGCCGTGGCATAGATCGGGATGGCTTCCGTGACCCACCATATCACCATCAGCCCGGTCACCGCTGCGGTGAGTTGTGCCGGGTAGGGGATGGTGACAGGGTCCAGCGGGAGGAGGGCAATAAGAACAAAAACAAGTAACCCGCCGATGATCCCGATCGCTTTTTGCATGACCCGAATATTTTGCGTGCGATTGTTTATGAAACGCTCCTATTCATTTCCCCGAGGGGTCTTTCCTTTCAGCAGGTAATACCGTCCTGATTTCACCGTGCAATCCCGGCAGCCGTTAATAAGGGCAACCATGAAAGATCCATTGTTCGAAGTTGGCAATTATTGATTTTTTTCTTACCGCTTTTTTCAACAAGTTTAGACCAGATTTCATCCAAATCTATTGGATCCGCTCAAATCTCCTTTGCGGAAAATATTCGGGGCATTTCGATGAGACAGAACCAATACACCCTTGGCGGCGTACCCGTCTCAATTGTCCTCACATTCAGAAAAACCGGACCGGATTTGCCCCGCCGTCGTAATCATGTTCTCCGTCGATAATTCCCGCCAAATACACCTCCCGTTTGCCAATCCGGCCCCTTTAAGATTTTATTCAGCACATCGTTAAAAGCCACTTGCTGGTCATCCGACAGCACATCCGGACATGACCCGCCCTTAAGGAGCGGTTTTTCCAGGAAAGGAAAATCTCACCCAGCTTTGGGGGTACTATAAAATCGTCCGTTTGGCAAAATACGCCCGGTTTGAGGATATCGAAAAATGGAGCACGTACAGGGCTCCTTTTACCCTGATCGGAGCCCATAGCAAGCCCGGATTGACTGCAGCTATTTTTTCTTTTCCTTGAACAGGTTCACGGCGAGGACGCCGGCATACTTGTCGAGGGACTCATTCCACCCGGCCCTCGTTGCATCGCTGAGGTCGCCTGGGGGAATTCCGGTATGCCGCAGGGTGAGCTTTGTCCTGGTTGCCTGGACATCGAAGGTAACGGTGACAAGCAGCTCTGCGGGGAAGTCGCTGCTCATGCCATAATACGTTGCCGGGACCACGTTGCCCTTTTCATCGGCAAAACTGTCCGTGGCGACAATCCGCTCCGGCCGGACAATTTCATGGTATACACCGGTACTCCAGATGTCACGACCCCCGGGGGATCGCATACAATAGAGGTACTTTCCACCGACCCGCAGGTCAATGGTGACTGAAGGGGAGGTATAGTTTTTTGGCCCCAGCCATTCCCTGACGAGTGCAGGCTCGGTCCACGCCCTCCAGGCAAGCTCCCGCGGGGCATCGAAGAAGCGGGTGATGACGATCTCGTCCTCGCAGGTCTTTGTCGCAAAACTGCACCCGGCAACCAGCGATTCAATTTTGTGGCTGGCCGCATTCATCTGGTAAATCCTCGGGTTATTCAGGAGATCAAAGGCATTGATCTTCTGGTCGATAAGATCTTCGTAATAGAAGAAATCATTGAGGTCGGTTCCCTTATCGGTCCAGAACACCTGGATCCCGTTCTGGAATTTTTTACTGCCGGTAATCTGCTGCATGGTATTCCTATGTCCTGTCTGGGCTTATCCGGGATATTTTATAAAATCTTTCCTTCGTATCAGATTTTGTAACAGATTTTGAGATTACGGAGTTACCCGTGATCTGAACAACATTTCAGGAAAACACACACAGGCTCTGACGGCCCGGTATGCATCCCGGGGAAGCCCACGCGGCTGGGGCGGAGCCCCGTTGAGCGTTAAACCCCCATCGTCAAAACCTCATATTTTCCTGGTAAGTAAAATTGCACCAAAAAATAGAGCCAGATATTCTTGGGTGCATACCCTTATCTCATCTCACACAAAAAACAAAAAGAAGGTAACATAGGAGAGAGCACCTTTGAGATCGCGGGAAGAGATTCTAAAGACACTTGCCTACCTGAACCCCGAACTCAGGAGCACCTTCAAAGTCCGGAGAATCGGGCTCTTTGGATCCTACGCACGGCAGGAGCAGCGCCCGGACAGCGATATCGATCTTCTTGTGGATTTCTCTGAAGATGCAGATCTTTTCGATCTTATCGAGCTAAAGTACTTCCTGGAAGACCGGCTTGGCCACCGCGTTGATATTGTACCGGAACGTGCGCTCCGTGACGAACTGAGGCAGTCAGTACATGCCGATGTGTGTTACGTATGAGAAATTTCCGGATCTACCTGGACGATATTATCGATGCGATGGAGAAGATTGAATCGTTTACAGCAGGTTTATCGTTCGAGGAATTTTGTTCTGATGAAAAGACTATCAGTGCTGTCCGGGATAAACTGATAGTTATCGGAGAAGCAGCAAAAAAGATACCCGCAGAGATCAGGGATGCCCACCCGGAAATTGCATGGCGGGACATGGCAGGAATGAGGGATATTCTCATCCATGCCTATTTCCGGACCGATGCTGCAATGCTCTATAAGACTAGTAAAATCCGGATTCCCCAGCAGTTGCTGCTGCTGAAAAATATCTCTTAGTGATACGTCTTTTTGTCATGAAACGGTGATCCCGCCGTATATCCCTTAATCCGTGAACAGGTCATGAATTATATATCGGTGAAACCTTTTTTCTTTCAGGTCCTGATAGTTTCCAGAGTGTTCAGTATCTGTCGAAAAACCAGACTCGCAGAGATGATGCGTCGTTACCATGGTTTAAGAAAAGACGATGAAAAAGGGAATATCATGATATATCTGCATCAGGGTAAGAAGAGATGGCTGTGATACCTTGAACGGGAAAAGAATTCTCTGGTTTTTCCTGGGATCAGCCTGTTTTATCATTTCACAGCCGCTGCTGCGACTGCCGATGCTGCAATATCTTCAGCAGTCAACGGATTTCATACTGGCATATACCCTGAATCCTTTATTGATTGGTATTATCATAGCATTCTCGGCAGGCGTTTTTGAGGAAGGTTTTCGTTTTTTGTTCAAGCAGGTCTTACTACAACCAGCAGAGTGTGAATTCTCACAACCGGTTATTTTTGGCCTGGGGCACGGTATCGCTGAAGCGCTGATGCTCCTGGTTCCGGCGATCATGGTGGTCTCTGTTTCACAGCTCGGTCTGGCAACTCTCGAACGTGTCCTGGCAATTATCCTGCATGTGACGTTAACCGTTGTTGTCTGGAACGGGTTTCAGAGGAATCAGAGAGCTTTATACCTGGTATTGGCCATAACAATCCACGGATCGGTAAATTCCCTGATCCCCGTGCTATCGCCATTCCCTGATTCGGTGTTATTGATTGAGGGGGCATTAGCCGTGGTGGTTGTAGTGATGATGGGGTATTCATATCATTCAAAAAAATATTATATCTCAGGGAGGACCAGCAATGAAGAAACCAGGATGTAAAATATTGAGCATTTCAGCTCTTGCGGCTGTACTGTGCTTTGCACTGCTGGCCGGGTGTGTTGGCCAGCAATTATCAGGCGATTTTAATGAAGAGGAGGTCAGAAACGCCGCAGGAAATGTTATCACCCTGATTAACGATCAGGATTCAGAAGGCATCAGGGACCTCTGCACCGTACGGATGAGGGAGGCACTGACCGATGATGTGCTGAAACAGGTATACGAAGCAATCGGCGAAGGTGGTCAGTTTGAAAAAATTGAAGATATGAGCGTGGCAGGAACGACGGATGCATCAAGCGGGGAAGAATTTGCCGTGGTTGTTGCGAGGGCAAAATATGAGATTAAGACCTTTACCTTCACGATCTCCTTCACGAAACAAATGAAACTTGCCGGGTTGTATTACCGATAAGAAAGGGATTTCTAAAAACGTACGTATCAAAACGGCCGGGTCTCATCAGAGGAATACAGATGAAAGCAGTTGTATGCACAGAATACGGGCCGCCTGAGGTTCTTCAGCTGAGAGAGGTGGAAAAACCAGTTCCCCGGAACAATGAAGTCCTGATAAAAATCCATGCGACAGCAGTAACCTCAGGGGACTGCAGGTGCCGGGGTTTCACTATTCCTGCACACTTCTCGATCCTGACACGGCTGGCGATGCGACTGGCCCTGGGTATTACCCGGCCGAGAAAGCCCATCCCGGGTTTAATGCTGGCGGGAGAGGTTGAATCTGTCGGCAGGGATGTGAAGCGATTCAAAAAAGGTGACCAGGTTTTTGGCGATACCGTGATGCGGTTTGGGGCGTATGCTGAATACACATGCCTCCCTCAAAACGCGGCGATCACGAAAATGCCGGCCAATGTAACGTACGAGGAAGCAGCAGCCGTTCCTTTTGGGGGCAGTACTGCCTTGTATTTTCTCAGGAAAGGAAAGATCCGGAAGGGACAGAACGTGCTGATCTATGGAGCTTCCGGCTCGGTAGGGACTTCGGCGGTACAGCTTGCCCGGTACTTTGGGGCAGAAGTTACCGGGGTCTGCAGTACCACAAACATGGACCTGGTGAAATCCCTGGGAGCACGGAGCGTCATCGATTACACAAAAGAGGATTTCACGGAAAGAAACGAGCGGTATGATATCATCTTTGATGCCGTCGGAAAAACCTCAGAATCCCGGTGCAGGAAGGCCCTGGCTCCGAACGGGATCTTCATATCGGTCATGAAGGGGCATGCAGGAGAGAGTACTGAAGACCTGGTCCTCTTAAAAGAGCTTGTCGAGGCAGGGAAGATAAAACCGGTCATCGACCGGTGCTATCCGCTTGAACAGATCGTCGATGCTCACCGGTATGTTGAACAGGGGCACAAGAAAGGAAATGTTGTGATAACCTTGGGACAGGTTGAAAAGGAACGGTGAAAAAAATGAAAAAGAATGAAGATAATCTCAAAGAATCGCCACAGGTGAAATCTCTCGTGGTCGTGTTCTCTTACCATCATAACAATACAGAGCGGATCGCGAATGCCTGTGCAAAGGTGCTTGGTGCGGAGGTCAAAACCCCGCAGCAGGTCAGGCCCGAAGAGATCGCGGAGTACGACCTGGTCGGCTTTGGCTCGGGGATCTACAGCGCAACATTCGACCCCTCAGTCCTTGACCTTGCCGAACGGCTGCCGAACGCTGCAGGAAAGAACGCCTTCCTCTTCTCGACCTACGGGGCACCGGCCGTTTTTGCGGGCGGGAATTTTGTCAAGAATAACCATTCGCAAATCCGGAAAAAGCTCCAGGCGAAAGGGTATACAATCATCGGCGAATTCGGGTGTGCAGGGTGGAACACGAACAGTTTTCTCCGGTTCTTCGGGGGTCTGAACAAGGGCAGGCCCAATGCCGAAGACCTCAGGAATGCAGAAGAGTTTGCCCGGAGCGTGAAGGAGAAAGCCCGGGGCTGATTGGCTGTCACGAAAGGAGGTTTTTTGGATAACGAGTTGCCTTCCCGGGAAAATATCAGGGTACCTGACAAAGGTTAAAATTTTATTTTAGGTTGTCGTTAGTTCAGGAGAACAACCCCGGCATTTAATGCAGTGGCGATGCAGACCCAGGCAAGATAGGGGACGAGAAGAACGGCAGCAGGTTTTGACAGCCGGTAAAAGGTGATGATGGTCGCAACGATGAGGGCAAGCAGAATGAATATACACGCGAGGGCGCCCAGGGGTGAATGCAGGCCGAAGAAGATTACCGACCACAGGAGGTTTGCCCCCAGCTGGGCGGCAAACAGGATAATTCCGGTCTTCACCGTTTCGTTTTCCCATCCCTGGATCACGACAAGGTAGAGGGATATCCCCATCAGGATGTAGAGAACAGTCCAGACCGGACCGAACACGTAATCAGGCGGTGTGAACCAGGGTTTGTTGAGCGTTGTATACCAGTCAGTCACTCCGGACATCGTGAGGACGCCGATAACGGCTCCTGAAACCAGGGGTATGAGGATACATACTGCTGCCAGTACAACCGATCGAAGGGTAATCCTGTCCATGTATTTCACTAGTACCCGTGATGACATGAGATTATCCCTGCACGTAGAACAGACAGCAGTGATCGGAAAATAAAGGGGAGATGAGCAGGATTGCCGTTCAGATCTCGTTCACGGTGCTCAGTCAGGACCATGATTACCGGAGAAAGAACATATAAAGCCGGGTTGTCTGTTTTATACAAGGATGGGCAACCCATGAAAACACTGATTATCTTTACCTCGGTCCATCACCAGAACACCGAGAAAGTGGCAAAGGTGATAGCAGAAGAGCTGAACGCAGACCTTGTCCCGATCATGGAGGCACAACCCGGCCTGCCCGCGTCATATGACCTGGTCGGGTTCGGGTCCGGGATCTATTTCGGGAAACACCACAAGACGCTCCTCCGGTTCGTGGAGACGCTGCAGCCAGTGACACAAAAACGGGCATTTATTTTCTCTACCTGTGGCGACGGGAAGATACATCACGCTGCCCTGAAGGACAAGCTGGTCACCAAGGGATTTTCGGTTGTGGATGAATTCTTCTGCAGGGGATGGGATACGGTCGGCCCCCTGAAGCTCTTCGGGGGAATCAACAAGGGAAGGCCTGACGGGAACGACCTGGCAGCAGCACGGGCATTTGCTCAGGGACTAAAAAAATAAAAGGTAATCTGATTCTCACATGCCACAAAGAAAGACGATCAACGGGTGAATATGCTCATGAGCGGTGCCTTTGACAGGTACTGGTGGAAATACTCATGGGTCAACCAATGATTGAATATGATCCCGGAGAATGCAAAAACCCCATGAAAAACATCGTCATTATCGGTATGCCGGGCGCAGGGAAGAGCACCATGGGAGTGATCCTTGCAAAAACCCTGGGACGGAATTTTGTCGATACCGACATCGTGGCACAGGAAACTACGGGAAGGCTCCTGCAGGAAATTATAGATGATGAGGGGACCGATTCGTTCCTCGAAACCGAGGAAAAAACGATACTGTCGCTTCACGCTCACCATGCCGTTATTGCCACGGGTGGCAGTGTGGTGTTCAGTCAGAAGGCAATGGAACATCTCAGAAAGGACGGCGTTGTCCTGTACCTGAAGATCTCCTGTGAGGAAATGGTGAGGAGGCTCAATAATATCAGGACACGGGGCATTGTCCTGGTTGCAGGCCAGAGCCTCCGTGATATGTACAACCAGAGGGTCCCGTTGTATGAAAAGTATGCCGATATAACGATTGATTGTTCAGATGGCGATTTTGAGAAGTGTATTGGCAATGTTATGCATGAACTCCGGAAATTCCCGGGCTAGTGCCGGTTCCCCCGGTGCTGACGGCACATTACCGACAGAATATGTTTTTACATTCTGGGATGGTGGTTATCAACATCTGCCAGAGCCCGGTGAGCGGCGCTTCTTTTCCATTTGTAAGCATCTTCGCGGGATATACGGTCAATTTTTTCAAATAACTTTGAGCTGGTTGGATCCCGCATACCTCCCAGAAGAGTGACGGCTTCTCGTAACGTCGAGAAGAAGGCCACATTGTCATCCAGATGCTCATATAACTGGTCTACTTCCCGTATACGGGCCTGTTCGGAAATATCTTCAACTTGGAAATCAGCACTATCTGCCTCTGACATGGTATTTCAATATAATAGGTAAATACTATATATAATTACTTATTTTTATCAGAGCATTTTATGATAATTTTTTGAAAAATTTTGGCTGAAATTGCCCTTAAAGGAAATAAAAACCAAAAATAAATACCGGAATATTCCTGAAACGACGTTCGACAGGATCCCCCATCTCCCCTCCGTCACCAGGTCTGAAAATATCCGGTCTGTTCTTCACTTAACGACTATCAAAAGCAGTCCTTAAAGATTATATTTTGTAGGGAAGAGATAGCGAGGCCCTGATTCCCCGTTCGACACTCTCATCCATACTTTCCGTCATGTCATACATCCGGTGGGTTGTATAGATCTGGGCGACCCTTTTCCCGACAATGGTCTTATCTGTTTCTTTCACGGTGCACAGCCTGGCATCAATACGCCGTGGCAGGTCTTCCAGGCAATTGTCTTCTTCTTCTTTCAGTTTCAGGATGATTGCATCACTCATCTTTTTCTTATCCGAAGAATTTATGATGCATATATCCGTCGATGCACCGCGGGGTACATCGCCAGTGCATTCTGTTTCTGCAGCGGTAATCCCCTGTTGGATAAGTTCATAGTCACCTGCAGGCTGGGGTGATGTCGGTGCTATCGCAGCCGTTAATGGTGAATCGGTACATCCGGATATAATTGCCAATGCCAGAAGGAGAACAAAGCAGAGGATGACAGCACTTTTTCCCATGACTGAATATATGTCTATTCCGAAGCGATTAACATTCTCATTTTTAAAGAAATTTTCAGGGAAGATTTTTCAGATTTCCGGTTCCCCAGCGGGCCTGGAATAAACATCAGGATAGTATAGTATGGGGGTAGTTTTTCTCCCCATACAACATTCGGGTTTTCAGCTCATTGAAGCGCCGCGGGGGCGTCCCTTTTTGGTGCGGCGCAGGTCATCGCACTACCGGGATTGGCACTTCCCGAAATTGCTGGAATTGTGCAATTTTCATGGTGAAATCCTCATAATAATTTTCTTAACGTTCTTATGGGGCTACGAAATGAAATGCCTCCTCCCAGCAGCTGTGGCATATCCCCTGGAGCGATAATTCCAGAGAAAGAATACACCACTATCGCGAAAGCGCAGGGGTGGCCCGGGCTGACAGGCACTGTCCCCACCGTAAACGGGTGCCATTTTTTGAAAACCAGGGAGTCTCCAGAGCCAAAAATGCTATTTTTTCTTCCTTTTCAAACCTGAAAACCACTGGCGGATGTCAGGGCTGAACCATCTGCCTCTGCCTGGCGGATGTTCATCGGTATCAGGTCCGATGACATCATCAATTTCAGTTATGAGAGAACTCTTGTTATTATCATGGGAAGGTTGGTTTTCCCCGACGTCTTTTGTCAGTTGTACATCATCGACTTCCCAGGTAAGAGAGATGCGGGTTTTTCCTTTGGCGGTGATGCCGGCAGGTACTGACACAAAGGAGACATGTTCCGGCCGGATTTCCCCTTCCATCCTGGGTTCAGAAACAGGTACCGGGCTGATACCAGGTTCTCCCCCTTCTGGCTCGGGTTCAGAAATAAGTTCAGGCTTGATACCGGGTTCCACCCCCTCCTTCCTGGGTTCAGAAACAGGTATCGGGCTGATACCGGGTTCTATTCCCTCTGGTTCAACCTCAACCGGGATCTCGCCACTGGCCGGAGATTCCTTTTGGGGCACTTCTGTTTCTGGAACACGCCGGACAATCGTTACCAGGATAATATCTCCCCGGTACCTGACCGGGTGTCCTGCGGTCTCTACTCTGATGGACGATCCATCCTTGTGGAGGACAGAACACTCGTATCTCCCCCCGGATCCTGAACGGATAGAGGTCAAAACTTCGCCGGGTGAATCCGGGCTGACAAAATCAGGGAGGGACCGCCCTGCCAGTTCAGGGATGCTGTATCCCAGCATTTCTGCAAACCGGTCGTTTGTTCCAATGATCGTACCACCAGTACTGGTGAGTATGCCAGCGGGGGTTTCCCGGCTGAGTATATCCAGGATTTCTTCGTTTTTTTGTATCAGCTCCTCCTTTTTTTTCAGTTCTTCGCGGAGGTGGAGTAATTCTTCTTCTGCGGCTTTGAGCTGTTCTGTAACAGTCGCAAGGTGGATTCCGGTCAAGGTATGTTCACTGATGTCACGGAAGCTCCATATCCGCCCGCTGATGGTATCGCCGGTTTTCCGGGCCTGGGAAGACCAGGAAAATACCCGCCCTTCCTGAGCGTGGATAGTGCCCTGGCAGGTGATTCCGGGGTCGCTGCTC
This sequence comes from Methanoregula sp. UBA471, assembly GCA_002495065.1. Classification (GTDB taxonomy): domain Archaea; phylum Halobacteriota; class Methanomicrobia; order Methanomicrobiales; family Methanospirillaceae; genus Methanoregula. Next base: position 79,350 of record DADT01000031.1, on the reverse strand, counting down.
ATAGCTGCAATTTTCCGGGAAAAATCATCCGGATCTTCGAGCTGGTCCCGGATATATTTCAGGAGGACCGGGGAGTCCCTGCCAACACCGGTAAGCTCATCCGGGATTTTTAACAAGGACAGGAAATTCTGGTTGAATGCCACGACTTTTCCGCAGGGATCGACGACGAGGACTCCATCGGCAACAACATCGAGACCCAATACCGGAATGCCTTGTGATTGATCCACCGTCGCCAACACCGGGGTGCGTTCAGCTGCACGTTTTACTTCGGTCATGAGTTCTTCGAACTGAACTTTTGCATTTCCCGCTTTTTCGAGATAAAAATCGGCTCCCAGGTTCAGCGCATCAATAATGACCGACTTTCGTCCTTTTCCGGCAAAAAAGAAAAAGGGGGTTGTATCGCCACCGGACCTGATAGTTTTCAAGAATTTCATGCCGTTTGTTACGGGCATTGCATAATCGGAGATAATGACATCGTAGTGTTTCCCGCTGATCTGCTTCAACGCGTCATTTACCGATGAGCAGGTATCAACCGTGATCGTACCATCTTTTTCAAGAAGAAATTTCCCGATTTCGAGGAGGGAGGTATCATCTTCGACGTACAGAACTGAAATCATGTGAATATCCTGAGATTATTATCACTGCATGGCACTGAGGCGAGTCCGTTTTTTACCATCCCCTGCCGAAACATTCTGCTGAAACCAGAAATATTTTCGGCATCCCGGTTTCCCTGGCAGAACCGGACCGCTGTCATTCCCGCTGCCTCGTGCCCACCCACGGGATTGCCCGATGCTGATAGTGCTGCAGTGTCGCTTCCCCGATTGCTGCCGGCGTCGCCACCATGTGATGGTCCAGCGAAACCGGTTGTAACAAAAAAAGCGATCAGGGCACCGGCGATGCGCATGATACGCAAACATCTCCTTGCTAGTACCTTGTCTGACCCCCGTATTAAAAAATCAAACATCACTCCGGGTTATATCATATAACCCGGAGGATAGGGGTGAACAAAACTGCATTGGCCTGGCGCTTCTCACAGGGAGGCAAATTTCTGTTTCACCCGCTCAAAGAGATCATCCGTGTGCTGATCCTCCAGCCCGTATTTCCGGTACACCCAGTCGGCGTAGTGATAGTTCATGCGGTCAACCAGTACGTAGTCGATCTTTCCCTTGAGGAGTTCTGCAAGCCCTTCTGCTCCCGGGAGTACCGGGGCGATCATGGCATATGTCCTGATACCGGCCTTGTGCAACTCATCTAATGCATTTATCCTTTCCTCTATCGGCGGTGCACCGGGTTCGAATAGTTTCCTGATACTATCGTCTGCCGTGGTGACCGAAAAACCGACCTCAAAATCCCGGCCACCTCTGATAATATCGATGTCACGCAGGACCAGAGGAGACCGTGTCTGGATGATCACCGGCCAGGTATTCCGGGCCAGTATCTCCAGGCATTGCCGGGTGAGTTTATACTTTGCCTCGAGGGGCTGGTACGGATCGCACACTCCGCTTACCCAGACTTTCCCCCGTTTTTTCTTCTTTATTTCCTCACGAAGTAAATCTGCGGCATTGATTTTGACATCGACAAATTCACCCCAGGGCTCCCGGTGCCCGGTTACCCTTTTCATAAAACGGGCGTAGCAGTACGAACAGCCATGCTGGCAGCCGGTATAGGGATTAATGACCCAGGGATAGATCTTTGATTTGGAAAGAATGGTTTTTGCCAGGATTTCCTGTACGATCAGCGTCATTTCACGTTCTTTATGGTATATTTTTAATCAGGTGGTGTTAATGTCTCGTTTTGAGGAAAATCCGTGTCTTCATGGACCGGGAATTTCTCTCCACAAGGGACGGTTTCTGTCTTCACTATGCGTTCAAACGGGCGTTACCATCGGCGACAGGAAAACACGTAGCGATGATGAAAAATTCCTTTTACGTGGATTTTTAAAAAGCACCATTGATTCGTATGCTCTTCATCATGGCGGTCAACGGGTTCTCGCTGACGGAGATGATCATCTTTGAGAAAAGTGAGCACAACCAGACTGCCGGTAATCTTCGCAGGTATCATTTTGTCGCATCCATAACTGAGCGGGTGCTTGTTTAATGCGATACCTGGATAACCTGATACTATCAGGATAACTGTCATGACAAAAGCAGATACAGCTCTTTCCAGTTTTAACAAAGGGATTACCTGCTCTTCATCGGTCTTCTCTGCATTTGCTGATGAACTCGGGCTTGACGATAAAACGGCAAAAAAGATTGGATGCGGGTTCGGTGCGGGTATTTCCCGGACCGGGAACATATGCGGTGCAGTGTCCGGTGCAATCATGGTGATCGGCCTCAGGTACGGGAAGACAGAACCAGGTGACGATGCAGCAACAGAAAAAACACGGGCCCTTGTCCGGCAATTCATCCTTGCGTTTACTCAGAAGAACGGTTCGGTCAACTGCACGGAACTGCTCGGATATAACCTAAGCAAAACAGATGCGTTTGAAAAAGCACGCGAGCAGAAACTGTTCGTGACAACATGTCCGGAACTCGTGAGGGACGCTGTTGAGATCCTTGAAAAAATACTCTGAACAATGAAATAATGTTTCCTGGATGCCAGGACAGGATAGCGGTCATTCCGAATCAGCTCTGTTCGGACACTGTGTGGGGGTAAGGTTGCGGGGACTGGTTTCTCAACAAAAAGATCGAAACGGGTTAACCCGGAATGACAGCAGGTATCTTTGTGAGATTATGGTGTTCTTTCGTTTCCTGTCTGTGCAGAGTCCGGAAAACAGGGGGATTATTTTGTTTTCTCATAATATGTTTTAAGATTCCGGAACGCCGTTTCTACGGCATCCAGTCCGCTTTCGAGAAAAATAATTCCAAAAACAGCTTCCATCGAGGACCCTTTCGTTTCACAGTTTTCAGGAGGAAGATTGGGGATAATCGGTGGATCATTGAGCTCCAGCGAATCCCAGAACCGGGACAAAGGCTCATTTTCAACGAGTTTGTTTCTCTCATTATGCAGGAATTCATTCAGGGGGATTTTTTGTGGTCCCTGAGAAGACCAGATACTGGCCATAACGCCGATTTCCAGTACAGCATCACCTATATACGCCAGTGTCATTCTTTCTTTGGATATTTCTGTCATTTCCCGCAAATCATCTGGACTCAGTAAGGGTATTCCACCCTTTTTGACCGGATTGGTCTGCGCTTCATTGAAGACCATCGTGATCTCTTTGTACAGGAAAACGAAATAGAACAGATACGGGTTAAGAAATTCGTGTCCTGTTGCAGTTTTTATCCTCGGAATATAAAATTCCTTGATTCTCTCAAATCTCTTTTCAATGTTCGATATGTCTTCTGTCGATTTTTGTGTGCGTCCCTCTTTCCTCAGCAAAGCCAGGTTTTGTTCAATTCGATTCGCTTTTCCCAAAAAGGACCGGGCCATGACTGCGTGAAATTTCATTCTCTTCCCCTCCTTCAGGCAATACCCTCTCTCATTGTTCAAAGATAAAAAAGCATTGGGTAATCATTTCATCCTGCCGGCTTTTTCCTGTACCGGAAAATAAGGTCAATGTCTGTACTTCAGCGAAATAACCCGGAATCAGGAATGTGAATGGTTTATTCTTTTTTATCGGGGTCCTCAGTCAACGGGATAGTTTTCTCACCCGTTTTGTATAACGGTAATGTTTCCATCACGCCCCCCGTCGCACCAACATCAATTTCCTGCCCGTCAGCTTCTGATGTGATACGGTGAACATCCTTTTTCAGCTGGTCGGGAGAGATCAGCTTTGCACGCTTCTCCAGGGGAGGATTCATCTTATCGGATCGCTCAAAATCCCTGGTTTTTTCAAGAATTTCATCCGGCAGGCAATTGCAGTTGTTGAGGATATTGATGAACTCGCCACAGAAATAACTGTCAATCTGGATCCTTCGTTTGGTGGCATGGGCAAATTTCCCGATCACCCGGCAGATATTTTCACGTTCCTCCGGGCTGAGCTGTTTCGCAAATTCATAGTCTTCGATCTTTTTCAGGCCCAGGATGACCGGTTCCAGAGCATCTGCAGTAACAATATGCACGACATAATCAGCCAGGTTGTAATAGAATTGATCGATCGAGTCGATGGTATTGGTGGGGACGACAAGGAACAGCGATTTATTCACCCCAGGCTCCTTCACATATTTTTTCAGCTGTTCGGTCTGTTGCCGGACATATGCAGGGAAATTCCCGAGATCGTCCGAAAGCGGACTCTTTGCATCAAAGATGATGTATTCATCAGCAATTTTCAGGGTATTATCCGGAGATCCTTTGAACGGGACATGTTCCTTGTCGATATACGGGATCTGGTGACGTGAACAAATACCGCGTATCAGTTCTTCAACAGTATCTTCGTGATTTTTCCAGGTCGCCCGCATCTTTTCAAACCGGGTACGCACCTCATCTTCCCTCTCTTCCTGGAGACGGATCCTGTCATCATCGAGTTGTTTTTTCAGGGCATTGAGTTCTGTTATCCTGTGCTCGTAGTGTTCCTGTTTCTGCTGGTCAGATTCCCGGAATACGGACAAGTTCCGTTCCTGTTCAATTTTTTCCCGGATTAAATTCTGGATTTCGAAATTTTTCAGGTTGATCTCTTTGTCAAGGTCGGTAATCCGCTTCGAATTCTTTGTTTCAGCATCCTTCAGGGCACCCAGATCGACATCCCTGCTCCTGAGTACCTGGGACAGGTCCATGGATGAATTTTTGAGGATCTCATAATCGGTTCGCACATCCGACAACAGGGATTTCTGGTGGTCCAGGTCCTGGATCACGGTGCGGAGCTGGTTCTGGAGTTGCCGGTTCTGATCATAGAGACCATTGATCTCATTATTGAGCGTGTTATATTCACTGATGGCGGCGGAATTCATGAGACGGATACGGTTCCAGCCAAATAACCTCCCAAAAAAACCAAGAGATTTAATATTTTCAAAGAGGGCACGCAGACTATCTGTTGTTGAGATGACCATGATTCACTCCTTATGAACCATACGCATGGCAGTAAATATAACATTTCTTGTTATAAACCGGTTTTTGCTCCTTTTTCTCTGGAAACCGGTTATCATCCCACCTCCACCTTCCCGGCAATACCTGCCCTGCCTGCAGGTAAGTCAAAAAGATTTATCGTGCCCCTGTGACAGGGAGTTGTTTGTATGTGCACAAGCCCCCTCTGCCCGAATGACTGCCGGACGGTCTCACGGAATGCCCGTACGCGGCAGCGGCATATGTCCAGGACCTATGTCCGTGTCTATGATGCACACCGCAGACAACACCTCGTTCCCGTGGGGTGGTGGTGCCCGGACTGCCACGCATTCGTGGATGACCTGCGATGACCAGGGAAGACAGAAATTATTATAATGAACTGCCGGACCGGACCGTAGAGAACAGTCAGTCGGAAATGAATAGGTATCCATGATAATCCCGTGAGATATTTTTTTTCAGGAAGAAATCGCACTCCGGCTGCTTTTCAAATAATCAACTCTACCATTCACCCGTCGTAAATCTTCCGGAACGGGCCAGATTGGTACGATATGAAAGATATTATCGCTGCACTCCAAAAGATCATAGAAGAGTAGCAATATTTTCGCTGGAATATGCATCCTTTCCTTAAAGGTCCCGTCGGTCTTATTTCAGGTATCACAAGGGAACAGGAAGTCCTATGCAGGTTATAAAATCCATCAGGCGCACACTGGCATCCCTGTTACTCACGGCAGGACTCGTATACCCGGCCTGTGCTGCGGTCTGCCCCAAGGGAATCGGGGGATGCCCGACTCCGGGCAGGTGTTTTCTTTTTACCGATGCCGATGGAAACGCTCTATGTGACTATACGTCCCGGGCCGTCTCCCTCCCCGCTCGTACTCCATCACCTGTCCCGGCACAACCCACTGCACCGGTCACAGCCACACCGACTCCGGAGCCTTCAGTGGTTCAGGTCACTACCACCTCCGCACCCGCTGATCCAATGAGTACTACGTCACCGGATTTTGTTGCTTCAGTTCCCGAAAATCCACCTCCAAGGGGATTCTTTGATACGATCCTGCAGTCTGCTTTAGTGACGGAAATACTGCTCTTTCTCCTGGTTACCGGTGTCCTTTTTGTGCTGGTAAGAACGGGAAAAGCAGGAGTACGGATACAGGGCACGTTACCGGCTTTAGCCCTTTCCTCACTCTTCGGTCTCGGTCTCTCCCTCATCATGACCTCCCTGATTACCGGAGACCCGGGTGCAGGGACCGTGTATGCCCTCATTTACATGGGGATCGGGACGATGCTCGCCGCATACCTCTGGCATACCGGTGTGATGACACGGAAGGTTGTCCTCCTGGCGGCAGGGCTGGGTACCATCACCGGCTTTGTCTTCCTTGCCCCCATCATGCCCATGGAACTGGGGGGCATTATCAATGTGCTCAGTGGTGCATCGGCACTTACCTATGGTGTCGTCATCATCTGCTCGGTCATCGTACTGGCGCTGGTAACCGGCAGGACATTCTGCGGCACCCTGTGCCCGGTGGGCTTGCTGCAGGAGCTGCTCTCAGCAGTGCCGGTAAAAAAGATCGTCATCCAGGATACCCGGGTCCCTGAAGGCATCCGGCTTGCTGTCTTTGCTGTAACCTCTGTCGCTGCGTTCTACCTTATCGACCTGATGTCATTCACCGGCCTCTACGATCTCTTCTCCATCACCATCTCGGCGGGGCTTGCTGCAGCAGCCGGCATCCTGGTGGTCTCGGTATTCCTGTACCGCCCCGTCTGCCGGATTATCTGCCCCTTTGGGGTGCTCTTCTCCCTCTTTGCGGAGTTCAGCTGGTTCCGGTTGCGCCGTTCTGATACCTGTATCGGCTGCAGGAAATGCGAGAAAACCTGCCCGACCCGTTCGGCAGGCCCCGACGATTCAAAGAGGGAGTGTTATCTCTGCGGGCGATGTACCGGTGTTTGCCCGGTAGGGACTGCACTCGCATACAGGAGATAACCGCTGATTTTCCGGACGGGACTGGATTTGAGCATTGCGGCTGGCGTGGATTTGACGGACTTGTCCTTCAGTCCCATGCAGGCGGTTGACGGTTATTCCGGATATGCCGCCATCACTAAAGCAGACGGTGTATTCCCGGCGATAGATAATAAGCCGGTAAAAATGGTGATTGTTACAAAAACAGGATTATCCGGCCCTCCCGGGGTGTGTTGCCACGGATAATCATGGGAAAAACAGGATACCGGGCGAAGAGAACGAAAAGATCTCCGGGTAGTTCTGGTCTATGGATGCATGGCCAAACAGGGGGTGCCGGGCAGTTTGCCTGAAGGGTAACTGTTATGAGTCCCTCCACCCCAATCACGGGTGGTGAAAAACTTATGTCGACGATTGTTCATTTTGACGTGCCGGCAGACGATATTGAGAGGGCGAAGAAATTCTATGCCGAGCTGTTGGGCTGGAAATTCGAATCCTTCCCGGAGATGCAGTATAACCTGATCACCACCACGAGCGTGGACGGTATTCCGGGAGTTGGCGGGGGGATGGGCAAACGGATGGACCCCTCGCAGCGCATCATGAATTATTTTGGCGTGAAATCCATTGATGCTGCGATGACCCAGGTAAAGAGTTTGGGGGGCAAAGTACTCATGGGAAAGATGGCTGTTCCAAAGATGGGCTACCTTGCCAACTGCATGGATACCGAAGGTAACTTCTTCGGCCTGTGGGAAGAGGATGCCGGGGCACACTAGCCGGCCCGGTATTCCCGCCATCCGGGAGTAATACCTCTTTTTTCTCCTATGAGTACTCTGCTGCAGAGTCCAAATGTAAGCCCTACCGATCACCTGATCGTGGAAATCTGCTTCTGCCGATCTCACACCGGATGGATCAACCGGGCTTTCAGCACATGAAGTCCGGAATTGCGTGTACAAGCTGATAAAAAAGCATATCGGGCCGGATCCGTTGGTCGTGGTGAGGACAGGCCCCGGGCTGTAAAAGGTGTTCGATGAAAATCCCTTCCGGGAAGGTTATGACAGTTCGCGGGTTTTTTTGTGTTGTTTGCGCAACCACTCCCGGCAGGAAACCTCCGGGAACTAGTCAGCACAGGACTTCAGCGAGAAAAAACCTGCTTTTACCAGAATAAAGGATGCCGCTTTCATGCACATCCAGGATCTCTGCGGCAGGGGCAGACTCATCGGCAATTACCGGGAAAAGAAGCCCGGCATTTCCGGAACCGTGAAAAATTTCCCCTGAATTTAAATTAAACCGATGTGAGTGAGGGAATGATTATTCCTCATAATTATTTACGATGAACCCCGCCGCCCCCGACGGGGC
>DADT01000031.1:11524-71001 GCA_002495065.1 Methanoregula sp. UBA471 | reverse complement strand
GAGGCGGGGAGCCCTCATAGAATCACAGGGTTTAATGATTTTTCATGGTTCGGGACTGAACTCCCGTTCATGTGTGTTAAAACACGATGCACAAACTGGCTGAGACGAATAATGAACGTGAACGGCGACCGCGGGGGTCCTGGTCCTGCCACAACTTTTCCATGGTCCCCCGTCACCAGAAAGTAACCTCCGCCCTTCTTTTCCATTCCGCCATGATACCTACTTCTTTTTTCCCGTTGCACTGTTGTAGCCACAGCGGTTGCACACATAGCTTCCGTCAGGCCTGACCTTGATACTGGCTGCCTGGCACTGCTCACAGATCGGACAATCGTGTTTCGTGTGGGAGGCCTGCTGGTGTTTCTTTTCCATGGGGATTGATTGCACGTTTCCTATAAAAAAATGACCCTCCGGCCACAGCCGTACCCGGGTCCCTTACCCTGTTTCCCGCCGGTTCTTCCCGGATACGGGTTCGCACTCAAACCGATATTCATTTCGTACATACTAAAGTGCCATGCATCCTGCCGGCACGCCGGCAACGTCCCGGAAAAAACCCTCGCTCACTCAGGTGAGATTCTCACAAAAGAGCAGAGCCTGCAGGAAATTGCCCGCCGGGTAAACCAGTCCCCTGCCATGATATTTCTTCCACCGGGCGATGTTTCCCCTATCCCGGGCTGTCTTGATCCTGTTGCATCTCTCGCAGAGGACCTGGAGATTATCCCTGGCCCACTGGTCACCTCCCATGGCAATTGGCCTGATGTGGTCCAGGACATAATAATGGCGGGTATGCGGACTTCCGTCGGCCCTTCCCTCATATACCTCGCGTTTGCACCGGGCACACCTCCCACCCTGTTCGTCCCGGACAAGCCGCCTCATCTTGGAGGTCGTGGACCTTTCTTTGAACCAGTATTCCATACTGCAGGAGGGCTGACAGCAGAGGGTATGCTCGTTTCCCGGATTGAAGTGTACTCTCTCGCGGCCGCACCAGGGACAGGCACCCCGGGAGATCCGGTCCTTCTCTTCCGGAGTATACTGGCGATATTCACGTACTACCATATTCGGTCTCCTCACGGACCGGTCGATGGCATACATTGTGTGGCCGGTCCAGATAATGCAGGGGGCGGGGTGGGTGAAAGTGTTCCATGCCGTATTCGTATCAGGGGTCGTGCGTTAAGGGGAGGGGGGGATCAGGTACATCGGCAGCAGGGGTCACTTCTTCCCTTTATAGCCCGACAACGTGACCGGATTTGTCAGGGGAATACAATGTGAAGTATGCTCATGCTGCCTTAAAGAAACAAAACCGGCACCCCTCCCGTCTGTTACTGGTGCAGCATCTTTTCAGGAAAAACGCAGATCGCCTTTTTCCTCATCCGTTTTTCCTTACAGAAAATGATTCAGGAATTGAAAGAATCGGATATGTTTATCTCGTTTCCGAGAGAAGTGGTCAGCGGGTAGAGTGCCCGGGAAGGTGGAGCGTTAACGTTGAAAAAAGAAATTTCAGGAAGTCGTGACGAGGCCGCAACCTGGAATCGACACAATGCCACGCATGCGGATGCTCCTGGTGGGATCTTCACAGCGGGGATGGGATCCACCGGTCATCTGCAGGCAAATACCTCTGAAGTTACATGATACCATACTATTTCCCCGATTGTTTTTCCAGAAGGAAAACACGAAAAATCCCGAAGAAGGGAGATAACCGGAAATATCCGGGCCGTTAACAGAGAGATAAAAAACAGTATGCAGACAACCATTTTACACACTCCCGTATCAGCAGAAACGGTAGAACCAGCAACAACTCTCCTTGATGAAGGAAAATTTCTCCGTATCCTTGCTGAACTGCCAGGTGTTCATGAGGAAATGATCAGGATCGATGTGGAAAAGACCACCGTTACTATTGCCACATCCAATGGCGGAAAACCGGTTAAAAAAATGATTACCCTCCCGTGTGAGGTAAGTTTTTGTATGAAGCGGTTTTCCGAAGGAGTCCTTACACTGACTCTGGAAAAAAACAGATCCTGATCCTCTTATACCTCAAGTTTTCCCGTGCAGCAGGTTTCATTATGCTTTCTCAGATACGCCGCCGACCCGATCATACAAACACCCTGGATGACGATCCCGGGGGTAAGGTTTGCGCTGCCCATAAAGAGGAAGGTCGTCGTGAAGATTGCGATCCCCCAGAGGATGACAATAACCAATGCAGGGTTCTGGCGGGTGAGGTTCATATAATCCCGGTACAAGGTCAGGGATAAAGATTTGCCGTTGAATCCGGTCCGGCAGATGCTGTATCCGTACTATTCCGGGTTACTGCAGTACCTGGTGCAGGGGATAACTTCCGGGAAACTGACAAGATATGATACCAGGACTTCCCTATTGGCAATCGTGGTGCCGCCATCAAATCTGGAAAACCCGGGGGAAAATTTCGGCGATACGGGGTAAGCCCTTTGGCCATCACTTACCTCCCGTTCATTACGGTTAAACGTTATTCGGGGGAAGTGTCCGGCACTCGTTTTCCGCACAGGAGAGCAGAGAGGGGTAGTAGTTATTGACGTACTCCTTGACCATACGGCGGGCTGAAAANNAGCCGTGGGGTATTCCGTCAATGGATGCTGCATAGTAGAGGGGCACGACCTCTTTTTCAAGCAGGCTGTAAAGAGCAGCGGCGTCGGATGCATCCCTCGATCCGGGGGGTGTTTCACCGCCGAAAGCCCAGCCGTTACTGCCATTGTATCCTTCAAGCCACCAGCCGTCAAGAATACTCAGGTTGAGTANNTGCCACTTGTCCCGCAGGCTTCCATCGGGGGTACGGGATTATTCATCCAGACATCCACACCATGGACCAGGTACTGGGCCATCTGCTCCCCGTAATCCTCGACGAAACCGATCCTGCCGCCGAAATCAGGTTGCTGGGCAAATTCATAGATCCGCTGAAGAATCAATTTTCCTTCATAATCGGCAGGATGCGCTTTTCCGGCAAAGATCACCTGCACGGGGCGCCAGGGGTTATTCAGGATCCGCCGCAGACGGGCCGGATCATGAAAAATGAGATCCGCCCGTTTGTAGGTGGAAAAACGGCGGGCAAACCCGATGGTGAGGACCGAGGGGTTGAGCATCAGGCCGTCTGCGACAAGGTTACTGGGTTCTTTTAAATGGGTCTCCCACTTGATCCGCTTTCTCTCCCGGATCCTGTTGAGGAGTTTTTGTTTCAGCCATTTATGAACTTCCCAGATCTCCTCATCCGGTACCTCGTCAATCATCTGCCAGATCTCCGGTATGTCGTGGTTGATCTGCCAGTGGGGGTCGGTCATGTCAAAATATTTTGAATAGAGCATTTCCATCCGGGGATTCAGCCATGTCGGCATGTGAACCCCATTGGTTATATGGTCAATGGGGACCTCCTCTTCCGGCAGGTCAGGCCACATGCAGCGCCAGATCCCCCGGGCAATCATGCCGTGCCTCTTTGACACGGCGTTATGGTATCCGGTTACTTGGAGAGCAAACGCGGTCATGTTGAACCCGGCTCTCGAATCACAGGGATGATGTCCGAGCCTGAAAAAGGTATCCTGGTCAATGCCAAGCCGGGGATAATACCCGGAGAAATATTTCATCATGAGATCACGGGGAAATATATCGTTTCCTGCAGGAACCGGCGTATGGGTAGTGAAGACCGAAGTCCCCTTCACCTGCACCAGGGCATCCTCGAACGTCATCCCTTTTTCCACCCGTTCCCTGATCCGCTCCAGCTGGGCAAATGCCGGATGCCCTTCATTGAGATGCAGGGCTGAAAACTCTATTCCCAGGTCACTGAGTACTTTGCGTCCCCCTATTCCCAGTACGATCTCCTGTTGCAGGCGTTGTTCAGTCTCTTCTGTGTACAGGCGGTGGGAGATGGTCCGGTTTTCAGGAATATTTGCAGGAATGTCCGTATCCAGCAGGTAGAGGGGTATCTTGCCCACATTCACCTTCCATACGGTTACATAGATGGGGGGTTTGATGAAGGGGACCTGTATCACCATCTGGTCCCCGGAATCATTCAGGACCCTTAAAATGGGCGCCGCATCGCGATCCAGCACTTCAGTAATATTTTCCTGCCAGCCATCGGGACGGATATGCTGGTGGAGGTATCCTTTTGAATACATGAATCCCACGGCAACCAGCGGAACCCCCAGGTCACTGCATTCCTTCAGGTGGTCCCCTGCCAGGAACCCGAGACCGCCCGCATAAAAAGGCAGCGAGTGGTGGAGACCGTACTCGGCAGAAAAATATGCAATGGTAAGAGATCTGCCTTTTGGGTATTGCTCCGAGAACCAGCCGTTCCGGTTTTTCATGTACTGGAAAAACCGGTTCATAATGATATCATAGCGACGGAGATACTCCGGGTTTGACAGAAGACTGTCAAGAAATTCGGCCGGAATATCCTGGAGCATTTTAACCGGATTATGGACACTTTTTTTCCATGCCTGCCGGTTGACCTGCTTGAAGAGGACCCTTGCCTCCGGGTGCCAGCTCCACCAGAGATTGTACGCCAGGTCGATGAGACCGGATAACCGTTCCGGGACATGGGGAAATTTCTCTGCCAGTCGGTCGTCAGGGTCGGCCATAGTTTTTTCCTTCCTGATTTTAATGTGGGTAATGTCATGATTAATACTATTGGAAGAACAAAGAGCAGGAATGGGACTGCCGGTAAATCCCCGGGGGTCTCATCCGGCGTGCGGGAGGTGACGTTTTGTGAACGCAGGCATTTGGGAGGACCTGTACCAATCCGTGCAGAAACCGCAGATGGATCCGGTAATTACCGGGTTCAATGCCAATATCGATCGTGTTATCCCGTTGACCCCAGGTTTGTGGAGATCTTTTGAGCGGCATACCGTCCCGTCATTTGATGCGATACTCCCGCGTCTGAAACAGTCGATGAGGTACTCTGCTGCGGATGAAGTAGTCATCAGCGAACCATCAGAATACCTTCCACTTTCAGAATATTTTTCCCGGTCAGGTACGCTCTCTTTGGGGGGCCAGGCAGGAATCGCTGCAGTACACCTGCACAGGCTGGGCATCCCCTCAGTAACCTGTGCCCTGCCAGGCACCGCCGGGCCAAAGACCCTTGCCCTGCTGGAAAATGCCGGCGTTATTCCCCTGACCTTTGCATCAGGAGCGAACAATCGCCCTGACGTAATCCATCTGATTTTCGAATACACTCCGCACCTGGTACCGCTGGCTGACGGGGTTGTCCCGCGGAGCAACCGGTTCATCGTCTCTCCTGTCCACGATTCATCCACAGTACTCATTCCCGAAGCGTCACGGGATTTTTTCCGGGAACGGATTGGTGCCTGCCGGCGTGCATTTCTCTCAGGCTACCAGTACCTGAGGACAGAGCGGGAATTTGTGACCGCAGCCAGGCAGATCCGGTTGATCCGCGGCGTTCATCCCCTCATGCGGACCCATGTTGAATGCGTCTCCGGGGCAGGCCCGGACGTGATGGCACTGATGCTTCACCATATCCTCCCGGGTACTGACAGCATCGGGCTTAATGAGCGGGAACTGGGGTTGTTCATGCAGGTATTACAGGCACGAGATCCGGCATCGGCGGCAATGAAGCCATCATCTCCCATCGCATGCGTGCGTGATGCTATCGCCCTTGCAGGTGCCACGGGTGTTTCCCGGGTCCATCTCCATACCTTCGGGTATTATATTCTTATCCTGAAATCTGAAACCCCGGAGCCGGAAGTATCCCGGAATGCCCTGCTTCTCGCTGCCCGGGTGGCTGCTGAAACAGCGGGGCCGGGGGAACAGGTCCTGTCACGGGAAGGTCTTCGGGCATACGAAGCTGTCCGGGAGATGTATGGTCCGGATGAGACATTAGGGATTTTCAGGGAAAATGACCGGATTGTTCTGCTCGTCCCCACGTGCATCTCACAAAATGTCCAAAAGACCACCGGACTTGGAGACATTCTTTCATCCACCGCGCTGGTGGCAGACCGGTTCTGAACCAAAAATTCACTTGGTTTTATGTGAAAAATTTTTCTTTGTTTCAAAAATTGAAAGCAAAGAGAAAATTTTTATCTTCACGCTGTCACTTCACCATGACTGAGGAACAGGTTTCGTATCGCTCGGGACCCCGTGCTGAATCTCTCCCGGATTTTTTTATTTTAAATAAACTGGCACAGGGGGGATCAGGCATTCCGGGGTTCTGGCAGGGATCCCCCTGAATCGGTCTTTCATGGAGATGTGAGTGGAGGTATGCCCGCACTGTCAATGGGATTCGAGGTGCACCAGCCATACCGGCTGAACAGGCATTTTGTACCGGATCCAAAGGTAAAGAAAAAGGATATAACAAACCTGTATTTTGATGAGATTAACCGGGAGCTCCTGCTCCGTATCGCGGAAAAATGCTACATACCGGCAACAACGATGATACTCGATATGCTCGACGAGGGCTTTTCCTGTGCGTTTTCATTTTCCGGCACCCTCATCGAACAGCTTGAAAAATGGAGCCCGGACGCTCTTTCCCTGTTCGGGCAGGTTGCCCGGCACAGGAACGCAGAGATCCTCGCCCAGACCTATTACCACAGTATTGCCAGCTGTTTTCACGATAAAACCGAATTTGCCGAGCAGGTCCGGATGCATGCCACTCTTATGCATGACCTGTTCCATGCAGACCCGGGCGTCTTTGAAAATACGGAGTTTACCTTTAATAACGATATTGCGGGTTGTATCAGGGACATGGGATTTAACGGGATTTTTACCGAAGGCGTAGACCGGATTCTTGACTGGAGGAGCCCCAATCACCTGTACGCCTGCCGGGACATACCCGTAATTCTCCGGAATGTCCGTTTGTCAGATGATATCGCGTTCCGGTTCACAAACCGTTCCTGGGACAAGTACCCGCTGACCGCAGACACCTATGCACGATGGGTGGCTCAGTCTCCGGGTGATGTCGTGAATGTCTTTTTAGACTACGAATCTTTCGGGGAGCATTTATGGCCGGAAACCGGTATCTTCGAATTCATGCGCCATCTTCCCGGGGAACTTGCAGCACAGGATGTTCCTGCCGTGCTCCCCTCGAAAGTGCTTGCGGACTACTCGCCGGTCGGGACGATCGATGTCCCCGAGACAATCTCATGGGCTGATATCGAAAAGGACACATCCGCGTGGATGGGAAACGACAGGCAGCAGACGGCATTCCATGCCCTTGAGGCTGCACATGTTTTTGCACAGGACAAACAGGTCTGGCGTTATCTCCAGACAAGCGATCACTTTTACTATATGGCCTCAAAGTATGGTTCCTGTGGCGAAGTGCATTCATATTTCTGTTATCTCGCAGGAGAAGAAGCGTTCACGACATACATGAGAATTCTCGCAGATTATGAGAAACGTGCCCTGCGATACACGAAAAATCGCCGGGCGGCAAAGGCACTGCGATCACAGCCCCCGGAAACTGCGTTCCATTTCAGTTCTCCTTCCGGTCTTATCGGTCATACAGCCTACTGCCTCGACCAGTTCTGCGATCTTTTATCCATCGTGCCCGGGGACTCTTTCCAGTACCATCTGGAACGGGGGGACTTTGCCTGCTGGTTCAAAGACATCCTTGGTGATACCGAACTGGCTGACAGTATCCGGGGCTGCACGGAACGACAGGAACTTACGAACCTTGTACATCAGCGGAGGGAATACCTGTGGAGTCTCTTAAGATAGCCATATTCTGCTGGGAATCACTGTATGCAGAGCGTGTAGGGGGGCTTGCCAGTGCTGCAACCCATCTCGCCGAGACCCTGGCAAAGCACCACGAAGTCCACTACTTCACCCGTGGACAGGTGAAGGACCAGACAATCAGTGATGTGAACTACCATTACTGCCAGCCCCAGGGCAATAACATCGTGGAGTATTGCGATAGTATGAGCCGGGGAATGGTAGAAAATTTCCAGAGGTCCGATAAAGACCAGAAATTTGATTACCTCCATTTTAACGACTGGCATGCAGTCCAGGCACTCCACGTCCTGCAGGACCGGAACACCATTCTTACCTACCATTCAACGGAATACGGGAGGAATGGCAACCAGTACGGGGACTGGTGGGAGTATAAGGAGATCTCGGGCAAGGAATGGTACGGGGGCCTGATCGCAAAAAGGGTTACCGCCGTTTCGGCAACACTCAAAAACGAGGTCATGCATCTCTACAACGTGCCCGAATGGAAATGCGACGTGGTACCCAACGGGATAGTCCCGCGCCAGTTCCGTGCAGAGATAGACGCCGGTGAAGTCAAGCAGGCATACGGGATCCACCCGTTTGCCCCGCTCATCCTCTTCATAGGCAGGCTGGTCTACCAGAAAGGCCCTGACCTGCTTATCGAGGCAATGAAGATCGTGTGCCAGAACCACCGGGATGCACAGTTAATCGTCGCAGGAGAGGGGGACATGCGCCAGTTCTTAATGGAGAGGGCACGGGATCTCCCGGCAAATTTCGTTGGTTACATCCCCGATTCGGAGTATATCCGTCTCCTGAACGCCTGCGATCTCGTGGTAATCCCCAGCAGGAACGAGCCGTTTGGTCTCGTTCTCCTGGAAGCGTGGAGCGCCGAGAAAGGGGTTGTTGCATCCAATGTCGGGGGGCTTTCCGAAAACATCGATACGTTTGTTAACGGCCTGAAGGTGGAACCCGACCCGGGCTCGCTTGCATGGGGGATCAACACGGTACTGGATGAGCCGCAACAGGCAGCAGCACTGGGAAAAAAGGGCAGGAAGAAAGTTGAACGTGTGTTCATGTGGGGCCCGATAGGAAGGAAAATTACCGAGACCTATTCCCGTGTGGTTGCATGAACATTGCCTTTTTTGTCGATGAATTCCCTCCTTTTTTCCGGGGAGGGCTGGGGACATACGCCACCGAAATTTCCCGCCAGCTGGTCAGCAAAGGGCATTCCCTGTCGGTCTTTTCGCGTAACAGGGGCAATGATCCCACGTCAGATACCTGGTCGGGTGTCGACGTTCACCGCCCCCGGCTCATGAAATTTTCCGATATCTTTTCCATTATTAACCCGGACGAGGTGAAGACCTGGGATGATAACGGGCAGGAATTTTTTGCTGAAACCATCCTGTATAACATGCTTTCTGCGTCAAAATTAGTAAATAACCTGGTCCTGAAGGATAACCGGCATTACGATCTGCTGGTGTCCCATGACTGGCTCGCTGCGCTTGCCGGTATAATCGCCCGGCGAAATCTCGGCATTCCGTTTGTATTTCATTTCCACTCGGCTGAACAGGGAAGAAACCCTGCCGGGTCTCCTACCATTAAGGATATTGAACGCCTCTCAGCCACCCTTGCAGACCGCATTGTTACGGTCAGTTATGCCATGCAGGACGAGCTCGTGAGTTTCGGGTATCCGGATCATAAGATACGGGTAATCCATAATGGCGTAGATGAGAAGAAATATGACGCGACACGTTTTTCGTCCCGGCAGGTTGAGGCATTCCGGGAAAAGATCGGGATCGGATCATCCCCGATGATCTTCTTCATCGGAAGGCTCACCTGGGTGAAAGGGGCTGACACGCTCGTCCTTGCGATGACCCACATCCTGAAGGAGATCCCGGATGCAAGACTTGTCATCCTGGGCATCGGGGAGATGGATCAGGTGCTGACCCGGATGGTGCACGATCTGCACCTGGAAGAAAATGTTATCCTGCACTTCCGGTTAGTGGAGGAAGACGAACGCCTCCTGTATTATGCTGCATCGGATGTTTGTGTTTTCCCGTCAAAATATGAACCGTTTGGCATTGTCTGC
Source organism: Methanoregula sp. UBA471 (assembly GCA_002495065.1). Lineage (GTDB taxonomy): Archaea > Halobacteriota > Methanomicrobia > Methanomicrobiales > Methanospirillaceae > Methanoregula. The sequence goes on along the minus strand of DADT01000031.1, from coordinate 61,235 downwards.
ACCGAGGCAATGTCGATGGGAAAACCCGTGGTAGTCGGGGCGCGTGGGACGTCCGGTTTTCGCGAGCAGGTGATCCCCCGCGGTGACGGGATCTGTGGCTATCACATAAACCCGTATGATCCCCTGGATATTGCAGAATATGTTATCGATATCCTGAGACGTCCTGATCTTGCTGTAATGATGGGAAAAAATGGCAGGAACCGTGTGAAAGAGCAGTTTACCTGGGAAATTGCATCTGAAAAGACCTTAGAGGTATACCGGGAACTCGTGGACAGCTGAAAATCAAGGGAGTCGCGGATGGTGTTCCAGTACGGGCGGGAGGTCCGGATACCCGAAGTCGCCGGGAGCCTTGAATTTTTAATGACTTCGGGCCATGCGTATTCTTCTTCGACAGTACGTGGCAACACGAGAAAGTACCACGGACTGTTTGTTGACAACGGGCGTCTCCTCCTTGCCGGACTTGATGAAATGGTAAACGGGATCCGTTTCTCCTCGCAGCACTACCTCGGGGCACCCAACGATGCAGGACTCCGTTACCTCCATGCGTTCTCCGTTTATCCGCCGACGTGGATTTATATGATTGGCGATGTCACCATAAAAAAGACGATTACGTTTGATGGCAGTCTTCAGGTTGTTTATGAGATTGCAGGTGATGCAGATTTGTGGATTCGCCCACTCATTACCGATCGGTCTGTGCATGAGGTGCTCAGAGATCCCCATCCGGACTGCATACATGAACGCAACGGCGTTCAATGGAGGGATCTTCTCTTTGAAGGGGATCTTTCCTATGAACCACATCCCGATACCTACCGAGACCTCTGGTACCAGCAGGAACATGAACGGGGGTACGAACCGGTTGAAGACCTCCACTCCCCGGGAATTTTCCAGGGCAGCGTGCGGGATTCAACCGTTATATTCCGGTGCACAGGGAATAAATCTTTTTTTAAGGACGCCCCGCGTGTACATTCTCCACAAACCTCCCTTGACTGGCTGGAATGGGCGTCGGATGCGTTCTGCCATGGAAACGAGATAGTTGCCGGCTACCACTGGTTCTGCGAATCCTGGGGGCGTGATTCCGCAGTCAGTGTCACCGGGCTGTTAATTGATCGTGGACTGAAAGATGAGGCCCGTGCAGTGCTCAAACGGCTTTCTGATACGAGTAAGAAGGGGTTGATCCCCAACAGGTCTCCCGATAATTATCACACGAGTGATGCTTCGCTGTGGTTTATCCATGCTCTTTTTCAGTACCGGCGCAGGTGGGGGGATGATCACTTCATGGAAAAAATGATTCCGGTTATCGTTACAATCCTGGAGGATTACCCTTCTTCTGACATGGCCTCTCTTGATCATGACCTGATCTCGGTTGCCCCGAAGAGCACGTGGATGGATACCAGTTTCACACCCCGTAACGGCAAGCCGGTCGAGATCAACGCTCTCTGGGTAAGTGTCCTGACAGGAGCGGAGTCACTGGGGATCGAAACACCGGTACCTGGTGAGTCTGCACGCGAAGCATTCAAAAAGTTCTGGAATGAAGACAGGAAATGCCTCTTTGACTGTATCGACCCGTATGATCATTCAATCCGCCCGAACCAGGTGGTGGCTCTTGCGCTTGGCCAGGTTGATCAAAAACAGGCAGCACTTGCCTTGAACACCATCAACAAACTGCTTTTAACCCCCTATGGGCTCCGTACTCTCTCTCCGCTGGATACACGATACCAGGGTCATTATTCCGGTGACAAAAGTTACCATAATGGGTGTGTATGGCCATGGCTGACCGGGTGGTATGTCGATGCTCTCATAAGAAACGGGGTCCAGCGGCATACTATCGCACCCATGCTAACGCCGATCCTTCACCATATCAGGGAAGCCGGGGCAGGTTACATATCCGAGATCTTCGATGGAGATCCGCCATACCTCCCGCGAGGGTGTATCGCACAGGCATGGAGTGTCGCAGAGATTGCCCGGGCATGCAGAATGGTTTTTCCCTTGGCACGGTAAATCCGGAACCTGCCTCGCTGGAGTATCCTGTCAGACTCTGACATTATGCCACCGTGCGGGTCCACTTCCCTGCCTGCGAGTATCGTACCTGCATTCCTTCATTTTGTTCAGGGCATTTACGGGTGAAAAAGCCCGCTCAATCCTGAACCCTTCTTCCCATACAAGGGCAGACAGGAGTATTCCTGGGAATGGCTGGGAATTTTCGATAAGCAGCACTGACTGCAAAAACCTGCACGACCTTTGAGGAAACGAACTTAATGATCTGATAGCTTGCCACAGGGATAAATATCTGCTGGAAGTTGCCCGGAAAAAACGGCAGACGGGTGTCGGACTGATTATAAAAACCCGTATAATGCCTGTTTTGGTTCGTCAGGGAAAATTAGCTGCGATGAACAGTACGGTGGCACATCCCACAAAAATACCGTTAAAGGGGAAAAAACCAGGAGTACCATGGTATATACGGCTCCTGGAACCCGGTCGGGAATCAGGGTGTCAGGGAGCAACCGATGGCTCACGCCATCAGACCTGCATATATGAAACGAATACCCGGGATTGATGCAGGAATCAGGCAGGGAAAAGCAAAACCGTTTCCCCGAAGGAAGATTTCATCAGGGATATATCAGACGGATGATTTTCCTGTCAGTCCGAGCAGGTGGCGGTATTGCCATTCACGTTCCCTGGTCGCGGCACTATCGGCACCAGGAGCGCCGGCAGCATCCCGGACGGCGGTGGCAGCTTAGATGGCGGCAGCGAGTGCATGAGCAGGAACGTGAGCAGTTGCCATTGCCTGGCCTGCGGCACGGGCAGCAGAACGGGCTGGATCGCCCTCCTGCACCTCATGGGCAGCTGTCATGTGCTGCAAGTGAAGTCCGGCGGACTCCGGTCATCCTGAACACGCCCGTACGCACCCACTCACGAATCGCATCTGTTGCTGTTCGTGGACGGGCATCCTCCGGGTACTTTTCCTCAAAATACGGTAGTGCACGCTCTGCACAGTCAGCAGCCCGGTATTTTGCGACTTGTCTTCCTCACCAGCCCGGCAATCGGCCTGTCCAGGGGGGCAACCGCTAATGCTGGTCGTTCCATATCCGGTCTCCTGATAATGGCAATGGCCTGGTGAAAGAGGTCCCGGACAAGTCGCCTCATTTCTGAAATCGTGGGTCTCACCCTGAACCAGTACTTCATGCTGCAGGAGGCCTGGCAGCAGATGGTACGCTCGTTCCCCTGGCTGAAGTACAATCCCCCTCTCGGCCACCGTGGGGACAGGCACCCCGGGAGATCCGCTCCCCGTCTTCGGGCGTATACTGGCGGTATTCACGCACGACCCTATCCGGGCCTCACCTCCCTGGCCCCTTGCCGGTCATTCCGTACATCCAGCGCCCGGTCCAGATAAATGCGGGGAATTACAGGGCGAAAGTGAGGCCGGCCGGGATTTCGCATGCTTTTCATTCGCTCCGTTCCGGCTGCCGTTCCTTACGTTCATCGTCAGACTCCGTGAAAGGTTGTTTCCTGCGATCCTTTCCCTTTTTGCGGACGACAATGTTTTCAGCTTCAAGGTCAGAAAGGGTCGGTATCTCGTGATCGTCTGCTTTCCTGCGCGGTGCCATAATATTTTTTACTCCGTTCCCTGACAGGATAGTCCCCTGTGCAGATCAAACCTCCATAGTGTGGACAGTGTATTAAGTTCACCCTGTGGTGCAAAACCTGCACCGTACACATCATTTCGTTGACCAGTTTGATCAATCTTCACCGTGCGGTATTCGCATTAATACTCGCTTTTGAGACGGGTATACGATCATCGGTTGCAGGACAGGTTTGGATCATTTCACTCTGACGGCCCAAAAGAGAAGATCGGGCAGCAGCCACCAGGCAGGTACTGATAATGATGACAAGTATTTTGTAAACGCCCTAGAATATATGGAGAAATACAGCCTGTTGTGCAAAAATGTGGATCCTCTGGAAGTATTTAAAGCCGCAGAAGTGGTGGATAGGTGTCGCTCTCGTCCTGGCAGCGGTCAGTCAGTTGCTGAACCTTGTCGATCCGCTTATTTTTGGAAGGATCATCGATGATTTTGCCCTGAATCCGGGCACCTTAACCGAAGAAGAACTGGTCAGGGGGGTTCTTTTCTGGCTGGGTGTCGCTCTCTTTGTCGCACTGCTTGCCCGGGTTGCAAAAGCTTTCCAGGATTATTTCATACGACTGGTAGTCTACAGGTTCGGGATGCAGGTATTCGATGACGGATTGAAGCAGACCCTTCGTCTCTCCTATAATGAGTTTGAGGATCAACGGAGCGGTGAAACAGTATCGGTACTGCAGAAAGTGAGGATGGATACCCAGGTATTCATTAATTCATTTATCAATGTCCTCTTCTCTACTATCGTTGGAATGGGTTTTCTCATAGCCTATTCGATTACAAAGAACCTGCTGTTGATCCCTGTTTTTCTGATTGGAATTGTGGTACTGGGATCGCTTACCGGATTATTAAGCGAAAAGATCAAGACCACGCAACGGGCGATCAATCGCGAAACGAATAGAATGTCAGGTGCGATCACGGAATCCCTCCGGAACATTGAACTTGTCAAAAGTCTTGGTCTGACATTCCCCGAAATACGGAGATTACGGGACCAGAACCTGAAAATTTTCAATCTGGAGATGACGAAAGTAAAACGGGTCCGTACATTAACGTTCCTGCAGGGAACAACCCTGAGTATCCTGAAGCAGTCCATATTGTTCATACTTCTCTGGTTAATATTCCGGGACGTCCTTACCACCGGAGAATTGATCGCGATGCAGTTCATATCCACTGCCATTTTCGGGCCTTTGCAGGATCTTGGAACGATAATTCTGAGTTATCGGGAGGTTGAAGCATCCGTGAACACGTTCGATCAACTAATGCAGAAACCCATTGAACGAAGTCCGGAAAATCCGATTGAGATCGATGAGCTGAGTGACATTCGTTTTGAGGATGTGGTTTTTCGTCACAGGACTGCGCATTACAATGCCATCGACGGAATTTCTTTCCAGGTGAAGACAGGTAAGACGATAGCTTTTGTGGGCCCTTCCGGTTCCGGCAAGTCAACCCTGGTGAAGCTCCTGGTGGGGTTATACCGGCCTGTCAGCGGAGAGGTCTATTTCAATGATCATCCGTCTTCACAGATCAGGTATAATCCCTTACGCAGGCAGATAGGTCTCGTTACGCAGGACCCACAGTTGTTCGCGGGTACAATAAAGGAGAATCTTTTGTTCGTCAAGCCGGATGCTACCGATGAGCAGATGATGGATGCATTGCATAAGGCTGCCTGTGATGATTTACTGAGTCGTTCTGCTCATGGCATTGATTCTCTTATCGGTGAGGGGGGTATGAAGTTGTCCGGAGGGGAGAAGCAGCGTATTTCGATTACCCGGGCTTTATTGCGTCATCCCCGTTTGTTGATCTTTGATGAGGCGACTTCAGCACTCGATTCGTTAACTGAGGAGGATATAACAAATACGGTCAGGGATATTTCAGTAAGTAAGGACCAGATATCTATTCTGATCGCCCATCGTTTATCCACGATCATGCACGCGGATGTCATCTATGTGCTGGAAAAGGGTAAGATCGTTGAGACGGGTACTCACGAAAGTCTCCTCGACCGGAAGGGCTTGTATTACGCAATGTGGCGTCAGCAGATTGGTGAACGCAGAAATCCTGTGAATAAAGCCTGACGGAATTTTTGTGCCGGTGCAGGATACATAAAGGAAACAGATTAATCCCGACGTTCACGTAACGATGCAGACAGGGCAAGACTGGAAAAGGGGTCCTGGACGTTTTTTCGTCGCAATGGCCGGGCTGGTAATGGCCTGGATTGTTGACCTGCAGGGATTATTATAAGATTGCGGGTCCCGGGAGGCCTCCCCTTCATTTACCCCGTTGGAGAGACCTGGAATTCGTGGATGCAGATTATAGGGAAAATAAGTCTGTTTCAGGCTCCTTTTCCTCTTTCGAAATCCCGGACACCACCGGAAAATCCCGTAAAACACTCCGTTTCGGTTCCTCCGGAAAATAAGCACGATGATCACCCGGTTTTGCTAAATGTCCGATTCGGCATTTTATCAATAATACAACAGACTCCGCACAAGACCACAGCGGTGGTTGGCAGGATGAAGGATTCATGATGGAGCTGAGAAATTCACGTTTTGCTCCCGTCTCTGCGGAGCGTGCGGACCCGCAAAGCCCGGGTGTTCAACCGAGCCACGCCGGGTTATAGTACGTCCCGTCATGCTTGTGTGTCGTCTTGTAGGGCTCATAGGTTCCCTGTGCAGCAAACGGGGCCGTCTGTGCGAGCAGCGATGCGGTCTGGCCGGCGGTCATCGGTCGGAACGTGCGGGCTGCCGTGATGGCCTGGTCAAGCACCTGCATCGAGTCGCAGCCGGTAATCACCACGCTGGTCGGGAGGTTCATCGCGTAGTGCAGGCACTCGACCGCTGTCACCACACCGCTCCCCAGGATGACCTGGTCTCCCACAGGCTTCATCCCGAGCACACCTGTCCCATCCCGTGCGAGGACCGGCAGGACGTGCCGTTCAAAGCTCTCGAAATGGGCATCCATGACGTTCAGGGGCATCTGGACCGTGTCGAACCGGAAGTGATGGCGGGCTGCTGTCGTTAGCATCTTCAGGTGAACAGAAGGGCTCTTATGCCCGGTGAAACCGATATAACGGATCTTCCCTTCGTCTTGTGCTTCGAGGAGTGCTTCCAGTGCACCACCCTCAGCAAAGATCCGTTCCGGATCATCCTTGTGAATAATTTCGTGGAACTGGAGGAGGTCGATCCGGTCGGTCCGGAGTCTCCTCAACGACTCCCTGATCTGGTCGGCAGCAGACTGCCGGTCGCGGCCATCGACCTTGGTCATCAGGAAGGCGCGGTCGCGGTAACCGCCACGGAGTGCCCTGCCCATACGGACCTCGCTCAACCCGTCGTTGTAATCCCAGCAGTTGTCAAGGAAGGTGATCCCGCTGTCGATCGCGGTGCGGATAATGCGGATACTCTCCGCTTCGGTAAGATCGGGTATGCCAAGATGATATCCACCCAGGCCTATCACCGATACTCTCTCACCGGTTCGCCCGAGCATACGGGTGGGGACGGGATCTCCTGCAGGGCGGTGCATCCGGTTCGTTCCTCCTGTTGATGAGAGTGAATAAGGGCAGGAGGTAATAAAAAATCTTTGCCCGGTATTGCCAGACGAATCGGCACTTTGAATAGCTATATAGGATACTATAAATATCCAGAAACACATTTCCATGTATCCCTTATATTAAGTACATGTACATAGGAAAGACAACCTAACCCCTAGATGAGTAAACTATGGTGACCCAGGGAAATTGTCCGGTCTGTGCAAGCGACGAAGTATATTGTCTCATGGATACCCTTCATTGCAAGAGGTGCGGGAATATCTGGACAGAGGATGCGAGGGGCACCTGTGGCACACGCGGATCAGAACCGTCAACCGGTAACCGGAGGCTTTCACGTGCGATAACGGATAGTCCGGAGCAGAGAATGGAAAAGCAACTGGAGGGCTATCTGAAAAAATCCAGGGGAAAATTCAGCCTGTATTCCATTCCTTCAAATATCGGGGATATTCAGATGGCAATGTTCAGGAGATACCTGAAAAAATGCGTACGGAACAGGACCCTGGTTGAAAAAAAGGACCAGTACGGTATCGCCTGGTATTCAAGACCTGAGTAGTATCATAACTATCGTTTCGAACCCTGCCCATTGCCCTGCTGTCTGGTAAAATATGAGGTAAACGGGCTTATTTTGTCGTAATAAAAGCCCTGTTGAAAACCCTAAGATTTCCCATGAAAATAACACAATTCCAGTAATTTCGGGAAGAGCCAATCCCGTTACTGCGATGACCTGCGCCGCCCCCGAAGGGACGCCCCCGCGGCGCTTCAATTACCTGAACCGCCCCTGCTCTCTCGAGAGCCTGTTGCGGATGGTAGTCGTACCTTCACAATTTTTCATGGTTTGGGTGAGAACCATCCCTGTTCATGCCCGTTTCAACAATTGCGAATCACCTGTAAACACCGCACTGCCCCGCCGTGCCTCGGAGAGGTCATGAGGCGAAGGAGCCCTCATAGAATTCCAGGGATTAATAATTTTCATGGTCCGGAATGTGAACTCCTGTTCTTGGGTGTTTCAACAAAACCGTAGTAACAGGAAATCCGGCGTATTCAGAGTGGAAAGAAAAGGATTATGCATCCGGTCGTGACAGCCTGCTGCTCACACAAAAACAAATATAATAGTAATCCATATGTTCACGCATTGACAGGAGCGAATGAGGGTTCATCATGAGATGGAGAGAGGGACGCAGGAGCGAAAATGTTGAGGACCAGAGGGGATCCGGAGTCAGGAAAGGGGCAATCGGCGGCGGTATCGGGATACTCATTATTCTTGCCATCGGGCTGCTGACGGGCGCTGATCCCGGTGCACTGATAAATTCAATCACTACTGAAAGTGGTTCCCTTGATGGAACTCCTGTCGTGTTAACAGCAGCTGAGAACGAGTCGGCCGATTTTGTATCCGTCGTCCTTGCAGATACGGAAGATACCTGGCAGTCCATATTCCAGCAGAATGGCCGGGTCTACCGGCAGCCAAGGTTAGTCCTGTTCAAAGGGAGCGTGGATTCAGCCTGTGGATTTGCCGAATCCGCAATGGGTCCTTTTTATTGTCCGGGTGACGAGAAAGTATACATTGACCTGGATTTTTATACCGAGCTGAAAGACCAGCTCGGCGCCCCCGGTGATTTTGCCCAGGCATACGTCATCGCCCATGAGGTGGGCCACCATGTCCAGAACCTCGTCGGCACTTCAGACGAGGTCCAGAAAATCCAGAGCCGGAGCGATGAGGTCACGGCAAATAAATATTCCGTGATGCTGGAACTCCAGGCCGATTGTTACGCGGGTGTCTGGGCCTACCATGCCGACAAGGAACGCCAGGTTATCGAAGCCGGTGATATTGAGGAGGCCATGAATGCTGCCGCGAAGATCGGTGACGATGCCCTCCAGAAACGTTCACAGGGCTACGTCGTGCCGGATTCTTTCACGCACGGCACCTCAGCGCAGCGGGTGAGATGGTTTAATGCCGGTTTTGCCAGCGGGGACATCGACTCCTGCGGTACCTTCAGTGCAGCGGTGTTGTGATCGCCATGGCCTCCACTTTTCCGGCAGATGCCGCCGGGTTGCGAAGAGGAAGGATACACCTGGGAAAAACCAGAAAGGCAGCAAAGGCACCGGATGCGTTTCATTATATCTCATTTTTTGGAATTCGGGGAAATATATATCTGACATAAGATAATCCAGGAAACCTCGTGATCACCACGATCGGGGATATGATTGGTGAATTAACCGGAAAAGTTGTCGGGCAGCGTATCATACGCCGACACCACACGGGCGAGCTGAAGATTGAGAGGACTATTGAATCAAAAGGAAAGATACTCGGTAATGACGTAGCCTTTATTGCCACCATCAAATCATGGGAACGACCCCAGGGCGGGATGTATGCCGGGGGTAATGGAGTTTTGATGACCATGAAGGGAGAGAAGGTGATTTTGCATGGATCCGGTATCAGCGTCGCAGGAAAGGGTCCGGGTCTGAACATGCGGGGAGCACGCTATGCCCAGACAGCGTCTCCAGATCTCAGCAGGCTCAACAATACTGCCCTGGTCTTCGAGCTGGAGATCCTGCCGGACGGGACCGTCCATGACAAATGGTGGGAGTGGAAGTAACATCGTTTTCGATGGAGATCAATTCCTTTTTTCCATGAACCAGCCCAAAATGACGTGACCGGGTTGTTATTCCCAAATTATTGGCTTAGTAGAAACATACATGAACGGGAATTCACTCCCGAACCATGAAATCATTAAACCCTGTAATTTTATGAGGGCCCCCGCCTCAGGGCCTCTCCGAGGCACGGCGGGGCAGTGCGGTGTTTATAGCTATACATTTTAGAAACTGATCCGCCGCGGGGGGCGCCCCGACGGGGGCGGCGGGGTTCATCGCATATAATTATGTGGAAAAAACATTCCATTACTCAGATCTGTTTAATTTAATTTCATGGGAAATCCTCAAAATATTTTTCTTAACGTTCTTTTGGGACTCGGCGTAGAAATGCCTCCACCACTGTGGCACCACCTGGAGGGATAACTCCAGTGAAGGTAATACGACACAATCGCAAAGCGAAGGGCGGTTTGGGGGGTCTGGCGCTGTCCCTCGTACACAGGTGCTTGACCATTTGTTGGAAACTCAGGGTTTCTACAATATCCGTGATGACGGCTGCAACGGTGAATCGCCGGCCGGATGCCTGGATTACTATTTCCTGGACCCGGTAAGGGATCCAAGCAGGCCCCGTATTATCTCCCGCCCGATCCGGCTTCCCATGGCCGTCGCTGCACTCTTCGCAGCAGATCCTATGACATCCCCGGCACCGGTTCCTGCAGGTTTCCTGGGTTTTTTCACCGGAACATCCGGTGCTTTTGCTGCCGCTGTCATTTCGGCTTTCTTCTTCAGCTGTTCATAGGCGGAATCACGGTCGATCACCTTCATGTAGGTCGCCAGAAACGGGGAGTTCCTGATAACCTGACCCCGCTCATCAGGGGTCAGTGGCGTCATCCGGCTGTGCGGGGGATAGATAAGTGCCCGCTCAACGGGCATCGGGCTGCCGTTCGAATCCAGCATTGAGACCAGTGCTTCCCCGATACGGAGTTCGGTCATGGCTGCAGCGGTGTCAAAGGCCGGATTCGGTCGTAATGTGCCTGCAGCCCCCTTCACATTTTTCTGGTCTTTCGGAGTGAAAGCCCGGAGGGCGTGGTGCACCCGGTTTCCCAGTTGTCCCAGGACCGGGTCAGGCAGATCAAGCGGGTTTTGCGTGACAAAATACACCCCGATCCCTTTTGACCGGATCAACCGGACGACCTGGACAATCCGTTCCTCGAGCACCTTGGGGGCATCCTGGAAGAGCAGGTGAGCCTCGTCAAAGAAAAACACGAGTTTTGGTTTCGGGAGGTCCCCCGCCTCGGGAAACGATTCAAACAGTTCTGACAGGAGCCAGAGGAGAAGGGTTGCATAGATCTTCGGGGACTGCATCAGACGATCAGCGGTGAGGATATTGATCATCCCGCGGCCGGATGCATCGGTTTTCAGAAAGTCAGCCACATTCAGGGCAGGTTCCCCAAAAAAGCGATTACCACCCTGTTGTTCGAGATTGAGAAGACTCCTCTGGATTGAACCGATGCTCGACGGGGATATATTCCCGTACTGGCTCCTTAAGTCTTTTGCATGGTCACTGCAATACTGGGCCAGTGACCTGATATCCTTGAGATCGAGCAGGAGGAGGCCGGAGTCATCTGCTATTTTGAACAGTACTGTCAGTACATCGGACTGGATATCATTCAAATCCAGTATACGGGCAAGGAGAAGTGGTCCCATCTCCGAAATAGTCGTCCTGACAGGAAGGCCGGATTCGCCATAGACATCCCAGAACGTTACCGGGAAACCTGCGGGAAGCACACCCTTAAGTCCCAGCTCCGCAGCCCTTTCGACAACCTTCGCATTGTCCCCGCCGGGCATTACGAGCCCCGAGAGATCTCCCTTGATGTCAGCCATAAAGACCGGGACACCGATTGAACTGAAATTTTCAGCAAGAACGCGTAATGTGGTGGTTTTCCCGGTCCCGGTTGCTCCGGCGATAAGACCATGGCGGTTAGCCATCCCGGGCAGCATAGAGACGGTCTGTACCCCTTTTGCAAAAGGCACAGGTTCAGCAGTATCCGGCATATAAATCCTATTCTATCTGGACAGATATGGCTTAATCGGTTCATGGATGCCGGGACCCCGGGCATTTCCAAAAAAAATAAGGACAGGCCCCGGGAGGAAATTTTTGGGAAAACGGCACGTTTTAAGTCACAAATGAAGTGATTTGCCTGTACAAATTAATGCCGCATCCGATAGTTTTAATATCAGCAGATGAGAGGGATGGAGCATGGCATCACTTGTTTTTACCCTGTTGTCATTTATTGTCGCGTTGATTGTTTCAACGGTGATAATTTATGTCATTGTGAAGCTGCTCGGTGAAACGGAAGGCATAACCACGGCATTTCTCGCTGCCCTTATCGGGACAATAGTATACTCTGTCGTATACTATCTGCTGCCGGACAACATGTTGATCGCAGCAATTATAGCAGGAATCGTGTGGCTACTGGCATTGCAGAGACTCTACACGGTCGGCTGGCTCAAATCCCTGTTAATTGCCGTGGTCGTATGGATAGCGACCACCGTTGTCGGGTGGTTCCTGCCTACGCTCACCGGTCCGCTGTGAAAAGATTACTACTCATTTTTCAGGATTTTTAGCAGATGAAATTCAGGGAACCGTTTCCCTGCTGACCTTATAAAAATTGAATGTTTTCCGGGTTATTTACCCAGTACTTTTTTCAGGATGCCTCCAATACCGCCACTTGTCTCCGGGGCCCCTGTCAGTTCCTTTGCCATGGCAGCCGCATCAGGTGATGCCTGTAGTGCCACCTTTGACTGGTCCCCAAGGAGGCCGGTGAGGCTTTTCGTGTCCATTTTCTGCTGGACAAACATCTTACAAACGTAGCCCATAACCATGGGAGCAGCTATTTCCAGGACCTTGCCGACTGCCGCAGGGGGGAGCCCTGTTTTTTGAGCTATGGCATTCTGGATCGTGCCCATCTGGCTACCGAACAGCGTGCTCACCATGCCTGAGCCACCGGCAGCTGCCGGGTTTCCCAGGAAACCACTCATATTGTCCAGAGGGTTGCTCCCACCGGCCTGTGCCAGCATCTTTGTCAGCGTATCGGCTCCCCCGGGTTTTGAGGCAGTGTTTGCCATGGACCCCATAATCATGGGCAGCCCCATTCCCAGGGCTGACTGGACTGCCTTCCCCTCTCCGCCAACTGATTTGCTGATCATGGAGAGGTTGTCTCCTGTCGCTACCTGTTTCATGAGATCTGCAACAATGTCCATAATGCCTAGCAATAGGCAACCCTTTTCTTAAAGCTTTTGTCCGGAGCTCCTTTTGCTGAGGCAAAAACGGGCACGGTAAAACATCTCATTCTCTTCAATAAGACCCCGGGGGTCGTATTGTTGGAAATATATATATAGTGCTTTTTCTAAAGGGGCACCTGATCATTATGGCAACACTTGGAGAATCAACTACCGCAGCCACCCAGTCGGTAAGCTCGATAAGCGATGCGCTGATGCAGATGGTCTATTCGGTTATCGCGTTCATTCCCAATCTTATCGCCGCGATCATCATCCTGATCATCGGGTGGATCGTCGGGCGGATCCTGGGAAAAGTCATCTCGGGAATCCTGGATAAGATCGGGGTTGACGATGCACTCATCAAGACATCGGTAGGAAAGGCGATCGAACAGTCCGGCACCAGTGTGGTGGCGTTCTTTGACCTCATTGTGAGGTGGTTCATCTACCTGATTGCAATTGTCGCAGCCGCCAATGTGCTCGGGCTGGAGTTCCTCACCACCCTGTTCCAGAACATCGTGGTCTACCTGCCCCACATTGCGATGTTCCTCATCATCCTGATCGCAGGATTTATTATGGTAGATTACTTCGCAGATCTCCTCGTGGCATGGGGAAAGACCCAGGATATCGAATTTCTGGGTGTAATCATCATGCTTCTTCGGGTATTCTTTTATTTCATCATTCTCATCCTCGCACTCTCTCAGCTGCTCATCGACCTCACCATCATCTACACCTTCATAACCCCAATCGCCTGGGGAGTGGGGATCGGACTTGGGGCCGGGATAGCCATCTTCATCGGGTTCGGCCTGAAGGATCGGGCTCCCGGGATCATGGACGACCTGCTGAAAAAGATCTCAAAGTAATCACGTTCCCTTTTTTTTTATCAAACGAAGTTTCCCTGGACCTGTACCATTAATTAAGGCCGGGTTCTGGCAGGATTCTGGTGAATGAAGGGGTACCAGGAAAATTTGAATTCTGCCGGTACTATTCCGGGCAGTACCGTTTCAGACCGATGACCGCTAACAGCGAGATTATTGCCTTGGGCGAGGGCTGCAGCTCAAGGGCATCCTGCATGAACGGGATCAAAGTAAGCATTATTATTGTACGTGGTCTATGGATACATGCCAGGACAAAGAAAAATTTCACCATCCCCGTTTTCTCAGTTGAAAGTAAACGGGCCTTTTGCAGGAACAATAAGCATAAGAGATGAGTACTATGGTACGATGGCCAAGGGATCTTGGATTAGAGTTACGCATGATCGTAACGCTGTTTTTGCTTATGGTGATATATTTCGTCTTTATCGCGGTACTTGCCTATATCGGAGTCGAAACACTTTTCCTCGTTGGTATCGTGGCCATCGTTCTCCTGCTCCAGTATTTTTTCTCTGACCGCATGGTACTGTGGTCTATGGGTGCCCGTGTGGTCTCGGAACAGGAAGAACCACGACTCTATGAAACGCTGACACGCCTTTGTGCTATTGCAGGTATCTCCCGGCCGAAACTTGCCCTGGTAAATTCAGCGGTTCCCAATGCGTTTGCAACCGGGCGCAATCCAAAAAATTCTGTCATTGCGGTGACAACCAGCCTTGTCAGCACGCTCGACCAGGAGGAGCTCGAGGCCGTGATCGCCCACGAACTCAGCCATGTGAAGAACCGCGATGTCATGGTAATTACCTTGGCCGGTTTTTTGTCCACCGCGGCGTTTTTCATCTTCAGGAACTGGCTGTTCTTCGGCGGCGGTATAGGTACGGGCGGGAAGAAAAACAACAAGGCCGCTCTTCTCCTGATAATCCCGATCCTTGCAGCGGTCGTCTGGGTGATCAGTTTTCTCCTGATCAAAGCCCTTTCACGCTACCGGGAATTCGCCGCAGACAAGGGATCAGCAATACTCACCGGCAATCCCTCCCATCTCGCATCGGCACTTATGAAGATCAGCGGGCAGATGGCACGTGTCCCAACAACGGATCTCAGAAAAGTGGAGGGAATGAATGCTTTTTTCATTATTCCGGCAATTTCGGGATCCTCGGTTTTTAATCTTCTCTCCACGCACCCGACGTTAGAGCAGCGGATTGCGGCTCTTGAGCGGATTTCCCGGGAGATGAAGGGATAATGGCATTGAAGGATGCCCTGGATGCTCTGTTCGGAAAAACCCGCCTTCCCAAGGCAACGGTTGACAATCTTTTCGCGATATCTGCTGCCAGTATTACCATGCAGAGCGAGCTGAACCTGAAAGCATCCTCAACCGCAGGACTCTGTTTCAAACCCATCGAGTCGTCACAGTATGACGCTGCCAGGACCGAGATCGAAGAACTGCTCCAGCTCAGCAGCAAAGAAACCGGAAGCACCTACCGGATTACGACCGATGAATACCGCTTTACCTGGGTGATACTGGAGGATCCCGATTTTGAGGACCTGGTCGTGGGGCTTCACCTTGTCAGCCAGACCCTTATTGAACGGGGTTTTGGTTCCTATCTTCTCTGTGCTGTCTTCCGGTTTGAGAATGCAAAACCCGTGTACTGGGTATTCAACTTCAAGCGGGGACGGTATTACCCCTTTGTTCCCGCCCCCGGTAAGACACGCGACAATACCATTGAATTCAGGATGCGGTCCCTGCTGGAACGGGAACTCCCGGTTGAAAAAGATATGGAGATGTGGTACCCCCTCTGGGGTATACCGCTTTAATTTCTCCGGCTCATGCCCGATTTTATGCGTTGCACGATAGCGAGGGTTTTTTCTTTCAGCCTTTGAAAATTCCTGTACCCTTGAAAACATCCCGTGCTTCTTTCAGGGTCATATCCGAGGGAGGAACAATAATATCGGATTCGACGAGTTCCTTGTCATCAAGTGCCTTTCCTTTGCTCTTTATCATGCTTATGAGTTTTGCCAGGCTTTTTTTATACCCCTGCTCATCTCCTTTTTGCACGTAATCGACGATGGTATTGTCGATTTTATTCAGGTCATCAAAAAGACTGCTTTTGACGTTATACTGTCCTTCACCCATGATTCGTATGATCATTTGCGTTCCTCCGCTTTGAGTCTTGCAAGTTCGGATTCAACGTTGCTTTTCTGGCTGACTTTTGCCAGCTCACGGTCGATGTCATCCCCGCTGCGGGTGATATCCTCGAGCGTTCCCTGCTCAATGAGTTCGTCCAGGGCAGCCGACCGGGCCTTCATCTCATCGGTCTTGCTCTCGGCCCGCTCTATCGAGGTCCCGATATCTGCCATCTCTTCACTTATCCCGGAGACCGATTCACTGATCCTGACCTGTGCTTCGGCAGCGGAATACTGCGCCTTTATTGTCTCCTTTTTCGTCCTGAAAACTTCAACTTTTGTGGAAAGTCGTTGTTCGGCGGCAACCAGCTTCGCCTGCTCTGCCTCAAGGGTGGCAATCTGCTGGTCAAGACCCGCTATCTGCGAAGTAATGCCATTTTTCCGCTCGAGCGCGAGCCGGGCGAGATCTTCTCTGTTTGCTTTGACCGCGTCGCGTGCCTGGCTGTCAAGGTTCTTGATGTTTAAGAGCAGTTTCTCTTTTTGCAGCTGCAGCCGTTTTTTGGAGGTTGCAACTTCTGCCACGCCGCGTTTCACATTCTGGAGCAGGTCGAGCTGCTTTTCATATGAATAATCGAGCGTTTCGCGGGGATCTTCCGCTGCATTGATTAATTTGCTCATTTTTGCCTTGATTACGGTTCCCATACGGTTCAAAAGACCCATGTTGTTTCTCTCCTTTACCCTCTTCAAATACCTGCAATTACCTTTAGTAACCAGCGAGATGATGATATACTTTTGCCTGCTTATAAAAAGATATCCTGCTCACATACCCACCGTCGGTTGATTTTAACGGTGAGTGGTTTTCAACGTCTGGATTTATACGTCATGATTTTATTTTTACGTCAAAATAAGGAGGAGCACACTTTCACGTCACCCGCCCCACAGTCCACCGAATCGCTGCAACTTATCCATGATAGTAACCGTGTCCTGGAAACGGTGTCTCCGTGATCAGGATGCGAAGTCACGCAGCTGGAACTCCCTGCTGTATTCGAACCGCTTTTCGAACGATGTCACCCTCACGTCTATGAGTGCTGAACCATTGACCGTCAGCGTGAGAGAACCTTTCCGGACCAGGGTTGCTGCTGCTCTGATTGCCTGGATATTTTCGATGGTTACCGGTATGGTTACCGTCGTATTTCCGCTGCTGATCACGTCGATATCGGTCTGTTCGCCGTGACCCAGGAAATTCGGGGTGTCATCAAGGTAATAGACATCAAAGGCTACTTTGTTGAGTTTTGCCCCGATGGGATTGGGATTGAAGATAACAACCGTTGCATTTACGGTCATTGACTGGAAGGTGACCTCAGACAACCCAATATCGCTCACGGTGACAACCGGCTCCTTAATCGGGGGCTCGGTACACCCGGCAATGAAGATAAAAACGGCAATGAGGATGAAGATACCGGAAGGGATCCGCGGGTTCATACAGAGAACTTATTCGCTGCTACCTAAATGTATCGGTGCTTGGAATGAATACGTCAATCGGATTCGTCTGTTGCCTTCCCGTGAGAATCTTGTTCCCGGAAAAAGGAACCCCGTGAATCTTTGCGAAGTCCATAACAATTATCAATCCGCCTGCCGATTATTCAAAAAGGTCTCCGAAGGATTGTGATCTGATGAGAACTATTGCCTGTTTCCTCGCCTGTTTGTCCCTGGTCCTTATCCTGGTGCCGGTCCCTGTGCTCGCTGAAAACCCGAGCGTTATGATTGCCGATTTTACGGTAACGCCCCCCGTCCTGTTACCCGGGGATATCGGGACGATCACGGCAACCATCAAAAACACCGCAACGAATGCAAATATCCGGGAAAATACGCTGACTATCGGGGGAGACATCGTAAAAAGCACTGATATCAATGTCAATATCGAAAGTGTACACCTAGATTCAAAAGATGTGGAGGTCATTTCCGGAAACTTCAAGCGGGTAGGAGAGATAGGGCCCGGGCAGTCAATCCCGATTACCTTCCTGATCCGGGCACCTGCCCGGGACGGTATTTATTTCCCGGAGATATGGATTGACGTGACGGGAGGTGAGAGTGTCCGCCAGCCCATCCCGGTCAATGTCAATACCCAGGTGGCACTCCTGAAAAAACCGGCAATAATTGCGTACAAAACTCTGCCTGACAGTGTGAATCCCGGTGATGATTTCTCCGTGCGGGTCATCCTTGAGAACAACGGGCTTTCCCGTGCCGATGAAATTGTTGTTTCCGTAAATGCAAGCTCCCGCACCATCGCTCCCAAAACACCCGGCAACTATTACTTCGAACGTCTTTTCAAAGGAGAGAATATCACCCTTGACATGAATTTTGCCACCGATAAAAATGCCCCCCTTGGCCTGAGTACTGTCCTCCTGGCAATATCGTACGCCAATGCAGATGGTACCTTCAACCGGCAGACAGAAACCCTGGGCATCCCAATAAAGGGAAAGGCGACCATCGGCATTGCATCACTCTCAACCGATCCGGTCCGGATACAACAGGGAGATCCGCTCACGCTCATCATCCGCCTCGAGAATACCGGTAGTGATAATGCAAATTCTGTCAAGGCGAGCATCGATCTCCCCATGAATGGTGGCAAGGATGCCTATGTGGGAAAAATTGAGCCGAACAGCGATGCCCCTGCGGTATTTTCCCTCCAGGCTGGTGAGCCCGGGAACATTGCCTATAACCTGACGGTCGAGTACCAGGATGATTACGGCATGCATACCAACACAGAAACCCTCACGATGACCGTCCTTGGCGGGGATGGGACCGGGCTTATCCTTGCCGTTGTCATCCTCCTGGCAGCAGCTGGCGGTGCCGGGTACTGGTACTTTGTCCTGAGAAAAAAGGGAACCGGCAATGCTTGATGAGGAAAAAGTCGCTTTTTTCCTCGCATCGCGACTGATCGCGAGGGGGAACAAGGGGACGCTTGCCCTCACCATCATGATCATCGCGATGGTCTTTGTAAACCTGATCTTTCTCCCGTCAATTATTTCCGGCGTGGTGGTGCTGTTCAACCAGCAGACAATCGATTACAGCTACGGGAACCTGGTTATTGAGCCAAGGAGCAACCAGATCTATATCGAAAATGTCGATCAGCTCCAGCAGAAGATCACCAGGATTCCCGGCGTGGTCGCGAGTTCCCCGAGATATACTGCAGGTGCAACCATCGTTCATAAAGGAAAATCCACCACCCCCCTTTTATACGCAATCAATCCTGAGGATGAAAAACAGGTCCTGAAGATATACACAAAAATCATCAGCGGGGATTACCTCAGCCCGGGAGATACCGACCAGATTGTAATCGGTTACCAGCTGGCGGGGAACAAGGATGAAAAAGCCGACCGGATACCCTCTCTCGGGGGTGTGGATGTCGGCCAGACCGTTGATGTAACATTCAGTAACGGGGTGACCCGCCAGTACCGGATCAAGGGAATTATCAATTCAAACTCATTTTCTGTTGATTCAAACGCGTATATCACGAAAAAAGAGCTGGAATCCGTGCTCGGCATCAGCAACAGGGCACGGCAGATCCTGGTAAGGACGCAGACAACAGGGAACGAGGAGGCCATGCGCACTACCCTGATGACCTATGGGGTGCAGGAAAAGATCTGGACCTGGCAGGAAAAATCGGCGGATTTCCTGGCAAGTATCGTGGGAAGCTTCGATATTATCAACCTGATCGGCAATATTGTCAGC
Organism: Methanoregula sp. UBA471; assembly: GCA_002495065.1. Taxonomy (GTDB): domain Archaea; phylum Halobacteriota; class Methanomicrobia; order Methanomicrobiales; family Methanospirillaceae; genus Methanoregula. The sequence continues at coordinate 41,475 of DADT01000031.1, read as the reverse complement.
CTGATCATTGCTGTCGTGGTCATCTTCATTGTTATCTTTATCAATACCGTGTACCGGCGAAAACAGATTGGGATCTTAAAAGCGATAGGAATTGACCGTTCCATCATCATCAAATCGTATATCTTCCAGGCGCTGTTCATTTTTTTCTGCGGTACCCTGGCCGGGGGTGTCCTCCTCCTGCTTGTACTCCAGTACCTGACAGCATCCCCGCTTGTTTTTCCCGGCGGCCCGGTAGCACCGGTCCTCGATACCTTCCTTGTACTGCGTGCGATCGCAAGCCTGCTTGCCGTATCGCTGATTGCCGGGTATGTACCTTCATGGCTCACGACCAACGAGGATATTCTTTCTGCGATTCGGGGATGACATGATTAAAGGACGCGACCTGTTCAAAATTTATGGCAAGGGCACGGTTGAGGTGCGGGCACTGGATGGTGTGTCGGTACAGATCGACCGCGGTGAATTTATTGGTGTAATGGGGGCAAGCGGAAGCGGGAAATCGACACTGCTCCACCTGCTCGGGCTGCTCGACCGCCCGACTTCAGGATCGCTTTCGATTGACGGGGTAGATGTCGGGAGGCTTGATGAACGGGGACGTACGCTCTTCCGCCTGCAGCGGCTGGGGTATGTCTTCCAGGACTATGCACTGGTGCCTGAACTGACCGCAGAAGAAAATGTGTACCTGCCCTCCATGGTGCGAGGGATGACATCACGGGAATGCAGCAGGGTCTGCGGGGAAATCCTTACCCTCGTCGGGCTCAGGGACCGCAGACACCACTTCCCCGGCGAGATGTCCGGTGGAGAACAGCAGCGGGTAGCGATTGCCCGGGCACTTGTCAACAAACCCTCCATCATCCTTGCCGATGAGCCCTGTGCCAATCTCGATACCCAGAATTCCCGGAATATTCTTGAGCTGATCAAAAGATTAAACAAGGAACTCGGCCAGACCATCGTGATGGTATCCCACGAGGGATGGCACAAGAAATATTTTGACCGGATTATTTACATGAGCGACGGAAAGATCCTGACGGATGACCACCAGGAAAACGGACCCCTTCCGGAACCTGCCTGAACACCGGTCGTGCCCGTTGTCAAGGTTGTTGCCCGGGTGAGACTAATCGTTAACACAAGAAAACAGAACGGGCCGATCATGGTTTTTCCCAAGAAATAGGATTAAACCGAAGTGTGTAGTGGATGGTGTATATCTCTTAATTATTTGCGACGAACCCCGCCGCACCAAAAAGGGACGCCCCCGCGGCAGATCAGTGTCTGCATGTATATTTGCAAACAGTGCACTTTCCCGCCGTGCCTCGGAGAGGCCAGCCCTGAGGCGGGGGATCCTCCTGAAATTTCACGATTTAATGATTTTCATGATTTGGTGAGAACTTCCGTTCATGCCTGTTTCCCATGAAAATACCACAATTCCGGAACTATCCGGAAGTGCTCATCCTGTTAATGCGATGAACCCCGCCGCCCCCAACGGGGCGCCCCCGCGGCGGATCAGTGCCTGTAAGCATATTTGTAAACACCGCACTGCCCCGCCGTGCCTCGGAGAGGCCCTGAGGCGGGGAACCCTCATAAAATAATAGGGTTTAATGATTTTCATGGTTCGGGTGCGAATCGTAATAATGTCAGGGTACTGAACAGGTCCGGCACCTAAACCGTTTATATCTGAAGCACACCTGATTCTGCATCACACAAAGAATCACCAGGCCTGTGTAAGTGGTACAAACGCCATCATCGCGAAATTTGATACGGCACGGAAAGAAAAGACAGACTTCGAGTTGAAGGCGGCCTTGAAGGAACGCTCGTTTCACACTTGGGGTTACCGGCGCCAATAACCGCCCGGTCTGGCCGGCCTCTTGTTTGACAAGATTTTTGTTCTTGTCAGCCACATCTGCCTAGTATTCCCATGGACACCGCCATCCTTCTCGTCGGGATTGTACTCGCTGTGACGATCATCCTCTTTGTGAGCTCGCGGGTACGGATCGATCTCGTTGCGATTCTCGCAAGCCTTGCGCTCGCGTGGCTTGGGCTTATCACTCCTGTAGAGGCAGTTTCCGGGTTTGCCTCGAACGCCGTCATCGCGATGGCATCCGTGATGATCCTTGCCTACGGGATTGACAGGGCCGGTGTCACCTCGCGCCTCTCTGACGTTATCATGAAATATGCGGGGAGCGGTGAACGCCGGATCAACGCCACCATAGGGATAACGGTCGGTCTGCTCTCCTCGCTGATGCAGACCATCGGGATAGCCGCCCTCTTCCTTCCCGCAGTGAGGAGGATCGGAAAACAGACCCGCATACCCGTTTCCCGCCTGTTGATGCCAATGGGGTTTGCAGCCATCCTCGGAGCAAACATTACGATGATCGCATCCGGCCCGTTGATCGTTTTGAATGACCTTCTCCGTCAGGCAGGGGCAGAGCCGTTCTCCCTCTTTGCTGTCTCTCCTGTAGGAATCCCCCTCCTCATCGCCGGGATCGCTCTCTTTGCCCTTGCCGGCGACCGCATCCTCCCGAAGAAAGAGGAGAGACCGTACGAACCTACCACCGCGGAGATCTGGGGGATAGATCACAAGGTCAGGACCTGTACCATCCCCCCGTCATCCACCGTTGTGGGAAAGACCCGTGATGAGGTATCCTTCAAGAAACGCTACGGCCTCGATCTCCTCGCCATGTATACGGGCAGGGATATTACCGTCGCACCCCCGCGATCCACCCGCTTCGGACCGGGGACGGAGATCGCATTCCTCGGGTCTTTGGAGGGATTCATGCGGTTCATCGGGGACTCCGGCTGCATACCTGCAGGAGAACGATCCAGGTTACGGGAGATCCTGGATGCCGATGAGTATGGATTTGCCGAACTGGTTGTCCGCCCGAAAGCATCGATCATCGGGAAGACGCCCCGGGAGATCAGGTTCCGCCAGACATATTCGATCGAACCGATCGTCCACCTGCACGGGGGGACGGAAACCCGTGCCGGTATTTCCGACATCCCTCTGGCAGCAGGTGACACTATTGTCGCATTTGGATCCTGGGACACCCTGAGGCACTTCGCCGGGCACCAGGACCTCGTCCTGCTGAACCTTCCCGGAGGGGAAGGTGTAAGGCACAACAAGGGACGCCTGGCCGTCCTGGTCTTTGCCGCTGCCCTCGGGCTCACGATCACGGGCGTACCGCTTTCCCTTGCCCTTCTCACGGGTGCAGCCGCATCCGTCATCTTCGGGGTGCTCACCATCGACGAGGCGTACCAGGCCGTTGACTGGAAGACGATAATCCTGATTGGCGGTCTTATCCCGCTTGGAATTGCCCTGGAAAAGAGCGGGGCGGCCGCAGCCCTCTCCGGTTTCCTGACAGACGTCCTTGCCGGGTCCCACCCGATCATCATTATGGGTGTCGTTGCCATCCTTGCAACCCTCCTCTCTCTCATCATCTCCAATGTCGCGGCGACCATCCTTCTCGTGCCGCTCGTGATGCTCCTTGGTGCCGGGACAGGGACAGACCCCCGGGCCCTCGCCCTCCTTGTCGCGGTCTGCGCCATGAACTCCTTTATCCTTCCGACCCACCAGGTGAATGCCCTCCTGATGGAACCCGGGGGGTATACACCGAAGGACTACCTGAAAGCGGGGAGCATTATGACGGTAATTTTCATTGCAATAGCCGTAATACTCATCTATCTCCTCATCAGATAGAAGGTGAAGAACCATGATCATCCACCAGTTTTTCATACCCGGCATTGCTCACAGCTCCTATATCGTTGCCGGGAACAGGACCTGTGCGGTCATCGACCCTGAGCGTGATGCCGGACGGTATATCGCTGCCGCACGTGAGATGGGGCTCCGGATCACCCATGTCCTGGAGACGCACCTGCATGCGGACTTCATATCCGGGCACCTCGACCTGGCCGATGCCACCGGTGCAGGGATCTACGCGTCCCGGTCCGCGAACTGCGCATTCCCCCATACCCCCCTCTCTGAAGGGGATGAGGTGCTTCTTGAAGACATCCGTTTTTCAGTCATTGAGACCGCCGGGCATACCCCCGAGCATATCTGTTTCATAGCCACGGATACCTCACGGGGTCCGACACCGGTCGCCCTCTTTTCCGGTGACACCCTTTTTGTCGGTGATGTCGGGCGGCCGGACCTCTTTCCAGGGAGAGCGGAAGAGCTCGCATCATCGCTCTATACCAACCTGCAGACCAAAATTATGACCCTCCCGGACGAGTGCGAGGTCTATCCCGCTCACGGTATGGGATCGCTGTGCGGGCGGGCGATGGCAGCAAAGAGGACAACCACCATCGGGTACGAGAAGAAGTACAACTATGCCCTCCGGATTACGAGCCGAGACGGGTTCATCAGGGCACTCACATCTGATATGCCTGCAGCCCCGGATCACTTTACCCGCTGTTCCGAGACCAACCGTGCAGGCCCTGCACTGTTGCGGGACCTTGTCCGGCCGGCACCGATCGAGCCGAAGTCCCTTGCCGGCCGGATCCAGGCAGATCATGCAATATTACTCGATGTCAGGAGTTACCTGGCTTTCTCGGGTATGCACATCCCCGGAGCCTGGCATATCGATCTTACCGGAAACTTCGCCACCCAGGCGGGATGGATCCTCCCTCCCAGGAAGGATATTATCCTTGTTGTCGACGATCGAAGCCAGGCAGAGGAGGCAGCACTTCAGCTCCACCGGGTCGGATTTGATCGCGTCACGGGATATATCGAAGGGGGAATGCTTGTATGGGGTACGGCTGCATTGCCGATCAGCCGTGTCCCGGTCATTTCCCCTGAGGAGGCGCACGCCCTGGTCCGGTCGAACACGGCAGTCCTGCTCGATGTCCGCTCACAGGAGGAATGGCAGGCCGCCCATGTCGAAGAGGGGATCCACATCCCCTGGCATGATCTCAGGACACGGTATACCGAACTCGATCCTGCACAGCAGTATGTTGTCATGTGCCGGGGAGGACAACGGGCGAGTATCGCGGTAAGCATCCTGAAGAGGCATGGTTTTGACCATATCTACAATCTCGGCGGGGGCTACACCGCATACCAGCGGGCAGGATTGTTATGATGGTATATGTATCGAACGAATGTAATGCTGATAATTCCGGAGGATACGTATGACAGAATGGTTCATGATGGCGTCCTGGTCGCCCTATATAGTCGGCGCCGGGATCGGGGTCCTCATCTGGACGACCTTCCTTCTCTCTGACCGCCCGCTGGGATGTTCTACAGCATATGCCAAAACGGCCGGTATGGTTGAGTCCGCAATCTCACGGAAAAAGAGCGAAGTGATGCCGTACTACCAGAAGTTCACGCCGACAGCTGACTGGCAGTGGATGATCATTGTCGGGGTGCTGATTGGGGCGTTTCTCTCGGCATACCTCTCCGGCACCTTCACGCTCCTGATTGTGCCCCCGGTCTTTGCTGCAGCATTCGGGACGGACCCGGTCATCCGTTCCGTTGTTGCACTCCTGGGGGGCATCCTGATGGGTATTGGAGCCCGCTGGGCCGGCGGGTGTACATCCGGGCATGGGATATCGGGAACACTTCAGCTCTCGCTGGCGAGCTGGGTGGCCGCAATCTGCTTCTTTGCCGGAGGAATTCTTGTCGCAGGACTGATCTACGGGTTCACGTTCATATGAGGGAAAAACATGGCATTTGAACAACTCAGGTCGGACAAACGGGCACAGGTCGTTCTCGGGCTTCTCACCGGCATCGTCTTCGGGTTCCTCCTCCAGAAAGGAGGGGTGACGGAGTACGGGGTGATTATCGGCCAGCTCCTCCTTACCGACTTTACCGTCGTTGAGGTGATGCTCACTGCTGTCCTCGTTGGTATGATCGGTGTCTACGCGATGAAAGCGGCCGGGCTTGTCCGGCTCCACTACCAGGAAGGATCGGTCGGAGCAACCGTGATCGGGGGGCTGATTTTCGGGGCAGGGTTTGCAGTCCTCGGTTACTGCCCCGGTACTGCAGCGGGGGCGGTCGGGGCGGGAGCGCTGGACGCTGCAATCGGCATGGCCGGGATCGCTCTTGGAGCAGGGATCTTTGCACGCCTGTACCCGCGCCTCAGCCAGTCGGTCCTCAACCGCGGGAGGTTTCCAGCCGGGACAATCCCGGAACTGGTTGGTGTCAGGCCGGGAATTGTCGTAATCGTTGTCGCGCTTCTGATTATTGCGACCCTGTACCTGCTTGCGCTGTTCGGCTTCTGACAGGTTCAGCTCACGGTCAGGGAAGACCTCGGGCTGAGTCTCCCCGGAGACCTGTCACCTTATTATGCTTTTTGGACCGTGAGCTGCCACAAAATATCATAGACGCCGGACCCGGGATGGTTGCCCTCTTCCGGCCATTTCCCTGATCAGCATCCTCACTCTGGCAGACTCTGGTACATAAGAACGGGATGTATCGGTACCCGTCAAAGGGGATGTATACAATTTTCAAAAATGCTACCGGAATCAGGAAACCGTACTGGATCACACCGGGAAAATCCTCACCCCGAAAATAGTGATGAGCAAAGGATACCGGTATCAATCCCCGTGGGTTGGCATGATGCCGGGATACTCTTTTAATCCTTCTGTACTATGTTTCCCCATCTTTTTATCTCGTTAGAGACCAAAAGGATTCTCTCTCACCGTATTCTGATACCCTGCTCACTGCCATCTAACCACTCCTCAACCTGCCCGTTCAGCCAAAACTCCCGGGAGAAACAACATGCTTATATAAGCAACGGGAAAATCCATCGTACTGATACATGTCTGGCAGTCTATCCCCGGTACTGCTTCGTCCTGCACAGGACTGTGAATATTCGATAGATCGTGCGAGGAGCAAGAAATACCCTGAACCATGACCCTTAAGGTGCCCATCATACGCTGGAAACTGGTCATCCTCGCCTTCATCCTGGTGGCGGTTATATTCTTTACATGGATCGCCTGGCAGTTCGACCAGAGTACCCACCAGAGCGAGGGGCATCACTATTACTATACCATCGATCTTTCCTATACCTCCACAATCGAAAATGTGACCCTGTTCCTCCCCGTTCCCGAACTGAACTCTACCCCGGTGCTCATTACCTCCCTGCTGAACGGGACTGCATACGGTATTTCCCCGGACTGGAACCTTTCGGTTGTCAGGGAGAACGGGACCCCGATGCTTGCCATCAGGGCCGCCCGTATGGTCCCCGAATATCACGGGCTGGCGATCGCGATCGAGCCCGGGACAAGTGTTCTCCCGACCACCCGGGTCCCGGGCCATGAGTACTCCAGCGACACACCCATTCTCATGCCCGTCACGATTGCCGTTATGGAAACGAGCGGGTCGGTAATCGATACACGCACCCCGTTTGGCCAAGAACCGCTTTTTTTCCCGGACGGAACTTTTACACCGGGATCATGCGATATGCCGGGCTGCGGTGTCATGTACGGGCATACGGTCCCGGTGTATATCAGCTACGCATCTGAACAGCCGGTGGTGATATCGCTCCACGTTTCTGTACAGGGATCCAATTCCATCTGGAGAGGTGGCTGGCGAAGTAACAGCTATGCGGATTCCGTCCTCATCGAGGCCGGGAACGGTACCCGGGGATGGATCGCAGGGGAAGGGAAACTCTTCACGGCAGAAGGGGTATATTATTAGGCTGATTCCCCGAATCCGGAAACTCCTTCGCGAGAGTAGTGCATCATTCCTTTGGCAGGAAAAATGCACCGTCCCCTTTTTTCCATGAGGCACGGATATGCAGGATAATCCGGTTCCTTCACTGTTCGGGATGCCCCCGGAGAAGGGGCGGTGGGGGCTTGTCGCGTCAGGCCTGGTGATCAACCTGTTGCTGGGTTCGGTGTATGCCTGGAGCGTCTTTGTCGAGCCACTGACGGACTATTTCAGCGGTGGACTGGGCCAGGCAGTAACGGCAAATGATATCCTGATGCCATTTTCTGTGGTCCTTGCGGTCTTTGCCATCACCATGGCGTTTACCGGGAAGATCATCGACAGGTACGGGCCACGGGATGTGACGGTCCTCGGTGGTTTGCTGACCGGCCTTGGCTGGTTCCTGGCTTCTTTTGCGCCATCCGTCCAGGTGCTCACCATCATATTCGGACTGATCGGGGGGATGGGTGTGGGAATCGCCTATAGTGTGCTCGTGGCTGTTGCAGCACACTGGTTCCCTGACCGGCGGGGCCTCGCGCTCGGGCTCATGGTCCTTGGCGTCGGGTTCTCCGCCTTCTTCACCGCCAATATCGCGGGCTGGCTTATCGGTGCCTGGGATGTGATGACCACGTTCAGGATCTTTGGCGTCGCCATTGCCGTTCTCACCACTGTGCTTGCCCTGCCATTGAAATTCCCCCCTCCCGGCTGGGTCCCGCCAGGGTGGACGCCCCCGCCCCCGGGACCGGGCGAAGAGCATCCCTGCGAATACAGCCGCTCCCTGATGCTCAGATCCCCCTCATTCTACGGGCTCTGGGCCTGTTACTTCATCGGCTGCCTCGCAGGCCTCATGGCAATCTCGATAGCAAAACCGGTCGGCACCGACGTGGGAATTGAGACGGGCCTCGCCACGTTCCTCGTTGGGTTCTTTGCGATCTTTAACGGCGGGGGTCGTCCCGCCTTTGGTGCACTCACCGACAGATTAACACCCCGGAAAACTGCCATGCTGTCGTTCACCCTGATCGCTATGACATCCGTTGTAATGTGGCAGATTCCTGTCGTACCGGTCTACATCCTTGCCTTTGCCGTACTCTGGGGATGTCTCGGGGGCTGGCTGGCCATTGCACCGGCAACCACCGGCAGGTATTTTGGCACCAGTGACTACCCGAGATGTTACGGGATCGTCTTCCTCGCGTTTGGTGCCGGTGCGATTGCAGGGCCGCAGCTGGCAGGATTTATCAAAACGTCGACTGGATCCTATCTCGGAGTGTTTCCGTATGTGCTCGTGCTTGCGGTGGTCGGTTTTTTCATCGCGTTCTTCCTCATGAAGCCACCAGGACCTGGCACGGTTATATCGTGAAAATCATTGGCTATTGTTTATAATTCCCCTTTCCCTGCCGGCTTTTTCCGGTTGCGGTTCAGGTACAGTCCGACTCCTACCGGGATGAGGAATGTCAGAACATAATACAGGAACACATCAGGTTTGTAATAGGTTGTTGCCTGGAACAACAGGACGATGAACAGGAATTCAAAGACGACTGCGATCAGCACCCAGGCAACTCCCACACCCGCATAGTACTGGACAGGAAGGTGCTCCCGCTTCCTGAACCACCACCACGTGATCGCGATAGTGACCGGGGTGAAGATCGCCGTGAGGATCCAGCCCATGGTTGCCACGTACGGAGTGAAGAACAGCACCAGCGATGCGAGATACCCGATCAGCCAGAAGGCGATACCCAAGCCTGCGGTATCCTTAATCCACTGCTTCATATACCCTGGTTTTAGCGATTCCGTATTCTTGTGCTTTGCGATGAGACTCCGGTATAATCGCGAACTGGCAGATCAACTAGAACCTTGAAGGATCAACGCCGCCGCCCCCGAAGGGACGCCCCCGCGGCGGATCAGTAACTAAAAAATCCCAAAACCATCCCTACCCCGCCGTGCCTCGGAGAGGCCCTGAGGCGGGGAATCCCCATGATAGCTATTATTTTTCCCGAAATCGGACAGACAGGTGCAGATAGAAATAGTTTCGTTCCGGAATCCCGGATTGCAGACACAGGTTCCCGCAAATCCACATCCTCCTGTAATCGAAAGGGAAGTTGGAATATCAAAGAACCATGACACTGAAGTCGCCCTTCCGGGTAGAGGAAAGATCAAGAGTAAGGATCTATCAGCGGCTCTCGCTCTGGAAGAACCTCATCAAGTAAAATCTATTTTTCATCGCTTCTTCTCACCGGCCATCGTGCATCCTTCTGGAACGTAATACCGTTTACCGCCACTCAGGGTCTTGCCGCAGAAGTCCCGACAGGTGGCCGGGCGGGTGTCGTAGATGGCACAGCTCCACCTCCTTTCCCCGCTTTCGTCAGGCTCGTCCTCGCGCAGGTGCCGGCACGGGGCATTGACAAGGAAAAAGCCGCCCGTTTCCTTAAGACCCCGTTCACGGAGGTACTGCAGCTGGTGGGGTTTGCACTGGTGGACCGAGACAAAGGGGAGCCAGCGGCAGCATTCCCCACAGCGGCTGCAGGTGCCAGTCGATGGGGCAGGTTGTGTAGGTTTCATCATATCACCATCTGTGAAGGTACCGGAAAATTGTGAGTGGCGGGGGTATTAACATACCGTTTGAAGTCAAAACCTGACCGGCATTCTATAACGTGCTGATCGATTTCAGGCCGGGGTGATCTGGTATTGGCATTTTTTGGTTTCCTGTCTGAGGATTATGCACGATACGAAGATGGGATAATTGCAGAATCTGCACAAAAGAAAAAAATGAAGCTGCCGGATCCTTACTCCAGGTCCCTCGCCATCTTCCCCAGCGACTCTGCTACCTGGTGCCGGAATACCTCCCGGTCGATTGCCGATGCCTCGTGGCGGTCGAGCACCATGATCCGGTCTGCCTGGGCAACCAGGGTATCCATGGCACACGCGGCAAAGACCAGTGCGGTCTCCCCCATCTTCCCGCGGTCCCGGGCAAGGATCTCGGATAAGGGAGTGATCTCCCCGGTCTGGAGACAGCTCCTGACCAGCAGGTTCGGTGCCGCACGGTCTTCATCGATGATCAGGATGGGGGCACCCCGCATGATCGCAGCCTGCACCTGGTAAGCCATGGTCATGGACCCGCTGCCCATGCCATAGGCTGACCGTGCCGTCCCCTCCATGCCCGGCGGTAGGGCAGAGAAGAACATGCTCACGTCAGCCCCGGCAAGCTGGCAGGCGGCGGCTTCTGCCGTGCACAAGCCGCGAACGGTCACGACCAGTTCCCTCCCGTCGCCGGCTGCGTGATCGTCCACGCCGGCGATAATGCCGTCAAGAAACGTGGACTTTCCCTGTGCATTCGAACCGGCAACCGCAAATACCTCCCGCTTCCGGATCCCGAGTCCGGTGACCGTGCGGTTGCTGGCCGCAAGTTCCAGTTCGAGCGGGGAAAGCTCCTTCGGGCAGGCAAACGGGATACTAACGCCCTCTTTTGGCCCCGCTGTGCGAAAGAAGCAGCGGTATTGTGTGCAGTGACGTGCCAACCGTGCCCCGTCCCCGATGAATGAGACAAGGCCACGCGACGGGAGCGTTTCCCTGAGCACCTGCTGGTCGAGGGTGCAGATCCATGCGGCTTCCAGTCTCCGGACCGAAAGAGAGAATACGCACGAAGTAATTGCGTCGCACAGGCATGCGGCAGTTTCTGTTACACGGGAGACGTCCTGCGGGAAAAAAACAGGCGGGCAGGGGACTGCGCCGCTGACCAGGAGATGGATACCCGCCCCGTCAGCAAAATTGCGGTTACCCGCATGCCAGAGATCGGACGCCAGGGCAGCAGGTGAGGCGACAAGGGTATATGGCTCGGTAAAGGATGCGTACTGGTGAGGAAACCGGGTGCCCCTGCCCACCAGCGGTCCCAGCCCCTCGTCGTATGCCGCCCTCTGCTTGATACGCTCGATACAGAGTGCCACCGCACCGGCAGCGCCCCGTATGTCAAGGGGAATTTCTGACAGGAGCGGGCGGCGCACGATCAGCGGAATGGAGAAGAGGAGTGCATCGCCGTCAAACGACCGCACCGCGTATGCCGTGACCCCTTTTATCGCGTGGGCTGTATCGATACCCCATCTTCCGTCTCCAGAGAGAGCAAGGATACGCTCAAGACAGGTATCCGGCCCGGACTCAGCCATGGTACGAGATTGTATCCTGAAACCGTAAAAATGCGAGGCATTGTGTTGCAGGTAGTGCTGAGATCCTGATATGCAGATTTTCGACAGTCAGGTAGTTGTGATTTGTTGATACTATTTTATCTGCTCTTTACGAAGAACGCCACAGACATTGACGGAGGCTCTTTTACCCAAAGATTTTGAGGGAAAAGTCTCAGGAAAAACCCCGACCCGCCGTGCCTCGGAGAGGCCCTGAGGCGGGTGACACTCACTCATTCTGTAATTCCCGGGAAAAATGTTAAACCGGGAGTATACCCACGAGCCTTGAAAATCATTTGTATGAAATTATCGATTTTCAATGGGCTCAACATTTCTTTGTTCATGGATACCGATTTCTGCGGTTCATGCTATCCCCTATAACGTTTTGTAAACGACATTGTTTGACTGGACCTAACAGCCGGTTGAGATCAGCCGGGCTTTTATAAAAAATTCAGCGCTGGTTTAGACCTTTCCTTACCTCAATAATTGTCTGCAGGGGTCTTTCCGGAACCGACAGCTCCCTTTTTCTTCCGGAAGGCTTCCATGGTCTCATTGATCCGGCCCTCAAGCCAGCGCTCATCAAATTCCGAGGGGTACACAAATTTCACCTGGTTTGAGACCTCCCAGTCATCCCATGTCGCCAGACTGGCAACCCGGGCAAAAAGAGGTGTTCCGGGAAGCGGGAGCGGGATAGTGAAACAGGCTTCATCGAGCGGGAGCGACAGGACCAGTGCAAAGGTCTTTTCAATCGAGTCGAAAGTCTCGCCAGGGTACCCGACCATGAAGAATCCGGCGGTACCGATCCCTGCCTGGGAGAAGAGGTGTACGGCCCGTATTCCCTGTTCAACGGTGACCCGCTTGTTCATGAGCCCAAGGGTTTCGTTGCTTCCCGATTCAAGACCAAGATAGACCCGGATACACCCGGCACGCTTCATGAGACCGGCAAGTTCCGGTGTAAGGCGGTCAACCCGGGACAGGCATGTCCAGCTGAGGGGAACACCACGACGGATCATTTCTTGGCAGAATGCCGTGAGATACCCGCTGTCGAGGGTAAAACAATCATCAGCTATCCAGAGACAGGTGTAACCGAGTGACCGGATCTCTTCGATCTCCTGGAATACTTTTTCGAGGGGAGGTTTCCTGAACAGGTCACCCCATACCGGTTTTGAACAGAAATCGCATGAAAACGGGCAGCCCCGGGTGACGATCATGCTTGTCTGCCTGAGCCCCGTGTTTTGTTCCATCGCTGCCTGGTACTGGCGGTGATCGAATCCCGCCCGGTCGGGGAGGGGGAGCCGGTCAAGGATTTCTGACGGGTGGTGAAGGGGAGGCGACGAGCATACCTTACCCTCCCTGGTCATATACAGTCCCGGGTAGGATGCGGGATCCAGATCATTGAGGTCCCGGGAAGAGCCTGATAAAAGATAATCGCGACAGAACTCCGGGAAGGTCACGTCGCCTTCCCCGCAGAATACCGCATCGAACTTTCCTGCAAACATCGCGGGGTTCACCGTCGGCAGCGGCCCTCCCGCGACAAAGAGGGTTTCCGGCAGCCGTTCACGCAGTTCCCTGAGCAGCTCGAACGCATTCCTGCTCATTGTGACCATGATGGAAATGCCAACGATTGCCGGCCGTGATCCTGCAATCCGGCCGATTATTTCATCAAAGGTCGCAAAGGTGCAGTCTTCTACCGTCACCGGGACATCCAGTTCCTTCAGATGGCTGGCAAGGTACGCTATTCCCAGCGGAGGAAATAGTTTGTCGACAGGGTCCTTACTCCGGAAGTAGGGATAGACAAGGGTTACCCCCCGTTCCGGGACCGGGTTCACAAATCAGCTCCTGTGGCAAAACCAACGGAGTACCTTACTTCGGGAAATTCCTGTGAACCCTCCAGGGGACCCAGTTCGATGCAAAACCCCGCCCAGCAGAGGTCACCGGTATGTTCACGCCCACGGAATAGGGTGAGAAGTACGGGAGAGCTGACCGACGGCTGGTCCATGAAAAACCTGACCCCATGCACCGGGTCAACAAGGGAAACCGGCAGCTGGTCCGGACTTATCTTTTCCCAACCGGGAGGAGCCGCTACTGGTCGACTCCCGTCCCATCCGTTAGTAAACCAGGCAGCACTGAGCTCGTTTAACAGGCAAAGGGTGTCCCGTGGCCCGATCGGCACATGGATCTCTGCATGCACCTCCACGTGATGCCCGGAAATCCGGTAGGTGAAGGTAACCGTTCCCCGCGAGGGTATTGTTTCGAAGAGCGGGTGGATGCCGAGCAGCCTGCGGAGAGGGAACACCGGCAGCAAAATAATACGCTGGAGGCGGGGAAGGAGCATATAGGCGCTGGTACCCGATTCGATCCAGCGGGTGAGAAGGGATAATGGTTTCCCCCGTATGCCCCACCTCATCCGGGTATCCAGGGAAAAGGAACGTTTGAGAACCCCGTCTTCCTCTGAGTCCGTCCATGAGCGGGAAAAACAGGTGTATTTCCGGTCCCTGAGAGCTATACTGCCGATGCCCATCCCTTCCCCAGTAATATTCCGGTCACCGTAGTATACCAGCAGGCCACGTGCCAGGCCCTGGCTTTTTCCCTCTCCTGTATATCCGGCCCCGGGCACGATCCTGATGGTATCCATAGACCCCTGTCTGAACATGTGATGATAACCGATATATATACTCCTTTCGGGGAAAAAATCCAGATGATATGGCCTTCACGAATACCGGTAATAAAAAATCAGGATCCGGAGCGAACTTGAAACTTTGCCCTATCGTAAGGTTTCAGTTCCTGTTTCTGTCTACTCACGGGTTGAAAAAGAATGAGCGAATTGATTCAATTCACTCCTGCGTGCACAGGATCCTCATCTCAGAATCTGTAAACCGGGAATACCTATAAAAGCAGGAACGGGGATGGTGAGGTTATATGGCAACCCCTGTTGATGCAATTCGGGTGTTTCACAATGCCTTCAGGAATGACCTGGAGCGTATCGATGCTGCTGCCCTGAACGCGGCACAGGGAAAGAAAGGTCTTGAGACCACCATAGATCGCTTCCGGTTCTTCAACGAAATCCTGGTGTGGCATGCCCAGGGAGAAGAGGAGGCAGTGTTTCCCGCCCTCGAGACGGTTGCCCCCCTGGTTGCCGAGGCGTACGTGAAAGATCACCGTGGCCTGGATGAGGCATTCGACGAACTGAACAGTTCGTATGCTGCCCGCGACACCCTGAAAACCGCACGGGCCACGGCTGCATTCCGCTTTCATATGAATATCCACCTGTTAAAGGAAGATACGCACCTCTACCGGATCTTCCGGGAACGGGTCTCCCTGCCCGAACAGGGCAAAGCGGTTGGAATTATGGCGGGCAAGATTCCAAAGGAACGGTTCGCGGAAATGGTGGGATGGCTGTTTCCCTTAATCGGGAACGACGATCGTGAGACCATGACCCGTATCTGGCAGATGGTGATGCCCGTCCCTGCCTTTGCCGGGGTAAAGGAACTCATCAGGAAGTCGGTTGGCAGCGAGTGGGCAGAACTTGTCCGCCGCATCCCTACACTCGAAAGGAAGACGGAATAAAACCCGGAGTGGTTTTCTCCTGCCTAATCGGTATGGACAAGGGGGAGATCCCCGGTTCAGGCAATCTTTCCCGGAGTACTCCGTGGAGACCCTGGATCCCCCTCCCCGGCTCCAGGGATCACATACTGCGTGCGGGTTCTGCCGGGAAGATTGACCCTCGTGCTGTTCTTCCTGGTATGACCACGGCCTTCTCGTCAGTCATGTAACACGAACAAAAAGACGAGTTTTGAGCCGGAGGGATTCATTGGCCGGATTCTCATCCGGAGATGGCACCCGTGCCGGCACGACTGCTGCAGGAATGTGAACGGAGGACTCGTGTTTCCGACGGAATATTACCTGAAATTCAGCTGATTTTTGACACGACCAAAGTATTAATTTGCCTGAAAGTCATGTAAGAGACCACTCAGCTTTTATCGGGTTTATCCTGATATTCCCCCGTGCATACCATAGAATAATCCGGGGTGTCTTTCTCATTGAATGGATAACCAGGAGATTAAACAGAAATTACCCGGGGCAATAAGAATTGTGGAACAGGTTTGCATTCAAAAGAAAAATAGATTACAAGGAACAGTGTATACGGCAGATCGATGCCGACCCTATCCGGGATGAACTTTACAGCAGGGACCATCTGACCCAGCATGCAAAAGAGACCGCCTGCTCGTACCGGATAGAGACCTGGAAAGGGCAGGATCGTCTCCTCCCGCGACTTGCTGAAAATGAGAAGGTCCTGCTGAAAACTCACGAAGTACTGAACGCCGCCGTCGAGGCAAACCGCCGGATTGCCCCGGCAGGGGAATGGCTGTTAGATAATTTCTACCTTGTTGAGGAACAGATCCGGACCGCCCGTCGCCACCTTCCCCAGGAATACAGTAAAGAGCTTCCTCACCTTGCAAACGGACCTCTTGAAGGATTCCCACGGGTGTATCATATTGCCCGGGAATTCGTGGCTCATAATGACGGGAGGATTGATACGAAGGTCCTCTTTGAATTTATCGATGCATACCAGAGTGTCTCACCTCTGCTGCTCGGGGAGCTCTGGGCCATCCCCATCATGTTCCGGCTCTCTTTGATAGAGAACCTGCGAAGGATTGCCGATATCATCACGGTAAACCGGCGCGACCGCGACACCGCGGGCTATTGGGTGGAGCGGATGACCAGAACTGCACATGAAGACCCCAAGAGCCTGATCCTGGTTATCGCAGATATGGCCCGGTCAGACCCCCCCATGACCAGTGCTTTTGTTGCGGAAATAGCCCGGCAACTACAGGGCAGGTCCGGGGCATGCCTGCTCCCCCTCAACTGGATAGAACAGAGACTGTCAGAGAGAAACCTGACCCTTGAGCAGATGATCAATACCGAGACGCAAAGCCAGGCTGCGGATCAGGTGTCGTTCGGGAACAGCATCAACAGCCTTCGTCTCCTTGATACGATGGACTGGCGCGAGTTCGTAGAGCGCCTGAGTCTTGTCGAACAAACCCTCAGGAGCGATCCTTCGGATGAATATGCAGCAATGGACTTTGAGACCCGCGACCGGTACCGGCACAGTATTGAGGAGATTGCAAAAAAAGGAGGTTTCCTGGAAGATGAGGTTGCAAAAAAAGCAGTGGAACTTGCCCATGAAAGCCGGGTCAGGCAAGACGGAAAAACCCGGGAATCTCATGTTGGATATTACCTGACAGACAGAGGAAGAAACACGCTTGAAGATGCACTCTCATTTCATCCTTCCTTGTCCGATCAGATCAAAAGATCAGGATTTGCTCATCTTCTTTTTCTGTATTTCTGCGGCGTCCTGTTCATCACGTTCCTGGCGGCGTATTTCGGGTATATACGTCTTATCGCGTATGACTGGTTTGTTGGCCTGCCACTCTTCTGTCTTCTCCTGATTCCGGTCAGCCAGTCTGCACTGGCAGTTATCAACTGGGTTGTTACTCTCCTGATCCCTCCGGATGTGCTCCCGAAGATGGATTATGCAGAAGGTATACCCCGGGAGGCAAAAACCATCGTCGTAATCCCGACTATCCTCTCCGGACCTGGTGATGTTCCGGAACTCCTGGACTCACTTGAGATCCGGTACCTGGCAAACCGTGACGATAACCTGTATTTTGCCCTGCTGACCGATCTCCGGAACGCAGATACCCGGGAGTTGCCGGGTGATGCGGAGCTTGTCGATCTGCTTGCGGCCGGCATTGTTGATCTGAACACGAAATACCGGAGCGGGAAGCCGGATACCTTCTTCCTCATGCACCGCTCCCGGACCTGGAATGCGGGCGAAGGGGTCTGGATGGGATATGAGAGAAAACGGGGGATACTCGGGGCGTTCAATGCCCTATTCTCTGAAAAAGGGGACAACGCCTTCTCCCGTATCGTGGGCGATCGGGAGTGCCTGGCCGGGATCACCTATGTCATCACCCTGGATACCGACACACAACTCCCGCGGGACAGTGCGAAACGGCTTATCGGCGTGATCGCTCACCCGCTCAACCGGCCGGAACCAGATCCCGAAACCCGGGTGATCCGGGAAGGATACGGGATTCTCCAGCCGCGTGTCGCACTCTCTATGCCGGAATCCGGCATTTCATATTTTGCATCCCTCTTTGGCGGTGAGCCGGGTATTGATCCCTACACCCGTTCAGTTTCCGATGTGTACCAGGATGCATTTCATGAAGGATCATTTATGGGAAAAGGGATCTATGATCTCAATGCCTTCTCACGATCCGTCGAGGGGCGGTTTCCTGAAAACCTCATTTTAAGTCATGATCTGCTGGAAGGATGTTATGCCAGGACGGGTCTTGTCAGTGATATAGAAGTCATCGAGGAGTACCCGGCCAGTTACCTGGCTGACATCAGGCGAAGGCACCGCTGGATCCGTGGGGACTGGCAGATTATACCGTGGCTGCCGGCGTTCGTCCCGGACAACTCGCCAAAAAAGCAGAAAAATCCACTATCACCCCTCTCACGATGGAAGATCTTTGACAATATGAGAAGAAGCCTCGTTGCGCCGGCAACATTTTTCCTTCTCCTCTTAGCCTGGACCGTTCTTCCGGATCCACGGTTCTGGACCATGTATATCACCTCGCTGTACCTGGTTCCGGCGCTGATTATGAGTGGCTGGAAGGTCCTGAGAAAGCCTGCGGACCAACCTTGGGCGCTGCACCTCCACGATGTGCCCCGGATTATCCGGGACCAGCTGGCAGTACCTCTTCTCACCCTTGCCTTCCTCCCGTATGAGGCCTATATTTCCCTTGATGCAGTGCTTCGTTCCTGCTGGCGGATGGTCGTGTCTCATCGTAATCTCCTGGAATGGACTACCCACCAGGAGGCCGGGCTGGCGGGAAACCATGACCTTGCGGGATTCTACTGGATTATGTTGCCGGCACCGGTTATCGGTGCAGCACTACTCTTTGGTATGGCTCCGCTTGACCCGTTTGCGAACCGTTCAATCGGGTTGTTTGGTCTTGCATGGATCCTTGCCCCGGCCATCGCATGGTGGATCAGCCGGCCCAAAGGAACTGACACCACCCCTCTTACCTCCGGGCAGGAGCGTTTTGTACGGCGTGTTGCACGAAGGACCTGGCGTTTCTTTGAGACCTTTGTCACCGCTGAAGATCATTATCTTCCCCCGGACAACTACCAGGAACAGCCGGTCGCAGCTCTTGCCCACCGCACATCCCCAACCGATATCGGGCTCTCTCTTCTCGCAAATCTTACCGCATATGACTTTGGGTATATTCCGGCGAGTGAACTGTTTGAACGGACCCGGAAGACCGTGACGAGTATGGAGCAGCTGAAGAGATTCCGGGGTCATTTTTACAACTGGTATGATACCATCACCTTAGAGCCGCAGCTCCCGAGATATATTTCCACGGTCGACAGCGGCAACCTTGTCGGGGCCCTGCTCGTAGTACGGCAGGGACTGCATGAACTCGCGGATTGCCCGGTCCTTTCGAAGGGATTTACCGATGGTTTGTCAGATGCACTGTCGCTCCTCGCATATGCCATCGATACTGCCACAGAAAAGAAAACGGGAGAGGTGCCGGAATCTGCCCGGTCAGGGATTGCTGACCTTCAGGAGCGTGCAGCCCGGATGTCCGGCTCGACTGCTGAAGTCTCCGTTCAGCTGCCCATTCTTGACAGGACCGCATCTGAAGTACTGGCTGTTCTCACGAGCCACCCGGATGATGAAGTCAGGTGGTGGGCTGCCGCAGTACAGCGACAGATTGAAACTCATACCCGGGATTTCAGAACCTTTACCGCATGGGAATCCACGGGAAGTCCACCGGATACTCTATGGGATGAGATCCCGCAGGAACTGGGACCGTATCTCTCCCTTGTTTACGCAACGCTCGAGCAGCTGAACAACCAGATCCCTTCTTTCAGAGATGTCGCCGGCTTACGGCATGATCTTGATACCCGGCTCGGTCCTCTGCTGGAATGGCTTGACATCCCCGGGGATACGGACAGCAGATCCGGCACGGGTCGTCACTGGTTGATCCGGACTCTTGAGGAGATGAGGACCTCGAGCGGGCGGGCGGAAGAGCTCATCTCGTCACTCTCGGTTCTTTCCGACCGGTGTAGTGTGTATACAGAAATCGAGTATGAATTCCTGTACGACAGGACAAGCAACCTTCTCTCCATCGGTTATAATGCGACCGATCTCAGGCGGGATGCCAGTTTTTATGATCTGCTTGCCTCGGAGGCACGGCTCACCAGTTTTATTGGCATCGCCCAGGGTCAGCTCCCGCAGGAGCACTGGTTTGCATTAGGGCGCCTGCTCACGACAACGGGAAGGGGAAAGCCCGCCCTTATCTCATGGAGTGGATCTATGTTCGAATACCTGATGCCACTCCTCGTGATGCCCACTTATGAGAATACCCTCCTCGATCGCACCTATCATGCAGTGGTAGACCGGCAGATCGAGTATGGCCGCACGCGGGGGGTCCCATGGGGAATATCAGAATCCGGGTATTATATCACCGATGCAGCCCTGAACTACCAGTACCGGTCATTTGGAATACCTGGCCTTGGGTTCAAGCGCGGACTTGCAGAGGACCTGGTCATCGCTCCGTATGCTGCGGCGATGGGCCTGATGGTCAATCCAGATTCGGCCTGTCTGAATCTCGAGCAGATGGAATCCCTGGGGTATGCAGGAAAGTACGGGTTTTATGAGGCGGTGGATTTCACTCCCTCCCGGGTGCCCCAAGGCCAGAACCAGAGGGTAGTACAGTCGTTCATGGCACATCACCAGGGAATGGCTCTGCTCTCGGTAGCCTATGTACTGTTGGATCGTCCTATGCAGAGGAGATTTGCATCAGATCCATGTCTTTCTGCAACCGTGATGCTGCTCCAGGAAAAGATGCCCCGGAACACCCCGTTCTATCCCCATACCGGTGAGATTCAGGGAGTCCACAGAGCGAGCGGAGAACAGGGATCCCTGATGCGGGTCTTCAGGACCCCGCATACCCCACGACCTGAGGTGCATCTCATCTCGAATGGCAGGTACCATGTCATGGTAAACAACAGCGGCTCCGGGTATAGCAGATGGAAAGACCTTGCCGTGACCAGGTGGCGGGAGGATCCAACGGCAGACAACCGTGGTACCTTCTGTTATATCAGGGATCTGGCGAGTGGGGAGTTCTGGTCGAACGGGTATCAGCCCACCGTAAAGAGCCCGGACACCTATCAGGTAATCTTTCAGCAGGCCCGTGCTGAATTCCGGCGAAGGGACCGGGAGTTTGATACCCGCACCGAGATTATCGTATCTCCCGAAGACGATGTGGAACTTCGGAGGGTACGGGTGACGAACCGGTCGTGGACTCGCAGGACAATAGAATTTACCAGCTATGCTGAAGTGGTTCTGGCACTTCAGCCTTCAGATGAAACCCACCCGGCCTTTCACAATTTGTTTGTCCAGACCGAACTGGTACGGGAGAAAGATGCAATCCTCGCGACGAGAAGGCCGCGATCAGCAGGTGAACATCCTCCCTGGATGTTTCATCAGATGACCGTCCAGGGCACCCAGGGCAGGAATATATCATTTGAGACCGACCGGTCAAAATTTATCGGACGGGGAAATTCACTTTCACGGCCGGTTGCCATGACCGATTCTTCAACGCTTTCTGATACTGCGGGTCCCGTTCTCGATCCGATCGTTGCCATCAGATGCACCATTACGCTGGACCCCCAGGAGACCGCGGGGGTGAACATCTTTACCGGGATCAGTGAGAGTCGTGACGGAGCAGTAGCACTGATCGGGAAGTACCATGAAAACCATATCGCGGACCGGGTCTCCGAGATGGCCTGGACTCATGCCGAGGTCATGCTCAGGCAACTGAACCTGACAGAGCAGGATGCACAATTATTTGGTGCACTCGCCTCCTCGGTCATTTATGCAAACCCTTCCCGGCGGGCAGGCCAGAATATTCTCATGAAGAACAGCCGGGGCCAGTCAGGTCTCTGGGGGTACGGGATCTCAGGAGACATTCCGATAGTACTGGTGAGAATAAAGAGAAGGAACCGGATCGGTCTTATCAGAGAGATGGTGCAGGCCCATGCCTACTGGCGGATGAAGGGACTGAAGGTCGATCTGGTGATCTGGAATGAGGACCTGTCCGGATACCGGCAGGAACTGCAGGACGAGATCACGCGCCAGATGCCCCAGGATGCTGATTCGCTGTTATCAAACCGGAAAGGAGGGATAGTTATCCGGCGCCTGGAACAGATGTCAGAGGAGGATCGTATCCTTATACAGACAGTAGCGAGGGCGGTTATCTCAGACCACGGCGGCACGCTGGCCGAGCAGATGGAACGGGCAGGCTGGAATGAGAGCCTGGTCCCCCGTCTGCTGCCCACCTGGACACCGTATCCCGAACTAAAAGCCGGTCCCGACAGGACGGGCGAAGGACTTCTCTGGTTCAATGGTACTGGTGGATTTTCCCGGGATGGAAAAGAGTATGTCATCCTCACGGGGCAAGGGAAGGTTACTCCCGCACCCTGGGTGAACGTGCTGGCAAACGAGGCTTTCGGGACGGTCATATCAGAAAAGGGCAGCAGCTATACCTGGAGCGAGAACGCTCATGAGTTCAGGCTGACGCCCTGGATGAACGATCCCGTCCAGGATCCCTCCGGTGAGGCTCTGTACATCAGGGATGAAGAGACCGGCGTATTCTGGTCTCCTGCCGCCTGGCCGGTCCGGGGAGCACACCAGTACGTGACCCGGCATGGGTTCGGGTATTCGGTATTTGAGTACTACGATCACGGGATAAGCACCGAACTGACCGAATCGGTCTCAGTTGACAGTCCGGTAAAATTCATATCTCTCCGGATCAGGAACCGATCAGGTCGCAGCAGAATCCTGTCGGTCACCGGATACATAGAATGGGTGCTCGGTGAACTGAGATCAAGATCACTGCTGCACGTAGTCACGGAGATTGACCAGATATCCGGAGCGGTTTTTGCACGAAATCCCTACAACAGTGAATTTCCCGGGAGGATAGCGTTTCTTGATTCCAATATCGTGAACCGGACGGTGACTGGTGACAGGTATGAGTTTATCGGGCGGAACGGATCACCTGATAAACCTGCAGCAATGAAGCAGACCAGGCTCTCGAATAAAGTCGGAGCCGGTCTTGATCCCTGTGCTGCGATGCAGGTCCTCTGTGAACTCGCTGACGGAGAAGAGCGTGAGATTATTTTTACCCTTGGTGTCGGACGGGACAGTGATAATGCCAGGACCCTTGTGCTCCAGCACCGCGGGGTAGGAGCTGCCCGGGATGCACTCGCGGCAGTCAAAGAATACTGGAGCCGTACGCTCGGTGCAGTCAGAATTACCACTCCTGACCTGTCAGTGGATCTGCTCGTCAACGGGTGGCTCCTTTACCAGACCATTGCCTCCCGGCTGTTTGCACGTTCCGGTTTTTACCAGTCAGGAGGGGCGTTCGGGTTCCGGGATCAGCTGCAGGATGTAATGGCGCTCATCCACTCCCGGCCTGAACTGACGAGAAAACACCTTCTCCTCTGTGCCGGGCATCAGTTTATTGAAGGTGATGTCCAGCACTGGTGGCACCCGCCATTGAACCGGGGGGTGAGGACCCACTGCTCTGACGATTACCTGTGGCTCCCGTTCGCTGCCTGCAGGTATGTGCTCAGCACCCGCGATACCGGCGTCCTGGATGAGGAGATTCCGTTTCTTGAAGGGCGTAAACTGCTCCCTGAGGAGGACTCATACTATGATCTGCCAAGCCAGTCAGCAACTTCCGGGACCCTGTATGAGCACTGTACCCGGGCTATCCGGTGGGGGTTGAAGTTCGGGAAGCATGGTCTTCCCCTGATGGGGAGCGGAGACTGGAACGACGGGATGAATCTTGTCGGTGCCGGGGGGAAGGGAGAGAGTGTATGGCTGGGATTTTTCCTCTTTGACCTTCTTATGCGGTTTCGTGAGATTGCAGAGCTCCACCATGATCCCCCTTTTGCAGAATTATGCAGGGTAAACGCTGAGTGGTTACGGGAAAATCTGGAGAGAGACGGGTGGGATGGGGGATGGTACCGTCGTGCGTATTTTGATTCAGGTCAGCCATTGGGATCTTCGCTCAACCCTGAGTGTATGATAGATTCCATCACCCAGAGCTGGGCTGTCCTCTCGGGAGCTGCTGCTGAAGAGCGGGTAATAACTGCCCTTGAGGCGGTGCATGAGCACCTCGTCCTGCCCGATGACCTGCTGATAACCCTCCTCACCCCTCCATTTGACACTTCACCTCTTGATCCCGGGTATATCAAAGGATATGTTCCCGGGGTCCGGGAGAACGGGGGACAGTTTTCCCATGCGGCTATCTGGGTGGTGATGGCGTTTGCAGCTCATAAGAATCTTCAGCGGGCGTGGAACCTGTTGCCGTTCTTAAGTCCGATCCACCATAGCAGCACGCCCGAGGATGTCAGGAAATACCGCGTCGAACCGTATGTTATCGCTTCTGACATCTATGCCGCCCCACCCCATACCGGCCGGGGGGGCTGGACATGGTATACCGGGTCAGCAGGATGGATGTATTCGCTCATCCTCGAATCGCTCCTCGGATTGCGGATATCAGGGGACCTCATCAGGATCGATCCCTGCATCCCGGTGACATGGAAATCATATCAGATTGATTACCGGTACCGGTCCACGATATACCATATCCTCGTTCAGAATTCCCGTCCCCTGGGGTTCTGCGGTACGGGATCACGGGTCAGATCCGTGGTTGTCGACGGGATTAATCAGCTTGATAAAAATATTCACCTGGCAGATGATGGGAAAGGTCACCAGGTAGTGGTTGACCTTGGTGATTGAGAGAAACGTACGGGGATTTTTAAAACCTGATCGAAACCCGGGTCCGCCGGAATTTTGCAGGGGTTTATTATTCGACACCGGCGGGAATGCAGTATATCACCGCTCATGTACCCGCTTTGCTGTTACCCAGGCAAGATGTGCAGTGAAGTCATCCGGGTGCATGGTTCCTGTCCGACGCGCTCTCCAGCCTGTTCCATCCGGTACAGAGGGCTGCGGTTTGTTCCTGTCGGGTATAACCTTCATGATGTATCACATCACTTGTCACAGATCCGGTCGAGGTCGCAAAACCGTACTGACTTGTAGGTAAACCCGCGGGCATCCTCAACAATGTCCTTGGTCCCGGAAATAGGGAAATCTGCATCAACGTTTACCATCAGGCGTGAGGCACCGGCGGTTCTGTTGGTCCTTGCTTCCTGATTCAGAGTTATACTTTTCAACCCCTCTTTTGTATCAGGGCAGGTATAGTGTGGGAAGTATTCAAAAATCTTTCCCGGTGTTGCAGAATTTGTTTCAAAATCTGGCTGATATACCCAAGTATAAATAATACCATGCCGGTGCTGACTGGGGGAATATGAATAATTCAGCCGGCGTGAGGTTTTTAAGGAATCACATCTCGAATCGTGTGTTCAGTTCCGTCAAACGCCCTACGTATGCATATATTACCATCACCTCGTTATGCAATTCCCGGTGCAGATATTGTGATATGTGGAAAAATAAACGCGAACACGAGCTGGAAACCGACGAGTGGAAAAGGATTATCGATGAACTGGTACATCTTGGCATCGTTACTCTGACCTTCAGTGGAGGGGAGCCGTTTATCCGTAACGATCTCTTCGAACTCGCATCGTATGCAAAATCCCGGGGATTAATCACTATGGTAGTAACAAACCTGAGTGTGTTCAGGGAACATCATATCGCAAAAATCGCGGAGAGTTTCGATTTTTTCGGGATTTCCCTGGACAGCACACGACCCGAGGTCTATAAGGAAATCCGTGGCGTAGACTGGCTGGAACGAATTAAAGAAAACGTTCACAAAATAATGGCCGGCCTGAATGAGCTGAAGGCAGAGGTACAGGTGTGCGGGATGGTTACCATCAGTAACAGGAACGCAAGCGAGATGCACGAGATACTTCACATGGTTTTTGATCACCTCGGGATGGATACCATATCGTTTAATCTGTTGGATCCAGGCGGGGGCGTATCTGCAACAGAATTTTCACCGACCCCTGAACAAATAACACAGGTAACGCGGGTCATTTTTGATCATAAATCAGTGTACCCTATTAGTAATTCTTCACGGTTCTTCAGCCAGCTGGGAAATTTTGACTACCGGTGTAATCCGTGGAAATGTGTACAAATCAATGAACAAGGTTTTTTGACCGCGCCCTGTCTGTTCTCTTCAACGAAACCTGCCACGTTCCCGGAAGGGAGGACCATAGATCTCCGCAAAAACAACTTATCTGATGTCTGGAGAGAAGTTCAGCAAATCTATGCTCACTATGCCAGCTGTAAATTATGTAACCTTGGGTGTGTGGTGGAATCTGCATGGTCAACGTACGATTTGAAATTTATCATACAGGATAGTTTTTGTGACATGATTTTACCAACAATCAAAAGAATCAGGGAACGAAATAACCGACAGGTGAAGCACATCGTAACCACCTGACCTCACGGTCCATTTTTCAAAATCTGTAAGACACGTAAGACTATAAATATCCCGCGGCGCATTTCCCTGTATCCTTCCTGTCCTTCCAGGAGAGGGATGGGGGAACGGAGTGAACCGAAGATGCGAACATTATGGATTTTTGGTATAGTTATACTTGGGATCATCGTAATCGGGGGCTGTGTCCAGCAAAATTCAAATCCACGACCGGTTCTTACCACCCAGCAGACTGCGACCCCTGCTACAGTTGTTCCGACGCAGACCGTAATTCCGCAAACGACCACGGTTCCACTACCTGTACCAGCGTATAAAACTGCTAATCTGGAGGTGGGATCCGGCAATACACCGGCACACAGGTTTACCATGGATTATCCTTCATCCTGGACCTATGGAAAAGAGCGCCTGTCCTGGCCTTCCCGTGCATCCCCGGTACAGGAGATAACCGGACAGGACCGGGTCAGGTACTGGAGAACCGTGTATAATTTTTCCAGCCCGGATAAACGGTTATATGCACATGTGTATTTTGACGATGTAACGGGGACGGGTGACTACTTCTATAACATGCGTACCTGGGCAGACGGGGTGATCAGGGAAAAGACCCTCTCGTATTGTGTCGACGGGGCCGGAAATCCGCTCGATCATAATTCCTGTTCTGATGCACGAGTGTTCTATTCGCCGGTTTTAGTCAGCAACGATCCTGTTAACCTGAACGGGAGCTTTGAGGCCCGCAGACTGGTGTTCACCTCGCACGACGATGAAAACTACGGCTGGTATACCCTGTACATCATGCATTCCGGGCGCATGCAGGGATATAACTTCACCATCCCGGACCATCCTGAAGTTGCAGAGATGGTACCGGGAACTGCATGGGACTTCGGAAGAGGCGGAGAGGCGTACGCGATCGACTTCCACACGCCGAATAACCAGGTAACTACGAGCGCGGACATCTTCAGTCACATGATTAACTCCTTTGAGATACGATCCGGGTAGAACAGCCCTGGAAAATACATGAGTCTGGCGAAAGATAACACAGGAGAGGTTGTAGCGCTCGTAACCCCGTAACCATTCACTTTTTCTTCGGTGTGATCTCCGATGCCGGTGCACTGAATTTTGCTGCGAGATGCGACCCGTCACAGAAGGGCTTGTTCTTTGACGCCCCGCAGCGGCAGAGGTAAACAGGTGCCCTGATATCTTTTTCCGTACCGCTGACCGAGCAGGTGAGGGGTTCATCGGTCTCCACCACATTCGGCCCGTTGGGAATCGATTTTATCTTCATGGTCAGTTCACAAAAGTCCATACAGCTTCAGGGTATAAAGAGGGATCGGAGGGGCAAATGAGGGGGATGCCATCCCTGTACCTTTATTACCCTTCCCACAACAACCACACAACAATGCACCTCCCATATTCAGAGGCATTCACCCTGACCATCCCTGAACCATTTGACTTTGCGCTGACGGTGGCAAAACCGGCCGGCTGGCCCTGGTCCACCCCAAAGGAGGTCTTCGAAAACAACACCCTCTGGACAGGAGTATGGATCGGGGATATCCCGGTCGGGCTTGTCATGCAGGCAAAGAAAAACCGGGTTTCCGTCAGGGCATTTATCTCCTCGCCCCTTACAAAAGGGGACAGGAATGATCTTAGGAAGATGATCCGTGCTGGTCTCGGGGCAGATGAAGACCTCGCCGGGTTCTACCGGTTTGCCCAGGATGATCCGGTCCTTAAAAAAGTCACTGCTGACCACCACGGCATGCGGATCGGCCTCCTCGATGATGTCTTTGGCGGCATTATCCTCGCGATCCTCCTCCAGATGGCGCCGATAGAGCGGAGCGAACAGATGATGGACAGGGTGCTTGAACATTTCGGCACCACGGTCTCGTTTGACGCACAAGAGGTGATCCTATGGCCCCGGGCTGAAGAGATCGCTGAACTCGACCCCGCCATCCTCCGGAAGGAGGCGATGCTCGGGTACCGGGCAGAGCGGCTGGTGAAGGCGGCACAGTACATTGCAGCCCACCCGATCTCCCTGCGGCATCTGGCAGCAATCCCGGAAGACGAGGCGATGAAAGTACTCACCGCGATCCCCGGCATCGGGAGGTATTCTGCCGCAATCATCTTCGGCCAGTCAACACCGCCCATCGATGCCTGGAGCGTGGTGATCATGAGCGAGCTCTACGAGGGTAAGACACCGGAGAATTCCCGGGACGAGATTGAACGGGTGCAACAGTCACTCTCCGCACGGTGGGGGACATGGAGCTGGCTCGCGTTTGCGTACATCCTCAATGACATCCCCACGCTGGCTGGGATCTACCCGCTGTCCCGGGTCAGGTAACCGAGAGGTGATCTCTCATAACCTGAATCCCGGGATGGTATCAAACAGTTTCTGGTACAGCTCGGTAAAAAGTGACAGGTATTCACCGGCCTTTCCGGTGGTCGTATACCATGATTTCTCTCCCTCCACGGTCCGGAAAAGATACCCCTTGGCACAGAGGAAACTGATGTAATCCTGCCCGGTCTTCGAATTGAGATCGCAGCGGTTGATAATGGCCGTGAATGCCCGGGGAGTCTTACAGTACACGAGGATCTCCCAGTAGATCTCATAGGGTGTCCTTCGTTCGGCCATGATTATTGCTGCTCCAGCGTCCGCTCCAGGATCGTTTCACTCCTGGCGGTTTCGTCAAGGCGGAGGTCCCATGCAGCAGAATACCTGCGGAAATATACACAGAACAGCAGGCTTGCAAGCCCGATGGTAATGTTGATCCCGGCTGCAATGAATGGCAGCCCAAGAGTCCAGCTGGCATTGGGGTCTGCTGTCCAGGTAATACCCGGGACAAGGTTCAGGACGCCGATGGCAAGGAATGCACAGCCGCCAAGTGCACAGATAACCGTCATCCGGCGGATGGTCTCCCGGTTCTCCCGGTATTGGGCCGTGAGACGCACGATCCAGCCGGTCAGGATTTCATCGGGAACCGGCCCCGTGAATTCGCTGTATTCCCTGCGGATCTCCGTAGTTCCTTCCAGGACCTTCACGCTGGAAAGTACCCAGCTGAGCCCGAGCCCGAAGACTGCCAGGGAGATCGCTCCTGTGAGTACGCGGAGCGGGATTTCCCCCTCCGCAAGCCCCATGACGGAAGCAATCATAAACTGCATACCAAATGCTATTGCCAGTGCCCCGAAGACCACGTTCAGGATAAATAATACAAAGAAGCTGTTGAGTTCGTTTTTGAACTGCGACAAGGTTTCATCTGTCATGCTGGTTTTTCACCGGTCTATACATATATTGACGTTCCCTGATTAAAGACCATGAATCTAAGATACGTATATAACGTTTTCATAACCTGCACACAGCCGGGAGATGTATGCCCGCAGGTCGGTGAGTCCCTACCCCAATTTGTCCCCGGTTACCATTCCCATTGCAGGCACGTCCTCTCATGAGGTTGGCCGGTTTTTTTCATAGTACCGATTGTTACAATCAACACTGGTACACCAGGCAGGGATTGGCCACGGGAAATGGATTTTACCACTTATCATCGTGAGCGATGACCGCCACCGCTTTCGAAGGAATACCCCTCAGCAGATCTGTAACAAAAATTATGAAAA